>CAISJV010000079.1 GCA_903885795.1 uncultured delta proteobacterium | reverse complement strand
TAAGTACGAGGACATTTACCTGAAGGCATATTCTTCAATGGCGGAGGTGAAAAGCGGACTTGCCAGCTACTTCAAATTCTACAACGAAAAGAGATGGCATAATAACTTTGACAGGAAGACACCTGCTATGGTTTACTTCGGGACACAATCGCAGAGACAGGCTGCAGCATGATCATGAACCAAGGGCAATTTCCCACTTATAAAAACCTGTCTCCTGTCCAAACAACCCCGACCACCTCTTACATCATACCCTCCTCATTCATTTAGTGGCCACGGGTGGATCGCTAATCCTGCTTCGGGTGATTGCTAAGGTTGTTCCGGCTGCATATAACACCACGCTTCAACCCACCGGTCTCGCACGTCTGCTTTCCGTGTTGCCGTGACCATAATTTACCCCCCCGTCTTTCCTTTCATGTCCCTTTCGCTGAGGCATTGCACCTTGGTACTGCCAATCATACTGCATGTCAGGGGCAGGGAGGTTGTTTTTGCGTTGCAAGCCTTTCCGATTTGCTGTACGGTTTTGTCAGTTCTTTGTCAGGTCAACAAATACCGATGCAAGCTATCGGAATCGTTAATTGTTATTTGTTGGACGGGGGTTCGATTACCCGGTTCCAAAATATAATCCATTTAATATTATCGGCATTGCAAGGCAAACATTATAATGCACAACGAGTATACCAGTGAAAGAATAAACACCGAGATGCGAGGCATTGTTTTCGGAAAAATTACCCTAAAATGGCCCCTAAATTCTGTGGCGGCTTCTGTGGCGGTTCGCATAGAAAAAGACCGCCACAGGGAGCAAATGGCGCAACACATATCATGTAACTTATTGATTTACTTAGATGGTACCATAAGACAACCACCTTCACACGGTAGAAGTCACTGGTTCAATCCCAGTACCGCCTACCATGAATATCAAGGGGTTACGGGGCAGGCCGTGACCCCTTTTCCGTTATGGTTGTTTCTTCCGGTTGTTCTTTTGCGTTTTTCAGGCCAAACTTTCGATATGGAAATCAAAGCGATAACTGCCATATTTCATAGGATCATTAACGTGACATAGAAGAAGAAATACTCTTATATTTCTCCCGAAAAATGGGATTTTAATCAATAACATATGCCCCAGCTCTATATGACCTTCACCTTTGCGATTGCTTTTTTCACCAGCGCCATCCTCCTGGGGGCTCTGGTCTATTATTACAGGAAACTTGCCCGGAGCCGGCTGGCACTTCAGGAACTGGCCGAACGCCTTCATGGCAGGATCACGAGGAGGTCGCTTTTCTCGGGAGATCTCCTCGAAGGCCTTCACGGGGGCACTCTCTTCACTTGCCGCTACTTCATCGGTTCCAAGAACAACCCTCCAAACCTGACGATCCTGGTGAAGACTTCCTGCCCGGCCAAACTCACCATCCGGCGGGAAGCATGGTACGACCGTTTCGCCAAGCGGATTAGCCTGGTGGCAGAACTCCAGACGGGCGATCCCCTGTTTGACGGTGCCTATTTCTTCGACACCGACCGGGACGACATCTTTCAACCCTATCTCTCGGAGGCGGCACGGCGGCAACAGATTGATGCACTTTACAACATGGGGTTTCCTGTCCGGGAAGTCACCTTTGGCAGGAAAGACCTCCGGATTGTCCTGTCGCCACTGCGGGGGGATGTCATCGCCTCGGTCCCGGTAGATAAGTACCTGGACGGCCTGCTTAATCTTTGCGGGGAGTTTTCCTCGGCCGGTTATTCCACCTCATCCTTCCGTCCTCTTTTTCCGGGCGCCTCCCGGTCTCCCGTTCCCCCCGCCGGCCTCGTCTTTTTATTTTGCTTCATCGCTCTACTTATCATGGGGGGAGCGGTTGCCCTGGGATACGGGATCAACCAGTACGAACCCATCGGAAACCAGCTGATCATTAATGCCCTGGTCCTTTCCGCCCCGGCGGCCCTTATATTCCTGGGTCTCGTCTTCCAGTGGATTCGGGGACGCTCTTCATCCCACCGTATCTTCCTCATCGTCCTGATTTTTTCGCTCATCGGATTTCCCCTCGCCTTCGCCGGCGGCGCCGTGATCACGAACGGCTATCTGGACCAAGGGATGGAGACTTCCCGGAAGGTCTCCGTGGTGGATCAGTACTGTAAACAGAACAAAAAAAGCCAGACCTACTACGTCACCTTTCCCTCCTGGCAGCGTCCGGGTCAAACCGACTGCCTCTCCGTTCCCGTCGACTTTTTCCGGGCGGTCCGGCGGGGAGACGGACTCGTTATTCGAACAAAACCGGGTTACTGGCAGGGGGAATGGATCGTAGGTATCGAACGGATATCCTCAGTCAGCAGTCGGGCCGACGTCGCTGAGGGAATTACTCTCCGCCTCCAGGGCGTCCGCTTCTACGAAGGCGGAATATCCAGCGTCCCCAGGAAAGACCGCCACTTTGTGTCGGAATTCGCCCGGGAGACGTCCCGCTTTATTTGGAGCCAGGTGGATGTGGAAAACAATCTCTGGCAGGACAGGGATCGGACCTATACCTTCGGCTGGCAGTACATCAATCCCGATGGAAGCGTTCGTGGCGAGCTATCCCTTCCATTCACCATCAGCAAAGAATGGCAAACTGCCTGGGTGAACCACAGTTGGGGTTGGAGCACGCCCGGACAATGGCCGCCCGGAGACTACCGGGTGATCGTCCTCGTGGACGGCCGTCCCTTGGGAGAAGGAACCTTTACCATCAGATAAGTTCATAATTTCTTGACATAGAAGGTCCGTCCCCCTATAGTTCCTCTGGGCCACTGGGAACGTTCGGACCAGTACGGAGACGGACAGTAATAATCCCCAACAAATGGAGGTATTATCATGTATCAAAGCGATGGAATGTCTATGTATTGGGTGGTTTATTTCGTTATACTTGCTGCGGTGATTGCGGGAATGTGGAAGGTCTTTGAGAAAGCCGGTAAACCAGGGTGGGCTGCTCTTATTCCTATTTACAATCTGGTTATCTTACTACAGATCATCAATAAACCTCTCTGGTGGATTGTACTCTTTGTCATACCCTTCGTTAATTTCTTCGCGTTTATTCTTGTTGCCGTGAATCTTGCCGTATGCTTCGGCAAAAGTAAATTGTGGGGTGCAGGCCTGCTATTCCTTCTGCCTTTCCTGGGGTATCCGATTCTTGGTTTTGGAGATGCAACATACAGAGAGCCATAACCAGACCGCTGCTACACGAAACAGACAGCAAACCCAACGGTTAGAGAAATAGCCGACTTAAGCGCTTTGTCGTATAGCCCCAAGACCATTATCATCAACTTTCGAAAAACAAAAAGGCCCGGAGGGTATTCCTCTGGGCCTTTTTGTTCTGCTGACCTCTTCGCTACTTCTTCTTTTTCGCTGGGGCCTTCTTATCGTCTTTCTTTGGTGCAGCCTTCTTTGGATCCTCTTTTTTAACTGCCTTTGCCATTTTTCTCATTATCCCCTTTCCTTTTTAGTCCCTATGCATTTTAGAGATCAATCATTGACTCCAAAAGCATTAATGGGCTTGCAACTGTTACTATATAGAAAATTTGAGACTTTTTCAACATAATCTGACACATAATCTGTCAATCTTGTCAACCCTAATATTTTCCTTGATTCGATAGAACTATCGTTCTATAATGTCCACGATCATCTCCTGAGGACGCATCATGGACAATACCATATTCAGCCTACATTCATGGCCACAAGCCATTCTGCACATTGACGGAGACGCCTTCTTTACATCCTGCGAGGAAGTAATCCATCCGGAATTGAAAGGCAAACCGATCATCACTGGCGCGGAACGTGGAATTGTAGCCTGTGCCTCATACGCTGCAAAGAAAATCGGCATTAAACGCGGTGTAAATTTACGTGACGCCAAAATCATCTGTCCTGAACTTGTTGTTCTTCCCTCAGATTACGAAACCTACAGCCTCTTTTCCCGCCGGATGTTTATGATCATGCGCCGCTTTACCCCCCAGATTGAAGAATATTCTATTGATGAAGCTTTTGCTGATATCACGGGATTAAGACGCCCGCTAAGATCCTCCTATGAGAATATCGCCCGGAAAATAAAGAACGAAATACAAAGAGAAATCGGCTTAACTGTCTCTGTCGGTTTAAGCCTGACAAAAGTCCTGGCCAAGGTCGGCTCAAAATATCAGAAGCCCGACGGATTAACCGTCATTTCCGGTCGGTCTATTGCGAACTTTCTCAAGGACCTCACTGTGGATAAGGTTTGGGGTATCGGCCCTGCTACAACGGCTCATCTCAATAAAATGGGGATCAGCACCGCCCTTGAATTTGCCCGGATGCCGGAACAATCGATCAAGATGAGTTTCACAAAACCAACTATAGAGATCTGGCAGGAGCTGCGAGGACAATCTGTCTGTCCGGTTATCTCTGAGGAAAAGAGCACCTATGCCTCCATCAGTAAGACGAAAACCTTTGCCCCTTCAAGGTCTGATGCAGATTATCTGTTTGCACATCTGTTACGGAACCTTGAATCGGCCTGTATCAAGGCAAGACGTTACAAGCTGGCGCCACGAAGGATTGCCCTGTTTTTGAAGACAAACAAATTTTTGTATAGCGGCTGTGAGGTTCGGCTGAATCGTCCTTCTGCATATCCGATGGATTTATCTGACCTGGCAAGGGATGCATTTGATGATCTTTACCGTGAGGGTACATTGTATAGAGCAACCGGGGTGGTTCTTATGGAGATGTGTTCCGATCTGCCCCTCCAGTATTCCCTTTTTGACGATGCAGTGAGAGTTGATAAGGTTCGCACCCTTTATGAAGCCATGGATGAAATCAGCCAACGTTTCGGTAAACATGCCCTTCATCTGGGCGGATCTCATCCAATAGAGGTCTTAGGAAAGGGAAAAAGGGGCGAATCAACGGTCAGAGAAAGCACACAATTCTTTGGTGAGACAAAACGTCAACATCTGGGAGTGCCCATATTGCATGTGAAAGTATAGATTGTCATTCAGGGAAAGGACAAAGGCATCTCTTTTTGCTCTTCATGGATGAAATCAGCAATTTTTCCCAAGCCGGTCAGACAATCTGCTGACAAAAGGAAAACAGGGGGGACCTTTAGGCGTCTTGTCATGCCTCGGCCACGCGGTAACCCTTCTCCCGGAATATCAACAGACAGGCATCCACAACACCTTCGTCGTAAAGGATTCCTCGATTCCTCTCGATTTCCTCCAAAGCGGCATTGAGACCCAAGGCAGCACGATAGGGACGGTGAGAGGCCATGGATTCCACGACATCGGCGACGGCGAGGATGCGAGCTTCCATAATGATTTCATCCCCCTTGAGCCCGCGGGGATAGCCGGAGCCGTCCATCCGCTCGTGATGCTGAAGGACGATCTCCGCCAGGGGCCAGGGAGACTCCACATCCTTGAGGATTTCGTATCCTCTGATGGAATGTTCTTTAATAAGTAAATATTCGATTTCAGAAAGCTCTGTCGGCTTGGATAATATCTCCGCAGGTATGGAGAGTTTCCCGATGTCATGGATCGAACCGGCCATAAAAATGGCGTCGATTTTTTCCTGGGGCAACCCCATCTCCATGGCAATGGCACGGGCAAGGTCCGTAGACCTGGTCTGGTGACCGGCCGTATAGGGATCTCTCGTTTCCACGGTTGATACCATGACCTGGATGGTCGTGCTAACCGCCTTCCTGAGACTGTCAAAAGTGCGCTGAAGTTTCTCCTCCGCCCGCTTGCGGTCGGTGATGTCCTCAGAGATGCCCAGCAGGTATTCCGGTTCTCCGTTTGCGTCCAGGATCGGCACCTTCTTGGTGTGCAGGATACGCTCTCCCCTGTTGCGGGTTTGCAGGAGTTCTTCCGGTATATCCACGACCTCCTTCCCTCGCAGAACATCCCGGTCCTTCTCCGTAAAGAAGTCTGCCTGATCCTTCGGGAAGAAATCGTAATCATTCTTCCCCAACAGGTCGTCCCTGGAATAACCCAGCAGATCCTCGCCCGCCCGGTTGAACCGGATGAACCGGAGTTCCCCGGCATCCTTGAGGAAGATCATGTTCGGGATATTCTCCACAATCGAGTCCAAGAACGTATTCATCTGGTGCAGGGTGGCAGTCCTTTCCTCCACCGTTTTTTCGAGGGAATTTCTTTGCTCCCGAAGGGCGTCCTCCGCCTTTTTGATCCGGAGGGCGACACTGACCTGCGAAGCCAGTTCATACTCGTCAATCGGTTTGGACAGAAATGCATTCGCGCCAATATCCAGGCCCTTGATCCGACTCTGCTGGTCTGTTTCTATGGCCGCAATCATAATCACGGGGATGTGCTTTGTCCTTTTATCGGACATCAGTCTGTGGCAAGTTTCAAAACCATCCATCTCGGGCATTTTTATGTCCAGCAAGATGACGTCGGGCAGTTCGGCCTTCGCCTTGGCAATCCCCTCCATTCCCGATTGGGCGGTGATCACAACACCGCCGGGCATCAAATTCTTCAGCAGGGCGGACAGGGTGACCAGATTGTCCATTTTGTCGTCAATAGCCAGTATTTTTGTCATAAAAAATCACACGAATGATATGGTCATTTATCCCACAACTTTGCACCCCAGAATCCAAATGCGGCCCCGATAATAAGAATCACCAGAGCGTAGGCCATGACCAGTTGAAGTTTAATTTCCGCGCCTGATTTCAAGAAACCGGAGATCATGACGCCTTCATTAGCCCTCTGGGGAAATTCAATCAGACTGATCTTTTTCTCAACAGCTTTTGACAAGTCATGGTAAATTCTCAAAGTTTCTCGAGCCCTTCTATGAGCTAAACGATTATCTCCCCCCTTGTAGAGGGCAAGCGCCAGTTGAAGATTATTATTCGCAATCCGTAATTTCTCTTCCAGAATTCTGACCCCCAACAATATATCGACGTCAGGCCACTTGGTGCTCGCCCATGGCGTCTGCATCAGACCCATATAGCCGTCTGAGGACACGGCATTTTTTTTAAAACCGGATTCAGTGTACATCAAACTTACGACAAGGGCCGGAGAGATCTGGCGATTGGAGGCTTTACAGGCATTCGTAACGGCTCTGGATAACGTATCAATCTGATCTTCCGGAGCGCCCCGGTGCAGAAGCGAATACCGTGACGCTTCCATTAATGAGTCCCTCTTCTCCACCTCTGGAATTAGAAGGTTCCTTTCGAAAGAAAGGGCGAGGGGAAAAAGAAGAGTGATAAATACCATCAGCAACAAAATTCTTGTTGACACAGGAATACCTCCTTTTCTCAAGACCCTTGAATTTCACGCTGAACGGTTTAATGACAACAAGATAACCTTTTTCAAAGGTCTCACGACAGGCAATCGATCAAGCCTAATGAGTCAGACAGTAAATGGTATCAATAATCTAAGCGATGTGATCCTCCTTTGTTTCCGATTCTTCCCGCCTCCCTTATCTTGCCCCTGCTGCCAGAGAGGTCTCGATGCGGGCAAGGCGTTCTTCGAGCCGGTCCATAGCCTCCGGCAGGGCCTGTTGGTTCTTGGCCCGGGAACAGAAAGCGGGGTTGTTCACCCACCAGTCCATGCCCATTTCCTTGGCCTTATCGACGGAACAGATGACAAGGCGGATCTGGATCGTCAAGAGCTCGACGTCCACCAGGTTGATCCGGATATCGCCGGCGATGACAATGCCTTTGTCCAGTATCCTTTCCAGAAGATCCGCCAGATTCGTGCTTTCCAGTGAATGTCGTGCGCCGCGTTGGATTGCCATTTTCTTTTCCTCCTCTTATAAAAGCTTCCCCAAGGGACCCAGATCGAGATTCAAATCATCATCTTTAAGACCGAATTCGTGGCTGATCCTCGTGATCTCCTCGGACTGACGCATCAGGGTGAACCCGAGTCGCTCGATCTCTTCATCCGTAAGGCCCCCCCCGTCAATCCGGCGCAGGGCCTGTTTTTCCACGAGTTCGTGGAGAAGCTTGACTACGGTCAGCACCAGTTGGGCCAAGCCGTTTTTCGTTTTCTCATGGTCGAGGTTCAGGCGCCGGGGGGAGGGCCTTTTGTTTCTCAAGGAATGTCGATCATTCCTCAGCGACTGCCTCTCATTCCAGGGCGTTATCAGTTCGCGCCCGGGGCTGTAGCCTTCCTTGCCGGCCTTCCGCCCTTCGCCTTGGGTCGTCATCGACCCAGCAAAGTTGCCCAATACCGGCGATTCCACTCTCGACTCTTCCGGGGTTTTCATTTTTCCTCTTACCCGAGGTTGATCACACTGGTTCTCACCATTTGTCATATCGCCAGACCCTCTTCCCGACGGGCCGTTTCCACGGAGGTCAGAATGATCTGCAGACCCAGGTAAACGAGGTCGATGTCGGCGACGGAGATCATTACATCGCCCACGATCACGGCTCCCTTGTTGAGGACCCGGTCCAGGACTTCGCAAAGACTGATATGTTCTTTTTCATCCAGGGCATAATCCGGCATATTTCACCTCACTGATAAAGTATCTGCCCCAAGGCTTCGAGATTTTCGATTCCCCGGGGATCGCTCTGATGATAAACGACTGTTTGGCGGATAGTGGGGAAACCCGCAGCGAATTTAATCCGGACGGCGGACTCCCGACGGAAAAGGGAAGCGCAGAGGGGATCGGGTCCGGCCGGTGTCGCCATGTTCAAGAACAGACCGGGAACCGGGATTTCCAGACGCCCGCAGGCGGCAAGAAGATCCGTTGTTTCCGCAAAGGACATCTCCGTGAGGATACTGACCGCGGAAAGGGCCGTCCGGGATGGGTCGCGCAGAATCGCCCGCAGGCGTTTCAGATCCTTGGATATCCCGACCAGACGTTGGGTGATGCCAGGCAACTGGAAGATCTTCCGATACTTCAAGAAGATGCCGAAGACTGCTTTCAGCCAATCCTCAATTATTTCAGGCAATTCGAGAAGCCTGATCAAATGCCCTGTCGGTGCGGCATCAAGGACCAGGAGATCATAGTTTTTCGGGGCCAGGTAATCCATCATCGCCGCCAGGGCCATCAGCTCGTCGATGCCGGGAGGCGACAGATCCATGATCCGTTCCATTACTTCCCGATCAAAGGTCAGATCGAGGTTAGGCATAATTCGTTTCAGAAATTGCGCAATCTCCCGCCGGTATTGGTTTTTCAGGGCTATAAAATCGGCGTTTGCATCCACCTCCATCACCCACAATCCCGGGGCCACCGGTTTCGGTTCGGGGCCGACGGGCATGTTCAGACAGTCAGCAAGGGAATGGGCGGGATCGGCGGAAAAAAGGAGAATTCGCTTTCCTGTATAGGCACGGGCCATATGCAGGGCCGTGGCACAGGCCAGGGTTGTCTTGCCGACCCCGCCTTTTCCTGCAAAAACGAGCATCGCCGCACCCGGCGGTGGCAGGGGAGAGGGGGCATCCACGCGGGGCAGCACCGGCGGCAGGGATAATAGGTCCTCTCCCTCCGGAGACGGCGCTAATTTCGTTAACCCTGCCCAGAAGGATCGCAGTGCTTCCATGCCTCTTATCTCTTCGGGATACATGGGAACTCCCCAGAGGCGTAGCTTCGAAAAAACAGACTCGCTAAAGATACGGGCCAGCTCCTGCAACTGGCGGTTGCGGATGTGACGGCATAGCAGACAGGGACTTTCCGGGTACAGGCGGTTGACAACCACATCCACGACGCCGATGCTGAGGCCCCGCAATTCCCGCACCAGATCCATAGTCTCTTCGATGCTCAGGGTCTCGGCCAGCATGACCGGGATAAAACGACAGCGCTTGTGATCTTTGAGGAGCTTCTCCATCTCCTTGACGGAGGCGGCAAGTCCTTCGATGAAATTGTCGAGGTCGTCCCGCTGATAGCTCCCCTGGAAGAGCTTTTTCATGTAGCGATGCTTGGCCAGAAGGGCGTCCAGAGCCTCCAGCCATTTCCGGATCAGGTCGGGCATCGCCATGAGGCGCAGGGTGTGCCCTGTCGGGGCCGTATCCATGATGATCCCGCTATACGTTTCCTCCTTGACCCAGCGGCTGATCTCCAGAAAGGCCATGAGTTCGTCCATCCCGGGCAGGGAAAGCTCCAGGAAACGGTTAATGTCCTCTTCATCAAGGAAGGTGCCCCGGGATGCAATCTCCATGAGTCGTTGCCGGTTCTTTTCTTTGAAATCGGTGAGATAGGCCTGGGCGTCCAGTTCCATGACCTGAAGATTGGCAGGGGGGGCCGTCCCGGCAAGGCTGTCCCCCAAGGAATGGGCGGGATCAGTAGAGACTAGGAGCAGGGATTTCTCAGGATACAGGCTTGCAAGATGGAGCGCCGTCGCTGCCGCGGCCGTGGTTTTTCCAACGCCGCCCTTGCCGCCGAACAGCAGGAGCTGCATGTTTACATCGGTCAAAAACCCCGGTTTCCCTGGCGCGCTCCGCATTTATCATTGACCCCTCTTCCTTATCACCACCATCTCTTCTTTTTCGTCGTCCTCTTCTTCCCCGCTGTCCTCCCCCTCCCTGATGGCGTCGAGGCGATCGAGAAGGGTCTTTTCGGCAGCGTCAAATTCCGCTTCCGTCATCTGTCCCGTCTCCAACATCATATATAGTTCGCTGAGCTTGGCCGTGATGGCATCCGCCTCGTTGGCCTGTTCTGCCTCGACAGCGTGGTGGATCTCCTTGAAGACCCAGAGAAGGCTGCGAACAGGGAAAAGGAGGACGTCATCGATCAGGAACATCTAAGCACTCCCTATGATTCCGGCCGGCCGGGCGTCCTTTTTAATGAATTCGCCCACAGCAAAAGAGGCGTTCCCCTCTTGCCTTCCATCCTAGTTCCACGCCGGCAAGGCGTGGCTCATAGATTAGTGAAAGGTTTTCAGGAGAGGAGTTCCACGTCCACAAAGTTGTGCGGCGCCCAGGGGCCGTTGAAATCGAAGGCAAAATTGTTATCAAAACCGCGTGCGGCCTCAAATATGGCCGCCTCAAATTCCTTATCCATCGCCTCCCGCGCAACCAGACAGGCCAGGTTCATGACCTCCCGTTCGCTCCGGGAGATATTCCGTTTGATTTCGAAACAGCAGGGGGACAGGATTTCCTCGACTCTTTCGGTGTGTTCCTCCCGATCCTCCTGGAGGACCCGGTCGAAGAGACGTCCGACTTCGATCTTGTCTTCCTGGGTTGGGACACGGCTTTTCCCTAGGAACTGGTCCCGCGCGGCTCGGATTTCGGCATGGGTGTTAACAAAATACTCAAAAATATTAGGAACATCCCATGCAACCCTCAGTCCCATCTCCACCTTGCCATGGACGCGACGAAGCTGTTCGGCGAATGGTTTCCGATTCAACGACAGGATACGTTTGATCTCCTTCGCCCCCTCAGCGATAACACCGAAAGTGATAGGGAGGGGGGTCTCTTCTTCCATAAGGCGTTTGAGGACTCCCTGGTGCGCCGCGATATGGCGGCGTTCGGGGCGAATCTTCCCGTTGCTGAAGTTGCTGACAACGGCGCCGACATGATTCTCTGTGATGAGATAGACCCGTTCATCGTCGATGCCGATATTGCCGTAATCCCGGTCCCCTGCGGTCGGGATGATGGCGTACAGATATTTCCCCTCATTTTTCGTTACTTTGCCAACCATACTGACGTCCCCCCTGTACTTCCACAGTCCTGTTTTGCTTTTGCCTCCTTGTCACCATCGCCTCTTTATCATTCCGTACTTGACCCGGAATTCTGCCTATATAATTTCACCGATTTGATAAGGCTGTCGCTCAGCTTTACTTCCAAGAGGGCATTGCAGGTATAGCACTTGATCTGACCCTCATAATCACTGTAGGCATCATCGAGATCGACGGTGTGACCACAGGACAAACAGTTGATCTTCATCTGCAGCTCCCCTCTTTCTGACTTTTTGTCATCTTTTTACGACTGTTCCACTGTCCGACCAGCCAGGCAAAACGGAGCCGCCGGTTGATCAGGGCGATGATCTCACGTTGGACGCGCCGCGCTTCCCCTGACCCCGGGGAAGAACCCGTATAGGTCAGGCAGGCCCGATGACCCGGCAAGCAGCGGTTCGTCGGAATGTGGTGTGAATCATAAATGGTCAGCATAGGCCCCCCTCCTTACTCCGAAAACGTCACTCCAGTGTTGACATGCAGCCTGCCCCGTATCCTCGCTTCTGCAAGGACAGGCTTGATACAGGGAATCCGGAGGCTTTCAATATCGAATCTTGAACGGTCCCGTCGTTGAACGCGGGGCTTCCGTCGGTCCCTCCGGTCGTCCCCTTTGTCCGGGAACAGGTCGGCGAACACCTTTGGCTTCCAGGGCGCTGAAGATCTCCTGCCTTGCCGCCTCGATGTCCAGAAAGCGCTGATCAATCCTTTGCACCCTTTCCATGGCGCTCTGTCTTTCTTTCCCCCGGCGAAACTTTTCCATCTCGAGAATGCTGATCTTCATATAGGCCTTGTAAGGAATGGTTCCCTCATCCACACGGCCCGAGAGCGTCCTGATGTCCTGCACACCCCTCATGATTCTCTTGGTCATTGGCGATCCTATTTACCTTTCTCCCTGATCGGCTTTGCGGGTCCGCAGATCTTGTGGATCACTTCTTCCACCTTCTGCATCATGACCGGTTGGCCGCCCCGGGTAATCTTGGCGGTATCTGTGGCCAGGACATCCCGGCATACCATTTGAAAAAACATATCGCCCCCATTGGCGCGCCGGTTCTGTGAAGCAAGGATCCGGCCGATGGCGATCCCCGCCCGGATGGTTGGACGGTTGTTATTCACCCCGAAACTCCTCAATTCCCTGACAATATCAACTATCCGTTCGGCGTCTTCCTGGGGGAGTCCCGATTTCCTTAAGACGATCATGATCTCCGTATCCCGGTCATAGTGCTCCAACTGGATGGTGATCAGGCGGTCCATCAGGGCATCCTGGGTTTTGTGAACCCCGGCGTATTCTTCGGGGTTGGAGGTAAAGATTGCCCGGAACTCGGGGTGCACGGACATGTATCCCTCCCCGGAACGGCGCAGTTTCGGCAGGTTCAGAATCCCCTCGGAAAGGACGCTGAGTAAGGCGTTGTTCGCTTCCGGCCGGGATCTGTTGAATTCATCGTAAATGAGTATTTCCCCGCGTTCACAGGCCGTGGTCAGCCGATTATCCACCCAGAGACTTTTCATTTCTTCCTCTGTCTTTAGGACCGAGTGGATATAATTGTCGACAACTTTGTTTTTTCGGTAACCGGAGTCCTTGCCCACGAGGTCGGAACTGCCGAATTCGTCGTCCCCGTGAACCAGGGTGACAGGCCGACCGAGCTTGGAGGCCACGTGGAAGGCGAGGGTCGTCTTTCCCGTTCCCGCCACTCCTGAGAAATGGACGGGATAGCCTGCCACCAGGTATGCTAAAGCCCGCTGGGTGACCTGTTCCACATAAGGAGACAAAACAAAGGCGTCGCTGGCTTCAGGCTGAACACTGTCTTCCCCGGCCGGTACGCGCACTGTTGATGAACTGACGACTCTTACGGCATTCTTACTCATGAACTCCCTTCCCCTTTCTGAGCTGTTCAATAATCCAACCTTTTCCCCCGCACTTCAGACAGGCCATTGCCGGGGCCGAGGCGTCATCGCCCGAACCTTTACACACAGGACAAGAGACAGTTGGTGACAGAGGCCGGGAGACAAAGCCCCTGCCGCCGCAGGTTGTACAGGTAAGGGTTTTGACGGCCCCTGTTCCCTGGCAATGGGCGCAGGCGACGGCCGGCGCCTGGACCAGTACTTTACCGCTTCCCCCGCAAACGCAGCACGTGGAAAGGGAAGACATGATATCGAAGGGGTCTCTTCCCCGGCCACGGCAAAAGGCGCAAGCAAGTTCCTCAAATACCACCGGATCCCGGCGCGGACGCGCTTTCTTCATGTCAGCCATCAAATTAACATCTTTCACAGGAACTGCCTGGACGAGGTCATCCGGGCAGGGCATCTCGCTATTTTTTGCCTAGTTTACCTTTGGTTGCCGTTTTGGCGGGTTTTTCATCCAGCCGGCTCTTCTCTTTCTGCTTCGGCGCCTCCGGAGCGGCAAAGGCAGGGGGCGGCATTTTGACCTTGGGGGGGGCGACCGCAGGAGGTGCCAGCGCCGCTGCCGTCTTCTTGTCTTCTTTTTTCAGCGGTTCCCTGAAGGTGACCGGGGGCTTTTCCATCTCGAACTCAGGCGCCGCGATGACTGCCTTCTTTTCCTCTTCTTTTTTCAATGGTTCCTTGAAGGTGACCGGCGGCTTCTCTGCCTTTAACTCAGGCGCTGCGGCCATCTTCTTTGCTTTTTCTTCCACTGGCGGCTTTACAGGCGCTACGAACAACGTTTCCTTCTTCAATTGAACGGGTCTTGACTTCGGGGGACTCTGACCTCGCCAGGCAAGTCGGGCTCCCATCATGTCATCCGCTGTCTCTTTGCGTATGCCCGTGACCTGTCTTCTCATTTCTGTCAAAAAGATTCCCCTGTCATGTTTTCCATTCCGGGACATGTCCTCCCGGTCTCTGGAAAAGTCACCCAGCAGGGAGTTCACATCGCTGATCACGGCGGCTACAAAAGCCCCCCGCTCCTCGCCGGCCTTTTTCGCCATCGCCGTATGGGCGGCAGTGAAATCGGCCCGCATGGCGGCAACAGTCGCAGCCAGATCGCAGGCTCCTTGCGCTAATCCCTGCATCAGCGCCCCTCGTGCGCTCCGCAGGGCGTCAACTTCCCCGCGTAAACGGGTCATATCATCGGTCAGATTACCCATGATGATTCTCCTTCATCTTCCCCTGAAACCGGAATACCCATGAAAGGCGGTCCACAAAAGCAACTCCGCCCCACGGGTATCCCTCATTCAGGTAAGGCCTATGCCGGAGCCGCTGCACTGGCTGTCAGACCAATCGCCTCGGCGTATTTGAGATACGTCTCAACCGAAGCAATAACCACTCTCGCTTCGATGGAAAGCAGTTCGATGCCAACCAGGGATACCTTCACCCAGGCATCGATCACGATACCTTTGTCGAGGATACGGTCAACAACTTCTGCCAAACTCGATGAATCTGTTGATTTCTGAACCTTTGCCATCGCTAATTCCTCCTTCTTGCGTTGTTATTGTCTTATTTTGTTTTACCGAACCAGGCGCGAGCGGCGCCCGCAAGATCGGAGGCAGTTTCTTTTCTCATCCTGCCGACCTGCTTCTTGATTCTCGCTACGTACGAGGCCCGCTCTCTCCTGCTCTTTCTGGCCATTGCGTTGTGGGCGGCGGCAAAATCAGCCTGCATGGCTGAAACCGTGGAGGCCAGATCCTTGGCCCCGCGCGCCAGATCCTGCATCAGCGCACCCCGATCACTCCGCAGGGCGTCAACCTCCCCGCGCAAGCGGGTCATGTCGTCGGTCAATTTGCCCATGATGATTCTCCTTCACTTTCTCCAGATACCGGAATGCCCGTGAGGGGCGGAAGCTTTCCACAAGCCCCGCCCCACGGGTGTCCTATACCTTAAGTCTTAGGCCGGAGCGGCTGCACTGGCTGTCAGACCAATCGCCTCGGCGTATTTGAGATACGTCTCGACTGAAGCGATAACTACCCTCGCCTCGATGGAAAGCAACTCGATACCAACCAGAGATACTTTCACCCAGGCATCGATCACGATACCCTTGTCGAGGATCCGGTCGACAACTTCCGCCAGACTCGATGAATCCGTTGATTTCTGAACCTTGGCCATCGCTAATTCCTCCTTATTTTTGTTGTTTAGGCATGCCTGGCTTCTGTACCAGCAACATGTATGCCATCCCCAGGGGAACGTATCCGTCCTGACATGCTTGGTTCGTTATAAATCGTCATTTCCGCACAGGAAGGAAATCGAAGATTAATGTTCATAATCCAGAAGGCATGAAACTACTTGAAAAGAATGGATTCCTGTCTGAGTGGGAATGACATTGAGAAAAGCGGAAATGACAGAAAATGAATTTTTAAGGACTTTTCGATTGCATCGATAATATAAAAGTTGGAAGGTCTGCGCTCTCTATGCGGCAGTTAGGGAATCGTAGCTATGGAATCCATTCCCGTGATGAGGGGAGGTCTTTCCCTACCGGGATGCGTAGCGGGTAATGACGCTCACAATCTCGTCATGATCGAAGGGCTTGCCGACGAAGGCGGTGATCAGCCCCGACTGGAGGGCACCCTCGATGGTCAGGTCGTCCTGGTAGAAGTAGCCGGAAACGATGACTATAGGGAGATGGACATTCGTTTTGCGGAGCTGCCGGGCCAATTCGAGACCATCAACGTCCGGCAGTTTTGCGTCTAAAAAGGCCATGCCGAATTTATTGCTTTTTGTCAGGGCAATTGCTTCCCGGGCGCTCAAGGCTTTCATCCCTGTAAAGCCCGCTTTGCGGATGATATTCTCAAGAATCCAGCACATCTCTGGCTCGTCATCGACAACGAGAATCGGGGCGTGTTTCTCGTTCATGATTCCCCTCCGCCATAACGAGCCGGTAATTTTATCGTAAAGATGCTGCCCCGGCCTTCCACGCTTTCCACGTCAATGGTTCCCTGGTGCTGTTTTACGATAGCATAACAGAGAGACAGGCCGAGGCCGGTTCCTTTTCCCACGATGGAAGTCGTATAAAAAGGATCGAAGATCTTTCCTATTTCCCGGGGAGAGATGCCGCAACCAGTGTCCGTAACCTGCACCCGGATCTCGGAGTTGATAATTTTCACGTCAATTCCCAGATGCCCGCCGGTGGGCATGGCGGTGATAGCGTTCAAGAAAAGATTCATGAAGACCTGCTGCAGCAGGGTGGCCACTCCTTCCACCATGACTGGTTCCTGGGGAAAGGATGTGTTTATTTCGATCTTGAGGATATTGGCGTGATAGGTGACCAGGGTCTGGGTTTCCCTGATCAGGGAAATAAGATTGACTAGGGTCGTCCGGGTCGTTGTGGAAGGATGAGAATATTTGAGGAGATTCTCGATGATGGCCGAGGTCCGCTGGATGCCCTTATGAATTTTTTCAGCGCACTCCCGGCGAAACTCTGGCGTGCTGTCCTCTTCCATGAGAAACTGGGCACTTGACGAGCAGATGGCCAGAGGATTTCTGATTTCATGGGCAATGCCGCCCGCCATGACCCCAAGAGCGGCAAATTTCTGGGATTGATGCAGCTCCATCTCAAATTTCCGCCGTTCCGTCAAATCCCGGCCCACCGCCACGACACCCGCCGTCTGATTGTAACTGTCCTTCAAGGGGGAAAAGACCCAGGAAACGGGAATGAACACCCCTTTACTGGTTCGCAAGGGGCATTCCTTCATCTGGGCGTACTTGCGGGAATCAATCCGGGAAAATATCTCCTGGATTTCCTTGCGGTCCTCATCAGTGCAGAAGTCGGTAAACAAGCGTTCCCGCACCTCCGACTCGCGATAATCGGAGAGTCTCTCCGCCGCCGCGTTCCACGTCAGAATCCGGCCCTTTTTGTCTGTGGACAGGACGAGATCGCTGGCACTCTCAACGATACTCGCCAGGTGCCGCTCCACCCGCCGCACCTCTTCGCTCAGGCGCACCTGCTCCGTCACATCATCCATCAAGAGGACCGCACCTTCCACCCGGCCCTGCCAGGTGAAGGGCAGGATGTTATAGTAATAGATGCGAATGGGCACCCCGGGGGCACGGTAGGTCATTCGCTCTCCCTTGGTCGGCTGATTTTTTTCAATTACCTGGCGGATCCGCTTGGTAATATCCATCTGGTCGAGAATGATGGTGGGGAATACCTCTTCCAGTCGGTAGCCGATGGTATTCGCAAGGGTCCGCTGTCCCTTTTCGAGAAAATTTCGATTCGCCGAAAGGATGCGCAAATGTTGATCGATCAGGAGGACGGACGAGGGGATGGCGTCCAGGAGCATGGTGTACAGTTGCTCGTAACGTCCTGAAAGTTCATGGCCCGCTGTAATCGAGGTTTTGTCTTCCATCGGTAACCTCTCCTCTCACCTGAAAATGCCATCTTATGTTCATGAATCAAGGTGCCTTCCCGAATCTGTGTTATACTTTTCCTCCCCTTCAGGGGCAGGGTTGGGGTGGGGATGGGTTGGGGTTACAAAATTGTACGGCGGCCAGGGGCCGCTGAGCAGGGCCTCGTCATTTTCTTGCGCCATCATATCCCCGAAGGTTTCCCGGAAGCGGTTGACCTTGTGCTCCGGCGTCAGGAAATAGAGAGACAAGACAACGGCGTCTTTTTTTGCGTCCGTTTCCACCCGGTGTCGGGCGTAAAGTCCCAAAAAATACTGTATATAGCGATCTATGATCGCCTGGCGACCCTGGGATGTCTCCTCCTCCATTCGGTAATGGACCTTCCGGAGAGCAAGATAGGCGCGGCCGCTGATAGCATTTTCTTCCTTTGGCTGCGCCGTCGTAATATCCGGGGAAATATTTATGCACTCCTTTTCGGGAAGGAGGATACGGATCCCCATTTCGACATGGCCCGCTAATTCCGCAAGGAGGGTCTCATATTGACGCCGCCTTGCCTTCAGGATGTCCTGAATCGCCGGAACCCCGTTCAGGAAACATCCGTATCTCATGGGGACAACCGCCTGGCGGTGATGGAGGGCCTCCACCACCTGGGCATAGGCGAGCAGTTCTTCAACCGGCGGCGCCCCTTCTCCGATATCCAGCTCCGATACGGCGGCGCAGAGGCCCCGGGCTTCGACAAACATCACCGGCTGGCCCTTCACACCCGTTAAATTCCCTTTAATTTCTGGTTCTTTCACGATGCCGTATAACAGATAGGCCATGACCCCTCTTCCTCAATTAAAGCGCCGGGGCGAAGTGGTAGGGCGGCCAGGGGCCGTAAAGATCAATTTGGAGCCCCTGTGCTGCATGGTGCTTGTTCCAGTCATCGGTCATACGTTCCAGGACGGCCACGGACCCGTCGGGGACGAGCAGGGCGCCGTGGAAAAACATCTCTTCGTCCCTGCCGGTGACTTCCCGCGACTGGAGACGACACTCACTGAAACCCACGGATGTCTCCCTGGCATACTTTCCGATTTCCTCCCCCATCCCCTTGATCCACGACGACGTCGCCTTATCTACCGCTCCCTTGATTTTCTGCTCTAAAAAATAGCGTTTACCCGGAGAAAGTTCCGCCAATTGATCCTTTTCCGCCGCCAAACGCTCCGCTGCCACTCGTGCGCGGGCCTGGGGCAGGTTCACATATCCCTTGATGGTCCATTCCTTTTTGCCTGCCGTATCCTGGAAAAATTTCCTCAAGACGTCCTGGCGCTGCCGCAGTGGTTCCGCCACTGCCGTCAGGGAAGAAAAAACCGTTCCGAAACGGACGGGCAGGACGGGGCCGTGCTCCATGGCGGCCATAACGACTTCTTCGTGACGAAACGCCCGAGGGGCTACCCATGCCAGATCTTCCAGCTTCTCCTGGGCGGCGGGGCCGGAAAAGTCATTGAGATTGACCTCGGAAAGGACGGCGGCGACATCCCCGACGACCTCGATAAAAAGAGGCTGTTCCCCGTCAATCCCCGTCCCGGTAATTGACCGGAGTGGGGAGGCGGGGGTCAGACAAAAAAGATAGATTCCCATGCTCACTCCATCTCCTATCTCATCCCATCCCCCTGAGCACTTCCTCGATGGCCCCTTCGATATCCTGGCGTCGGATGAGGATGGTCGGTTCTTCTTCCCCTCCTTTTTCCAGGGTTGCCACGGCGCGGCGCACTGCTGTCATGGCTGCCTTGCGCACAACGGCGGCGATGTCGGCGCCGCTGAAGCCATCTGTTTTCGTGGCCAGAGCGGCGGTTTTTATCTCTTTGGCTACAGGCTTCTGGAGGAGATGGACGGCAAAAATCGCCTCCCGGTCCTGCTCGTCCGGCATCATCATCTCCACGATCTCGTCGAAGCGTCCCGGCCGGAGGACCGCCGCGTCCAGCATATCCAGGCGGTTGGTCGCCCCCAGGACCAGCACCCCTCGGAGTTCATCGATCCCGTCGAACTCGGCTAGAAACTGGCTCAAGATCCGTTCCGAGACATGGGAATCCGACGAGCCGGCGCTCCGGGTCGGGACGAGGGCGTCGATCTCGTCGAAGAAGATGATGCAGGGGGCCGCCTGTCTGGCCTTGTGAAATATTTCACGGACTCCCTTTTCCGACTCTCCGACCCATTTCGACATGAGGGCCGGTCCCTTGACGGAGATGAAATTTACCTGACTCTCCGTGGCAATCGCCTTGGCCATCATGGTCTTGCCGCACCCCGGCGGGCCGACGAGGAGAATCCCCTTGGGCGGCGTCACGCCTCCCTTTTCAAAAAGGTGGGGATACTTCAGGGGCCACTCCACGGCCTCGATGAGGCGCTCCTTCAGAGAGGCCAGACCGCCCACATCTTCCCAGTGGACATTGGGGGATTCAACGAAGACCTCCCGGATGGCCGATGGTTCGATCTCCCGCAGGGCTGTCAGAAAATCATCCATGCGAACCTCGAGCTTTGCGAGGGTTTCGTAGGGAATCCCGGTATGACCGAAATCGATCTCCCCCATGATCTGGCGCAGGCAACTCATGGCCGCCTCCCGGCAGAGGGCCTCTAAATCCGCACCGACGAAACCATGTGTGATCTCAGCAAGATGCTCCATATGGACGTCTTCTGCCAGGGGCATTCCCCGGCTGTGGATCTCCAGGATATCCAGACGGCCGCGCCGATCGGGGATCGGAATGACAATTTCCCGGTCGAACCTGCCCGGACGTCGCAGGGCCGGGTCAAGGGCGTTGGGGATATTGGTGGCGGCGATGACGATGACGTTCTGTCTTTTGTTCAGGCCGTCCATGAGGGCAAGAAGCTGGGCGACAACCCGCTTTTCGACGTCCCCGACGACGTTTTCCCGGCGGGGAGCGATGGCGTCAATCTCGTCGAGAAACAGGATGCTCGGTCCCTTTCGGGAGGCTTCTTCAAAGATCTTACGAAGATGGGCCTCGCTCTCGCCGTAGAATTTATGGATGATCTCGGGCCCGCTGACGGAAAAGAAATTGGCCTCCGTCTCATGGGCGATGGCCCGGGCGATGAGGGTCTTCCCGCATCCTGGAGGGCCATAGAGGAGAACGCCCTTGGGCGCGTCGATTCCGAGGCGTTCAAAAACCTCGGGATAGCGCAGGGGCAGTTCAATCATCTCCCTGATCCGCTGGAGTTGTGATTTCAGGCCGCCGATGTCCTCATAGGCGAGGGTCCGTCCGGCCCCTGCTTCTTCTCCCTGAGACTTGCCGATGACTAGGATGGTGGCCGGGTTGATGATTACCGGCCCCTTGGGCGTCACGGATTCCACCTTGAAGAAGGCGGCGCGGCTTCCGAACAGGGCCGCCTGTATCTTGGCCCCTTCCACGACCGGCAGTCCGTCCAGCAAACTCCCGATGTACTGCAAATCCCGCTCCGCCGGAGTGACGTTGGTCGGCGTCAGGACGATCCGCTCCGCCGGACGGCATTTCACTTTACTTATTTTCACCGTTTCGTCGAGACCGACGCCGGCGTTCTCCCGGGTCAGGCCGTCCAACTGGACCCGGGACTGGCCGCGGATCTCTTTAAAGGCGGGCATGACCTTGCAGAGGGCCTTGCGCTTTCCCTCGACCTCCACCGTATCGCCGATTGCCGCCTGGAGCCGTTCGAGGTCTTCCGGCCCCATCCGGGCCAGGGCGCGTCCGACATCCTTGGTCAATGCTTCCGTTACCTTCAGCTTGATAAGTGGTCTTTCAGTCTCTTTCATAGCTCCTCACCAATCCCTTATCCCGCCTTCTCACAGCGGATGGTCACGATGCCGTTGTTGCAGGTCACCTTAATCCTGTCTTTAGCGGGGGAATGATTGAGGAGAATCTCCTTCCGGTACTTTTTCTCGCCCTTTTCGGCAAATACCGTCAGTACGTCGTCCCGGATCTCGATCTTGATATCATCCGGCCCCACGCCGGGCATTTCCGCAATCAGAGTGGTGGCGTCGGTGTCTTCAAAGACATCGATGAGAGGTTCGTGAATCTCCTGGACCACCACTGCACCGGTTTTCTTGTCCTTGCGGATATTGCCGAAGGGCTCCACCTTGATCGAGTCGTCCTTGCCGCCGATGCCCGTTTTCAGACTGAAACCATAGACACCCTTGACACCCCCTTCTTTGGAAGGGAAGGTAAACTCGCCCTTTTTAGAGACGGTGTCCCCTTTTTCCGAGATCTCGTTGAGTTTTTCGGCAATGTCGGTCAAACCGCTGATGATGCGGCTGAAACTGCTCTCACTACCCCCCTTCTCTCCGGCGGCGCCTCCTTTGTTCCCCAGACCCTGTTTTGTCGTCCGGCCCTTGGAAAGGCGTTCTCCCGCCTCGGCCAGATCACCTAAATTATTGATGAATCCCGAAAGACTGCCGAAAATACCGCCTCCGATGTCGCCCCGATCGGCATTATCATCCTTGTTATCTGGCTTGCGTTTCGTCGTCATTTTCCCCTCCGTTTTGCTGAATGCCGAATTTTTTTGCCTTTGTGTGCATGGTCTTGTAATCGACCTGCAACAACCTGGCCGCCCTGGCCTTGTTGCCGCCAGTAAATTTAAGGACTTCCGTGAGCACCTCTTTTTCAACCGCCAGGACGCTCTGCTGGACGATCTCGCTCAGGGAGGCGTTTTTCCATGGCGTCCCCTGAACCTTCGGGGAAAAGGCCATCCCCGGCACCGAGGCCCGCTTGATGTTGAGATCCTTTTCGGTGATCGTCTCCGTGGCCACCAGGGCCGCCCGCCGGATCACCGAGCGGAGCTGGCGCACATTTCCCGGCCAGTTGTAAGACATCAATGTTTCCACTGCTTCGTCCGTAAAACCGGTTATCGTTTTTTGCAGTTCGATATTGGCCCGGTCCAGAAAGCGCTTGGCTAAATAGGGGATATCCTCTTTTCTTTCCCGGAGGGAGGGGATGCGGATCGTAAACTCACTCAGGCGATAATAAAGGTCCTTGCGAAACCCGCCGCCGACCGCCATTTCCTGGAGGTCCTGGTTGGTGGCCACAATGAGGCGGATATCAACGTTTACGGGTTTGACGCCCCCGACCCGGTAGAGCTTCCGGTCCTGAAGCACCCGGAGGAACTTTGCCTGGGAACCGGCGGGCATGTTTCCGATCTCGTCCATAAAGAGGGAGCCGCCGTGGGCCAGCTCGAATTTACCTAACTTCTGGCGGTCTGCCCCGGTGAACGATCCTTTTTCGTGGCCAAACAGTTCGCTCTCCAGGAGATTCTCGGGGATGGCCCCGCAATCGACCGCCACGAAAGGCCCCTCCGCTCGGGGGCTGTCTTCGTGAATGGCCCTGGCGACAAGTTCTTTTCCGGTACCTGTTTCGCCGATGATGACCACGGAAAAACCGGATTTTGCCACCCGGTGAATATCCGCAACCAGGCGGGCAATCTTGTCGCTTGGTCCCATGTTCTCGATCAGGCCGAAGTTACCGCTATAATTATTATCGATGGATTTGAGATTCCTCTTTAATTGGCCTTCCGCCAGGGCCCTGCGGGTAATCCAGACCACTTCATCATTGTCGAAGGGTTTGGCCAGATAATCGTAGGCCCCTTCCTTCATGGCCGTGACGGCCTGGTGAATATCGGCGTACGCCGTTACGAGGACCACCGGCAGATCGTCGTCAATTTCCTTTATTTTTTTCAGGACCTCCATGCCGCTGAGACCGGGCATGCGCACGTCGAGCAGAACGGCATCGGGGGTTTCAAAGCAGATCTTCTGCATCGCCTGCTGTCCATCCGCAGCGGTGACAACCTTGAAGCCTTCCTTCTCCAGGATACGGCTCAGGATCTTCCGTATTTCTTCTTCATCATCGACAACGAGGATGCTTGAGATATGGTCAGCCATCTTATTTCCCCTTCTTACCTAAAGGACGGTTCATGGGATAGGATACCTCTATATCTGCCGGCAGGAGACTGGCGAGATTGTGCAGCATGCCCAGGAAAAGAACCCCCGTCTCCCCCGCCTGTAGGGTCGTTGCGATCTTTTCCGCAATGAAGGCATCACGTTTCGCAAGGAGGAGGTCGCCGGCCGCCTTTTGCCGTGCCTCGATCGCCATGGCGTCGTGGACATTCCCGGTTTCGAGAATCTTTTTGATAAGATGATATTCCTCGATCAGCAATTCCGCCGATTCCGTGCCCATAACCGTTGCCCCCTTTTCCATCAACCGGACCAGGAGTTCGTGATTCGGACTACCCTTCTTTGCTAATTCAGTAACGATATCAAGTTCTTTTCCACATACCGGCAGGCCGTCCTGATACAGGCGGGTTTGGTTATAGTCAAGGGAACGTTTATTAAGATTGCTTTCCAGATCAGCCCAGAATTGTTTGACAAGATTTATCTTCCGCCGCCAGACGCGCTCGCCGAGCTTCTGAAGGGTTACCTTCCTGATCGATTCGCTGAGAGCCCCCATGTCTGTCTGGGTGTGAATAATTGGAAAGTATAAAAGGGTTCGTGAGGTCATAGATATTCCGATCCAAGTCATGAATAGGGAATGACCGCTATGGAAACATTTCCATACTTATATGGAACAAGTTACCCCATGTCAAGGGTGTCCAGAAACGCATCGGCATGATTCAGAGCCGGGGGTGGTCCTCACTATCAGCGAGGGTTTACCGCACCGCACGGCACCACTAATCCATGATACGCTGCATGAACCATACCTGAGGAGGCTTTCTTTCTTCATTGATTGTGAAGGGGCAATTCGATGATAAAGGACGCCCCTCCCATCGCGTTACCCTCCGCGCGAATCGTTCCGCCATGCTCCTGGATGATTCCTTTACAGACCGATAATCCCAGTCCCGTACCTTTTCCTGCCTCTCTGGTGGTAAAGAAAGGATCAAAAATATATTCCATATTTCCGTTGGAAATGCCATGACCGTTATCGGCGAAAGTCAGGAGCATAGAAAGATTTTGTGGGGGAAACGCATGATATTGAATAGTAATGATCAGTATTTTTTCCTCGTTAACCGTCATGGCTTCGCAGGCGTTGAGGATAAGATGGACCATCACCTTCACCAGCCTGTTCATCGCCATTTTTATGGGTATGGTCTCGACAGGGGGATCGTAATCGATCCGGATGCGATCATCCTTGATCCGGCGTTCCGTCATCTGCAGAGCCACTTCGATGACCCGGCGGAAATCATCGCTTACAAGATGAACCTGGTGATTTGCGGATGATTGACGTAAATCACGAGTGATATTGACAATTCTCTGAAGCTGCTCACGGCTCACCCGCAAGTTTTCCCTGGCCGGTTCCGCAAGGTTTTCTTCTTCCATAAACTGGAGTCTTGAGGAGATGATGCTGGCGGGATTGAGGATCTCATGGGCGACGCCCGCAGCCAGGCGTCCGATCGCCGCCTGTTTTTCGAACTGGACCAGCATATCCCGGGTATCTTGCAATTGCTGCACGGTTTCAATAAGATCATTTTCTCCCCGTTTGCGCTCGGTGACGTCCATAAGCGTTCCGCGAGCACCGGAAAAAACCCCATCTTCCATGATAGGTCTGGTTTTCGTCCGTACCCAGATGGGGTTGCCGGATTTGTCCGTTAATCTATATTCCGAAGGGGTTTCTGCTCCCGTGCGGAGATCCGAGAAAAGCATCATCAGACGAGTCCGATCATCCTTATGCACAAATTCGATAAAATTCTTCCCGATAATATCAGCCGGCTCGTATCCCAGGACATCCCTAATAATCGGACTGATATAGACAAGCACTCCCCTGCTGTCGATTTCATAAATGACGTCACTGATAGATTCCACCAGGAGGCGGAATTTTTCTTCGCTTTCCCGCAGCTTCCGCTCCGCCTGCTTCCGCTTAGTGATGTCGATCATCACGGCGCGGCGCACGGGTGCACCATCAGCGTCCTGCGCCACGGTTGTCTCTATCCCTGCCCAGAAGGGGTCGGCGGCCACACGCAGCATCCTGAATTCGCAGACCTGCGGCGACCCCGTTTCAAAAAGCATCTTGCGATGCCGGTAAAAGATGTCCTGGTCGTCAGGAAGGATGAAGCGAGTCAACGGCTCTTTGAGCAGGGCGCTTCTCGCCACGCCCAGCACATTGGCGGCGGTAAAATTGGCCTCCAGAATCAGCCCCGCCTCGCTGAGGGTGAAATAGCCCACCGGCGCCAGATCGTACAGGTCGAAATACCGCTTCCTTGAGGCTTCCACTTCTCTCTGTGTCCGGCGCAGTTCCTCGTTCTGCATCTCCAGCTCGATCTGATGGACCCGCAGCTCGTGGACCAACTGCCGCACCTCCTCAGTGGACAGAGCCTCCACGTTTTTCGCCATTCCGGCGGCTTTTTCCCGGGCGATATCCTCCGCCCGCCGGCGGAGGGTCTGCCCTGAGCCTCTCAAAGTGGCACCGGCGCCGTCTATGGCGGATTGGTTTTCTTTAGTCATTTAATTCGCCATCATCAATTATCCTTGCCTTGTCTGCTGGCGTCCCCGGATCATGGTTCATGCCACTGCTCTCCTAATCCAGCTTATACCCCTTTTCCCTGAATATTTTCAGGCACGCATCCACCGCATCCGCGTCATAAAGGGTTCCTTTATTGTTCTCAATCTCTGCCAGTGCCGCATCTAATCCCAAGGCGGCGCGGTAGGGACGGTGCGAGGCCATGGATTCCACTACGTCGGCCACGGCCAGAATCCTTGACTCCAGGAGGGTTTCTTCCCCAATCAGAGCACGGGGATAACCGGAACCATCCATCCGTTCATGATGTTCCCGAATCATCCTCGCCACAGGCCAGGGGAATTCGATATCCTTCAAGATATCATGACCGGACTGGGCATGGGTTTTGATAAGACTGAATTCCAAGGCTGATAATTTTTTCGGAGTGCTGAGAATCTCCGCGGGAACGGATATCTTGCCGAGGTCGTGGATAGCGGACGCCATCCGGATTCCATCGATCCGGTCGGCGGGAAGTTTCATCTCCGTTGCAATGGCTCGGGACAGATGAGCCACCCGCCGTTGATGCCCTGCCGTGTAAGGATCCCTCGTTTCAACAATCCCCGCTATGGCCTGAACGGTCGCTCCCAAAGCCTTTCTCATCCGTTCGGCGCTCTCCCGCATTGCCCCCTCTGCCTGCTTACGTGCGGTGATGTCGCGACAGATGCTCATAATCGCCGGCTGACCATCCCAAGTAATCCACCGCGCGCTGACCTCAGTCGGGACGGGTGAACCGTCCTTGCACTGATGCACGGTTTCAAAGGTGAGACGACCGTGTTCCATCAGCCGGGCGATCCGATCCGGCACGTGGGGAGCTTCCTCCGGGGTGTCTATCTGGTCAGCCGTCATGGACATCAGCTCTGCCTGTGTGTAACCGGTTCGCTCGGTAGCAAGCCGGTTGACTGCCAGCATCCGCGCGTCCATGTCGTGGATGAAAATCGCGTCGCCGGCGCTATCAAACAAGAGTCTGTGTTTTAACTCACTCTCACGTAAAGACTCCTCCATGTGCTTCCGTTCGTTGATGTCAACCATCACGGTGTGGCATATGGAGGCGCCGTCAACATCCTGCGCCAAGGTTGCGTCTGTGCGCACCCAGAAGGGAGTGGCGCCCGCACGCTGCATCCTGAGCTCGCACAACTGGGGCGCTGCCGTCTCAAAGAGCAGCTTGCGGTGTTGGTAGTAGACGTCCTGATCCGCAGAAAGGATAAAGCTGGTCAAGGGATGCTTGACCAAGGCGCTTCTCGCCACACCCAGCATGTTAGCGGCAGTGAGATTGGCCTCCAGGATCAGCCCCTTCTCGCTGATGGTGAAATAGCCCACCGGCGCCAGATCGTACAGATCGAAATACCGCGCCCGGGAAGCTTCCAGTTCTTCCTGTGCCCGGCGCATTTCCTCGTTCTGTATCGTAAGCTCGATCTGATGCACCCGCAGCTCGTGGACCAACTGCCGCGCCTCTTCGGGGGAAAGGATCTCTACATTTTTCGCTGAAGAGGCGGCAATTTCCCGGGATACGTTCTCCGCCTGCTGGCGCAAAGTGTCCGTCTGTCCAGAGCCTTTCGGCGGGATGCCGGCCCATTCCGGACTGGGTTGCTTTTTTTTAATCAATGGATTCCCCTCATCTTCCCAACACGAATGCAATCATCCGCTACTATTTGGAATGTTCTTGATGCTATGAATCAGAACAAACCCGGTCTTTCCCTTTCTTTTTTGCCTGGTACATGAGCTGGTCGACCCGGTGCACGAAAGTCTTCATTTCTTCTCCCAGATTGTACTGGCCAAGCCCGATGCTCACCGTCACATGGACGTCTTTACCTGGTGTCGGAGAAAAAATTTCCTTCTTGAATCCGGTTTTGATTCTTTCCGCAGTCACGGCGGCATCCTTGCTGGTGGTCATAGGCAGGAGGATGGTGAATTCTTCGCCGCCATAACGATAGGCGGAATCCGTCTGACGTAGGCATCTTTTTACCACCTGGCCGAGTCGCAACAAGACCTGGTCTCCCTCGACATGACCGTAAGTGTCGTTGAAATGCTTGAAATTGTCAAGATCGAGGAGAAGGAGCGTCAGGGGTTGTTCCTCATAGCGGGTTAGGCGATCGACCTCTATTTTTAGCTGGTGATAAAAATACCTGGAATTATAAAGCTGGGTGAGGTCATCTAAAATACTCAGTTCACGGTATCTCTTTTCACTGTCCTGCAGGGCCTCCTCCATCCGCTTGCGGTCTGTTTGGTCTTCCGTCTGGACGATAATCAGATCCGGAGGAATGAAAGCATAATTCACGGACAGGTGGCAACCCGGTGCGAAGTGCCGGGAGGTGATCTCCCGTCTCACTACGGACCGTTCCTGGAAGCAAAGATTCATGTCACTGAGGATTTGGGGTCCGTTTTTATAAAGTTCCACGGCGCTGTTTCCGAGATGGTCGCAGGCTTTTCTGTTGGTGACCTGAATCGCGGCGCGGTTAAAATCGATAAGAATGAAATCGTCTCCTTTTCTCTGCCAGGTGAAGGTTGGAATTGGACTTTCCTGATACAGGTTTTTGAATCTCTCCTCGCTCTCCTGCAGAGCCTTATCCGCCCGCTTGCGGTCGGTGATGTCGCTGATCGTGGCGCGACATAGGGACGCTTCGACAGAGTCCCGGGCCACAATTGCCACAATCCGCACCCATAATGACATTCCGTCCTGACGCAGCATCCTCAGCTCGTACACCTGGGGCGCTCCTGTCTCAAAGAGCAGCTTGAGGCGCCGGTAGTAAATGTCCTTGTCCTCGGGGAGGATAAAGCTGGTCAACGGATGCTTGACCAAGGTGCTTCTCGACGCGCCTAACATGGTAGCGGCGGTGAGGTTGGCCTCCAGGATCAGCCCCTTATCGCTGAGGGTGAAATACCCTACCGGGGCCAGATCGTACAGATCGAAATACCGCGCCCGGGAAGCTTCCAATTCTTCCTGTGCCCGGCGCAGTTCCTCGTTCTGCATCTCCAGCTCGATCTGGTGCACCCGCAGCTCGTGGACCAGCTGCCGCGCTTCTTCGGGGGAAAGGACTTCTCCGCTTTTCACCGTCCCGGCGGCTTTTTCCCGTAATAGATCCTCCGCTTGCCGGCGCCGTAGACCGCCATGAGGGGTGGTATTTTTTTCTCCGGTCATGACTCAGCTACCTCCATTGTCCTCCGGTTCCCCCATCACTATCCTTATGACTTGTCCAAACGTTAATCTTCCTGAAACGAATGTAATCATAAGGAACCAACTGAATCGTGCCTAAATTTTCACTGCTTCTCTCTCCGTCGTCGCAATGGCGTAAATCTCTCCGGCGTTGTTGACAAGTGCCGTGGCAGTGAGCTGGATCTCCACAATCCGCCCGTCTTTGGCGACCCGTTGGGTTTGGTAGGGCTCCAGCACCTTCTTTCGGCTCAATTTCTTCACGATGGTCAACGCCTTGGCGCGGCGCTCCACCGGGATCATCTCGCGGATGTTCACGGCCATGGCCTCGGCCTCAGTCCAGCCGTACATCCTTTCCGCCGCCGGATTCCAGGCGAGGATGCGGCCCTCCAGATCATGCACCGTGATGGCATCGCAGGCGTCCCGCACCACTACGGCCAGACGGCGCAGGGCCTCGGAGTCCCGCAGCGCTTCCTGGGCCCGTTTCATATCCGTGACCTCGAAAAAGGTGAGGACCGCCCCCTCGATGACATTTTCCAGGGTGCGATAGGGACGGATGTGCATCAGATACCAATCGCCCGCCTTGGTCTGCACTTCCACCTCTTTGGGAATCAGGGTGTCCAATACCGCCTGCGTATCCTCCACGAGGCGGTCGTATCCCAGGAGGTTGGAGACGATGTGGCCCACCGGCCGCCCCACGTCCGTTTGAATCAGGTTGATCAGCTTGGTGGCGGCGGTGGTAAAGCGCCGGATATTCATTTGATGGTCCACAAAGACGGTGCCTACACCGGTTCCGGCCAGGAGGTTGTTCATGTCGTTATTGGACCGGGACAGTTCAAATACCTTCTGCTGCAACTCGGTGTTGACCGTGGCCAGCTCCTCGTTGACCGATTGCAGTTCCTCCTTGGAGGTCTCCAGTTCCTCGTTGGTGGACTGCAATTCTTCATTTACCGATTGCATTTCTTCGTTGGAGGACTTGAGTTCTTCGTTGGAAGTCTCCATCTCCTCGAGGGTGATCTGGAGGTGTTCCTCCTTGGCCCGCAGCTCCTGCTCCAGTGTTGCCACCCGGGCGTCGCTGTCTCCAAAGAGATTCCTTATGCCGTCCCCTGTCCCCACTTTCTGTCCAGGTCGGACCGGGAGCGCCGCCGGCGCGTCCTCAAAACTGACCAGGAAAAGAACGGGGTTAGCCGTTGCCTCCGGTCCTGCGATTAGGGGCCGGACCGTCAGATTGACGTTGACGAAATCACCGTTGGTTTTGACCTGCAGGCCCGGGCAGTGCCTCGTCTCTTTGCGGGCCGCCGCTTTGTGGAGGGCCGCGTTCAGTTCCAGTCGCAATCCCTCCCGGGCCATTCTGATGATATTCATCCCGACGTTTCCCGGGGCCGGTTCCAGGTATCTCCCCGTGCGGCCGTGGATGTACTGGATATCGCCGCGCTCGTTGACGACCACGCTGGCCGGGGTGTACTCTTGGAGCAGGGACTGTTCGGCCAGCTCGCGGATGGGGACTTTGCTTGCCTCGTTGGTCGCCGCTTTTGCCGGAGCCGGAACGTTCCTGGCTTTGATCAGAGGCGGGATAAACCCTCCCCTCGTCGTGAGGTAGGCGCCCTGGGTGTCTCCTTTGCGTTGATAGAGCTTCCACTTGCGGTCCACCGGGGCAAAAAGGTCGAGAAATTCCCCCACCGTCTCCGAGGTGCCCAGGAAGAGGACACCCCCGGGGTTTAAGGCATAGTGGAACAGAGGAATGAGATTCTTCTGCAACTCGCCGCCCATATAAATTAACAGGTTCCGGCAACTGATCAGGTCGAGCTTGGAGAAGGGCGGGTCCTTGATTATGTCCTGTTCGGAGAAGACCAGGAGGTCGCGAATGCTTTTCTGGATGCGGTAAACGCCGGCCTCCTGGTCATGGGAGAAAAAGCGCGTCAGCCGCTCCGGCGTGACGTCGGCGGCGATGCTGGCGGGGTAAACGCCGGTCCGGGCCGTGTCTATGGCCCGGCTGTCAATGTCTGTGGCGAACATCTGCACCTTGAAGGTCTGTTTCAAAGCATCCAGGCGCTCCTGGAGGAGGATGGCCAGGGAATAGGCCTCCTCACCGGTGGAACATCCCGGTGACCAGACACGGATTATGCCGCCTGCGGGCTTGCCGGCAAAGAGCTGGGGGATAACTTTTTCCTCAAGGGCGGCGAAGGCTTCGGGGTCCCGGAAAAAATTGGTAACCCCGATCAGGAGATCACGAAAGAGGGCATCCCCCTCGTCCGGATTTTGCTGGAGGTAGCGCACGTACCCGTCCATCCGGTCGATCTGGTGGACGGCCATGCGCCGCTCCACACGGCGGACCATGGTGTTCTGCTTGTAGAGGGAAAAGTCATGACCCGTCTGGGTGCGCAGCAGTATACAGATTTTTTTCAGGGAGTTCTCGGCCTTGGGGGTGGGGGGAGAGACGGGACCGTGTCTTTTGCCAAAGGCATGGGCGACGTAGGCGATGAGCTGGGCCGGCATCTCCGCCGGGGGCAGGACATAATCCGTAAGGCCCGTGGCGATGGCGCTCCGGGGCATCCCGTCGTATTCCGTGGATTCGGGGTTCTGCACCATTACCATTCCCCCCTCGCCCTTGATTGCCCGCATGCCCAGGGTGCCGTCGCTGCCTGTGCCGGACAGGACGATGCAGATGGCCCGTTCGCGCTGGTCCTGGGCAAGGGAACGGAAGAAAAAGTCAATGGGCAGACGCATGCCCCGGGGCATGGTCTGTTCGAGGAGCTGGAGGGCTCCGTTCAGGAAGGCCATATCCCGGTTGGGGGGGATGATGTAAGTGCAGTTGGGTTGAACCACCATCCCGTCCTCGACTTCGTAAACATGCATCCGCGTATACCGCCGGATCAGATCGGTAAGGATGCTCTTGTGGTCCGGGGCCAGATGCTGGACGAGGACAAAGGCCATGCCGGGATCGGCGGCGGGCATAGCGGAAAAGAAGGCCTCGAACGCTGCCAGCCCTCCGGCGGAGGCGCCGATGCCGACGATGGGAAAGCCCGCCTGTTCGTGGCTGAACGTGTCGGCCTCGGGCGGGGTTTCAATGGGCTTATCCGCAGTTATGGGGGACTTGTCCGACGGTGTCTCAACTGATGCGTCCGGCCGCCGCTCGTCAGACGCGGGGATTTCTTGCGCCAAGGGTACGATCTTCTTCTTTTTCATGCTGTCCCTCCTGCTGGACAAGCCGATCATCCATGGTCATTATGTCTGGTACGAATAAACACCCCTCTGTTTGTTGTTCATTTCCACGAACATTGTAAACAACTTGGGTGGGATAGTCAACATTTTAGATCTTCGATATCCTGAGATTATCTGCCTTTTTTTACTTCATACATATCCTGGTCGGCAATTTTCAAAAGGCTGTCGGGATCGTCTCCATCTTCAGGGTAGAGGCTGACGCCGATGCTTGCGCCGACGCGACAGACATGATCGATTACCAAAATGGGTTCATGGATGGCGTCCGTGATCTTTTGGGCAACCTTCCGGGCTGCCTCCCGATTCTCAATGTCCTCCAGCAGGACTACAAACTCGTCCCCGCCGATCCTGGCTACCGTATCGACGGCCCGAATGCAGTCCTGAATGCGCAGGGCAACCTCCTGGAGCACGCGATCGCCGGTCTCATGCCCATAAAGATCGTTGACGGGTTTGAAAGCATCGAGGTCGAGATATAAAATTGCCACCTGCTCATGATCGCGCCTGGCCTTTTTCAATGCCTGATCCAGACGGTCCGAAAAGAGGCGGCGATTGGGCAAGCCCGTCAGCGGATCATGGAGGGCGGCGTATTTCAATTTTTCCTCCGTCTGTTTCCGCTCCGTAACATCCGTAAAGGTGACGGCAAACTTATCTTTCTCGATACGGTAGGCCAGGACTTCAAAATATTTGTCGAAGGACCGGGAATAACCCTCAAAGTGATCCGGCGCCCCGGTAAGAGCGACCCGGCCGTAACGTTCGATCCAGAGCCGTTCCGTATCCGGCAGGATATCCAACACCTTTTTCCCCACCGCCTGTTCCCGCACCAGACCGGTCAACCTTTCAAAGGCGGGGTTCACATCGAGGAACCGGTAATCAATGGGAACGCCGTTTGCGTCGCAAATAACTTCATGGAGGGCGCAGCCGCTGATCATCTGGCTGAAGAGGAGGCGGTAACGGGATTCCGATTCTGCCAGGGCGGTTTGAACCCTTTTGATGCGGATCATGGCTTCCACCCGGGCGAGGAGTTCACGTTTGTCGATGGGCCGGGCGATATAGCCGTCCGCCCCGGATTCCAGGCCGTTGGACTGCTGAGCCGTCTCCGTCTTCATGGAGGAGACAAGGATAACATAAACATTACGAAGGTCCGGATCAGACTTGATGTGACGGCAAACGGTTATGCCGTCCAAATCGGGCATGACGACATCCAGCAGCACGAGGTCCGGCCGGCGGGCCCGGATTTTTTCCAGACCCTCTATGCCTCCCGTGGCCGTCTCGACTTCGTATCCCGCTGAGGTCAGGATGCGTGCGGTGGCAAAGAGCAAATTGGCGTCGTCATCGACGACGATAATCTTGATCTGCTCCTCCATATAACTATCCTTTCCCGACCAGCTCATCGCTCAGACTGACAAAGGCGGGCTGATTAATGATCATCCAGTGATAGAGGGGGTAGATTTCTGCGAACGCCTGGGGGGAAAGCTCATTCCTCATGACCTCCACCCAGGAGTCTAATTGCGCCGGCCAGTAGGTCAGCCGGAAGCCGTGACTGCGGTAGGCCCGAAAAACCCACAGAACCGTCTCCACGAGCACTTGCGATGAAAAATCCTGGATGAGAGAGCCGATAAAACGGGCATGATTCCGGTGATTGTCCTCCATCATGGACTGATTCCCTTCGCCGATGAGTTCTCTCAGATCCAGCCTTCCGCTCATGATCCTGTTGATTTCCGAGGCCAGGATGTCCCGCTTGGCCGCATACTCGCCGGCAGCCTCGACGCCGAAATGGGGCAGTTTGTTCGCAGTTGCTACCAATTCATCTTTCGTCATGTCCGTAGCTCCTCAATTATTCATGATTTGAAGGAGTTAACGGCAGGGTGAAATAAAAGGTCGATCCCCTGCCGACCTCGCTATCGACGCCGATTTTGCCCCCGTGCCCCATCACAATTTTCCTGACGATAGCCAGCCCCAGCCCGGTGCTCTTTTCTCCCCCCGTGCTTTTGACGCTCGTTCTGGAGAAGGGTTGAAAGAGTTTCTTCCGCTCGCTCTCTGGAATTCCCTGTCCATCATCTCGAACGGAAACGGTGAGATGGTTCGCGCTTTTTAAGATATTCACCTCCACGGTCGTCCCGAGGGGCGAAAATTTTATGGCATTGGAAATCAGGTTGTTCAAAACCTGCTCGATTTTCGTGCGGTCCATCAAGATGGTTGGCAGGGGCATATCGTTCCGGAAAATGATCCGGATTGACTTTTTGTCTGCCAGGGACTGATTCAGCGTCACATTATTCCGGATCAGGGCGACCAGGTCTGCGGGCTCAAGGTCCAGATCCAGCCGGCCCGACTCTATTTTGGCGACGTCAAGCAGGTCGTTAAGGAGAGAGAGCATAAATTCGCTGGATTTGCGGATAATCGCCAGAAACTGGGCATGCTCCTCCTTCAGGACATCCCCCGCTTCTTCCAGGAGGAAATCACTGTAGGTCAGAATGACGCCGATGGGGTTTCGCAGGTCATGGGCCGCCATGCCGAGGAATTGATTCTTGAGCTCGTTTAGTTTTACCAGTTCAGCGTTCGTTTTCTGCAACTCCCGGCTCAGATTGCTTAATTCATTGTTGGCGGAAAGGAGATTTTTACGCAGTGTTTCTATTTCCAGGCTGTTGATCTCACCAAAGGCCAAGATATTTTCGCCGCTTTCAATAAAGTGAAAATAGAAGGTCTGGGGCAGGCCGGACCGGGTCCGGACATTCAGCAACTGTAACTTGTCATTCTTTTGCAGCAGGCCCGGCAGGTTAACGGTCCCCGTAAAATCAAGTATCACGTCAGGGAGGGCCTTGCCGATCAGGTCGTCGCCGGTCAGACGGCGGGTGTAATTATTGGCGTCGATGATCCTTCCCGCCGGGTCAAGGATCAGAAACAGAATGGCGGCATCCTGAAATAAATATCTGGTCAGGTCCTCTCCAATATCCAGTCTTTCCATAGGATTCAACCCTTCCGAATAAAGGCTTCCAGGTCGATCAGCGTCGGCAGGTAAGTGACGGCCGGATACTTCTCGGCAATGTCGCTTCCGCCCCAACGGAAGGCCTGCCCCCCCACCAGGACGGGAAGTTCCGGGAAAGAACCCCGCACCTGTTCCAGCACCCGGTGGAGACTATCCATGTTAAAGTAAATACTGAGCGACAATCCTAAGAGATCCGGCTTCTTATCCTGGAGGAGCTTGAGCAGTTCCTCGGGAGGGGTGTTGGCCCCAAGAAAATAACTGTCCCAGCCGTTTAGTTCAAAAAAATCCGCCGCCATTTTACCGCCCAATTGGTGATACTCACTGGCCACACAGGAAATGACCGCCTTCTTGCCATTATGTTCGGCGGCAAAGATCAGCGGGTAAACGAGGGTCAGGAGGCCTTCCGTAATCGCCGTGGCCAGATGCTCAACGGCTACGGAGATCTGGTTGAATTCCCAGAGTGCACCCACCTGATACATGGCTCGTTGAAAAAGGTGAACATAGAGGTCATAAAGGGAAATCTTGCGCTCCAGGAGCCCGTTGACGAGCTTGACACATTGCCCTCTCTCCCCGGTGAGGAGCGCCTGGAGATAAACGTCATAAATTTCTTCAGAAATCAGCCCGTTCATAATTTTCCTTCTCCTCGTCATTCAGGGGATCAGATACCCCTTTTTCACCCAAGACTATTTGCGATGTCGTCAATCCGGGGGACGCCTAAAAAACTTTCAGTGAATCTCAATTCGCAAAGACATGTCCGTTTCCACATCCGCAAGACGTTTGTTATAGATTTCGATAATGTCTTTCAATATCTGAAAGAAATCAGTTTTCTCGCTGCTGGAAATTTCGATGATATTGACAGCGATAAAATCTTCGATGGCGATCACGCTGATCTGGTGTTCAAGATTCTCCAGTTCGGCAAATCCCGAAGCCGCCGCCTTTTTATTTTGAGGAACAAGCAGAATCGGACGTTTACCGGCGCGAATATTGGCTGCGCACTTTTGAATGACCGCCTGCGATGGGGCCGCCGTGACATGATAGACGACGTCATGGATGGAAAAATCGCCAAGTCGCTCTGTCTGGACGTCTGCAGAATGGGCCGGATGATTCGGGATGGAACAGTTTTCATGACGCTTCTGCAATTTGGCGCCTACCAGGTGCTGCTCAATTCTGTTACCCGATTTATTTTTTACGTGCTTAAGGATGGTATTAATCCATGTTATTGGTGAATGTTCTTCATTTATCGCAATTGACAAATTAGAATCTAAGCTTTGCCGATTTATCGATTCTATTGGGTGCATTTTTTCAACCTCCATTTAAGAATTCTCTTACATTGAAATTATTCTTGATGATAATTGAAGTTAATTTTGCACCATCTATGAGGGTGATGGAAGGCTTTGTCTGATGCCGCGCTTCAACAATTGCTGCACGTGTATATTGACTGGTCGTGATAAATACCCCTTTTGCCGTCACATTTAGCGCCCCCCTGAAGTTGTTGATTTCAACACTCCCGATGGCATGACGCCACCTTTTTACTTGTGCTTGGACATGTGTGCCAGCAAAAAAGTCGTTGGAAATATCGACATATGCATTAATGTCAATTCCTCCGTCACCAGAAACAGTAGTTACAGAAACTTGCGTGAAACCATTTAACTCCATTATGGTTTTTATCAGATGCTCAAATTTATAGGGTTTAATCTGATAAAGGAGGCTTCGTAAACATTCCATTTCTGAACGACTGGTCACATCTTCTTGTATTTGTTCATCAGCATTCAGTCCAGTAACTTCCCTCTCAAGTTCAGACAATGGATTCTGTCTGCGGGACTCGATTAAAAGACCAGCATTTATGATCGACGCCTGTTCAATTGGGATAATATTTGGTTCTTTATGAATGTAAAATTCGAATAACCAGACTTTACGTAAGTTACCCTTTCTATCTGCCTGTACTTCTTGATAATGTCGTAAGAGTTCCAAGAGCCCCAAGAATCGATAGGTTTGCTTACCAACATTGGCAAATCCATAAAAGGGAACAGGAATCGTATATTGCTCCAATAGCCTCTTGTTTCGGCCGGATATTATCTGATCCCCTTCACGCCCCTGCGCGGTATAGAGAAGAATATTGCCTTCAATACGATCATGATATGGATTTTCAGAAATCAATTTATTTGATTCCTGAGCAGCAGTCAAAATGGCAATATGGCGAAGATTTTTCTTCGAATCAACTGATGGCCTGATCCCACCAAGATTTTCTACGTTCAAAGAAAAACGTATTTGATCGTTTGTATAAAGCTGATCTATTCGAAATTCGTTAATCGTATTCATGGTTTCATTAAGGAAGCCGTCGCCAGATTAACCGTCGGAATCGCGGCGCTTTCAAGTTTATGAATATCATCAAGCACGAAATGCTCGTCGGCGTCAGAGAAATGCCCTTTGTACATGGCGTATTTATGAGCTTCGATGTCATTCGCAAAGCTTATCGACCAGCCCTGACGTTCCAGCCCCATTCTCATCAGCCCGACGCCGGCAAAGAATTCGGCGAAAGTTTTCTTATCTGCGTCGCTATTACCGCCCAATGATCCGCCCCCTTGGTTAATCGGTTTCAACTTCGTTTGATGATTTAATTTAATCTCTTAGGGTAAATTCCCCGCCGCTTGCGGCGGGGAGCTTCATTAAAAATTAACCTCTAACTTATAAACAAACATGTGTGAGACTTTACGAAAGGTTGCTGCTCGGAGGCGATTCCGGCTCGTCTTCTCCCGGTGACACGCCCATGTCCGTAAGCAGTGCGGATGTTGACCGCCGTATCCCCGCCGCCGCATTGGCAAGATCATGTTGGTCGTCTTCCGAACATTCTCGCCAGGGAAAGTCGTTCACCTGACCGCTCAGTGCGTCCAGCTTCGTGATCAGGGAACGCACCTTGGATGTCTTCTCTTTCTTGAGGGGCGATTGCGCCGCCTTTTCGGCCTTGGCCATCAGTTGTTGGAACTTCCGGCGCATGGTCGATTCCGTCTTCTCCTTGGCGGCTTCCAGGAGCAGGGATTTGGTAATGTTCGGATTTCCCCGGATGGCGTCGCGGATATCCACGGGTAGTTTGTTCAGCGTCATGGTCTCGTAAACGGAAGAAGTCGGCTTGCCGAGGGCTTCGGATAACTGATTCTGATTGAAGGAATACTCCTTCATCAGGGCGTCCATCTCCTCCGCCTCGTCGATGGGCAGCAGCACTTCCCGCTGGAGATTCTCCACAAAGCCCTGCAACCGGGTGTCGCCGTCGGTGAAAGTACCGGCGATTTCCGTCAAACCCGCCTTTTGGGCAGCCTTTACGCGGCGGTGGCCGGCGACGATAAACAGGCCCCCCTGATCGTCCTGACGAAACTGAATAGGCGTCAGGACCCCGAGTTTCTGGATGGATGCCGTAAGCTCATTGAGAGCGATGGGATCCATGAACTTACGCGCCTGGTTCGGGTCCGCTTGCAGCTCGGCGAGCTTGATTTTATACAGCCGTGCTTTGACATATTTCGTAGCCATGTGCTGATTACCCTCCTTGTTTCTTTTCCAACTATTCCGGACTCCGGAATAGTTGAAGTATCAGATATGATAGCGAAAAAACCGATGTTCTTGTTGGTGGACCTTCTTGGGACTTTTTTTAAAATAAACTAAACAAGAACAATATGATACCTCGGCGAACAGTTACCAAATCAAGACAAATATCGTTTCAGATCGCGGTAGAAATTTTCGTGAGCCCCCAAGGCAAGGAGGATAATATTCATTTCATCGTATTCATAGGCTAGAAGAAACAATTTGTCCCGGACCTTGAATTTGTGCACGGAAACACCTGTCAGGTCTCCCTTTTTCACTTCGCCGATTTCGGGCGCTGCGCAAATGCGCCGGATCTCGTCATCTAAAACGGTAATCTCACTCTTGGTCAGACGGTTCTTATTCCTCTCAAAAAGGTGCGACTGGTAAACCTGCCGGTTCATTCGCCTTCTCCAAAGACATAGGGTGTCTTCAATCCATTTCGCACCTGAGCCCGGGCGATGAGAATCTCCTTGATCAGGGAGACAGGAAGATCGGCGTTTTCATCCGCCACCCTTCCCAGTTTGGCCCAGTACTCCACCTGACCGGCGACTGATCGACCCTCGACGCCGGCAAACACCGCGGCGCTGATTGCCAGTTCATCGGATATCTTGACGGCTTTTGGCATAATTTATCCTCCAACTTATTTTCTATGGGTTTCATTATATTACATTATGAAATATTATGCAACGATCCTCCCCGGTTTTGTCAGGGACACGTGATATGTCCGGCCTGCCCTATCGACCAATGCCTATTGACCAGCGAGGAAATCGGCAATGGCCTGATCCCGCCCGGCGTGGGGATAAAAGACGATGGAATAGTGATTGGTTCCCGCCACGTCAAAAAGACGGGCCTGGGGGATCTGGCGGACCATCAACTCCGCCGTTTCCATCGGCAGGACGACGTCCTCTTTGACAAAGAGGCCATCGGTTGCCCGCAGGATCAGGGTGGGGCAGGGGACTTGCGAGTATTTAGATCCGATATCGGCCTTGGCCAGATTTTCCGCTTCTTCCCAGATATTGTCCGGGTTGATCCGGGAGCGGATGCCGCCATCCACCGCTATGATTTCATAGCGGAAGTAGTTTTCCAGGACCTCCGTCCAGGGCTGGAAGAGGGGAGAATGTTTCAGTGGGGCGACATATTCCTCAAAGGAAGGAAAGACCTTGCCGAGGCGGGCAAGGGCGGGCTTGATGGCCTGATTTACCAGTTCCCACTGCTCCGGGGGGAGATCGCCGCCCCCGTCCACGAGGATCAGACGGTCCATCCGTTCCGGATGGGCGGCGGCGAAGGCGAGGCTGATGTAGGCCCCCAGGGAATGTCCCATGAGGGTGATCCGGTCTATTTTCAGAGCGTCAAGGACGCAGTGGATGTCCTCGACATGGGCGGCGAGGGAATAACCAGTCGGCGGCTGGCCGGAATGTCCCCTGCCCCGGAGGTCCATGGCCATGAGGGGACGTCCTGTCCGGAGAGATGCGGCGATCTGGCTCCAGCACTGGAGATTGGCCGAAAGGCCGTGTATGCAAAGAATAGCTCCCTGAATTGTCGCGTCAAAATCGCACCAGCCGGCAAGCTGTATGTCGACGCCGTCGCCGGGAACTTTTTTCATAATTGGAAATACACTCATGGTGGCACCTTTTTTAATAATTATTATCATCGTGCTTCAACCGCGTCAATAGGTCAAGGGGGTCAGGATCAATTCTGACCCTATTATTCTCCTTGACAGATCAAGCATCGCCTTTCTATAATGCCCAAAATTTGAAAAGGAAAAAATAGCCGGGTCCCGTGCAACGTCGGATTGTAAACCCCGTCAGGTCCGGAAGGAAGCAGCGGTAGCAATAACCGGTGTGTGCTACGGGGAAACCCGGCTATTCTTAATTGTTTTTATATGACAACCCCCCCGGTGGAATATCTGGTCATGGCCCGGAAGTGGCGCCCGCAAGTATTTGAGGATGTCGCCGGTCAGGATCACGTCATCCGCACCCTCCAGAACGCCGTCAAGCTCGACCGGATAGCCCATGCCTTTATTTTTAGTGGTCCCCGGGGAGTTGGGAAGACATCGGTTGCCCGGATTCTTGCCAAGGCCCTGAACTGTGAACAGGGGCCGACGCCGACGCCGTGCCAGGTATGCACCCATTGCCGGGAGATTACCGAGGGGATTGCCCTGGATGTCCATGAAATCGACGGCGCTTCGAACCGCGGCATCGATGAGATCCGGGAACTCCGAGAAAACACCAAGTTTCTTCCCGCCTCTTCCCGTTTCAAAGTCTATATCATCGACGAGGTCCACATGCTTACCAGGGAGGCCTTCAACGCCCTCCTGAAGACCCTCGAAGAGCCGCCGCCCCATGTGGTCTTTATCTTTGCCACGACAGAGACTCACAAGATACCGGCGACGATTCTATCCCGTTGTCAATGTTTCGATTTCCGGCGTATCTCCCTGAAAGAGATCGGCGACAACCTCAGAAAGATCGCCGCCGCCGAAGGGATAGGAATCAGCGATAAAGGACTGGCCTGGATCGCCGCCGCCGGCGACGGCAGTATGCGTGATTCCCAAAGCATCTTCGATCAGATCGTTTCTTATGCCGGGACCGCCATTGAAGATCACAATATTGAAGAAATCCTTGGCCTGACGGACCGGCGGTTTGTGATCGCGATTGCTGAGGCCGTTCTGGACCGAAATGCCGCTCAGTGCCTGAAATTGATCGATGAGGGCTATTACGCCGGTCTGGATATGCAGGTCTTTTATCAGATGCTCGTCGATCATTTCCGCAATCTTGTTTTGACTAAGGTCGTTGCCCTGGCGGAAGGTATCACGGAGATGAGTCAGGAGGACTGGTCCAAACTCCAGGAACAGACGGAAAAAGTTTCCCGGGAGACCCTGCAGCGCCTCCTGGAGATTCTCATGGCCGAAGAGGAGACGATGCGGAGAACCCAGAGTCCGCGTCTGGTTCTGGAAATGGCCCTGACCCGCATGGCCCACTTGGCGCCCCTTATCCCCATCGATGAGATCCTGGCCAGAATGGCGTCTCTGGAGCGAAGCCTGACGTCCGGGGCCCCAGCCTTGGCCGTCGCAACGAAAGAAAACAGCAAAGAACAATCGCGACCGGCCACGGAGACAAAGGTCCCCGGCGATTCCAGTGAGAAGCCGGCGGCGGTCCGGGAACAGGCGGTGACGGGTTATGGATCGGACAAAAAGACAAGCCCTGCTCATGCCAAGGGAGATGATTCCTGGGAAGGTTTCAAGGCCTTCGTGAAACAATCCAATCCACCCCTGTGGTCCAAGCTCGATCAAGGGCAAATGCTGACCCTGAAAGACGACCGATTGACGGTTGGCTTTCCGAAGAGCTATGTTTTTTTTGAAGATATCGAGAAGCATCAGAAAGAGGCCCTCCGTGAACTGGGCAGGAGCTATTTTGGGCGCCCTGAGCTGGAGATCAAGATCGAGGCCCTCCAAAACGACTCCGCCGGGAGCAATGGCAAGATGGCAAACGGGAACACGAAAGCTAAAATGATAAGTGATATCAGGCAGGAAGCTCTGAAACACCCCCTGGTCCAAAAGGTCATGGACATTTTTGAAAACGCCGAGATCCGTGATGTGATCCCGAGACAGACCGTGACCGAGGGGGAAGTTGAATAATCGGGGACATGATCCGGAAGCCCGAAGGGATCGGATCGTGTCCCCGGAAAAGCAAAAATCAGGAGGTAGGAAAGTTGGCCAATTTCGGAAATATAATGAAACAGGCAAAGAAGATGCAGGAGCGGATGGCCGTTCTGCAGCAAGAGCTGGAAACGAAGACCGTCGAGGCCTCTTCAGGCGGCGGGATGGTTTCTGTGGTTGTCAACGGCAAATTTGAAATCATCTCCCTGAAGATCGAAAAAGATGTTGTCAGTGCCGAAGATGTCGAGATGCTCCAGGATCTGGTGATGGCGGCTGTCAACGAAGGTGTTCGCAAGGCCCAGGAGATGGCGACCGCGGAGATGTCCAAGATTACCGGGGGGCTTAATATCCCCGGTTTGACGTGATGGCGGGCGTCCATGTCCAAACACGCCCCACCAATAGAGCGACTGATTAAGGAGCTGGCCCGTTTCCCCGGGATCGGCGAAAAGACTGCCGCCCGGCTCGCCAATTTTATTCTTCACGAATCCGTCGCGGACGCCCGGCGTCTGGCCGAAAGTATCATGGAAGTAAAGGAGCGGATTCATCTTTGCCGGAGCTGTTTCAACCTTACGGAACGGGATCTCTGCGCCGTCTGCGCCGATCCTGCCCGGGACCGGGAAGTCATCTGTATCGTTCAGGACCCAGATGCCCTTATTGCCATTGAAACTACGGGTGAATTTCACGGCGTCTACCATGTCCTTCATGGGGCGCTGGCGCCGTTGGACGGGATCGGTCCCGACGACCTCCATCTACAGGAATTGCTCTCCCGGATAGACGGTTATACGATACGGGAGGTGATCATTGCCACCAATCCTGATGTCCAGGGAGAATCCACCGCCTTGCTGATCAACAGAATCCTTCAGAATAAAAATGTGATCATCTCAAGGATCGCCATGGGCGTCCCCATGGGGGGAGATCTTAAATACACCGACCGGATGACCCTGGGTAAGGCCATGGAATTCCGGCGCGGGATGTGAACGGCCAAAAACAATGGGCCCTATCAGAGAGATCGACAGCAAGCTTATCACCGAAACAGTAAAAGGATTGTTTTTAGAAGCCAATACCTGCCTTGGCGCTGACGTTCTTGCGGCCCTGCAGATATCTCTCGCTCGGGAGGAATCAGCTCTTGGCCGTCAGGTCCTCGCCCGCATGCTGGAAAACGCCGCTGTTGCCAGGGAAGAATCGGCCCCTATCTGCCAGGACACGGGTCTTGCCGTCGTCTTTGTCGAAATCGGGCAGGATGTCCATGTTGCCGGGGGACTTCTCAATGACGCCATTGAGGAAGGGGTGCGGCAGGCTTATGGCGAGGGTTTTTTTCGGAAATCTGTCTGCGATCCCCTGAGCCGGGCTAATACCGGCGACAACACCCCGGCGGTCATTCATGTGGAGATGGTGGCCGGTGACAGGGTTCATCTAACCGTGATGCCCAAAGGGGGCGGCAGCGAGAACATGAGCAGCGTGTCCATGCTCCTCCCCACGGCGGGAAGGGAAGGGATCAGGCGGCATGTCGTCGAGGCGGTTTTGAAGGCCGGGGCGAACCCCTGCCCCCCCGTCATTGTCGGGGTCGGTATTGGCGGTTCCATCGAAGAGTCCCTCATTCTTGCCAAAAAGTCTCTGTTGCGCCCCCTGGGTCAGAAAAACAGCCGGGATAAACGCCTTAACGATCTCGAGCAGGATATCCTCGCCGACGTAAACCGTATGGGCGGCGGTCCCCAGGGATTCGGTGGCACTGTCTCCGCCCTGGCCGTCCATGTGGAAATGAAGCCCTGTCATATCGCCAGTCTACCCGTGGCCGTGAATATCCAGTGCCATGTGGCGCGCCATCGGGAGGCTATCATATAGGATGCAAAATTATCGCTCCATAAAGACCCCGTTGACGGATGATCTGTGTGCGAGTTTGCATGCCGGCGATATGGTCCTCCTAAGTGGTGAGGTCTTTGCCGCCCGGGATGCGGCTCACCGACGCCTCCAGGAAACCCTTCAGCGCGGCGAGGCGCTCCCCTTTGATATCCGGGGGGCGGTGATCTTTTACGCCGGTCCCTCGCCGACCCGACCGGGGCGTATCATCGGTTCCATCGGTCCGACGACGAGCTACCGGATGGACCCCTTTGCGCCCCTGCTGATGGAACAGGGAATGAAGGGCATGATCGGCAAGGGGAAGCGGTCGGCCGAAGTCGTTGCGGCCATGGGGCGATACAAAGCTGTCTATTTCGGGGCCATCGGAGGGATCGCCGCTCTGACGGCGCGATGTGTCCGCAGCGCTGAACTGGTGGCCTATGCAGACCTTGGCCCGGAAGCGATTCTTCGGCTTGAGCTTGTCGATCTGCCGGTCTTTGTGATCAATGATACGCAGGGCAGGGACCTCTACGAAGAAGCCCTGAAACGCAGCAAAACATGATCATCAGGCCGGAACGGACGATTGAAAAACTGCAGCGGGGCGACAAGGTTGTCATTGCCGCCCTGGGGGACTCTCTGACCCAGGGGTGGATGGTGCGGCGCGGTTATATCCATTTCCTCCGGGAGATGCTCAAAGCGCGTTATCCCGAAAGCTCCCTGACGGTCATCCCCAAGGGCATCCCGGGTGACTCGGCGGACAACGGCTTGTATCGCCTCCGCTACGATATCCTTGAATACAATCCCGACTGCGTCTTTATCCAGTACGCCATCAATGACGCCTTCATGGGCTACAAATCCCGGCAGTTCCGTAGTACGATCCAGGAAATAATAGAAGAAATTCAGGCGGATGGGGATGCGGACATCGTCCTGGTGACGTCAAGTTATATCGGCGACAATGCCGATGCCGAGATTATCGGGGAGTTTTATCGCCAATTGGAAGAGTTGGGCGGCGTCTTCGGTCTGCCCGTCGCGATGGTTCATGAATACTGGAAAAAGAGAATAGATGACGGGGTAGATTATCGGGCCCTGGTCCAGTACGACATGGTCCATCCCACGGAGGACGGCTATCGGTTTATGGCGGAGGCCATCCTTGCCCTATTTTAGAGTCGAGACCGGCTTTAAGACAATCAGTGCGTCCACAGCGACCGGTTGGCCGTTGGGACGGATCTTCAGGGGATTCATGTCGATTTCCGCTATCCCTTCGTATTCCAGGCCGATCTGACCGACGGCCACAAGGATGCGGGCCAGGGCCTCACGGTCCACTGCCACTTCCCCGCGAAAGGCGTCAAGAATCTTCGCGGCCCTGATATCGGACATCATGGACCGGGCGTCTCCGGTTGTCAGGGGGGCGATACGGAAAACGGTGTCTTTCAGAATCTCCGTGAGGATGCCGCCCAAGCCGAACATGACGGCTGGTCCAAAATGGGGATCCCTGGTCAGGCCGCAGACAAGTTCCCTGGCCCCTCCGACCATTTCCGCGACGATGAGAGCCTCACAACCGGGAATCTTCAGGAGCCTGTTACCTTCTGATTCGATTTCCCCGGGCGTCTTCAGATTGAGGACCACACCCCCGACCTCGGTCTTATGGGCGAGACTGGCGCCGGTGGCCTTCAGGACTACTGGATAGCCCAATCCCGCCGCGGCCGCTACGGCTTCGTCGGCGTCGGTTACGCAGATATCACGGGAAACGGGAATTCCGAATAGGGCCAGGAACCTCTTGGAGTCATATTCGCTCATGGTTTTACGGTCTTTGGCAAGGGCATTCTGGATCATTGCAGCGGCTTCTGTCATGGACTTGTCCTCGACTTTAAGGTTTTGCCTTTTCATAGAAGAGAGCCTGGCGCTTGTCAATATTTTTTCCAGAAATCAATTTTTTACCATTGACACGTTTTCACATTTTTAGTAGTTGAGGCAACATTTGTATTTCCGTAGGACATACCAGAAAAAATGGGAGATAGGTGATCATGATTGAAATAAGGTGGCACGGAAGGGGAGGTCAGGGCGCGGTCACGTCCGTCGAGCTTTTGGCGCTGGCGGCGATCGAAGAAGGAAAATACGCCCAGGGTTTTCCGGCGTTTGGTCCGGAGCGCCGTGGAGCGCCGGTCATGGCATATAATCGTGTATCGGAGAAACCCATCAAGATCCGTTCCGGCATCTACAAACCAGATGTGGTCGTTGTTCTTGACCCGTCGCTGGTTGGTCTTGTGAATGTGACGGATGGTCTTAAACCCGATGGTCTGCTCATTATCAATACCTCAAAACCGGCGGAGACTCTCCGGGAACAACTCAAATACAACGGCAAGCTGGCGACCGTCGATGCAACCCACATTGCCCGGGAAGAACTTGGCGTTCCCATTGCCAATACCACGATGCTGGGCGCGGTCATGAAGGCGACAAAGGTCCTGAAACTGGAATCTCTGAACGAGCCCATTGAGGAGCGGTTCGGGAAGATTGCGAACAAAAACAAGAATGCCCTTAAAAGGGCCTATAACGACGTTAAACTGGCAAAGTAAAACGATTATTGAGGTGTTTTCCATGAAGCAGAAGAAATGGCCGGAAGCC
>CAISJV010000078.1 GCA_903885795.1 uncultured delta proteobacterium | reverse complement strand
GGGTTTATCAACAAAAATGAACGGACGAGGATCGGATCAAGGCAGAATTATTTCGACTCTTCAAGAAAAAAGGTATCTTGCTGATTAACAAGTGAAAGGATGCATGTCTGTGAAAATCACCGGATGCTCGATTACAGGAAGGAGCCCACAACCCCATCACCTGGAAAAATCAGATTCCCAAAGTTGCACCTTTGAAATGGAAATACTCAAAAAGCCCTGAAAAGTCCAACGATATATTTATCGGCGATTTGCAAACCGGAGAACACATACCATGACGGCTCAGCAGTGCGAGCCACCGAAAATGCCGAGTTGACCATATTTGAGAGTTCATCCTCAACGGTGGCCAAAACAGGACAACGCCCAGGCCGTCCACGTCACACAAGGTGCAAAGCATAGCGACAGGTAAACGTAAAATGTGCGTATCCCGTGCAAATAAATGTAAATATCTTCTTTGCAAAAAAGTAATATGCCATTATAGTATGTCAAAAGGAAACTCTTGCGGATAAGAATTAGAAAGGGAGATTATATCGTCACCATTAGAAGAAGTTAGTACAATGGCCTTCATGTATGGTATCCTTCGTCAGGTGGTACGAGGTGTCGTCAAGATCGTCAAAGATATGATATTTAAGTGTTCTCTCAGTTGCTGCTGTTTGCGGCATAATTCAATCCCTCGCTTTTGTTCGTTATTTATGTCCAGTTTATGGCCTGCCGCCGAGAGCATCAAAGCGTGAATACTCGCCATGATAATACAACAGAGTTTCCCCGCCCGCTCCGTAACGGCTTGCCTCAACCCGGCAAAGGGTTACAGGTGAAAAAGACCGTTCCTGTGTCTCCATGTCCTCCGTCACGTCGCCACCGTTCAGCCCGGTCATCCTGTCCCTGTGAAGAATGATCAGGTGGTCGCAATCGGAATAGATTGACGACGAATCTTTCAAATCCATAGCGCCCATGATCTTGCCTTCCTGGATTTTCCTTGGTTGCGCAATGAGAATAATAGGCGTTTCCAGTTCTGTCGCTAAAAACTTAAAGGCTTGAACAGCCAGGGATATTTCCTGCGTCTGGTGGGTAACAGATCGACACAAATAGTGCAAGTGGTCAAAGACCAGCAGCTTTAAGCCGTAGCGCCGGATTGCAGCTTTCAGAGTTTCAATGATTCCTTCGATGTCAGGTTTCTGATGGCAGTATCCAAGGTAAAGAGGCGTTCCCCGGAAGTCTATTTTTGTCCGTTCAATCTCTGACTTGCCGTCGATCTGAAGCTTCTTTGAATCGGTGTGCGTATGGCATTGCACGATCTTTTCAGTCACCTCCTGCATAGGCATTTCGAGGCAGAAGAAAAGGGCTGGATTCCCCCTGAGGGCGTTGTAAGTAACAATCTGTAAGGCGAAGGTGCTTTTGCCGATCTTCGGCGGTGCTCCTAGAACAAGGAGTTCACCAGGCTTCATGCCCCCCGCCATGAGCTTGTCCAAACCTGAAAACCCTGTCATGAGTCCCTTGGTCTCGATCTTGCCCAGTCCGGCTTCCCACGTATCAAGGCACTCCTGAAAAGACATGACCCCTGCGACATCAAAGCGCCGCGCTTCATCGACCATTCGTGAAAATTCGTCATGACCGCCGCCGTTCCGGGTCTGGAAAAAGTCGTTGATGTCCTGACCTTCTGGCAAAAGGACGTTGAAACATCGGTCATAGCCTAACCGCCTGGCGACTTCCCTTGATCCTATTTGCCCTGGATTTGTGCCGTCTGCCTTTTTGTCGTTGTCGTAACAAATGATAATTTTCTTAACGTCCTTTAAGCGGTCAACCCATTCTGGGTCGAAAGACCCGGCGCCCGTTGTAGTGCCGATAACGTTCCTTATTCCCTTGCTCCAGAGCGTAATGGCGTCAGGTTCGCCTTCGCAGAGAAAGACGGTATCCGGTACCTCTGTGGCGTCCAGAATATCTGTATTGAGCATGATGGACTTACAGCCTTCGATTCGCCTGAATGCTTTCTTTGCCGGTGGTAAGCTACGGTACTTCACGTTTATCAACTTCCCCCCGGTGTAATGGGGAATAGCCAACCATCGGCCCCCGTCCCTGGCAATTTTCAATCCGATCTTAAAATGTTTGACTGCCTCCATACTGATTCCCCTGGTGTCGGTGACGTACCTCAGTGCTGCCTGATCAGTCAAAAGGCGGTCATGGAAAGCAATGGTCTCTTGTTCGTCGAGTATTGTGAATTTCTTTGGTGTGCTGAAAGCAGGCTTCACACATCCCCCGGACTGCGGTGGCGCCGGCCTACTGCTGTATCCGTGGTATCCATCCCCTCGGTAGTCACCTAAGTGTTTTTGAAGTGTAATAAGATTTCCCTGCTCATTGCACTTGTGACAGAAAAAAATGCCCTCAGTCTGGTCCATGAAAAAATGGTTGCCCGTGTCCCCGCAGAAAGGACAGGTTCTCAAAACGATCTGGTTTTTCTGCATTTTGTGATCAAAACCCTTATTCCTGATGTAGTCAATTGCTGTCATGATGATGAATCCTCCTTATTTCCTGCTGCTGTTTGACGGCTGATTTCCTCGTCGCGATAGTATTTGTCTAAGAGACGGGAGCCGCTTGATCGCGGATCCTGCACTGCCGCGTTTTTTCTCTCCTGCCCGTTGCTGGAGCCGTTGGCGTTTCTGATAATCCCGAGTAGATAGTTTTCATCCTTGCCCTCGGCGGCGTAGCCTTTGTCGAGATACTTGATGACTCCGGCCATGACTTGTTCGACGGGGTATCTTTCCCAAGAATTCGAAATAGCGAGTTTTACGCTGTCGGAAATCGCATTGCATTTTCGGGTTGACGAAATTGCAAGAAAAACTCTGGCGATTTCTGCCGCAGGATATTTTTTTAGCAGAAACGAAATTTGGGAGAAATCGGGCGCGGGGGGTTTTTCTTTCTTTTCATTCTTTACATTCTTGTTTGTGGTTAGTTGTTGGTTAGTCGTTGGTTGATCTGTTGGTTGACAGTCTGCATCTTGACACTGGTAAATATGCCAATTCATTATCGTAATGATCGAAAATTTGTTGGTTGATTTGTTGGTTGAAAAATTGGTTTTTTTCGCAAGTCCAATGATAGTGCGGATCTCCTGTTCTGTCATTCCGAGTTCATTGGCTGCCATACGACGTCCAAAAACGAATTGCCCGGGTTGCAATGTGACAGGTTGGCAACCAACCAAGATGGTGATCGTCTTATGAGATGCTTTTGTCAGTGCCCAAAGCACAAAGGCGCAATACTTGTGATTCTTCAGCATGCCGTTGTCTTGAATATTTCGCCATACTTTCACATATCCACGGTTCATCGCTTCAGCCCCCCCGGTAGCTGGTAGGCCCGGCAATCGTTAAATCGCGCAGTCATAAGACGTGCAATCTCGGATTCTGGGGTGGGGGTATTGAAAACGACTCGTCCGTTTTCGTCTGCGAGTTCTGCAAGCAAAAGAAAGACATTCGCAGCAGCCGGATCTTTGCGAAAGATGGAGTCATAATCTCTACGGAATTTGCGATTGTGATTGAAATTGAGATTGTGCTGCATGGTGGTGCCTCCCCGTGCCATGTCCTGGGTTATTGGAATGGCGGAAATCGGTCCAGGGATACCGACTTTCGGGTGCGCTCCCTATCCGCCATAGTGAATTTACATGTATACTACTTCCACCATTCTCTCCCCGCGGACCTTTTTCGAGTTTTTTTGAAATTCTTTTATTATTGAATTCATGAGTGGTAAAAGTTCGAGATACCGACTGATGAACCACAGTGGATCGATAGATCCGAGGCTGACCGGTAACATCGACGGATTACTGCATGATGCAGTCAACTCCCAGCAGGGCCGTCAATAGTCCTATCGTAAAGATTTTGTTTGATCTCTGTCTCCCACTGCGCCGAAGTTTCCACGGTGGCCCTCTTTTGAACGTCAAACCAGGCGTGAATTGACTTACCCCCTCTGTCTATCAGACAGACAACCGGGATCCGTGCCGCACTCCAAAACCAGACTTGAGCCTCACGGAGTATATTGTCAAAATCGGTGATGCAGAGTCGGTATGGCACGATATTGCCATCGCTCCGCAAGGTTTTGCCTTCACCTGTTTTCTTAAGGGCAGTGGCGCCGGTCAAAGGTCTCAGAATGATGTGGGGTGTCGTCTTTCCGCCATTACGAAAGAAAGTGATCCAGTTGGCAGCTGTGCGGATCGTGTCTTTCCTGGCTATGACGCCAAGGTTTGCCGTGGACATGATCTATGAATGACAGCCCGTGTCGGTGGTCGCGGGCTTTTCAGATTGTCGAGGTAGCGGTTGATGTTCAAAGATACCTCCTTAATCTGCAAAGAACCACCTATAATCCGTCCATAGTCCCGCAAAGAATACTCCAAAGACGCAGAAGAATACTCATAGTGATGGCAATAATGGACACGTTTCGGCGATTTATATAAACTCCTACGGCACTTTCGAGGCATTTTTAGCGACTAATAAGAACCTCAAGAGGGCCGGTTATGCACCCTTTTAGACCACGGAAAATATGCAAAACCTCTTAAGAACACTCGTAAAGCGCTATAAATAATTCACTCTGGCGATTTTCAGAGATCTTCGTCGGGGCTTTCGACGAAAATATTTCTGCTGTTTTAAGGTTATTGAGAGCAAGCCGGAAGTAATACTCCACCACAGGATACATTTGCTTCCGAGAAGTGGGCTGTCTGTATCCCCAAAAAACACTGAATAAGGAGGATTTGCTAATGGACAATGTAATCGGAATTGACATCGGGTATGGACAAACGAAAACTTTCAACTCTACAGGTGCGAAAAGATTTCCGACGACTGTTACCTCAAGGGTGCCAGAGGAAACCTTTGGGAAGGTTAGTCCCATCGAAATCAACGGCGAGAAATTCCTTGTAGGGGACGATGCCATATCGAAATGGGTGATCGACACCCGGACAGCAGGTTTCTTGGGATCAAATGCCTGGATCGCCCCGCTCGGCCTCTCGCTCATTCTTAACGGTCTAAAACCAGAGGATGTCAAAAAGGGACAAATCGTTTTGGGCATTCCTCCGGGAGACTACACAAAAGACATGGCCCGGAAGATTATCAATATAGTTAGGACATCAGCGATTGCTCAGAATGGGAGCACCTATGATTTGCGCGGTACGGATGTGACTGTCATTCCGCAGGGTGCTGGAATATATTTCGCCTACATTTTCGGCAGTCTGGTTGGTGCGGAAGGGAACAAAAACATTGCAGTGGTAGATGTAGGGCACCATACAATCGACATGGTCTTTTTCGCAAGGGGGAAATACATCGAGGACGCGACGAACAGCATTCCTATGGGGGTGTCGTTGCTTCTGGATGATATATGCTCAGTTTTTAAAAGGCAGCATAAGTATTCCATCAACCACCAGACAGCGGAAAAACTGCTCGCCAACGGTGAGATTACCATCCTCCAAGATGTTTACCGGCTGGAGCAGATACCCTCGCTCCTTCGGGCATATGCAGACAAGGTGTCGTCTCTTATCGACAAATTCTTCGAGAGCCTGCCGGAGAAACCCGACATCGGTATTGCAGGCGGCGGCGGAGTGCTGGCACTGAAAGGCAACATGAAGCTGCGACATAAATTTTATATCGTACCCGATCCTGTTGCTGCCAATGCCAGAGGTTATTACCACTACGGTACTCGGAGGAAAGCGGAATGAAGAAATATATCTTTAAGATCGACGAAAAAGAAGACAGGGACATTATTGATATGCTAATCAGTATTCCACAGCCATTCAGGGGAATATTTATAAAAGATGCCTTGCGGTTGGGACTTGATCAGGAAAAAGATAAGGATATTTATTGGGGGCTACCGAACCTTGCCAAGCCTTATTGCCGCTTTGAATTGGTCAAGGAAGGACTGCGACAGTTGATGAAGTCGCAGGAGCAACCCACTGCGCATACCGAAAGAGTGCATGAATGGTAACTCTCCAGCTAAAACCGCATGCCCGTATTTCTCTCCGGCAAAAATTAAAGGAACTTTTATCAAGAGAATCAGGAATTACGGGAAAGACTCTTAATGTTTCGCTTCCAGATTTAAAGGAAGTGATTGCTGAATTAGTTTCTATGAAAAGCAGAAGGTTGACACCGCAACGTCCAGGAGAAATCTTTTCTCACTAAGTGACAGGATACTATTTGTTTTGATCGGTGCGTGATAGTGTGTGGAATGACCTGGCAAGCAATATACTTGCCAGGTCTGTAAATTGGCGGAAGTGCATGGGAATCGAACCCACCTGGGACGGTTTTAGCGCCCCACACCAGATTTGAAGTCTGGGAGGCCCACCAGTGACCTTGGCACTTCCGCACTGAAACACAATGACTTATATTTTTTGTTGGCTCAACTATTCAGATGCCATTCAGAGCCCGATTTTCTACACATAATCAGGATGGTCCGTCTGTTCCATGGATCTGTCCAGCAACTGAACCAGAACCTCCTCGCCTTTCTGGAATGATGTCGTCTGTTCCGGCAGGACGATTAGTCCATTGGCCTGGACCATGGATTTCAGTATCCCCGATCCCTGTTCCCCCGTTGAAATAACATAATAACGTCCGTCTTTCCAACGGACCTGCCCGCGCATAAAGTATCGCAACCCCTCTCTTTTTGCAAGATTCTCTTCCAGGGTGGCCCGAATCATTTTGCGGTAAAGGTTCTTATGTCCCATCATCTTAAGTATGGACGGACGGACGAACTGTTCGAATGAAACCATGGAAGAGACAGGATTTCCCGGCAGACCGAATACCGGAACGCCCTGAATGGACCCGAAGGCCAGGGGTTTACCGGGCCGCATCGCCACCTGCCAGAAGTGCATGGCGTTGCCTACTTCTTTCATGATGTCTTTGACGAGGTCAAAATCCCCGACGGAGACGCCGCCCGAGGAGATGATCAGGTCCGCCCGGGTCGCCTCCCGGAATTTTTCGATCAGGTTTTCCCGCCGGTCTTTTACGATTCCCAGTTGCAGGACGGCGGCGCCGCTTTCAATAACCTGGGCGGCGGTGGCGTAGCTGTTACTGCTGATAATCTTCCAGGAAGAGGGTGGTTCGTCGATATCGACGAGCTCGTCGCCCGTGGCCAGGATTGCCACCACCGGTTGTTGATAGACAGAGACGAAGGAGCGTCCCAGGGCGGCCAGCATGCCTACTTCCGCTGGGCGGATGACGGACCCGCTGAAGATAACCGTTTCGCCTTCCCGTACATCCTCGCCGGCAAGGCGAATGTCCAATCCCTGTCTGGCTTCGACATGGATATGGACCTGATGGCCGTCCTTTTGGGTGTCTTCCATGCGGACAACGGCGTCGGCCCCTTCCGGGAGGGGAGCGCCAGTCATAATCCGGGAGGCTTGACCGGCAGTAAGGGCCTTCTGTGGAACTGTTCCTGCCGGTATGTCCTCAATGACGTTAAGAATTACAGGACTCGCAATTTTTGCTCCCCCCGTATCGTGGGCGCGGACGGCGTAACCGTCCATGGAGGAATTGTTTGTCGGCGGCAGGTGACGGGGGGCGACGACATCCTCGCCCAGAACCCGCCCCAAGGCCTCAAGGATGTTCAATTTCTCCACAGGCAGCGGGATGACGGTAGCAAGGATGATCTTCAAGGCTTCATCAACACGAATCATGTCGGGGAAACTATATGAAAAGGAAGGTCTTGTCAACCATTACCCATGTTTGCCCTTGAAGAAAAGCTGTTTATATTATAGGAAGACCTCCTTAAAACGGAAAATAATAATCAGGGTTGTGCAGATGGATAAAAAAGAGATCCAGGGTAAGATCCGCAAACTCCTCGCAGAAAAAAAGGCGATTCTCCTTGCCCATTACTATCAGCGGGACGAAGTGCAGGAAATTGCCGATTATCTGGGAGATTCCCTGGCTTTAAGCATGGAGGCGGCCAAGACGGATGCTGATGTGATCGTCTTTGCCGGGGTTCATTTCATGGCAGAAAGCGCTGCCATCCTTTCACCGGAGAAAACAGTTCTCCTGCCCCGGGCCGACGCCGGCTGTCCCCTCGCCGACATGATAGCGGTCGAACAGCTCCTGGCGGCAAAGCGGCAACACCCCGACGCCGTGGTGGTTACGTACATCAATTCCTCGGCGGAAATCAAAGCCCATAGCGACATCTGCTGCACCTCCGCCAACGCCCTGAAAGTGGTTCAATCGATTCCGGGGGAGGGACCGGTCCTGATGATTCCCGATGGCAATCTAGCCTGCTATGTAGCTAAGCAGACCAGTAAAAGGATCATTCCCTGGGATGGTTACTGTCCAATCCATCATAAGCTGACGGCAGCGCAAGTTAGTCGTGTCAAGGAAATCCATCCCGACGCCGTTTTTGCAGCCCATCCCGAATGTGTCCTCGAAGTTCTGGCTCTTGCCGATTTTGTAGGGAGCACCACCGCCATTCTCAGTTACGCCGGAGAACCTCAGATCCGCAAATTGATCGTCGGCACGGAAAGGGGCATCTTTTTCCAACTGCGAAGCCGCTACCCGGGGAAGGTCTTTGTCCCGGCCTCGGAAGAGATGCTCTGTGATGACATGAAACATACCACCCTCGCGGATATCCTGGCCTCCCTGACGGAGATGAAGCACATCGTCAAGGTTCCGGAAGCGTTAAGAATTCCCGCTAAACGGGCCTTGGACCGGATGCTTGAGCTATCTTAAATTTCCCGTGATGAATTTCCCGTGATGAAAAAGATTATACGGCAGGCGATAAAGGCTCCCGATCCGGTGTTGGCGGACTTGCTGAAACGGATCGATCGCGGAGATAAATCCATTCCCGTCCATGGTGTGGAAGGGGCGGCGAAGTCTTTGTTAATAGCCCTGCTGAACCGACAAACTCCTAGACCCTTGTTGATCATCACCCCTACGGAGAAGGAAGCTAAGCGGTGCTGCCGTGATCTGTCATTTTTTTCCGGGGCTGGTAAAGTGTTTCTCTATTCCCCCTGGGAGGTTGTCTCTACGGACCTCTTGGCCTGGCAACGGGAGGTGGAATTGTCACGAAGTGAGGTTCTTTGCCGCCTCATGGCCGAGGAACCCGTCATGGTTGTTGTTCCCGTGAAGGCTCTCCTCCAGAAAGTGCCTCCTAAAAAGACTATTGCCGCTTATATACGTCCGGTTGCGATAGGGGATTTTATCGAACGGGACGAATGGATTCTTCAACTCCTCCAGGGAGGTTATCACCGTGTTTCCCTTGTGGAAGGGAAAGGTGAATTCGCTGTCCGCGGTCATGTCGTCGATTTGTTCCCCCCGACCGCATCGCACCCCCTCCGCCTGGAATTTATCGGGGACGAAATCGAATCCATCCGGCAATTCGACCCCGTGTCCCAGCGATCAAAAAAAGAAGTGGTCGAATTTCTATTGACGCCGGCAAGAGAAATCATCATGACCGCAGACCGTCAAAGCCTCGGGATCCAGCATATCAAGGCCCGGGCCAACGACCTGGGGCTGCCGCGCCTGATGAGAGACCGGCTGGTGGAGCGGATGGCCAATGGCCTGACTATGTCCATCAACCCCCTGCTCCTCCCTCTTTTCTACGATGATACGGACCAGCCGGGTTCTCTTCTGGATTACTTTTCCCCAGATGGATTGCTGATCTTTGACGATACCATGGCGATCGGACATTCCCGGGAGGTTCTCGAGAATGAGATCGACCGACTCCTCATGAAGGCCCACCAAGAGGAAAGGTTTTATCTGGAAAGGGATGCCCACTATTGGACCGGTGACATTCTTCCGGAGTCCCCGGCAGGTTTCCAAAGTCTTCATTTCGATAATCTGGCCCTCGGCATTCACCCCGATGGCGTGGCCTTTCACATATCGACCGATACGGGAGTCAAATCCGGGCTTCAGGTGCAGGATGATGCCGGAGAGATTCTTTTTCCCCTTGCCGAGCGGATCAGGGAATGGATTCGGGATACTTATCAGGTATTTTTCCTCTGCAGCGGCTCTGAGGGGCGGCAACGCATGGTGCAACTATGCGAAATCTATCAACTTCCCTATAATATCCTGCCTGCCGATCAGCCCTTTTTTGATGGTTATTCTCCGTTGACGGGGCAGGGCGGTCTCGGCATCTGTGAAGGCAGGATTTCCGGCGGGATTGTTTACGAAGCCCTGCGCCTCATCCTTATTTCCGACGAGGAGATCTACGGGCAGAAGATCGCCACCAGGCGTGCGCGGCCTTCCCGGGAGGGATACTTCCTTAAATCCTTCGGGGAACTCAGGGAAGGAAACTATGTCGTCCACAAGGAACACGGCATCGGTCTGTACCGCGGTCTCCAGAAGATTGCCGTGGAAAGTATCGAGAATGACTTCCTCCTCATTGAATACCTTGATCAGGACAAGCTTTATATTCCCGTGGATCGTCTGGATCAGATCCAGCGCTATTTAGGCCCCGATGGGGCCACGCCCAAAATAGACCGGCTGGGCGGATCTTCCTGGGAAACGGTCAAGGAACGGGTAAAAAAGTCTATCCGCGATGTAGCGGAGGAACTGATGGCCGTCTATGCCGCTCGGGAGGTCATGGACCGCCAATCCTTTTCACCGCCGGACCGGCTTTACAATGAATTCTGCGCCGTCTTTGAATACGAGGAAACCCCGGACCAGGCCCGGGCGATAGAAGACATCCATCTCGACATGAGCCGGACCAAACCCATGGACCGGCTCATCTGCGGCGACGCCGGCTTCGGGAAAACGGAAGTGGCGCTACGGGCTTCGTTCCGGGCCGTCATGGAGGCAAAGCAGGTTGTGATCCTCGTGCCGACGACCATCCTGGCGGAGCAGCACTACCAGACATTTTCCCGGCGTTTCCGTGATTATCCAGTCCGGGTGGAGGCCCTCAACCGTTTCCGGACCAAAGCCGAGCAGGCGAAGATTGTGGAGGGAATCAACAGGGGAACAGTGGATATCATCGTCGGGACCCATCGACTCCTCCAGAAAGATATCCAGTTCAAGGACCTGGGTCTGGTTGTTATCGACGAGGAACAGCGCTTTGGCGTGTCTCACAAGGAAAAACTCAAGAAGCTCCGGACCCTTGTTGATGTCCTGACCCTGACGGCTACGCCGATTCCCCGCACCCTCCATCTCTCACTCGTCGGCATTCGCGATTTGTCAATTATCAATACGCCTCCGGAAGACCGCCAGCCCATAAAGACTTATGTCATCGAGTTCAACGAGGATATCATCAAAGAGGCGATCCATGGGGAACTGGATCGGCAAGGCCAGGTCTTCTTTCTCCATGATCGGGTCCGCTCTATTTACTCTATGGCCAGATTCATTGAAAAGCTGGTTCCCCGCGCCCGGGTGGCGGTTCTCCACGGGCAGATGAAGTCTGCCGAGATCGAGGCGACGATGGTGCGTTTTATCCAGAAGGAGGTCAATGTCCTGGTCTGTACGACCATCATCGGTTCCGGAGTAGATATTCCGACCGCCAATACCATGATCGTCAATCGCGCCGACCGCTTTGGCCTTGCCCAACTCTACCAGATCCGGGGCCGGGTAGGCCGGGCCAAAGAGGAAGCCCGGGCCTATCTCCTCATTCCCAAAGGGGCCATGCTTTCCCGGGATGCCCAGAAACGCTTGCAGGTGATTATGGAATTCACGGACCCGGGATCGGGCTTCCGGATCGCCTCCAATGATCTCGATATTCGCGGGGGCGGTAGCCTCCTGGGCGTTTCCCAGTCCGGTCATGTCTCGGCCGTTGGTTATGAGCTGTATACGGAACTTATGGAGAAAATGGTCCGGGAACTCAAGGGCGAGCCGGTCATCGACGAAGAAGTCAAGCCGGAAATCAATCTGGGGATACCGGCCATGATCCCCTCCAGATACATGCCCGATGAGCAGCGGCGCCTGGTGACCTATAAACGGGTTTCCCTTGCCGTTGGCGAGGAGGATCTTGCCGAGATCCATGCAGAACTCCTGGATTGCTATGGCTATGTTCCCGCAGAAATCGACAACCTTTTGGAAGTGATCCGGATCCGGAACCTCCTTAAAGAACTCAAAGGCAAGAAAATGGGTTACGATGGGAAGCAACTGGTGGTTGTTTTTCAGCCGGACAGCCCCATCGATCCAGCCAGGATACTCATGCTGTCCCGGACCATGGCCAAAGGGGTGAAGCTTACCCCGGACTTCAAGCTCATTGTCCCCCTGACGGGTTTGACGGGAATGAAGATTACGGCGACAATAAAGGATCTACTGCGGTCCTTGAAAGACGATGATTCCCGACGCTAATCTTGACGGCTTCGTAAAAAGTACGGATGCTTCGTTGCGCTGCATCTTTCACCACTAAGGCGTACGACAAGTACGCCTCATTCCTCAGGACTTGTGCTCCTTGCCTGCGGATCTTTTTACGAAGCCGTCAAGATTATAGCCATTTATTAGACTTTTGCGGGTTCATCAAACTTAACAATTGCTACGATAAAATATGTTTGATTCTAATGGTGTGTCTAACTTATTCCTTGAAGGATCCTTATGTATGGTAAAAAAGGATTGATCATGATAAACGTTCCAAGTCGAAGAACAAGACCTTAATTGATGGGAGATTTTATGAAAAAGATTTGTCTGGCAATAGCCATGGGGATGCTGATGATAGCTACGGTTATTCCGGTTTCCGGAGAGGTTGTAGATCGGATTGTTGCCATTGTGAACGATGATGTCATCACCAGCTCGGAATTGAACAACGCCTTCGATCCCTATATGAAGAGGATTGAAGCGAGCGTCCCTGCTGGTAAAGAACGGGAAAAGGTTGTTGCCGAGGGTAAAGTGACGATCCTGAACAGGATGATTGATAACAAGCTCGTCGAGCAGGAGGCAAGAAAATCCGGCATTATCATCAAGGATGATGAAGTCATGGGCGTTATCAAAGATATGCTGAAGAGCAGAAATATGCAGATGCCGGATCTCCTGCAAGCACTGAACAAGGACGGGATAACCTTTGACGGCTACAAGCAGGAACTCAAGGAGCAACTGCAGCGACAGCAACTTATTCGCAGGGAGATTCGCTCCAAGATTGTCGTCACTGATGACGAAATTGGCGATTATTATCGGCAGCACCGAGATGAATATGAGGGCAAGGAGGCGATACGGATCAGGCAGATCCTCCTTCCGGTCCCCCTCGGGACGGATCAGGCTATCCGTGAGCGGGCACGGGAACTTGCTGAAAGTATTCTTAAGAGAATAAAGAGCGGTGAGCCCTTTGAGGCTCTTGCGGCGCAATTCTCCCAGGGTCCGGCTGTTGCCGCCGGCGGCGACATCGGGTTTGTGGAAAAGGGGCACATGCTGCCGGAGGTGGAAAAGGTTGCCCTGAGTCTGAACATCGGCGATGTCAGTCCGGTTATTGAATCTTCCCAGGGATTCTATATTGTTCAGGTTATCGACAAGCGTGGGGCCGGCTTGAAACCCATCACCGAGGTCCGTCAGGAAATCCAGATGAAACTGGAAGATGAAAAGGCGGCCAAGAAATTTGACCTGTGGGTTGCCGAGCTTCGCAGCAAGTCGCTTGTCGATATAAAGCTCTGATATATATGGACTTCATCCGGATTAAGGGCGCTTCCCAGCACAACCTCAAACACATAAATATCGATATTCCCCGGGATCAACTGGTGGTGATTACCGGCGTCAGCGGGTCCGGAAAATCCTCCCTCGCCTTTGATACCATTTACGCCGAGGGCCAGCGGCGCTATGTGGAATCCCTTTCGGCCTATGCCCGTCAATTCATCGGTCAGATGGACAAGCCGGAGGTAGAATCCATCGAAGGACTCTCCCCGGCGATCGCCATCGAACAGCGAACAGCGAGTCATAATCCCCGTTCCACCGTCGGCACGGTCACGGAAATTTATGACTATCTGCGCCTGCTGTATGCCCGGATCGGGATTCCCCATTGCTATCAGTGCGGAAGGGAAATACGCTCCCAGACCATCGATATGATGGTCGATGCCATCCTCGCTTTTCCGGAGAAAACAAAGTTTAACATCCTGGCCCCGATCGTGAGGGGTAAGAAGGGGGAGTTTCATAAGGAATTAAAGAAACTTCTGAAGGACGGGTTCGTCCGTATCCGGGTAGATGGGGAGGTAAGGGAATTAGCCGATGACATTGTCTTGGACAAGCAGAAACGGCACGACATAGAGGTGCTGGTAGATCGCCTGCTCCTTAAGGAGGGGATCAGAAAACGCCTGCGGGATTCACTGGAGACGGCGTCTCGCCTCTCCGAAGGTCTGGTCTGCGTCCAGGCGGCGGGGAGTGACGAGCTGCTCTTCAGTGAAAAATACGCTTGCCCGGATTGCGGAATCAGCGTTCCCGATCTTGCCCCGCGGATGTTCTCCTTTAATAGTCCTTATGGGGCCTGTTCGGAATGCGATGGCCTGGGAAGTAAAATGTTTTTTGACGAAAGCCTCGTCGTTCCCGATACGGGTCTGTCGATTCGGGAAGGGGCCATCGTCCCCTGGGCCGGCCGTAACTCCCTCAATTACTATCAGATGCTCGATGTTCTTGCCGAGCATTATGCTTTCGACCTCAATACCCCTTTTGTCGAACTGTCCGCGCAAGTTCAGAAGGCGCTGTTGTACGGATCGGGGAAAGAGAAGATCCGATTTTACACCGACCGGCGCGGCCGTCGGTACTTCTATTCCCGGACCTTTGAGGGCGTCCTTAACGAACTGAACCGGCGCTACCTGGAAACGCAGTCCAATTCCGTCCGGATGGATCTGTCCCATTATATCAACATGCGGGAATGTCCCGTCTGTCATGGGGCGAGACTGAAAAAAGAAACACTGGCCGTCACCGTCGCCGGTAAAAATATTGACGATGTATGCCGCCTTTCCATTCGGGAGGCCTATAACTTCTTTCAAGATCTTCCCCTGAGCGATAAGGAGAGGCAAATAGCCGAGCGGATTCTCAAGGAGATCCGGGAGCGCCTGCGCTTTCTTCTCGATGTGGGCATGGATTATCTGAGCCTTGACCGTTCATCGGGGACTCTTTCCGGGGGCGAGGGACAGCGGATTCGCCTGGCCACCCAGATCGGATCCGGACTGGTCGGCGTCCTGTACGTTCTCGATGAGCCGACAGTTGGTCTTCATCAGCGAGACAATGTCCGACTGATCGCCACCTTGAAGAAACTGCGGGATTTAGGCAACACCGTCCTGGTCGTCGAACATGACGCGGATATGATGATGTCCTCCAATCAAATCATTGATATGGGACCGGGGGCTGGTTTTGATGGGGGCGAGGTGGTATTTCAGGGCAGCCCGCAGGAGATTTGCCGGGACAGCCATTCCCTGACGGGCCAGTATCTCTCCGGCCGGAAATCGATTACCATCCCGACCAGGAGAAGGGCGCCGAACAGCCGGTACATTATCATCGAAGGGGCTCACGAGCACAACCTGAAAGACATCGATATCCGTGTGCCTGTCGGCATTTTCACCGCTATAACGGGTGTCTCCGGTTCGGGAAAGAGCACGATGATCATCGAGACCCTCTACAAGGCCATCGCCCACCGCATCAACCGGCAAAGGGGCAGCATTGGAAAAATCAGGAAAATAGTGGATCTCGGCGGCATCGAGCGGGTAATTCTCATGAATCAGCAGCCGATCGGTCGGACGCCGCGCTCCAATCCTGTCACCTATACCGGCATTTTTATCCATATCCGCGATCTCTTTGCCGGTCTTGCGGAATCACGTATCCGCGGTTACCGGCCCGGCCGCTTCAGTTTCAATGTCAAGGGGGGGCGCTGTGAAGCCTGCGAGGGCAACGGTCTGATCAAGATCGAGATGCATTTCCTGCCTGACGTCTATGTGACCTGCGATGTCTGTCAGGGCCGCCGCTTCAACCAGGACACCCTCGACATATATTACAAGGAAAAGAATATTTCCGATGTCCTGAACATGACGGTACAACAGGGCCTGATCTTCTTTGAGAACATCCCGTCGATTCGTCAGAAACTCCAACTTCTGGCGGATGTCGGCCTTGGTTACATTCGCCTCGGCCAATCGGCAACCACCCTTTCCGGAGGTGAGGCCCAGCGGATCAAGCTGTCCCGGGAGCTGGGGAAGAGGGCGAATAGCAACACCCTGTATATCCTTGACGAGCCGACCATCGGATTGCATTTTGAAGACATCCAGAAGCTCCTGACCGTGCTCATGCGCCTCGTGGACATGGGTAACACCGTTATCGTCATCGAGCACAATCTCGATGTTATCAAGTCTGCCGACTATGTCATCGATCTGGGTCCCGAGGGTGGTCCTGGCGGAGGCATGATCGTTGCTTCCGGCACCCCGGAGGCGGTGGCACTTACCGATTCATCTTATACGGGGCAATTTTTGCGGAAGGTGCTTGTTACGTCCTGAATAAGGGGAAACCTATATTGTCTGCGCCGGCAAATTCAAGGATCAGCCCTGGGATAAATGCATCTCCGAAATGGCCTTCTGCAAAACATCCTTCACAAAAGCATTCAAGGTCTTCCCTTCGCTTAGGGCGCCGGTCACAAGTATCTCATGGAGAGACGGATCGAGGCGAAGATTGAAGGCCCCTTTGAAAGGTTTCTCCGGTTCCTTGCCTATTTTCCTGCATGTTTCAAAGTAGTCATCAATGGCTGCTTTGAAATCTTGCTCAAGCTCCGCCACCGACGCGCCTTCAAAGCCTATGACATCATTGATGCCCAGAACGTGGCCATGGAAAATACGATCATCGGCATCAAATTGAACACTGCCCACATATTTCTTATATTTTAAGAAGTTTTTGCTCATGGTTTTACCTCTATGATATTCAGAAAATCCCTTACTTTTTCAACCGCATATTTTTTCATTTCGCCGCTCGGGTGCGGTTTGTGGATATTAAGCACCCGCTTATTGAAAACTACGGAAATACGCGACCCTTCACCTTCAAAAATATCTGATCCTATCACCCTGAAGAGAGAAGCGACATCCTTCCATGAAACGTCAGCCCGTGTTGGTTTTTCGTAAATGTCGGTAAGGGTCTTCCGGTGTTTCTTGTTCATGCTGACAGGATATCAGAAGCAGATATAAAAGGCAAAGAAAAAACCGAGAAGTGGTTACAAATTATTCTTGGTAAAGTGTATGGGAAAGGTGTTGAACATAGGCTACAAGATTTTTCTGTAGAGATCGCCCAAGGGTAAACAATTCAATCATTTTTCACCTTTAGTCACAATGAGTTACTTAAGAATCCCCCTCCAAAATGCAAGGCAAAACTTTTTATTGGTCGTAAATTATTGAATAATATCGTTTATTTATCCTATGCCGGGATCCGGCATACCCCAAAACCTCGACTTAGGGAAGGCGCCCATCAACCAGGTGATTGATCGTGTGCGCCTTCCGGTTTTCTCAGATCAGGTCAGATCTATTTGGCTCCGATGCCGAATTGACAAGATCGGCAATCTCTTTTCCAAAGATCTCCAAAAGTTCATCAAAGGTAACTCGCGTATCTTCCAGCGTATCATGGAGAATCCCGGCAACGATGACCGGTTCTGAACATTCCAGTTGGATCAAGGTCTTCGCAACATTTAGAGGATGCGTGATATAAGGAATCTTTGTCCCTTTACGGCATTGGCCTGAATGAGCCTTTGTCGAGAATTCGATGGCTTTAAAGATCAGGATAGATCCCTCAAGTCTTTATAATATGCCCAACTCTTTGCCGAGTTCTTTAAACTGCTTTGGAAATTCGGGTTGGAAATTAAGAAACACCGGGACAGGGTATGAAGCGCCAACTTTCTTTCCAGCTTCTTGAAGGGCCTGAACCAATTCTGCAAGAAACTTACCGGGGATTGAGAGGACAATTTCATCATCCTGGGTCATGGAGAAAACTCTATCCCCTGTACCAGGAATGGCTATCCGGGCAGTTTGTGTTTTGAAGGGAGCAAGAAGATACTCCGTGCATTCAACCTTTCCTCCAAAATGACCTTGAACACGCTTTCCCTGTCCATATGTCCAAGCATGGACCAGTCTCATCAGTTGAGCCGGATTGCCATAAAATGCAATAGTATCTGGCTCAAAGGCGGCTCTTTGTAAAGGGGCAAGCAATATGGCCTCGTATTCATCTTTCTCAAGTCTCTGAATGGTCGTAGCTTCCGCTTGTCCTACCTCCTCGGTTTTTGAATAACTTCCGCTACAGAAAAGCTTTCCAAGGGAGGCAGCCGAATCAGTTGAAGTGCTGAAGCCAAAGGCAATAGCAGCGGGAACGCAGATAACATCTTCCTTTGTCAGGCCTACGGTCCAGCCATAAATACGGGCCATGGTCACTGCCTGGCAGATAGCAACTCTTTTACCCATGACCACTGATGGCTGACGTGTTTTTTCTGGAAATGTCTTATCCTTGAGGAACTTTACAGCAACAGGAAATGTCTTGAGCCTTAAATTGTTTCGTATGAAATCACTTGCCTCTGCGTAATTCTGACCGTTCATAATTATTCCCTCCTTTGATTGTGTATTCCGCTGATTCCCTGACGGCGTTGTTGATCATACCGGACACTCCCTAATCCTTGTCAATCCTTCCTGATAAAGCATGAAAAGCGTTCATCATATTTTAATGGCGAGAATTCAATAAACTGATATTCAGCGGCTTCATTGATAGAGAAAGGATCATTTTTCATGATTTTCCTGGCTTCATCAACAGCGGCTACATTGGCTATGAGCACACCGCCTGTTCTCGGGATTTGAGGGCCGGAACAGATGAGTTGGGACTTCTTATAGCAATCATCCAGAAATTTTCGATGCTCAACCACCAGCGCGTCAATTACTTCTAAAGATTTGATATATTTGCTCGTAATGACGACCATAATTTTACCTCCTAATCTTAGTAAAGATACCTTATGGGTACCCTTTCTTACATCTACAAAGCGAGACGGGGACTAGTCATTGAGAGCCATTGATCACCGTTTGAACTGGTGAAGTCATGCAGGGTGATTTCTTTGATTCCCGGATCGCCTAATGGATCGGCAGAGAAAATCGGTGAACATGAGACATCTGTTACTTCCGATAGGGCTGTACGGTCTTCAATCCAGTAATCGGTGCGTAGTGCTTCTTGTTGAAAGTATAAAGGGATCCATTTGTCGAAACAGCCAATTGTCCAATCAACACATCAATAATTCCTATCTGGTGACTCAGATGATACTGTGCAAATAGTTCGACCGCTTGATTGCAATCGTCCGCCTCCGGCCAATAAACTTGAAACGGAGCCAATCTCTTACGGATGTTTGTTAATTCTATTTTTGTTTGGCACCCCTGAATCAGTTCCATGACAACAAAGCCGGGCAGAGCAATGGCTTCATCGCCAAGCGATTGCATCCATTGCACAGCAGGAGGATAGTCTCTGAGAATATCAACCATGATGTCCGTATCCAGAAGGATCATCGGTTGTCCCTCCGTTGCGCCCTTTCACGCAAGGTACGGGCATAGACTGAGCTGTCCTCAATCCCTCGCTCCTTCCACATACCGACAATGCCGGAGGCCAGTAATTGCCGAGCCGTAGAAGGTTTGGAGCTTCTCCTTGCAGGTTCGGACATGACGATCATTTCGATGAGTTGTCCTTTCTTGAAAGGTAGGCCCGTCAACATAATTTCCCCATCCTTCTTGATTTTTTCTTTGATACGCACGGCTTCCATTCCCTGTTCCTCCTTAATTCCCCTTTTCCAAGACGGATAGTTTGCCTGAGAATCATAGTATAACCGAGGAGAGAGAACAAGACAAATATAAACGCCGCCGCCTTTTAAATCCACCGTAATGCTAACTATCAGCCATCATGGTTATTGCAGTGTTTGTCCGGCTATCCTCCAGAATTGAATGGACCCGCCTTTCCATCACGTAGCCGACGGGGAGGATGTGGACGATCTTGATAACGGTACGGGCCGTGTCGCGCAGATCAGAACCGTGGGTATATTTATGATACCGGGAAAAGTGCTGCACGATTGTTTCACAATAGATCAGGAATTTGAATGCCTCCCGATAGATGGGAAGATGTTCATATTGGGCCATAAGTCAAGTCTGGCAAAGGTCAGGATACGTAATTTTTGTAGCGAACAGGGCGCCGCCCTGTACCCGATAAAAGAAAATAAAACGGGTAAAGGATGGGTAACTTTGGCTGGGCAAACAAAAAGGGGCTAACCTGATGACGGTTAACCCCTTGATATTTTTGGTGGAGCTGGTCGGGATCGAACCGACGACCTCTTGAATGCCATTCAAGCGCTCTCCCAACTGAGCTACAACCCCACTGTTTCACTTGGAGTCAACCCAATATCATAGGGGCCAAAATATTGTCAACAGTTTTTCTCGGTTGAGAATTGCCGTGCTGCCTTGAATTCACTGATGAGCAAGGCCTTAGGTACGCCGGTGTCGATAAAATCCCAGGGAAGGATTTCCGTTGTGTCCCGGGGGCGATAAACAAAGAAATCGGGCTGAAAGAATGCCTCCTTCAAGGCCTTGGACCAGACTCCCCGCTGGAAATGCAGGGCGAGGAGGATCTTGCCGACCCGCCGGTCCCCGGTGGCGAGCAGGGCCTGGAGATAATTTCTTTTCGGCGGGTCCGCAAGGATCTTAATGTTTCCCTGCCCCCGGAAGGTGTCGGTTATCTTTTGGATTTTCTTCTTAATGGTTTGGATGTTTTCCAGGGGATACCACTGAAAAGGAGTCCCCGCTTTGGGGATGAACTGATTGATACTGACGGTGATCCTGCGGAATCGTTTCTCCCGCGGGCCGGTCGTCGGCAAGGAAAACTGTGAAAGGCGCTTGATTAATTCAATTATTGCCTCGATATCTGCCGTGGTTTCCGTCGGCAGTCCCACCATGAAATACAGGCGAACATGGAAGAATTCATGCTCCAGAAGATTTGTCGCCCCCCGGGTGATGTCTCCGTCCTGAATTCCTTTCCTGATGAGGTCTCTCAGTCTTTGCGAGCCGGCTTCTGGAGCCAGGGCCAAGGTTTCTATGCCTCCTTCTTTGAGAAGCTTTAAGAGTGCCGGTGTAAGTTGGTCCAGCCGGAAAGAACCCGCGCCGATCTTCCCCTGTTGGGAAAGGATATACCGGCAGATGTCTATCAGCTCGGGATGATCTGAGACGGCCGTTCCCAGGAGGCCGATTTTTCTGCCCGTCTCCAGGCCGCGTCTGATCGATTTTTCCAGATTTTCCAGCTTGCGGAACCGGCCGGGGCGATAGAGATACCCCGCGGCACAGAATCGGCAGCCGCGAGAGCAGCCACGGCTTACCTCTGTCAGAAACATCGTCCTGAAATCAGTGTCCGGCGACGAGATTACCGTCTCTGTCGAGAATGCCTGAATGTCTCGTGCCCATTGCTTCTGGATCTTGCGGGGAAGGGAAGGCTCGAGGGGGACCATCTTTTCGATCGGTCCGTCGACCTGGTAACTGACATTGTATAGGGCCGGAACATATGCTCCGGGGACGTTCTTTTGCAGCCTGATAAGGTTATCTTTCCTGGTTTCTTTGGCTTTCCGGGTGCGAAGAAGGTGTGACAGAAATTCCGGCAGGATCTCCTCGGCCTCGCCGATGAGGAAAAGATCGAAGAAATCCGCTAAAGGCTCCGGGTTCATGGTTACGCAGATGCCGCCGCCGATGATGATCGGGTCGGCTTCGTCGCGCTCACGGGAAAGAATCTTCGTTCTTGCCATGTCCAGCATTTTGAGAATGTTCGGGTAATCGTTTTCAAAGGAAATAGAAAAAGCGATAATATCGAATTCCCGGAGCGGCCTCTGGGATTCAAGGCTGAAAAGAGAGAGGGGCCCCGGGGAGAAGAAACCTTCATCCCCGGGGTCGGGAAGAAAAACCCGCTCACACAGAACGGATGGATGTTGATTCAGGAGACTGTAAACTGTCTGAAAACCCAGACTGTCCATGCCCGTCCGGTAACGATTCGGATAGGCTAAACAGATGTTTAGAGAGTTTCCCCATAGCTTTTTTTCATAACCGCCTTCTTCTCGGTCTAATAAATCATTGTATTTTTTCTTGACTGCCCAGGACATTCGGCCCCGTCAGTCGGCCTGTCTTCTCAGGAAAGTCGGGATTTCGAGATCCGGATCGTCGTTGTCCTCGATCATGCCCATCTTCACAGTCGTCATCTGGTCGATAGGCCTGTCTTTCCGAAGATAAGCAGGCTTGGAGATGTCTTCCCTCTTATGCCCGCTCATGCTGGCCATATTAACGAGGTTATTTTTCCTGCGGGTCAGATCTTCAAATCCCGTAGCAATGACGGTAATTCTGATTTCGTCTCCCATGCTTTCATCGATGACGGTGCCGAAGATGATATTGGCGTCTTCATGAGCTTCCGCCTGGATTAGCGATGAGGCTTCGTTGACTTCGAAAAGACTCATGTCCGGCCCGCCGGTGATATTGAGTAGGACCCCATGGGCCCCCTGAATGCTGTTGTCTTCCAACAGGGGAGAAGAGATAGCCTTCTGAGCGGCTTCGATGGCGCGGTTTTCACCGCTGGCCGTGCCGGTTCCCATCATGGCCAGGCCCATGCTGGACATAGTATTCTTCACGTCGGCAAAATCCAGGTTGATCAGGCCCGGGATAATGATCAGATCGGAGATGCCTTTTACGGCGTGATAGAGGATGTCGTCGGCCTTCTTGAAGGCCTCGAGGAGGGACAGGTTGCGTCCTCCTATACTCAACAGCCGCTGGTTGGGAACGACAATAAGGGTGTCGACGATCCTCCGCAATTCGTCAACACCTTCTTCTGCCTGATAATTTCGGCGCTTCCCTTCAAACTGAAAAGGTTTCGTTACCACCGCCACTGTCAAGACGCCGAGTTCCTTGCAAATCTCTGCGATTACCGGTGCGCCTCCCGTTCCTGTCCCACCACCGAGACCGGCGGTAATGAACACCATGTCGGCCCCCTCCAGGTGTTCTCTTAGCCGGTCTTTTGTTTCCATGGCGGCCTGTTTCCCCACATCAGGATTTGCCCCTGCCCCGAGCCCCTTTGTCGCCTCGGCCCCGAGCTGAACCTTGATAGGAGAAATGGATGCCCCGAGGGCCTGTGTATCGGTGTTGGCGACGATAAAATCGACCCCCTTGAGGTTGTAGGAAATCATCGTGTTGACCGCATTCCCTCCTCCCCCCCCGATCCCAATCACCTTGATCCTTGCCGTGTTTGCTGTAGATAATTCAGTTAACTCAAACATTTTCTTCCCTCCCCTAAAAGAATTCAATAAACCATCTTTTTATTCTTCGAAACCAATTTCCAAAGGAACTGCCTTCCCCTCTCCGAAGGCTTTCCTTCGAAATATGTTGGCTGCCATAAACGATAAGTCCCACCCCGGTTGCATACATAGGACTGTTGACGACATCGGTCAGACCGCCGATTCCCATGGGACATCCCCTGCGAACCGGCATATTGAAGACCTGTTCGGCCAATTCCGTCATGCCCTCCATAATGGATGCCCCTCCGGTTATAACAACGCCCGCGGCCATAAGATCCTCATAACCGGAACGGACGAGTTCCTTATAGGAAAGACTGAGGATCTCTTCCATGCGGGGTTCGATAATGCGACCGAGGATCTGGCGTGACACCTCTCTCGGATCCCGCCCCCCGACGCTGGGGACCTCTATCGTGTCATCCTTGGGAATCAGGGGAGAATAGGCGCAGCCATATCTGATCTTGAGCTTTTCCGCCTCTGTGGCCGGTGTCCGGAGGCCTGTGGCGATGTCACTGGTTACATAATTTCCCCCGACGGGCAGAACCGCCGTATGCTTTATGGTTCCCTCCGAAAAGACGGCGATGTCCGTTGTTCCTCCTCCGATATCAAGCATGATCACGCCGAGATCTTTTTCGTCATTGCTCAGGATTGCCTCACTGGAGGCTAGTTGCTCAAGCACTATCTCATCGATGTCCAGGCCGACGCGGCTGACCGATTTGGCGATATTCTGGATCGATGCCGAGGCCCCGGTGACAATATGAACCTTGGCTTCTAGACGAACGCCGGACATGCCGATAGGATCACGAATGCCATCCTGCTCATCAACAATGTAGGACTGGGGCAAGGTATGGAGGATTTCCCGATCCAGGGGAATAGCGATGGCCTTCGAGGCTTCGACAGCCCTCTGGACATCCTCATCATCGACTTCTCGGCCTTTAACGGCGACGATACCGAGGCTGTTCTGGCTCTTGATATGTCCGCCGGCAATGCCGACGTAGACGGAACGGATTTCACACCCCGACATGTGTTCAGCTTCATCGATCGCCTTCTTGATCGCCTCTACGGTGCTGTCGATGTTAACCACCACTCCCTTGCGCAGGCCTTCGGAAGGGCTGGAACCGATGCCGATGATATCGATGCCCTGATCCGTGATTTCGCCAACGATGGCGCATGTCTTGGTGGTTCCTATGTCCAGACCGACAATCACATTCGATTTTTTAGCCATGAAAGTCTCCCTTTTTCCTTTTCTCTTCATGTCTTGAATTCTTTCCTGGCCCCCGATGTAGCAGCAGGCGGCAGGATATCACGGCGCTGGACCGTTATCTTTACCGGATCGCTCAAGTCAATGTACAAGTGCCCTGCTTTCTGATTCCTGCGTTCCAGATCGACCATCACGGGGGGGAGACGCCTGAATTTATTTTCATAGTTGTCGAATCCCAAATGCAGGCACAAACCGGTGTTAGTAAAGACAGACAGTCCAAATCGTTCATTGCCGTTGATTTCAGAAACATTCTTAATGTTCGGGAAATCTGTGGCCGTGGAAAGATATCGGAGCAGATCAAGGGTTCTTCCCATGAGGATCTGAGCTTCCTTGTCTGTTCCCTGGCAACCCGTTAAAATTGGAAGATCCATTTCATCATTCATTTCGAGCTTTTTGAATGTGAAGCCATTGAGATCCATGAGATAGAAACTATTTTCCTTTTTCACCAAGGATACGGCTGTTCGCTCTCGCAGGTCGATGACCAGGCGGTTGGGAAGTTCTCTGCCAACATAAACGTCTTTGATCCAGGGGTTGGCCAAGACCCTTTTCTTAACATCCCCAAGGCTTACGGCAAAAATATTCTGGCGGGTCTTGACGGCGGCCATGGAGAGGATCTCTTTCTCTGTCAATTCCTTGCAGCCCCGGACGGTAATTTCGCGGATAGCGAAGTAGGGATGACTGATCAGATACAGGTAGCCCATAATCAGGACCGTCGCCATCAAGCCTATTCCTGCTAAGGTCAGCGACGCTGTCAGGAACTCTTTCATGGTTGCCCCTGCCCGCCGGTGCAGTCGGTGCTTTCTTGCCTCATAGCGATAGGTGTTGCCTTTGGGCCGGCGTTTAAACCAGTTCTTCACGAATTTTCTCCAATGGTGATCACTTCCGTCTCCAGATGAATACCCTTTTCCCTGAGGACTTTGTCCTGGATGGTCCGGATCAGATCGAGGATGTCACTTGCTTTCGCCTCCCCCACATTGACGATAAAATTGCCATGTTTTTCCGATACTTTTGCCCCGCCGATCTGTAAACCCTTCAGTCCGGATTCATCGATGATCTTGCCTGCCGGCTGTCCCTGCGGATTCTTGAAGACTGACCCGGCGCTCCTGTATTCCAGGGGATGTTTTTCCTTGCGCATCCTTCTGATTTCAGAGATCTTTTCCGCGACAATCCCTTTTTTGCTCCGGGAAAGACGGAAGGTTGCATCCAGAATCACGGCGTCTTTTTCCGGCAAGACAAAGTGTCGATATTCAAATTGAAGTTGTCCCCGCAGCCATGTACGCGCCATTCCCCGTGCATCCATGATGGTCAGCTCCTCCAGGGCGTCCTTGATTTCCCGACCATAGGCGCCGGCATTCATAATGACGGCGCCGCCGACGCTCCCCGGAATACCGGCGCAGAATTCCAGCCCCGTCAATCCCTCTGTTGCCGAAAGATTGATCAGGTCGGAGAGGGAGGCTCCGGCTTCGGCCTGCAATAGAAGATTACTCGCTGGATCTTGAAGAAGTCTGCAATCATTCATATTTTTGAGGCCGATGACAACACCCCGAAAGCCGCCGTCCCGCACGATCAGGTTGGTCCAGTTGCCAACGGGAACGTAGGGGATCTCATGTCTCCTGAGAAAGGATAACAGGTCACGCAGTTGTTCCCTGTTCCCGGGAAAAACGAGGGCGTCAGCGCAACCGCCGACACCTATGGAGGTATGGCGGCTCAGGGGTTCATCAAAAAGGATACCCCCTCCCATCAGTCTTTCCAGCTCCTGTCGATATGTTTCGTTCATCCCTGCGCTGCCCTTTGCAAATACTCCTCCCCGATTTTCCAAACCGTCCCCGCGCCTTGCGTGATAATAACATCTCCAGGCCCGGCGATGGCGAGAAGTTTGTCAACAATATCTTTAAAATCGGCCACATAAAAGACTTCCCTGGGACCATGTTCCCGGATCGCGGCGGCGAGTATCTCTGCATGGACACCCGGGATAGGTGTTTCGCTTGCCGCATAAATATCCGTAAGGATCAGGGTGTCGGCGTCCGGAAACGCTTCGATAAATTCCTGGAACAGGGCCTTGGTCCGGGTATAGCGATGGGGTTGGAAGATCACAATCAGTCTACCCTTCCAGACATGTCTCGCCGCCGCCAAGGTCTCCCGGATTTCGGTCGGGTGATGACCGTAATCATCAACAACGGTCACTTCACGCACCGTTCCTTTTACTTCCAGCCGCCGGTGTACCCCGACGAAGGTTTTTAGCCCGTCGGCAATGGTCTGAAAATCCATGTCAACTTCCCTCGCCACGGCGATGGTGGCCAGGGCATTGTAAACATTAAACATTCCCGGAACATTGAGGGTGGCGACGCCGAGACGCTGTTCACGGTACAGGACGGTGAAAGTTGTTGACGCTCCGTTGATGCTGATATCCGTAGCCCGGTAGTCTGCGGGGAGGGCCAGCCCGTAAGTGATAGTCTTTCTCTTGATTTGCGGCAGGATCTCCTTGACATGCCGGTCGTCGATGCAGATCACCGTAGAGCCGTAAAAAGGAACGATGTTGGCAAATTGCAGAAAGGCGTCCTTGATTTCATCGATGTCCCGGTAATAGTCGAGATGCTCCCGGTCGATGTTGGTGATCACGGCGATGCAGGGCGCCAGCTTCAGAAAGGAACCATCGCTTTCGTCCGCTTCGGCCACAATGATTTCACCATCCCCCATTTTGGCGTTGCTGCCGATACTGGCCAATTTTCCTCCGATTACCATGGTGGGGTCCAGACATCCATAGGCCAAAACCGTTGAAATCATGGATGTTGTTGTTGTTTTGCCATGACTTCCCGAAACGGCTATGGAAAATTTCATTTTAAGAAGTTCCGCCAGCATCTCCGCCCGGGGAATTACCGGTATATTTTGTCGATGGGCCTCGATAACCTCGGGATTATCCTTCTTGACAGCCGTTGAGGTTACGACGACATCGGCGTCGCCGATATTTGATGCATGGTGTCCCTTATGGATGATGGCGCCAAGTGAAGTCAGACGCTGGGTAATGTCCGTCTGTCCGAGATCCGATCCGGTAATTCCGTAGCCAAGGTTCAGGAGCACCTCGGCAATGCCGCTCATGCCGATCCCGCCGATGCCCACGAAATGGACCGTTCTGATTTTTCGACGCATGCTGTCGATTCTTCTCGTATCTGTCATCATATTCACCCGCCCCGTAAAAAATTTGCTGCTTCTACTCCGATGACGCCTTTAATGCAATATCTGCGAAGTTGCCATTTTTATGCAGGCCTCGGCCACGTCGTCTGCAGCCCGGAAATTTCCCAACGCCTTGGATCTTTTACTCATATCCTCAATTGTTTCCGGATGACCGGTAAGTCTTTCAATCGTATCTGCCAGATGACGGCCGGACAGATCCTTTTCCGGTATCATGATTGCGGCCTGGGCATGGACGAGGATCTCGGCGTTTTTTGTCTGATGGTCATTAATGGCAAAAGGAAAAGGAATGAGAATGGCCGCCTTGCCCATGGCGGTAATCTCGGCAACCGAGGTGGCGCCGGCCCGGCAGATCAACAGGTCCGCCTCCTGATAGGCCTTTGCCATATCCATGATGAAGGGATGGACTTCGGCGCTCATGTTAAGCCTCTTGTAGGCGTCCCTGATTTCCCGGACATCCTTTTCTCCCGTCTGATGAATGAATTGCAGCTTCTCTCTCGATTTCTCCAATTCGGCAGCAGCGGCCAGGACGGCTATGTTGATTGCGTGGGCGCCCTGGCTGCCCCCGAAAATAAGAATCTGAAAGGGTCCTTCCTCTTTCTTTTTAAGCATTTCCCTGCCGGTGTCAAAGGAAGCGCGGATCGGATTGCCTGTGACCATGCTCCTGGCTTCGGGAAACCACTTTCCCCGGTCCGGAAAGGACAGGAATATTTTATCGACAAACTTGCTTAAAATGCGATTTGTTACTCCGGGCAGGGCGTTCTGCTCGGCGATGGCCGTTTTTATCCCCATAAAATGGGCGGTCAGAACCGCAGGTCCGGACGCATAGCCGCCTACGCCAATGACGACATCCGGAGAATATTTGCTTATTATTTTATATGCCTGCATAATGCTTCCCGGTATCTTGAAAGCGGCCTGTATGGATCTTTTCCATGAGCGGCCCTTGATTCCCTCAATATCCAGGGTTTCAAGAGGATATCCAAGTTCTTTAAGAACCCGTTTTTCCAAACCCCGTTCGGTACCCACAAAGAGAATCTCGTTTTCTCCATCCTTTTTCAGAAAGGCCTCGGCAATGGCAATGCCCGGGAAAAGATGACCCCCCGTCCCTCCCCCTGCGATCATCATCTTCACCGGCCCCTCCTGATCCCGCGCCCGCTTTCTGTCATCATTTTTCATGGGCCGATATATTCAACAGGATGCCCACCATTGTGAGGCTCATAATCAGGGACGTCCCCCCATAGCTCAGGAAGGGCAGGGCAAGTCCTTTCAGCGGAATGAGTCCCATAACGCCGGCGATATTTATAAATGCCTCCAGGGCGATGATCATGGTCAGGCCCGACGCCAGCAAGGTGCTGAACATGTCCGGGGCCTTGAAGGAGATAAAAAAGCCCCGAATTACAAAAATAACGAACAGGAAGATGATGATTGCCACGCCAATGAAACCACTTTCTTCGGCAATAACGGAAAGAATGAAATCCGTATGGGGTTCGGGGAGGTAAAAGAGCTTCTGCATCCCGTCTCCCACGCCGACACCGCCTATTCCCCCGGACCCGAAAGAGATGAGGGACTGGATGATCTGAAATCCTGAATGGAGTGGATCTTTCCAGGGGTCCATGAACGTCATGAGCCGCTCTACGCGGTAGCTCTTGTAGAAGAGCATGAACAGACCGACCGGGATGAGCATGGCCACTAGCCCGGCCAGGTATCTGACCCTGCTGCCGGACAGATAGAGCATGAGCATCAGGATAATGGTGATAATCACCGCGGTGCCAAAATCGGGCTCAATCACAATCAGTCCCACCATGAGCATGGTAATTACCATGGGGATGACGACCCCGCGCATTAATTCCTTGAGATGATCGGCCTTGCGGGTCAGAAAATGGGCAAGAAACAGTACGGTGGCAATTTTGACCATCTCTGATACCTGAAAGGAAAAAAAGCCTAGATTCAACCATCTTGAGGCGCCGCCGACCCGCACGCCAACCTTGGGGATCAGCACCAGGGTGAGCAGGAACAACGAGATGATAACGCCGGGATAGGCGAATTTCTTCAATTCTTCATAGGGTATTCTTGTCATCATGATCATTGTCCCCAGACCGAGGAGGACGAAGAACAACTGTTTCTTGAGGAAAAACTGTCCGTCCTTGAATCGCTCCATAGCCATAATGGAACTGGAGCTATAGATCATCACTGTCCCGACGGTCACCAGAATGAGGGTGACGATGAGGAGAATGATATCCGGACTTCTGCGGGTGGTATCGAACTTAATCATGATGAACTCTTCAAAAGTTTAATAATAGTCATAATCGACGGCTTCGTAAAAAGATTCGCAGGCAAGGCGCGCAAATCATGAGGAATGAGGCGTATTTGTCGTACGCCGCAGTAACGAGGGATGCAGCGCAACGCAGCATCCGGACTTTTTGCGAAGCCGTCAATCATGAGAGAGCGCCTTTACCCGATCTTTAAAAAACTGTCCCCGGGCCTTGTAGTCCCGGAACTCATCAAAGCTGGCGCAGCCCGGGGAAAGAAGAATAACATCTTCCGGCGCGGCTGCGGTGATGGCAGTCTCAATGCCATCTTTCAGGGTGGGGCAAAGATGTGTAACAACGATTCCGCCGATAATGGAACCGATGGTATCCCTTGCTTCGCCAAAAAGGATCAGATGCTTCACCTTTTCTTTGAGGGCGGGAATGAGGGTCTTGAAATCCCCTTCCTTGTCACGACCTCCCATAAGCAGTACAACCGGTTTGGAGAAGGTTTCGAGGGCCCGGTAAACGGCGTCGACATTGGTTCCCTTGGAGTCGTCATAGAAGGATACTCCGCGGTATTCCCCAACGAATTCAATCCTGTGTGCTTTGCCGGGGAAGGTTTCCACGGCGGCAATGACTGCCAGAGGGTCACAACCGCAACTTCTGACGGCCATGAGGGCGGCCATGACATTTTCGACATTATGCCGACCGCGTATCTTCACCATGTCGAGGGGGTAGCCTTCTCTCTCCAACGGGGAAGGGGCGTACACCAGACGGCTGCCGTCTATGTAGATGCCCGGGGAGACAGCCCGGGTGCTGCTGAAACGGAGAATCCCGGCGGCTAATCGCTGCTGGAGCCCTTCCGTTCCAGGATCATCGGCGTTCAGGATGGCAACGTCCCTTGCCGTCTGGTTGGCAAAGATACGCTCCTTTGCCAGGCGATATCCGTCGAAAGATCCGTGGTAATCAAGATGGTCGCTGGTCACGTTCAGAAGGATCGCCACGGCGGGATGGAAACTTTCTATCCATTGCAACTGGAAACTGCTTACCTCGATAACGGCGTAATCATCCTCCTGCGGCCCGTCCACATAGCCGATGAGGGGGGCGCCGATATTCCCTCCGACAAATGCCTTTTTGCCGCTTTCGGCCAGGATGTGACCGATCAGGGCGGTTGTCGTCGTCTTGCCGTTGGTGCCCGTAATGGCAATCATCGGGGGTTTGAGAAAACGGCTGGCAAGCTCAATTTCACTGAGGACCGGGATCCCCTGGCGGACCGCTTCCATGAGAATGGGGTTGCTAGGCGGCGCCCCGGGGGAGGGAATAACGAGCTCTACCCCCTTGAGAATGGCGGGATCATGGGGAACAATTCTTGCCGCCCGCAGGTCATCCTTTAATGGGGAGACAGGCTTCTCGTCCGTGGCGATCACCCGCGCCCCGCGATGGAGCAGGAATGCCGTTGTGGCCAGGCCGGTTTTGGCCAGCCCGATGACGGCGATATTTTTTCCTCTCAGGTCCATATCCATGAAGCGCTACTACCTCAATTTCAGAGTGCTCAGGGCCACCAGGGCCAGGAGGATGGAAATGATCCAGAAACGGACAATTACCTTGGGTTCCGCCCATCCCTTGAGTTCAAAGTGATGATGAAGGGGGGCCATCCGGAAAATCCGCTTGCCCTTGGAAATCTTGAACCAGCCCACCTGAAAGATGACGGAAAAGGTTTCCAGGACAAAAATCCCCCCAACGATGGCCAGGAGAATCTCCTGTTTGGTCAGGAGGGCCAGGGTTCCCAGGGCGCCGCCCAGGGACAGGGCTCCCACATCCCCCATGAATACCTGGGCGGGATAGGTGTTGTACCAGAGAAACCCCAGTCCGGCGCCGACCATGGCACCGCAGAAAACCGCCAGTTCCCCCGTTCCGGACACGTAGGGGATCTGGAGGTAGGAGGCAATCTTGATATTTCCGGCGAAGTAGGCAAAAAACAAATAAGTCATGAAGCAGATTATGATCGGGCCAATGGCGAGGCCGTCAAGACCATCGGTGAGGTTAACGGCATTGGCGGCGCCGACAATGATAAAGGTGGCAAGCAGGATATACGCCCAGCCCAGATTGGGAAGGACGGTTTTGAAAAAAGGGATGGTGATATTGGAGGTGAACCCCGGTTTCATATACAGGACAATGCTGACAAACAGGGCAATGCAAATTTCAGCCGCCAGCCTCGTTTTCCCCGAGATGCCGCCGCTGCTTTTGCTTGTAATCTTCCGGTAATCGTCCACGAATCCGATCAATCCGAAACTGACGGTGACAAGAACAACCAGCCAGATGTACCAGATGGTTAGATTGGCCCACATGAGGGTAGAAATCACCACGGCAAAGATGATCAGCAGTCCCCCCATGGTAGGGGTTCCCTGCTTGATGAGATGGCTTTCCGGGCCGTCTTCCCGGATTGACTGGCCGATCTGGAGTTCCTGGAGTTTACGGATAAGCCAGGGACCGAGGATAAAGCAGATCAGCAGGGCGGTTATCGCCGCATAAATTGTTCTGAAAGTAATGTAGCGAAATACATTAAATGAGGAGATGGTCGTATGCAATGGATACAGGAAATGGTAGATCAACGGCGCCCCCTCCCGACCTGACTGACGATCATCTCCACGATGGTTTCCATTTTCATCCTCCGAGATCCCTTGACGAGAATCCAGTCACCATCCTGGGCATAGGAAAGAATGTCGCTGGTAATCCCTTCCGGATCTTCCCGGAGGATGACCGATGATGCCGGCAAACCTTGTTTCGAGGCCCCTGCTGCTGTCGCCCCGGCAAGCCTTCCCCGGAGATAAACCCGGTTAACTCCGGTGTCTGCCAGAAGGCCCCCGATTTTCTGATGCCAGATCTCCTCCTCTTCCCCCAGCTCAAGCATATCCCCCAGGACAACAACACTGCGACCCTTTCCTTTGAGGTTACCCAGGGTCTTGAGGGCCTCCCCCACGGAAGAAGGGTTGGCGTTGTAAGTGTCGTTGATCACAAAGGCTCCGTTTTTCAGGGGGATGACTTCCATCCGCCCCGGAACGGGAGAAAAGTTGGTCAGTCCCTGTCCAATGTCCGTTATGGTCGCGCCGGCTGCCCAGGCAGATGCGGCAGCAGCAAGGGCATTCATTACCTGATGTTCGCCCGCAACGGGCATGCTTACTTCCAGCCGTTTTTCGCCGACATGAAGGGTAAAAGTGGTTCCCCGTTCATGGCGATAAGCGATTTTTTCGGCACCCACATCGGCGCTTTCCTTCAGCCCGAAAGAGACACAGCGGCCTTTCCAGGCATGTCCGGAATTGCGGAGGAACGAGTCATCGTGGTTGATAATGATGGTTCCTTTGGGAGGCATGTTTAAAAACAGGTCCTTTTTTTCTCTGGCAACCCCCGCGAGGTTTGCAAAACCCTCCAGATGGGCAGGACCGATATTGGTAATCAACCCAATTTCCGGCGTTGCGATCCTGGTAAGCCTGGCGATTTCACCGCACTCATTTGTCCCCAGCTCCAGAATTGCCGTGGTACTATCATGTTTAAGGTTAAAGAGGGTCAGGGGAAGTCCGATGAGATTGTTGAAATTCCCTTCCGTCTTCAGTATTTTTTTGTCCCGGCCGAGGATGGCCGCCGTCATTTCCTTGGTCGTGGTTTTTCCTGAAGAGCCCGTAATGGCAAGGATCGTAGGCGAAAATTTACATCGCCAGAAATGAGCCAGGTCTCCCAGGGCCTGCAGGGTATCGCGCACCAGAAGCACAGGAAGATCTTGCCGCGTCATTTCGGTGCGGTGGTGGACGAGCAAGCCGGCAGCGCCATTTTGAATGGCCTGATCAAAGTAACGATGGCCGTCGAAGTTTTCTCCCTGCAAGGCAACAAAGAGATTGCCGGGCGCGCAGTGGCGGGAATCTGTGGAAACTCCCTCAAACAGAATGCCCTCCTGGATAAGACCGCCCTGCAGAATGCCCCCTGTTGCGGCGAGGATGTCATGGATTGAGAACACCGGACCGGTCTTCATGACTGATTCCCCTTCTTGTCCCTGATCCTGGTCAGGGTCTCCCTGGCAACAAGGCGATCGTCAAAAAAGAGACGTTCCGCGCCGACGAGCTGGTAATCCTCATGTCCCTTGCCGGCGATGAGCACGATATCGCCTTTTCCGGCGATGGCAATAGCTTTTTCAATGGCCGTTCTGCGATCTGGGATAACTGTATAGCCCTTCTCCGGAAGCCTGTTTTGCACTTCTTCCGCGGTGTATTTCCTGATTCCTTCCTTAGGGATGCCCGCCTCGATTTCTCTAAGAATATCCAAGGGGTTTTCTGATCTAGGGTTGTCTGAAGTCAGGAACGTAAGATCACTCATGGTCACCGCCGCCCTGCCCATCAGGGGTCTCTTGCCCCGGTCCCGGTCGCCGCCGCAACCGATGACGGTGATGATACGATTTCCCTGAAAGGACGACAGATTCTGGAGTACCTTCTCCAGAGCGTCTTCCGTGTGGGCATAATCCACGAATACGTCCGGTTCTCCGGGCAAATTGACCCTTTCGAGACGTCCGGGAACATTGTGAAGGTTGTCGATCCCGGTGATGACATCCTTTTCCGTGATCCCGAGAGCGAGGGCGCCTGCCATCGCCGCCAGGATATTATAGAGATTGTGGCGTCCGATGAGTGAAGAAGATATTCGAGAGGACCCGTCGTGCCGGCAAACCATGGCTTCCGTTTTCTGAGGCGTAAGGGAGAAGCTCTCAACGCGAATGTCAACCGGCGTTTCCATGCCGAAGCTCCAGGCCGGCAGCGGAACTTCGCTTAGCAATCTTCTTCCCCATGGGTCATCTCCGTTGACGATCATCCGGATGGGGCGATCTTTTTTCGACAGGGGAAGAACATCGGCAAAAAAACGCTTCTTGGCGGAAAAATACCTTTCCATGTTTCCATGATAGTCCAGATGATCCTGGGAAAGATTGGTGAAGATTCCCAAGTCAAAATCACAGTCGTCGACCCGTTGCAAATCGACGGCATGAGAAGAAACTTCGGCGATGACATGGCTGACCCCGGCATCGACCATTTGCCTAAGGATACGTTGCATGTCGAAGGATTCCGGTGTCGTGTTCGGGGCCGGCATAACCGTGCCGCCATACCGGTAATTCACCGTTCCCAGTACGCCCGGGTTGAAACCGGCGGCCTTGATAATGGATTCCATGATGTAGGTAACAGTCGTTTTCCCATTGGTTCCCGTAACGGCGATCAGACAGAGCCGGGCGGAAGGATGACCAAAAAAATTCTTTCCCAGCGCACCCAGGATACGACGGCTGTCACCGACCTGAATCGACGTAATCCCGTCGGGAGGAGTGAAATCTCGCTCATGCATTATGAAGCGCGCTCCCCTTTTTAGGGCTTCGTTTATGTAATTATGCCCGTCTACCTTCAACCCGGGAATGGCCACGAACAGACAATTCTCTTCACATTTTCGTGAATCATAGCAGATCGAAGACACCTGCCCGTCGGCATTGCCATGAAGCTGACCTATCTCGATGTTCCTAAGGATGTTAGAGAGTTGCAAGCTATCCCCTTATTGCCCCGTTTGAAAGGTAATGGTGCATGATCGGAAAGCGCTCAATGGAACCCCCGGCAGGGGTGCCTGGGCTACTGCCCAGCCGTTGCCCACCACCTTGATTTCGATACTCTTTCCTTTCGCTTTTCTCAGAACGTCCCGTATCGTCAACCCCCGGAAGTCAGGCATTACAGCTTCCTGCGCTTCGATTCCCATTCTTTCCGGAAGGGGAATCGCGGGGGCAGTGGATACCAACTGTACAGGCTCTTTCCTGGGGACAATGCCTTTTTCCTCGATGGGATTCTGCTCCCGGATGTCGGTTTTGTAACTATTCAGAATCTGTTCGCCAATTCTTTTAAAAACCGGCGCTGAAGCGACGCCTCCCCATTTGTCCCGCTGGGGTTCGTCGAGAACAACGATGATGGCGATCTGGGGCGCTTCCGCCGGGAAGAAGCCCATGAAAGAGGTCCTCACCCGCTCCGATGAATAGACATGGCGGGCGAAGTCGAATTTCTGGGAGGTGCCCGTTTTGCCGGCGACGTTTACATTTTCAATGCGGGCCCTTTTTCCGGTGCCGTCTTCCGCTCCCACAACATCCGTCATTATGGAAGCGATACGCTTTGCCGTGGCCGGCGATACGACCTTTCTGACCATCGTTGGGCGAAACTCCTTCACGATCTGGCCTTTACGGTCAACGATTCCTTTGATGACATAAGGCTTCATCAGCATGCCATCATTGGCGATGGCGGAAAGGGCTGTGATGAGCTGGATGGGGGTAATGGATATCCCCTGCCCGAAGGCGATTCTGGTGAGATCGACTCGTGTCCAGTTTTGATGGGGGCGGAGCAGACCCGTAGACTCGCCGTTTAGGTCGATCCCTGTCTTATTTCCAAAGCCGAACTTGGTGATATAGGAATAGAATTTCTCTCCCCCCAGACGTTCGGCAATCTTAGCAGATCCGATATTGCTGGAATATTTGATGATTTCACGAACAGTCAAGGTGCCGTGCCGCTTCTTCTGGGCTTCATGGATAACCTTGTTTGCGATCACATAATTGCCATTCTCACAGAAAATACGGTCCGTTTCCTTAACGGTCTTCTCCTCGAGGGCTGCGGCGACCAGAAATGGCTTGAACGTTGAGCCCGGATCGTAGCTATCTGTTATTGCCTTATTTTTCCCGGTGGCGGGACCGCCGCTGGTGGAGTAATTTGGATCAAAGCTCGGTTCGTTTGCCAGGGCGAGAATTTCGCCCGTCCGGGGATCCATGACGATTGCGTAACCGCCTTTTGCTCCTTTATCGGTTACGGCTTCCTTCAACTGTGTTTCCACCACGTGCTGAATGCGGCTGTCAATGGTCAGGATCAAGTGGTAGCTGGATGTCTGTTCCACCGCGGCCTTTTCGAGCTGGGGCTGGAGTTTTTTCCCTTTGGCGTCCCGAACCCAGGCAAGTTTTTCCGGAACTCCCTTGAGGTAATCCTCGTATTTAAGTTCAAGCCCTTCAAGCCCTGTGGAATCAAGCCCTACAAAACCAAGAAGATGGCCGGCAAGTTCTCCGTTGGGGTAAAAACGCTTTGGCTCCTTGATCAGAAAGACCCCTTCCACATTTAAGGCTTCCACTTTTCTGGCCTGTTCTGGGGGTATCCTTCTTGCCAGCCAGCAGAAATTCTTGGTGCCGGAAATTTTCTTGATCATAGCCGCCCGGTCAAGGCCGATCAGGGGGGCAACTCTATCAGCCGCATCCTGGGGATTTCTTATTTTTGAAGGATCGGCGCAGACCGAATCGGCCATCACACTGGCCGCAAGCTTTTCACCATTGCGATCAAAAATGATACCTCGCTCCGGCTGGATCTGAAGGGTCTTGATGTGCTGTTTGGCTGCCAGCGTCTTTAATGTCTGGCCGGAGAGAACCTGTAACTGAAAGGCGCGGGTGATCAGGGCAATGAACAGGACCAGGAAAAAAACCAGTAAGGTCACAATTCGAAACTTAAGCCATTTCTTTTCTTCCCGCATCATCAATACCAAGCCAAAATTTATTTAATCGTGATGACCTGATCCTTGTCAGGATGGGTCATCTGTAGCTTCTCCCTGGCAATTGCCGCGATGCGTTGTGGAGATTTTAAGGTGGCAATCTCTACCTTCAGTTTTTTCTGTTCGTCCATCAACCGTTCTTTGCGGCCGACTTCTTCGGCAATCTGGTATTCAAGCTTCGTCATCTGGATATGGGAAGCAACGTAGCAGAGGAGCACGGACATGAGCGCCAGGGCGGCTACGATGTAAATGGAATATTTAATCTCTCCGGTTTTCTTTTGTTCCTCTTGAAGAGTTCCCTTCAGGGCTTCACTAACAGCCATTTTTCATGTCCTCTCGGCGGTACGAAGTTTGGCGCTTCTTGCCCTCGGATTATCAGAAATTTCTGCATCTGACGGCGTAACGGGCCGGCGGTAAACAACCTTGGCCTTCGCTTGTCTCTGGCAATTGCAAACAGGGATATCGTGTGGGCAAATGCAAGGATTTTCGTAGGAACGGAAAGAGGTTTTTACTATCCTGTCCTCCAGGGAATGGTAGGAAATGACAGAAAACCTGCCCCCCTTGCGTAGCAGGTCGATCCCTTCGTCGAGGGCACTCTGGAGGCTGGATAATTCCTTGTTGACGGCGATACGAAGGGCCTGGAATGTCTTGGTTGCCGGGTGCAACCGGTGCCCATGGAGTTTATTCGGGATTACCGACAAAATTATGCTCGCCAATTCTGTTGTGGTTTCGATATGTTTTGATTTTCGCGCGGCAACTATGGTCCGGGCAATTCTTTTGGCCATGGTTTCTTCACCGTATTCCCGGATGATCTTCGCCAACGAGGATTCGGGGAGGGTATTTACGAGGGTATGAGCGCTCGTTTGTTGACGAAAGTCCATTCGCATGTCTAAAAGGGCCTCCTTCGAGAAACTGAATCCCCTCTCCCCTGCATCCAACTGATGAGACGACACCCCCAAATCGAGGAGGATGCCATCAACATGGTAAATATTCAGGCCAACCAGGATATCGCCTATGTCGGCAAAATTCCCCCTTGCCAGAGTAACCCTGCCACTGAAGGGGTTTAATCGCTTTTCAGCGACCTGGAGCGCGTCTTCATCAGCGTCGATGCCGATCAACAAGCCATCCGGTGCGCTTTCCTCAAGGATTCCAATTGCATGACCAGCGCCGCCTACGGTCCCATCGACATAGACGCCTCCCGCCTTGCAACTGAGGGAGGCAATGGCTTCTCTGAGCAGGGCCGGTTTGTGAAAAAAGTGCATTTCATGGTTTCCTATCAAATTCCCAGGTTTGCCATGTAGTCCATGAAGTCGACTGAATCATCGCTCTGATCGCCCATTCTCTTCATTTCGCCGTCGAAACGTTCCCGGTTCCAGATTTCGACGTTACGGAGCATACCGACCAGGACGATGTCCTTTTCCAATTTAGCGTATTCTCGAAGATTGGGTGGGACGAGGACACGCCCCTGGCTATCTATGATACAATCTACAGCGCTGGACATGAAAAAACGTTGGAAATCACGGACCTGCCTGCGAAGGATGGATTGGTGCCAGACCTTTTCCTCGATGATCTCCCACTCATTTTGAGGAAAGACCATGAGATAGTCGTTCATTTTGGTGATGACCATCTGGCCGTTGCTTTTTTCGGCAAAGACCTCTCTTAGCTTAGAGGGGAAAATGACTCTTCCCTTGTCATCTATGGTGTGGTAATATTGTCCCCTGAATACAGACATCGACGCTCTCCCTCCACAATACTCCACTTTGCTCCACGTGGTGCACTATAAATGAGGCGCCTAAGGTTTGTCAAGGAAATTTTATTATTTTTTCCTTAGGATTTGATACTTTGAAACGGCTTGGTGGTGGTCAATCAGGGTTGAGGAAAACTGGTGGGATCCATTGTTGTTTGCTACAAAATACAGATAATTTACTCTTGCCGGATAAAGGGCCGCCGTTAGTGAGTTGATGTCGGGGTTGGCAATAGGTCCCGGCGGCAGGCCACTATTACGGTATGTATTGTGTGGTGTATTTCTTAATAGATGACTTCTTCTTATTTTGCCGTCAAAATCATCGAGATTGTAGACAGCGGTAGGATCGCTTTGCAGTTTCATTCCTTTTTTCAAACGATTGTGAAATACCGCTGAAACCATTGGCTTTTCATCCTTGAACCCTGTTTCTTTCCCAATGATGGAGGCAAGAGTGACGACCTCCGTGATGGTCATGCCCATTGCCGCCGCCCGCTGGCGCATGTCCGGGGTAAATCTTCTCCAAAACTCCTGGTTCATGAGCTGGATGATTTCTTTTGATCCCATGGAGCGGTCAAGCAGGTATGTCTCCGGGTAGAGGTATCCTTCCATCGTTTTCCCGGGTATGTTAAGGGTCTTCACGAAATCATGATCAAAGGCCAGCTTCAGGAATGTTTTTTCAGGAACTAATTCATATTCAGCCAGACGTGCGGCAATTTCCCGGACTGTAAAATCTTCAGGGATGGTTACCTTATACACCTTAGTGTCTCCCTTAACCAGTTTATCAATGATATCGAGAGGCGGCATTGCGTCGGAAAGTTCATATTCCCCGGCCTTGATCTGTCTGGCCGCACCTTTCATAATGGCCAGGGCATAAAAAAATGGCTTGTTTTCAACGAGGCCCGCATTGTCGAGAATATCAATGATTTGCACAAATCCTGTCCCCCGGGGAATTTCGACCAGGATCGTTTCGGATGAATGTCCGACGGGTTGACGGGCGAAGTTGACAAAAACCAGACTACTCAAAATGAGCAACCCGAGAAAGAATGAAATAGTCGGTTTAGTGTATAAATTGCGCAATAATTTCATAGCTTATACGAGTTAAGCGGTTTGCCGGGGAGGGAGTGATTGCAGATAGTCCTGAAGGATAATGCTGGCAGCAAGTTTGTCCACGACTTCCTTCCTTTTCTCTCGTTTCATGTGAGAACGCATGAGGATTTCCTCCGCTTCCTTTGTTGAAAATGCCTCGTCCCAGCGGATGACGGGTAGCTTCAGGTGCGATGCAATGATCTCCGCAAAGCGGTTCACCTTTTGACATTGAATGCCCTCGGCGCCGTCCAGCCGGACCGGATAGCCGATAACAATCTTTTCCGGGCAATATTTTTTTACAAGCGCAGTAATGGATTCCAAATCCTTTTGCCTGTTTTTCCTTACGATTACGTCGGCAGGCTGGGCGATCATTCCCATTTCATCCGTTACGGCAACCCCGATCCGTTTCTCACCGTAATCGAGCCCGATAATTCTCATTGAATGACTCCATAAAAGGCGTCCTTAGTATATGGTCAAACTTTTATTTTCAAGACAAATTATTCTTTTGTCATTTCTTCTTGACATTTCAGCCCCCCCTTATATAATCCCCCGCCAAGCCGGAGTGGTGAAACTGGTAGACGCAGGGGACTCAAAATCCCCCGAGGGCAACTTCATGACGGTTCGATTCCGTCCTCCGGCACCAAAAAAATTAAGGGGTTGCAAGTTTCAACAATGACTTGTTGCCCCTATTTTTTTGTGAGTGTGATGCTTTTGGCCACTGCCGCTTTTGCGTATGGTCCAAGCTGGCAAAATGGCGACCAGCATGACGATTGTGGGAGATATGAGCGTTCACATTACCAATATGACAATCACGACCATCAATTATATTCCGCGTTTGCTTATTTTACGCAAATAGTACCCCACCCTTGCCCGGGGCAAAAGCATGAGGCGCCTACCTGTCCGGGTAGAACCATAGGACATCGAGCAATTCCATACACATCACAACAGTAGAGCTGTGATGGAGTTGCAGATCGAGGAATCTGTTGAGAGGGAGGAGAATTGTTTTCTTGAGGAGGGTTGTCCTCTTCCTGTTTAATTTTCGTCTTCTTTGACGGGACTACTCCATAGTTCGGTTTATTTCTTTTCTTGAAATTAACTTCCAGCTTGATTTCTAACATATCGGTATTATCGATTTTTGTATAGCCTCTAGGTTCAAAAACTATGCGATAGTCAGACATTATCAACTCATTATTTCGATTGGATAATTCTGTATTGATAACATCTTTGACCACAACAAAATCCTCAACTTGTGTTTTGCTCTGTATTGATACCCCGCAAGCTTTCTCTACGGCTTCTCTTAACGCAGCAATGATGGCTGATTTTCTGTCAACATCGAAACCAGATGACGATTTTTGAACTAACCCATTACTTTCAACTGATATTTTTTCACTTTGACTAAACACCGCATTATCCTTAACCAACATCGCAAATAACAGAAAAACGATGATTTTCCAATTCTCTGTAATGAATTTTTTCCAGTTCATTGCCAATTCCTCAGAAATGTTATCAACTCACACCGGGGCGTAGAAACATCGCTTCGGTGACGCCACTTTTCCTTCCTTCCTCATCTGATCAATGATCTTTGAGGCATCATATTTGTCCCTTGCAGCTTTCTCGGCGATGTCTCCAGGACGCATGGGCTTCCCTTCTTCATATCATTATATCCAGAAATCGTTTTAAAATCAAATTGATGATGTTTGTTGCCTGTTTAGCGTCTAGAGCTGCGATAAGGCCTGATTTGTCCATGATCGTTGTCTCCATCAACTGTTTAATTATCTTGATTTTCGTGAATGATATGACTATGTTGATAGATATGTCAATAGAAATTGAAATTCAAGCTGTTCTTTGAGCGGACGTTCGCTGCGATAAATAACGGGATGTCGAAGCGAGAGCTACCTTCAGTTAGTTTCCTGATCGATTGATTTCTCGTCGTTGCAGGGATCCAGGACATCAAATTAAGTTATGGAAGTAAATAAGCCTCAGACGGTGAAGACTTACATGGCAAACACACTTTTTTTAATGACAGATCATGGGAGGTATTTTTGATGATGAATAGACAGTTAGGGGCAATTGGCCCTGTGGTATCGGCAATGGGCTTGGGTTGTATGGGGATGTCGGAATTTTATGGGCGCCGTGACGATGAAGAATCGATTGCCACAATACATCGGGCTTTTGAGTTGGGGATCAACTTTTTTGATACCTCCGATGTTTATGGCCCTTTTACAAATGAAGAATTGGTTGGCAAAGCCATTCGTGGTATTCGTGACAAGATTATTCTTGCTACCAAGTTTGGCATTTTGCGCAGCGCCGACCCACATCACCGTGGTCTTAACGGGTCTCGTGAATATGTAAAATCAGCATGCGAAGACAGCCTCAGACGCCTCGGTGTCGAAATGATCGACCTCTATTATTTACATCGTATCGATCCCAACACGCTGATAGAAGAAACTGTTTCTGCCATGGAACAATTAATCACGGAAGGTAAGATTCGATACCTGGGCTTGTCGGAGGTCAATGCCGGAACATTGCGGCGAGCGCACGCTGTCCATCCCATAACGGCATTACAAAGTGAATATTCCTTGTGGACCCGTGATCCGGAGGATGAAGTCCTCGCAACCTGTATCGAACTCGGTATCGGCTTTGTAGCCTATAGTCCCTTGGGACGTGGTTTCTTGACAGGTCAGATCAAGAAATTTGAAGATTTTTCCGAAGATGATTATCGGCGGTTATCTCCCCGATTTCAAGGAGAAAACTTCCAAAAGAATCTGGAGCTCGTAGCGCTTATTGAAGAAATGGCATCCAGCAAAGGCTGCAAGCCATCACAGCTCGCCTTGGCGTGGTTGTTGGCGCAGGGTGAACATATCATTCCACTCTTTGGCACAAAAAAACGGAGCTACCTAGAAGAAAATACTAAAGCCTTGAATATCCATTTGACCATCGAGGACATCAGGCATATAAATGAAATTGCCCCAAAGGGAATCGCCGCCGGTTTACGTTATCCAGAAGCGATGATGAACTTTTTAAACCAGTAAAAGGATCTTCAAATAATAAACTCTGCTTCCTGCTGGCAGCAGTATAAAATCCTTCACGTCTTTGCATAAGGAGAAAATCATGGAATCAGAAAAAGCAAAAGATTTTTGCAATCAATGGTTGCCTGCTTGGACGGGTAACAATCCCGAATTATTGATATCATTTTATTCTGTGGATGCTTTTTATTCAGATCCTTTTATACCTCAAGGTCTAAAGGGAAAGGAGCGAATATTCGGATATTTTAGAAAATTTATAAGTTTTTATCCCAACTGGAAATATGAGTATGTTGAAATATTCCCAACTGAAAATGGATTTACGTTGAAATGGAAAGTGTCTCTTACGATTAATAATGACACCATTGTTGATTATGGCTTGGATATTGTTGAAATATTAAATGATAAAATTGTTCGTAATGAGGTATATTTTGATACAGCAAGTCTATTAAAAGCCATAAAGGAAAAACAACCTTAAAGAACATGAAAAATCATACAGCATACCTTTTTGAACGGTATAACCAATCCGCTGGTCGATTTTATTGCCAAGATGTCCTTTGCCGGATATAAAAACAAAACAGATCTGCATTATGCCAAGTATCTCGGTTCAAACATGCCTCGACGCTAAACAACAGGATCATACAGAAATGGAAAATCTTATAGAGGATTACCCGGTAGTTATTGAGATCCCTGTGGTATGGGGGGAGATGGATGCTTTCCAGCATGTGAACAACGTTGTCTATTTTAGATATTTTGAAAGTGCCCGGATCGCCTACTTTGGAAAATTGGATGTTATGGATCTCATGAACAGGACAGGGATTGGCCCCATCCTGGCGAGCACATCCTGTCGATTCAGGGCGCCTTTGACATATCCCGACAAAGTTCTCATTGGTGCTAAGGTGACAAATATCGAGCAAGACCGATTCATGATGAATTATCTTGTGGTCAGCACAAGGCTCCAGAAGGTAGCCGCCGAAGGTGATGGCTTGATCGTAGCCTTCAATTATCGTGAAAATAAAAAGGCGATTATATCAGATGAGTTGAGGCAGCGGATTCTTGATCTTGAAAAAGCGGTTTCATGACGCCGAATGACCAACCCGGAACCCATCACTGATTTCAGGCATACTGTTACTCACAATGACGCTTAAGTTCTTTTGAGGCTAAGAAAATATAGGCATTAGAGGTTCTGATGGATAAAAAAATAATGGGTAACGGCAAGATTGATGTGGTTCTGTTTGATTTTGGCGGTGTGATCGCTGAGGAAGGTTTCAGGAATGGTCTTAAGGTTATTGCAAAAGCAAATGGACTTGATGAAAATGAATTTATTCAAGTGGCTTTTGACGTCAATTATTCAACGGGCTATATTCTGGGGAAAGCATCTGAGGAAGTATTCTGGAGTGAACTGAAAGAGAAAACAGGTGTTAAGGGAGACAATGCCGCCCTCAAAGCGGAATTCTTATCTCGGTTCGTATTGAGAGGATGGATGATTGATCTGGTAAAGAAGCTGAAATCTGAAAATATCATTGTCGGCATCCTCAGTGACCAGACGGACATGATAGACAGGTTGAATGAACGATTAGATTTTTACAGATGGTTTGATCACATCTTCAACAGTTATTACCTGGGCAAGGGCAAACGGGATATAACTCTCTTTGATGATATTGTTCACACACTGAAAACCAAACCGGATCGAATGCTGTTTATTGATGATGATCCCGGACACGTAGACAGGGCAAGGCAGAAAGGTTGGAAGGCCATTCACTATGTTGATCGTGAATCATTTGTAAAGGACTTCGAAAAGATCATGCCACCTTTTTTCTTGTCCCAGATAAAAGGATTGAAAGATCCTAAGGCTGGGAGCATGTAATGAATTTAAGACTGATCAAGAAAACAAGCATTTCGAGCAATAGACATTGTTAACAAAAATTATGAGAGCCATGGGAATCCTAGTCAGAGCATCTTTCTCCATAATGCATATCCAGGATAGGGTTTCTCGACCTGCTTACTATATATGTTTTCAGTTGTATTCAGCTCTAGTAAGGTTTCCTGCAGAGGCTGACCGCCATTACCATATCTCCCAGTGAATTCTTTCCTTTTTGTATTTGTCTTTCGGTTTATCATGCCCAGCGGGAACACCTATGGCGATGACATTCAAAGGGATAACTTCCTCAGGTATCTTGAGAACAGTTTTTACATGCTTCAGCCTGTCCGGATATGGATATGCAGCCGTCCATACACCGCCAAGATCAAGGGCTTCAATAGCCAGCAGGATGTTTTCACCTGCTAGCGATGCATCAATTATTGCTAAGTCCTTACTCTTCCCATTTGCCTTATCAGGTTCGGTACAGACGATGATCGCTGCACCCGCTTTGGTAAGCATCTTCGCATTAGGAAGCCCAGCGGCAAGATCATCCATGATTTTTCTCTCTGTTATAACGATGAATGACCATGGCTGCATATTAGCTGCCGTCGGAGCCGCCATTCCCGCCTTGATGATCTTATCAAGATCGGCTTTGCTTACTGGTACGCCGGCAAAATTCCTTACGCTCTTTCTTGCATGAATTATTGAAAACGTATCCTTCATTTTGGCATCCTCCTTCGCGTAAACCAATCCTGACATTAGCAAGCACATCAAAAAACATATCCCTATTCTTTTCATTAATCTCACCTCCGAATTTTGTTTTTTTTGCATTACCTGTGGTTCATTATTTGCCAGTCCAATTCTTTTCGGCATATTCATTTATGCGCCTTCTGACCTTGGATTGGATAATCAAGTGCATCCATGTTTTTGGTAAGAGCGATTTCCCTTCTTATTGTTGAAAAAACATCCTCGGCCAGTTTTACTCTTCCCGGTTTTTCATCCCATGATGATGCTTCATGATCAAAGTTGCGCTTTTCCTGCTTCACGAGGACACCCCTTTTCATATTTCACCGCCAGACGGTCCTTATTCTGATCTTATGAAGGTCCTTTACCATAAAAAGCGGCAGATCATACATTATTTAGCATGGCGGCAAAATCCGGGTGGGGGTATTCGGATGATCAGTCTTTCTGTTTCTGAAGTCCTAATTGAAAAAACTAAGAGCTTGTCCGTAAATAACTTTGCCTGGGATCGCGCCCAGCTTTATGTCAGATTTATCAGGGTCGATTGAGTAAAACCGTAGGCGTAGCAGCGCTACGTCTAGGATTTTACGATTGAGACACGGGGAAAGATGACGTGAAGATGGGATGCGAGCCGGTAAGGATTATTTACGGACAAGATTAAGGGCGGAGTCTGTAAAACACCGCCCTTAATCTTGAGAGAGGCAGGTAATCATATCGTCCGGTATTGTTGCCTCTCTCTAAACCTTCTGCCTACATGGCAGACCCTATGTGTTCTCGGGACTATCAGCCTTTCTTGTAGAGGTAAGGCGTGCACATTGGATCAACCCAACCCTTGTATGTTTTCTTTTCCTTTTTCATGATCGTTATCTCCTCTCTCTTTCTTTCGACCCCAGGATAATCCCGAAAGGCATTTTCAACAATCAGGGGAATGATGAATATGAGATGAGAAAAGGCCGTTTAAAAGGATCAGGATATTTGCTGTTGGGGATCAGATTTTGTCTGATGGATTCTTTGTCCAGGTTTTAGTTACAACCGTCCGGGGATGATGATTCCCCAGTGAAGGGAGAGCCTCAGATAGAGGCAGGCTGCAAAGGTTAGGGTCAGGACTCCCATTGCCAGCCAGTCCCTTCCCGTAATCCGCGCTTCGTAGTAGCTGGTTCTGGGGGTGTCGGGTCGAAAACCTTTCGATTCCAAGGCCATAGCCAGGAAATTTGTGTAGCGCATGGCGGAGATAAATATGGGGATGGACAGGGGGGTAAATCTTTTAAAACGGATGAAAATATTTTTCGAATCCAGATCAAGTCCCCGGGACACCTGGGCCTGGACAATGGTAGCCCCGGCATCGGCGAAAGTCGGTGCCAGGCGGATAGCGGTGGCGAGGGCAAAAGCGACGGGATAGGGGATGCCGAGGCGAATCAGGCCGTTGGCAATTTCTTCGTTTTTCGTCGTGGCTAAAAGCAGCAGTCCGGCCCTCACAAAGGTCATCAGACGCAGGCCCATGGCAAACCCGTAAAGGAGGGACTCGCTACTGACTTCGAGACCATGCCATTGGAACAGGACGGTCTTGCCTTTAATAAAAAATGGCCAGAGGACGACGCTGAAGACAAAAAGCAGGACGAGGAGAAACCGGAGTTTCCATAAAACTTTCATTGATTTGGCAGTCGTGAAGATAGCCAGTACGCCGGTGAGGATTAAAGCTATAAACAGAGGATGATTGAAGCACAGGCAGATAGCGAAAATCAGCAGGACCCCACCGATCTTGGTGCGGGGGTCAAGTCGGTGGAGCCATGTTGCCTCATCATTATAAAATGTCAGATTCATCTCGCAAAGTCCATATCGTAAGCTTCAAAACGATCCGGGTGGAACAGCTTCACTCTTGAGTTCCTTCACCATATCGGTCAATGTCATCGCGGCCAAGCCGAGACGATTTCTGAGGCGGATAAGATCGGAAGGCGCCAAAGAGGATGCCGCCAGCATGTTTTCATCGGAAAATACCGTTGGTGTCGATCCATCAAGGAGAATCCGTCCCTCCTTCATCAGGATGCTGCGCCTGGCGTAGGCCTCGGCGATCCACATGGCATGGGTGATGATAATAATCGTATGTCCAAGCTGGTTGAGTCGTTTCAGCATCTCCATTGTGTCCCGCTGGTGGACATAATCCAGCCCTGTTGTCGGTTCGTCGAGGATAATGACGGCGGGTTTGACGGCAAGGATTGACGCCACCGCCACGCGCTGTCTTTCGCCCCGGTTGAGGAGGAAAGGATTCTTGTCCTCAAAGCCGCTCAGGCCTGTGGCGTCAAGAGATTCAGCGATATTACGTTCCAGCGTCTTTCGGTCCATTCCCAGGATGCGCGGTCCGAAGGCCACTTCTTCACGGACGGTGGAGGCAAATATCTGATGATCGGGGTTCTGGAAGACATATCCTACCTCTCTGGCCAGCTTGTGGCGACGGTAATCGTTGACTGGTCGGCCCCGGATGAGCATGTCCCCCACTGTGGGTTTAAGGAGGCCGTTGAAGTGCTTTGCCAGGGTTGTTTTTCCGGAGCCGTTCTGCCCCAGCATGGCCACGAAATCTCCTTCGTTAATTGTCAGAGCGATATCATTAAGGGCGTTTATGTCGCCGGACGGGTATCGGTATGAAAGGTTCCGGGCCTCCAGGATAACTTTGCCGTTGGTAAGTGTTGATATTGCCCGGCATTCCGGGCGGCGGGGGCAGATAAGACGGCGGCTTTCAATCTCCGCCACCGCAGCTTCCACTGTCAGGGGTTGGCCGGGCCAGTTCATCGCCTGGAAGAGGGCGACCGTTGCCAAGGGCCGGACGCCGCAGGATTCGATCAGAGATGAATCCGTCAGGATTTCCACAGGAGTTCCCTGAGCTGCAAGCTGTCCGTCTTTCAAAAGCCAGACTTGATCAGCCTGCACCGCAGCCTCAGCGTCAAGGTCGGTCACGACAAGTGTCCTCTCCCCGACTCTCAGAGTTCTAATAAGGGAGAGGATATGGCGGCGGCCTTCCGGGTCGATATCCGTCGTGGGCTCATCCATGACGAGGACGGGAGTTTCCATTGCCAAAACGGAACCAATGGCCAGGCGCTGTTTCTGTCCTCCCGACAGGGTTGCGGTGTCCCTTTTCCGCAGCTCTTCCAGGCCGACCACTCGCATGTAGGTATCAATCCTCTCTTCCATGGCCGTCCTTGGGAGACATTTGTTTTCCAGGCCAAAAGCCATTTCAAGTTCCACATTGGTTGAGAAGAGTTGCGCCTCAAAGTCCTGAAGGACGATCCCCACTACTTGTGCCATCTCGGGGACGATGTTTTTACCTGCTTCCATCCCCTCCACAATTACCCCGCCTGCGTAATCACCCCGCAGGAAGCGGGGAACAAGACCGTTGATTGCGCAGCAGAGCGTTGATTTTCCGGCGCCGCTATGGCCCATGACCATCGTGAAACTGCCCCGGGACATTTCTCCGGAGATATCCTGTAAGGCCGGTATGGATGTGTTCTGATAGGAAAAGGAAAGATGGTCAAAGACAATTGATGAAGTCATGAAGACCTCATAGGAGTAAGCTTCCCCCCATGATCAGGCAAGTTGCCGGCCAGGAGACGGCCGTCCATGACAGCCCGGGCACGAAACCGCCAAAGACGCCCAGAATACACCCTGCCGCCACCAGCCAGGCGCCGAGAGAGGCTTTCATCGCCGTGTTGGCAACAGATACATCCATAACCTCGGGCCAGAAAAGACGCAACTGGTTTTTGGTAACATCGAAAACGGCGATCAGGAGCATAATCCCTATGAGAGAGCCGATGAAGTTGTTGATAGTGATGATTTTGGAGATGATCGCGTAAGGGACCATGCCGATGGCATCGGCGAAGGCGCCAATGACGACTCCCGCTGCGGCTCCGGAAATGAAGGCAATGACAATGTATGTGAGCCAGCTGCGAACGCTCTTGGCATCCCATGCATATGTCCCGTTGGCGACGGGAATCAGGGTTGACCAGAGGGTGTAGGGAAGGTATCCCATCAGGAAATTACCTATGAATCCGGCTATGGAGGCGGGACTGAGGGTGCCGCCGAAGATGTCGCCGATAACGTTACCGATGGCCAGACCCCATGCCCCTGCCGGTCCGAAAAGGAAACCGAAGGTCATGGGAAATACGCCGGCCACCCGGACCTCGGTAACGCCGGGAATAATGGGAACAACCGTTTTGAAGGCGATGAGGGTTGCCGCGTAGATGGCCGCGCAAACGGACGTAAGAACAATCATCCGGGTGTTCTTCCACATCAGCAGGGCATGTTGCATCGTGTGGACCTCCTTTTCTCCCCTCTTTTCTAAAGAGGGGTGGGGGGAGATTTTTCTAAACCTTACCCGAAGGGGAATTCGACATTTTCAAAACCTTTTCGAGGCTCTTGTCATAGTCGTATATGTCATCCCGGAAATGGATATGACCGCGGGTGTCAAACCATGCCGTTAGATAGATGACATAAACGGGGATATGTTTGGGAAGGTTGACCACCTGCCTTTTCCCCTTTTTAATTTCTTTAATGAGCCTCTCTTTCGACCACGCCGGATCGTCCTTTAAAACCCATTCCCCCAGGTCATAGGGCCTTTCCACCCGGATGCATCCGTGGCTGTACATGCGCTTTGACCGCTGAAAAAGGCTTTTTTGTGTCGTATCATGGAGATAGACGTCAAACTGGTTGGGAAACATGAATTTGATCCGGCCCAATGGATTGACGCCGATATCCTGGATCATCCGGTAGGGGAACTTCTTGGGATTCATCGTGGCCCAGTCGATGGTGTCGGGATCGATTTCCTGGGCGGTGGGGCTCCAGTTTTTATAGATGCGGATACGTTTTTTCGTCAAGAAATCGGGATCCTTCTTGACTTTGGGAATCATCTCTTCCGCGACAATAGAATTGGGAAGATTCCAGGTCGGGTTGAGTTCCAGGTAGCTCATATTGTCCATAAAGACGGGTGTAGGGTTTGTTAATTTTCCGACCACCGTTTTCATGGACATGATCGTGACCTGGTTTTCCACGACAAAGAGGCGGTAATCGGGAATGTTCACCATGATGTAACGCGGACCGAGTTCGTCGGGCAGCCAGCGCCATCTTTCCATGTTCCATTCGATCTGGCGGATGCGTTTCTCAACGGAAAAGTTCAGCGCCTTTCTGGTTTCTTCATCCATGACGCCGTTTGTCTTGAGGCCATGTCGCTCCTGAAACCTTTGCAGGGCCGCCTGCAGAATGCCGTCGAAGTGTTCGTCCAATCCCAGCGTCGCACCATCCAGATCGCCGGCGATGACCAACCGGTGCTTAAGGAGGGTAACCGGCTGCCCGTTGCTTCCTTTTTTGAGGATTGTTTTTTCCGGGATGACAGCCCAGCCGCCGTCGGCGGCAATTCGCCGGTAATTGGCCAGCTCCGTCCGCAGTTGCGCATAAGCCGGATAACGCGGGGGGAGGCTTTTAAGCGCGCCTTCCACATCCTTCTTGTCCAGCGCCTCATTGATGACCTGGACAAGGTCCACGGTACGGCGATAGGGAATCCATTGATAAAACCACTTCCCCGGATCAAGCCGACCCGTGGATACATGGGTGCCGTAGGAAAAAAAGGCATCAGTCAGCATGACGTCCAGTTCAGCCCATGATTCCACACTGATGGTATTGCCGCCATTTCGCCGCTGTTTGAACTGAGTCAGAAGTGATTCTATCTGATCAACCCGATAGTCAAGGGGATTGAGACCTTCCCGGTCTGCTTCCCTGAGGGCCTGGAGGAGTCGCGGGGCCTGATCGGAAACCGTTTTGTCGCGAATCCAGGCGGGCTGAAACTGGCGCTCGCTATAAAACCGCTCTCGCAGGGGGACGGCGCCTTTTGCGGATTTTATGGACCCATTCCCTGTTTTCAGGCGGTTCAGGATGGCCTTCTGGATATCCGTGTATGTCTGTGTTTGTACTTCCAGTAAGGTGGGACCGCTTGCCGGTTTCAGGGAAGGGGATGCCGGTGCCGGTGGTACACGGTTCTGGATCGTCTTTTGATTATTCTGGAGGGGCTTGTCCGCAGCCCGAACCTCAAGGGGAATCCATACACCGATGAGAAATAAGATCAGCAGGAGGGATCTGATTCCGTCACGATACCTCAAGTATTTCATGTAACATTTCTCCAAGTCCGCTTAAAAATAAGAAGCCGGGATATATAAATCCCGGCCCTCCAGCGGTACGAGTCTTCCTGCCTCAATATAGGGGAAAAGTCAATAGATGTTTTCAGGGATGGGCGTCATCCCAGTTGCGCCCGTAATTGACGGCGACCTTCAGGGGAACCCGCAAAACCATGACCTGTTCCATTTCTTCCCTGACCAGCGCAATTACAGTTTCCACTTCCCCTTCGGTCACTTCGAAAACCAGTTCGTCATGAACCTGCATGATCATGGCCGCCGTCAGATTTTCTTTCCCGAGTCTTCCGGAGATACGGATCATGGCCAGTTTTATGAGATCTGCCGCCGTGCCCTGAATGGGAGTGTTGACGGCCATTCGTTCGGCAAACTGGCGAATGTTGGCATTGGCGGCGTTAATTTCGGGAAGGTAGCGGCGGCGGTTCATCATGGTGCAGACGTAGCCATCCTGCCGCGCCTGCGCCAGTACCTGGTCAAGGTAGCGTTTAACTCCTTCATATTTAAGGAAATATTCATCGATATAGGCCTGGGCGAGTTTTTGGGTAAGGTTGAGTTCCTTGGCGAGGCCGAAGGCGCTCATGCCATAAAGAATGCCGAAATTGATGACCTTGGCCTGACGGCGCATCTCCTCGTTTACCAGTTCGGGAAAGACGCCGAAAATTGTCGAGGCGGTGCGGCTGTGGATATCTTCTCCGGAACGGAAGGAGTCGATCAAGGTCCGGTCTTCCGAGAGGTGGGCAAGGACCCGCAGCTCAATCTGGGAATAGTCGGCAGAGATCAGTCTGCTCCCTGGCGGGGCGATAAAGGCCTGGCGGATCCGCTTGCCCTCGATGGTCCGAATGGGGATATTTTGCAGATTGGGATTACTGCTCGACAGCCTACCCGTTGCGGTTACGGCCTGATTATATGAGGTATGGACCCGCCCTGTCTGCGGGTGGACAAGGGCCGGCAAGGCGTCGCTATAAGTTGATTTCAGCTTGGAGATGCTCCGGTAGGCCAGGATCTCCGCAGGGAGTTCATGATGTCTGGCCAGGCTGGAGAGGACATCTACATCGGTGGAGTATCCTTCTTTAGTTTTTTTCCCTTTGGCTAATCGGAGCTTGTCGAAGAGGATCTGCTGGAGCTGCTTCGGCGACTGAATGTTGAATTTATCTCCGGCGAGGCGATAGATCTTGTCTGCGGAAATTTCCAATAACTGCTGTAGTTCCAGTGACATGGCGAGCAACAGCTCGCAGTCGATCAGGACGCCTTTTTGTTCCATTCCGGCGAGGATTGGTATCAGGGGCGTCTCCAAGTCCCGAAAGAGCCCGATCAGCTCTTCCCTGGCCAACGCATCGGACAGGTAGGCGACGAGTGAGAGAACCGCGTCAGCCCTCAGGCAGGCATAGGTCTCCATTTTGTCCACGGCGATGATGTCTGGGGGAAGCTGTTTGACGCCGCTGCCAGCAATCTCCTTTACGGTCATGATGCGGCGGTTCAGGTGGTCCTGGACAAGATCGGGAAGATCGAAACTGCGGCGGGAGGAGTTCAGGACATAGGCGCTGACCAGGGTGTCGCAGCCCAGGCCGCACAAAGACAGACCGTGCCTTTCCAGAGCGATCTTGATTGCTTTGAGGTCATGGCCGTGCTTCAGAATGGCGGCATTGCCAAGGAGGGGAGATATCCCCTCCCATACCTGTTCCTGGGAAAGTTGGGACGGCGCCCCGGCATAAGAATGGCCCAGGGGAATATAGACGGCTTTGCCCGGACGGATACCCAGGGCGACGCCGACAATCTCGGCGCGCATTGCTTCCGGGGAACTCAGGATGAGATCAAGAGAAAAAGATCCGGTGTTTCCGATTTCTTCAACGGCGCCAGACAGTGCCGCCTCAGTCAGGATGGTCTCATATTGGCCTTCCATCTGTTCTTCCCGAATTTTCAGTTCCTGGAGGAGCGAGGAAAATTCGAATTCCTTGAAAAGTGTCTTCAGCGCTTCCACGTTCGGACTGCCGCTGCGGCTGTCGGCAAGTTCGAACGGAATGTCCTCCTCCGTCCTTATTCTGGCCAGTTCCCGGCTCATGATGATCTGATCACGATAACGGCGGATACATTCCTTCGCCTTGGCATTCTTGATCCGGTCAACATTATCGAGGACGTTTTCAATGGTTCCGTACTCCTCGATCAGCCGCAGGGCCCCCTTCGGGCCAATCCCCGGCGCCCCGGGGATGTTGTCCGTTGCATCGCCCGTCAGTCCCATGATCTCCACCACCTGTTCGGGAGGGACGCCGAATTTTTCTTTTACTGCCGCCGCGTCAAAGACCTTGTCTTTCATCGTATCGACAATGACGACATTCTCCCCGACCAACTGCATCATGTCCTTGTCTCCCGAGACGATAAAGACCTTCATGTCCTGTTCGGAATAACGCCTGGCAAGGGTTCCGATGATATCGTCGGCTTCGATGCCCGGCTTTTCCAGCACGGGGATGGAAAAACCGCGGATCATATCCTTGATATAAGGAATCTGGGGGATAAGGGTCTCCGGGATTGCCCTCCTTGTTGCCTTGTATAGTTCATAGGCTTCATGGCGGAAGGTCGGCCCCTTCACATCGAAGGCGACGGCGATGTAATCGGGTTTCCATTCCTTGATGATCCTGATGAGCATGGTGGCAAACCCGTAGATGGCATTGGTCGGGAATCCTTTGGAGTTGGTCAGGTTCGGAATGGCGTAGAAAGCACGAAAAACGTAATTATTGCCATCGATAAGGAACAGGGTGGCCTTGGGCGGGGTGTCGGTCATTTGGGTTTTCCTTGTCTAAACATCAAAGCGGGCGTCGATCTTGAAGGTCTGTACCGCCCGCATGTTCAGGACATCTTCGATGCCCGTCCGGGTTTTTACCTGGGCGATAAGTTCCTCCATTGCCCTTTCGGAGGGGGCGATAATAGTGAACCAGACATTGTAATCGTGATTCCTCCGGTAGTTGTGGGTTACATAGGGGGAGGCGTTGACGGTCGCGGTGAATAACGCCATTTTGTCCGCCGGGACCCTGGCGGCGCAGAGGGTGCTGACGAAGCCGAGCTTGCGGGGATCAAAAACAGCCCCGATCCGGCGAATCACCCCGTCGCCCTTCATTTTTTTCACCCTGTCCAGGACATCTTCTTCAGCGATGCCGAGCCTGTCCGCGACAACCTGGAAAGGACAGGGGACGAGAGGAAATTCATTCTGGAGCATATTAAGGATTTTCTTGTCGATTTCATCCATTATTTGCTTTTAACCATGTTGACCAACTTTTGGCTTCCGTTGCGGCTGATAGAGACAATATGGTTCCTCGGCCAGATAATCCCCCGTCTTTTCGTAAGCCCGGGCCCGGCATCCGCCGCAGACGCGAATGAACTCGCATCCCCCGCATTTCCCCTTGTAGAGGCCCAGATTCCTCAAGTCCTGAAAGATGGGCGCCTGATTCCAGATATCGTGAAATCCCGTTTTCTTGATCTGCCCGCAGTCCAACTCGAGATAGCCGCAGGGCTGGACCTGGCCGGTATGGGAGATGAAACAGAAAGATACCCCTCCCAGGCAGCCGCGTGTCATGGCATTAAGGGGATGCCCCGTCGCCTCTCTGTTTAATCCGCCACCGCGCTGGTGAAAGATACGGTAGTAATGGGGGGCGCAGGTGGCCTTGAGCTGAATGGGGCAGGCGAGGCTTTGCTCGTAAAACCATTCCAGAGTTTGCTCGTATTGCTCCGCCGAAATCTCCTGCTCCGCCAGTTCCTTTGCTCTCCCCGTGGGAACGAGGAGAAAGATATGATGCGCGGCGGCCCCGATCTTCAGGGCTAAATCATGAATTTCTTTAATATGATTAAGGTTATCCCTCGTAATAGTGGTATTGATCTGAAACTCCATCCCCACCCGCCGCATGGCTTCGATGCCCGCCAAGGCTCCGACAAAGGCCCCGGTCACCCGGCGAAACCGATCGTGGCTCTCCGCGTCGGGGCCGTCAAGACTGACGCTGACCCGGCGGATGCCCGCCGCCAGCATTTTTTTGGCTACCTCCTCCGTTACCAGGGTGCCGTTGGTCGCCATGACCATCCGCAGGCCTTTCCGGTCGCCGTAGGCGGCGATTTCCCAGATATCCGGCCGGAGCAGTGGTTCCCCTCCCGTCAGGATGATCACCGGCTGACTGAAGGCGGCGATCTCGTCGAGGAGGCGGCGGCAGGCGGCGGTATCCAACTCTCCCGCATAAGGGCCGGAAACTGACGAAGCCCGACAGTGGGCGCAGGCCAGGTTACAGCTCCGGGTGACCTCCCAGGCCACCATCCTCAGCGTCGAGGGTAGGATACGCTCTTTTTTTGAATTCAGTGTTTCCAATTTTGCGATGCCGTCATTTTTCCGCTAATACCTTGGCCGCTTCCAGGGCGAAATAGGTAATGATGATGTCTGTTCCCGCCCGCTTGATGGATGTGAGGACCTCCATCATGGCCCGCTGGCCGTCGAGCCAGCCAAGCTGGGCCGCCGCCTTGATCATGGCAAATTCGCCGCTGACGTTATAGGCGGCAATGGGGAGGTCGAACTCTTCCCGGGCCCGCCTAATGATATCGAGATAGGCCAGAGCCGGTTTGACCATGATGATATCCGCCCCTTCCTCGACGTCGAGGGTGATCTCCCGGATGGCTTCGTCGCTGTTGGCCGAATCCATCTGGTAGGACTTCCGGTCCCCGAACTGGGGGGCGCTTTCCGCGGCGTCCCGGAAGGGTCCATAGAAACAGGAGGCATACTTCGCCGAGTAGGCCATAATCGGGATGTTTTCAAAACCCGCTTCGTCCAGACCTTCCCGGATCGCGCCGATCTGACCGTCCATCATCGCCGAAGGGGCGACCATGTCCGCCCCGGACCGGGCATGGGAAACCGCCGTTTCGGCCAGGACATCGAGGGTGGAATCGTTGTCCACTTCCCCTTTTTCGATCATCCCGCAGTGGCCGTGACTGGTGTATTCGCAGAGGCAGACATCGGTGACGACAAGGATATCGGGAACCTTGCTCTTGATTTCCCGGACGGCCTGCTGCATGATCCCGTCCCGTGCAAAGGCCCCGGAGGCGACTTCGTCCTTACGGGCGGGAATGCCGAAGAGGAGGAGGGCGGGGATGCCTGCTTCCCTGACTGTCTTCGCTTCCTTTACCAGCTGGTCAATGGACATCTGAAAGCATCCCGGCATGGAAGGGATAGGCTTTTTAACCCCTTTGCCGGGAACGGCGAACAATGGATACATGAAGTCATCTACGGACAGCTTTGTCTCTCTGATCATGCGTCGGAAGTTCTCGTTTTTTCTCATCCTCCTGGGCCGGTATTCAGGAAAGTACATACTCCATTCCTCCTTTATGTTTTGGGCTTGATTTCCTCATCCGCCAGATAACAGGCGGGGTCGGGGGCCCAGATATTCCCGGTGACGGACTCTGACCGGGCCCGGAAATTTCCTCCGCAGACTCCCAGCCAGCGGCAGGCGGCGCAACGACCATGGACGTGGGGCTGCTTGTTCTTCAATTTTGCCATCAGCCCGTTGGACGTGTCCGTCCATATTTCACTGAACGGCCGCTGCCTGATGTTGCCGAAGGAGATATTCCTCCAGAACTGATCGGCGTGTACCTCTCCGTCCCAACTGATGCACCCGATGCCGTTACCGGAGCTGTTGCCTTCGTTCATTTCCAGGAGTTCCATGACCTCTGCTGCCCGCTTTGGGTCTTCCCGGAGGAGGCGCAGATAGATATAAGGGCCGTCGGCGTGGTTATCCACGGTGAGAATCTCCTTCTCCATGCCTCGATCAAAGAGCCCCCGGGTCCGGTCCATAATGAGATCCAAAAGTCGACGGGTTTCTTCATGATCAAGATCTTCTTCGACAAGTTTCGAGCCCCGCCCCGCATAGACAAGGTGGTAGAAACAGCAGCGGGGGATGTTTTCCTTCTCCAGGAGGTCGAAGATGGCGGGTACGTCCGCGATGTTGTGGCGATTGACGGTAAAGCGGACGCCGACCTTTATTCCCGCCTCCTGACAGTTTCGCAGGCCCTTCAGGGTCTGGTCGAAGGCGCCTGAAACGCCGCGGAAAAAGTCATGGGTCGCCCTGGTCCCGTCAAGGCTGATCCCCACGTAGGACAGGCCGATCTTCCGGAACAGGGCTGCCTTTTCCTTCGTTATCAGGGTCCCGTTCGTGGAGATGACAGCCCGCATCCCCTGATCCACAGCATATTGGGCCAAATCAGGCAGGTCTTTCCTCATCAGGGGCTCACCGCCGGAAAAAAGGAGCACCGGCGCGCCAAAGGTGGCGAGGTCCCGGATCATGGTCTTCGCTTCCTCCGTCGTCAGTTCGTCAGGATATTCGATATTCTGAGAACTCGAATAACAGTGGATGCACCGGAGATTGCATCGGCGGGTCATGTTCCAGACGATGACAGGGCGCTTGTCGGCCGAGAACTGAAGGAGATGGGAGGGGAGCTTTTGTGATTCCCGGTGGTAGCGCAGGACATCTCCCGGTTCCACAGCCCCGCAGTATAGTTTCGAAATACCAATCATGACGCAACCCTTAACACCGCCAGTGACTTCTGTCAAATCCTCCCTTATTTTTCCAAATTTATCTATTTTATTGACATCAACAGTCTTTTTGGTAGAATGGAGCTATGATGAAATGCTTGGGCAATGAAGCGTACGAAAGACTGGCAGCCTCCCTGCCCTACCTCTGGTTGGTTCCGGACGGGAGGGTGAATTTGCAGGAGGGTCGATCATGAGCGATAATGCCGATGTTCCTTCCCGTTACGAAATCAACAGGGCTGTCCGCGGCGTTCTCACCAGTCATGGCGTCGACCTCGAGGCGCTGTCCATATCGAGTTCTGCAAGTCTCGTTTATCTGAATGGCCTGCTTAAGAAGGCGACGGGGCAAGATCTGAAGCCGGTCGACGTCGACGTCCTTTTCAGGGAAATCGAACGGATACCCAGGGTCCGGGCTATCATTGCCGATCTGGAAAACTGGGCAATTACCAACAGCGACGGGGGATGGTTCGCCGTATTGAAGCGCGGTTCGCGCCCCACCGCCGCCGCCACCACTGGTTCCTCCAACCCGGAAGATTACCGGATCGAAAAAGACGAGAAACTAACCGATGTCTTGGAGGATCTCAAGAAAAAAGAAGAATAAAGAATGACGATGCCGGTAAACAGTCGATGAAGATCAGGTTTTTTTGCCGGTGCTGAGTTTTTGCCGGTGTTTTTTGTAGTCAAATTTCAGGATTTCGTTCCGAACTTCATCGTTCATCCCCCGGAACTTTACGCTTACGATATGACTTTCGGCTTTTTGGGGTGTGCCTTCGATGCGTACAGTCTCCCCGTAAAGATAGAGAATTTTTGACGGGTAGGTCTGAAGGACCATCCGGATTTCCAGGATATCCCCGATCTTGAACGACTCCTGGACCACCAGGCTCATGCCGCTGCCGCTGATGTTCAGGGGCTCGCAGTTCATGAACACGATGTCCTCACGCTTGGGTGATGCCTGGCGGATCAGATAGTCCAGCTTGGCATTGAGCATATTCAGCCACATATTCAGCAGCTCATCTTGCACTTGAGGTGGAAGGAAGTCGTCAATAACGATGATGTCCGTTGTTACCCGACAATTTAGCTCCCCGGATTCAGCAGGTAGCAAGCGACGCACCGTAACGGGCAGCAATGTGTTTACGCGTGGATAGGTCCTATGGTTGTTTGTTGCCATGTTCCAGCCCCTTAGTTTGTTCCATCTTGCTAATAAGTTCCTGTAGCGATGATTCTTCGTCAATCGTCAGCATGTTTTCCATTTCACTATTACTGTAAAGGGTCCTTACAATGATGGGTTCGTCCCCGGTTATGGTTGCCTGCAGTTTCCGTGCTGCGGGCTCCGGTTCGTCTTCCGTCAGTGGCGACTGGTAAATGGCATCCTGAGTGGTTTCCTTGGAAGGGCGAAAGGCCTTTTCATAGGGCGTGAGAGATTGGTGGGTTTCCAGAAATTCACTTAAATACCGCTCCGTTGTATACATTCCTTCATTTTTACCCATCTGTATCGCGCTGCTGAGTTGGGGCAGTTTGTTTTCACGAATGATGTTCCTGATGGCCTGGGTTCCGCGGACGATGCTCAGAAGGGGCACGCGTAATTTGACGTTCTCCATGTAAACCAGCTGTTGTGTGATGAGCCAGCTCAGCGTTAAGGCCATCTGATAACGGATTTCATTCTGGGCCTCGATGGGAACGGCATTGCACATACGGTAAATGGCCTCTTCCGGATTGGAGGCGTGCAGTGTTGCGATAACCAGGTGTCCTGACTCTGCCGCATTGAGGGTGAGCCTGATCGTCTCCGCTTCCCGGAGCTCGCCCACGACAATGACGTCCGGATTTTCCCTCAGCACGTCAATGAGACCCTGGGCAAATGAGGGCATGTGAGGTCCGAGCTCTCGCTGCTGGATGAAGGACTTTCCCGATGGGAATCGGTACTCGATGGGGTTTTCAAGAGTGACGATATGCGCCTGGCGGGTTTTGTTGATGTCGTTGATTATTGAAGCGATGGTTGTTGTTTTGCCGACCCCGGTAGCGCCGCAGGTCAGAATCAGGCCGGACTTAAGCTTGGCGATTTCATGCAAAGAGGGATGGAGGTTGAGCTCGTCGATTGTCGGGATATGACCCGGAAGGATTCGAATGGCCAGACTGATTCCCCGCGCCGTGGTAAAGAAGTTGATGCGAAGGCGGGCGCTGCTCACGGAGATGGCGTAATCCAGGGATTTTCTTTCCCGCAACATACTGAGCTGTTTGGGGGTCAGCAGCTTTCTGACGAGGGCATCGATTTCCCTGTGCGACCAGCGCACGGTGGTGTGAAACTGAATGGTGCCGTTCTTCCGAGATACCATCGGATGTCCACCGGTGAGATAGACATCCGACACGACATCCTTGATGGCATTGTCGATGATCTGCTGAAATCGTACCATAAAAAGCCTCCTGAAAGTTAAATGACCCTCATTGATAGGGGTCATTTTCGGAAAGAAGCGATCGCTTGGACGGGAGCCAAAGTCCGCTCGGCCGATTTCGTATCCGTGCACACAGAACACGATCCGCCACTAAAGCAGCATAGGCGAAAAACCTGCTATTTATACAACCATCCCAGGGAAAACGCAAACGAAAAAATAAATAAATAATCATCGTTTGTCAGGCAAATTCTGTTACCTTCCTGTCTTAAGAAAGCTTTAAGGCTTATCCTGTCTCACTTTCAGGATACCGCCGATGTTTTCCCGGAAGAAGTCCTGCATCCCGGCCACCAGCCCTTCGATGGTATAGGTTTCCTGCAAAATGTCCACTTTCAGGCCGGCCTTATGCACGGCAGCGGCGGTTACGGGACCAATGGCCGCTATCTTAACCCGGGGGGGCAGGACGTAATCCCGGCCCATGATCTCTTGAAAGCAAGTTACCGTCGAAGGACTGGTGAAAGTTATTACATCGACCTTTCCCTCCTTGATCAGGCTGTCCAGTTCTTCGGGGCGGCGTCCTGAGGAGATGGTTCGGTAAACGGTGACGACGTCAACCCGGGCCCCCATTTTTTCCAGACCTGCCGGGATGACGTCCCGGGCCATTTCCGCCCGAGGCAGGAGTATCCTCGCCCCCCTAATGTCCTGGCCCTGAAAGGCCTTCACGACGCCTTCCGAGATATACTCCTTAGGGACAAGATCCACCTTGACACCCATCTTTTCCAGAATGACCGCCGTTGCCGGACCGATGGTGGAGATCCGGATATTTTTCAGCGCCCGGATGTCCCGGCCCTGTTCCTGAAGGCGCTGGAAGAAGAAGCGGACGCCGTTGGCGCTGGTGAAGATGATCCAAGCGTAATCATCGAGATGCTCCAGGGCGTCATCCAGGGCGGTCCATGACTCGGGCGGTACGATTTGAATGGTGGGGAAATGGATGGCCCTTGCCCCCTGCTCATGAAGGAGGGCGGCGAAGGATTCCGCCTGTGGTTCCGGTCTGGTAATGACGACACCCTTCCCGAAGAGGGGTCTTTTTTCGAACCAGTTCAATGTCTCCCGGAGGCTCACAACCGGGCCGACGACGAGAAGCGACGGCGGTGTGAAACCATGGGCGGCTGCCTTGGCCGCAATATCCGCCAGAACGCCGGTTAGGGTTTCCTGATCAGCCGTTGTCCCCCAGCGGATGAGAGCGGCGGGGGTATGAGGATCTTTTCCATTGGCGATAAGGCGGGTGGCGATGGAGGGGAGATTTTTCACCCCCATGAAAAAGACAAGGGTCCCGATGCCGGCCAGGGCCTGCCAATCGATGTCGCTTTCTTCCTTGGTCGGGTCTTCATGGCCCGTCACAAAGGCCAATGTCGAGGTCAGGCCCCGGTGGGTCAGGGGAATTCCCGCGTAGGCGGGGACGGCTACGGCAGCGGTGACCCCGGGGATGATCTCGAAGGGAATTCCGGCGGCGGCGAGGGTCTCCGCCTCTTCCCCTCCCCGGCCGAAGATGAAGGGATCGCCCCCCTTGAGGCGGGCTACGGTGAACCCTTTTTCAGCTTCCGCAACGAGGAGACGGTTGATCTCATCCTGGGGGAGAGTGTGATCGCCCCCTTTTTTCCCGGCGTAGATCAGGCGCGCATTTTTACGGGCGTAGCCCAGAAGCTCCTCGCTGACGAGATGATCGTAGATGATGACATCAGCCCGGGTGATGCCCTGGGCGCCCTTCACAGTGATCAGTCCCGGATCGCCGGGACCGGCGCCGATGATGTAAACTTTCCCTCGCTCCGTCATTTCTTCTTTCCTCGCTTCATTTTATCAGCAGCCTTGATAAACCTGATCCAGGATGGCCTTGCCACCGCGACTGATGATGATTTCCGCTAATTGTGTTCCCAGGTCGTCACAGGAGGCGGCAGCCCCCCGGACCTCTTCACGGATCAGGGTATGCCCGTCGATGGTTCCCAACATGCCCACGATCTTGATGTCCGGACCCTCTGTTTTGGCGTAGGCCGCCAAGGGAAGCTGGCAGCCTCCTCCGAGGCGGCTGAGAAAGGCCCGTTCCGCCCTGGTTTCCCTCCACGTCGGTGGGTGGTTGAGAAAGGCAATGGTTTCCCTGACTGATTTGTCATCTCCCCGCACCTCCAGGGCCAGGGTCCCCTGACCGACGGCGGGGAGAATCATTTCCACGGGGAGAAACTGGGTCACCCGGCTGATCCATCCCAGGCGCCGGATGCCGGCAGCGGCAATGACCACGGCGTCAAGATCCTGGGTCTCCACTTTTTTCAGTCTTGTATCCAGGTTGCCACGGATGGGAACAATCTCTACATCCGGCAAAATACTGCGGATCTGAAAGCCCCTGCGCAGGGAGCCGGTGCCGATCCGGGCTCGCTGGGGCATGGCCTCGAACTTGATCCGGTTCTTCGCGACCAGGACATCCCGGGGATCCTCCCGTTCGGGAGTGACGGCGATCTCCAATCCCTCGGGAAGGAGGGAGGGAACATCCTTCATGCTGTGGACGGCCAGATCGATATCTCCCCGCAGCAGGGCGTCCTCGATTTCCTTGACGAAGACCCCTTTCCCGCCGATCTTGACAAGGGCCACATCCTGCATGATGTCCCCCTTCGTCTTGATAATGATCAGTTCGACCCCGATGCCGGGGCGGCTTTTTTCGATCTGCTCTTTGATCCATTTGGACTGGGCCAAGGCTAAGGCGCTACCGCGCGTTCCTATACGTATTGTGCCTTTAATCATGTCTCTCCTTTATCTAACCCCATCCCCACCCCGAACCTCCATTTATTATTCGCTGTCCCTCGATCCATCGAGGCGGAACAGGCGCCGGATAGCGGCGACATAGGCCAGGGCCGATCCTTCCTGGCTTTCCTCCTTCAGGCAGGTCATGGGATCGTGGAGGATCTTGTTGACGATGGCGTTAGCCAATATCTCCACCCCTTCCCGGTCTTCCTCTCGCAAATTCCGTAACCACCCGTTGGCTCTTTCCAGCTCCGCGTGAATAATCCCCGTGGCTTTTTCCTTGAGGGAGACGATGGTCGGAACGACGGTGAGGGTGTTGAACCACTCGATGTATCTGTCCGTCTCTGCGGCGACGATCAGTTCCCCTTTTTCCGCCTCCCCTCTGCGGATCTGCATATTGTCATCGGCGATATCCTGAAGATTGTCCATGTTGTACAGATATACATTGTCGATATCCCCGGCCCGGGGATCGATGTCCCGGGGGACGGCGATATCGATGAGGAACAGGAGGCGGTTTTTACGTCTTTTCAGGACGGCAGCGACCATGTCATAGGTCAGGATATAGCCGGTTGCCCCGGTGGAGCTGATGACGATGTCCACCTCCCGCAGGCTGTCCCCGATGTGATCGAAATCAACGGGAACCCCCTGGAAGTCCGCTGCCATCTGGATGGCCCGTTCATGAGTCCGGTTGGTAACGAAGATCTGGTCTCCTCCGTGCTTGATCAGATGGCGGGCGGCAAGCTCCGACATTTCCCCCGCCCCGATGAGAAGAACCTTTTTTCCTTTGAGGTTGCCAAATATCTTTTTGGCCAATTCGACGGCGGCGTAACTGACGGAGACGGCATGGCTGGCGATGCCCGTCTCTGTGCGGACCCTTTTTGCGACCCGGAAGGCCCGGTGGAGGAGTTTATTCAGGATGACGCCTGCCGCCTGATGATCCACTGCGAGGCGATAGGCCTCCTTCACCTGGCCGAGGATCTGCGGCTCTCCCATGATGAGGGAATCGAGACTTGCAGCGACCCGGAAGAGATGGCGGATGGCAGCGCTGTCACGATATACATACAGACATCTGGCCATATCTTCTTCCCCGAGGTTTCCATGGCGGTAGATCATGGATTTTAGGCCTTCTTCCGCGTCCGTGTGCTCCTGTGTTCTGGCAAGGATTTCCACCCGGTTGCACGTCGAGAGATAGAGGGCCTCCCCGACCCCGGGAATCGCTTTTATCTCGTCCAGAGGATTGAACCCCTCGTTGCAGGCGATACTCAGGCGTTCCCGGATTTCCACGGGGGCCGTCTTGTGATTCATGCCGATCAGGATCAGATTCATGGCTCAATAAAACCGATGGATGGTCGTGAAAAAAGACTTCTCGACTAGAAGTGTGGCGAGGAGAAGCACAAAGGCGGCAACAGACAGCATGGCCGTCTTGTGGCCCTTCCAGCCGATGGCGAGGCGCTGATGGAGAAGAACGGCGTAAATGAGCCATGCCGTCAGAGTCCATATCTGTTTGGGGTCCCACTGCCAGTGGCTTCCCCAGACGGTTCTTGCCCAGATCGAACCCGCCACGACCCCCAGGGTCAACAGGGGAACTCCCCAGAGAAGACAGAAATGATTGATCCGGTCGAGATCCTGGAGAGATGGGAACAACTTAATGAATTTATTAGACTTTTTACTTTTTATGAGTCCATCCTGAATCAGATAGACGAAGCCGGCGACGGAGGCTACGGCAAACAGGGCCTCTCCGACAACCGAAAGCATGGCGTGGATGGTGACGAGGCCGCCCTTCAGGACCTCCGGAACGGTCATGGAGCCGCCGATGCCGATGGAGGATACGATCATGAGGACGAAGACCACCGGAGAGACAAAGGCCCCCAGGACTCTGGTTTTTGTCCGCAGTTGAAAGGTCAGGTAGACGCCGGCCATGACCCAGGCAAAGCAGGAAAGGATATCATGGATGCGGAGGAAGGGATTGTAGCCTTTGCCCAGCCACTGCACTATGAAGAACAGGGTATGAAGTCCGAAGGCCCCGGTCAACATCCAGGTGGCCGCCCGGGCGGGGGAGACGCGACGGATAAGGAGAGAAAAAATATAGGTCAGGGTGCTGAGGAGGTAGGCGAGGAGCGCCCCCCGGTAAAGCAGCATATCGATGTCCATCGTCGCTAAATCCCCTTGCCTGCCCTGTTGATGAAAGCGGTCAGATCTATCTCCTGGGCCGTCAGATCACGAATGGTTTCCTCGGCCTCTCGCCAGCGGCCCGCATGAATATGCCCCTGGAGTGGAGAATTTACGAGGGCGGTGAAAATGTTCCGATTATCGTCGGCCGGCCGGCCGGCGGCGATGATCATTTCCCGCAACCATCCCAGCAAATCAAGATAGCCTTCGTATTCCGGACCGAACTGGGCGGACAGATCCTCCCGGAGCTTCCTGGCCAGGGCCGGGCTCTTACCGTCTGTCGAGACGGCGATGGAGAGGCTTCCCCGGTTGACCAGGGACGGCAGGATGAAGTCGCAGCGCCCCGGATCGTCAACGATATTGACCATGACGCCCCGGGATCTGCAATCGGCGGCGATCCGGTCATTGACGTCCTCCTGGTCCGTAGCGCCGATGACCAGAAAGGCCCCGGATAGATACTGCTGATCATAATTATCAGCCACATGGCTAATTTGACGTTGTTCTACCATATTCACGAGGGTTGACGTTAGTTTTCCAGAAACAACGCTGACAATAGCCCCGCATTCAAGGAGACGGAGAATCTTTCTTGCGGCGACGTCGCCACCCCCGACGACGACACACCTTTTCCCTCTAATATCCAGATAGATCGGATAATATTTCACGACCTCTCCCACTTTCCCTGATGATCAGGCAGGCACGCTATCACGACCGCTCGAATATTTCAAGTTACTTGAAATATAATAAAAAAAAGGATATGTTGACATATCAAAGGGAGAGAGGACGCAAGGGTCGAGTCATGGCACAGCAAAAAGAAAAATGGTTGAAAATAGAAATAGTTTTGTCCCCGGACTTAAGCGACACCCTGTCCAACTTTCTTATGGAGATCGGCGCCCAGGGGGTATCCCAGGAACGCGGGGAGTTGCCGGATGGGAGCGGTTTTCAGGACGATATTCTTCAGGAAACACTGAAGGCTTACCTTCCCCATGACGTTCGGGTGGACAACCGCATCGACGCTCTTGAGGCCTATATCGATGACCTCATGCAATTGTTTCCCGCCCTTCCCAGGCCGGAATGGAGCACAGAATGGGTTATTGACGCCGATTGGGGAGAGGCTTGGAAGAAATACTTCAAGCCCCTGCGGGTTACAAAAAACATCATCATCAAACCGACGTGGGAGCGCTACAGCCCTGGCGGACACGACATCATCATCGAGATGGACCCCGGCATGGCCTTCGGTACGGGTCAGCATCCCTCGACCCGGATGTGTCTTCAGGCCATGGAAGACCTGATCTTACAGGACCGGACAGCCCGGAGCTGGCGGGTTATTGATGTGGGTACGGGCACGGGCATTTTGGGAATTGCCGCCGCGAAGTTAGGAGCCGGAAAGGTTCTCTGTGTTGATGTCGACAAACAGGCAGTGGAAATTGCCGGGGAAAATGTCCGCATGAACGGGGTAGAGGATAAGGTCGAGGTTGTTCACTGTGATGTTGAAACTATTCATGAGACCTTTGACCTTATTGTTGCCAATCTAACCGCGAAAATGCTCATCAAACTCCGACCGCAGCTTATTTCTCTGCTCAGGAGGGGAGGAGTTGTCGTCATGTCCGGCATTATTGAACAGAACCGAGAGGATATGGAGCATCACTTCTTTACGGAGCCATTTGTGGTCCACCGGACGCTAACGGAAAAAGAGTGGATATGTTATGTCTTCACCAAAGAAGGCTACCGTTAGTGACGACGCCCCGCATTTTTTCACCTCATCCTTTATGTGAGCGACAGCTCTATACCCTCGGAGGGGAGCATCAACACTATCTAAAAAATGTCCTGCGCATCAGGATTGGCGATGCCGTCACCCTTTTCGACGGGTCGGGAAGCGACTATCGGGGAGTTGTCGAGCGGCTGGATGCCCAGGATCTGGCGGTAAGGATCGTCAACCGGACCGCCATTGCCGGCAAAACATGCCGATTGACCCTGGCCCAGGCCCTTCCCAAAGGGTCCAAAATGGATGACATTGTTGAGAAGGCAACGGAATTGGGTGTGGATCGAATCATCCCCTTTATCTCATCCCGGTCGGTGCCGAAATGGTCCATCGAGAAAGCGGCCGACCGGGTCGTGCGGTGGCGCAAGATCGCGATCGAAGCGGCCAGAAGATGTCGGCGCACCGATATTCCCCCCATCGAAGAAGTCGTCCCTTACGAAGACATCCTCAGGATGGCGCAGCGGGAAGAGGACATGCTCAGGATGGCTCGACAGGATATTGCGGCGCCTTCCCCCCCATGGTCTGAATCAGAATCCGCCGCGAAGTGTCCTGTCCTCGCCGACGTAAGAGACGCAGCCTTCTGTCCGATCATCTTCTGGGAGGAAGGCGGCCAGAGCGTCAAGTCCATTCTTCATAGTGAAAACGGTCGAAAGGCCGACCATTTTTTCCTGGTTATCGGCCCGGAAGGGGGATTTCCCAGAGAGGAGGTCAACAGCGCCCAAGAGCGGGGTTTCGTCGTTGCCGGCCTGGGGGCTCAAGTGTTGCGGGTGGAAACGGCATCTCTGGTGGTTCTCGCCATTCTGCAATATGAGACGGGAATTTTCTCAGAAATGAACGATGACATGAAGTTTAATAATATCCGCGAGGTAAAAACTTGAATAGTCACTATGGCGGGTTCTGGCGGAGGCTCTTGGCCTTCCTGATCGACCAGATTATTTTGTATGGCATCTATCTGGTCTTTTTCCTGATGGGTCTCCTGGCTTATGCACTCGGACATCTGGCCCATGGTGATCTGTTCTTGCCCGGAGCGCCGCCGGATATAGGCTCCTGGTTCGTAATCACCTATTGGGGTGCGGTTGTTATGGTGACCGCCCTTTATTTCACCTGTTTTGTGGCCGTCACGGGGCAGACGCCGGGGAAAATGGTTCTTGGTTTGAAAGTAGTGCCGGTGGAGAGTGGTAATATGACCTTCGGCGCGGCCTTTCTAAGGTGGGTGGGATATATTGTCTCCAGTTTTTTCTTCTATCTCGGTTTTGTCTGGATTGCCTTCGATTCCCGCAAACAGGGGTGGCATGACAAGATTGCCGGAACCCTGGTCGTACGAGAAAGCAAAGGCGCCGCGCGCCCGTAAGACCACCCTGGGAAAAGAAAAATACCTTGACAAATGCAGAGAGATTTAATAGGTGTCCAATCTATCCGAGGGCCGGTAGCTCAGTCGGTAGAGCATCGGACTGAAAATCCGAGTGTCGGCAGTTCAATTCTGCCCTGGCCCACCATGAAAATCAAGGGGTTAGCCAATTATGGTTAACCCCTTTTTCGTTTTCGTTGCTACCCTATTGCTACCCTATTGCAGCGTTTTTAGTGATCTCGAATGATCCAGATCCTCATTCTTGATTGCTTATTGAGTTCATCTAGAGGTTATTTATAAGTCTTGTTTTGTAGCAGAGTGCTTCTCTACTCGATGATCGCGGAGACTTTTTTCATATTCTGAACATTCAGCCTCCAGGTTTTTATTCATTTTGAATCCATTTTTATTATCAATTTTTTCTTGTGGTTGTTTTTTAAACCCGCGATAAATCCAGATTACTGAGAAATAAACAATGATCAATGCAGCGGTATTAACGAATGATGTAGAAATTGCTTTTACTATGTTGCTGGGATAGAAAATAAGCTTTGATATTTTTATTCCGGAGTATTGAACTTTTGCAGAAATATCTCGATACTGACTAATTCCCCCATTACTCCATTGTTTTACTTTAATTGGTGCTTCATCTATTGAGAGAGTAGCCGAATACAAAAAACCTTCTCTCAAAGCCTCCTTATCTATACAACAATCATTGACGTTTGATCCTATCCATGTACTGAAAAAACTTTCAGCCCTTTTGAGTCTTGCTTCCGTCGAATCAGATAAGAATCTTGGTGCTGCTATTATTGAACACCAGTGTAAAGTACCCCTGCCCCTTTCTGCTTCTAAACTTAATTGAGGAGACACCCATGTATTAATTTGATCTCTGCAATCATTAATTAAAGTGATCGTATCTTTAACATAAACAATAAGAAAGATAACGATGAAAACGCGGAGAAATCCTTTCAGCCAATTAGGGATATTCTTCATGATTTTACTCCTGCTCAAGTCACGCCATTTTTGCTCATCCTATTTCCGATTCCTCAACCAATATTTTCAATAAAAAACCCCGCTCCTTCTTAGAAACGGGGTTACATCAGCCTGTCCATATGTCCCTCCAGCATGTTTATAAGGGATTGAACTATTTTAACTACCGAAAATTATTTTGGGAATTCCTTATCACGATTTTTATTTTTAAACCACTTTAATTTGTCGGCGAAGAGGTTTCGGGAAAGAGTGTAGCCGTTTTGATTTTCTGGGGAAAAATTTATGGTCATGACCCTACCGTTGAAAGCAAATTATTTTTCTGAGATAGATCGAGGGGGGGGGCATATGTTGTTTTCTCTTTAGCATTTCGCTTCATGATGATCCCCAAACTCAATACATAATTAACATTTTCTTTTGAGTTTCGACTACTTGGACGCTTAAAACCCTGCATTTATCCTTGACAAATAGGACAAAAACTCAATAGAATACTTTTAAAGAAAGGAGGTATTATACTATGAAAGAGCAATCTGCAAGAGTCGTTTCGTTTCCTTCCGCAAAGCCGGTAACAAAAAAGAAACAAGCAAGCAGTAGGATTAAGAACATTGATGGAGTGAAATACTTCAATGTTAAACAGATCAAAATGCTCCGACGTACTGTAAGGGATCAAGCAGAGCTTGATTTTCATGCTGGCAAAGTAACTGGCATTCGGGAATGGATGGTTGTTGATCTGCTAACGGCAACGGGTCTTAGGGTGTCTGAGGCTGCGAATCTACGGTGCGGTGATCTAAAAATTGGATATGCAAAAAGCAAGATATTCATCCGTGATGGCAAGGGACATGTTTCGGGTCATGTTGTCGTGACGGAATCGCTTAAACGGCATTTTAAAGCGTTTATAGGCTGGAAACAGAAGCAGGGTGAAGCTGTTGGGGATGATGATTATCTGTTTGTCGGTCAGCGGGGAGCATGGACAAGTCAAGCGATTCAACAAATCGTGAAGAAATACCTCAGGCAGCTTAATCTTTATGAACGTGGGAAGGCTGTTCATGCTCTTCGGCATTCATACGCTGTGGAACTTTACTCGAAGGAAAAGGATATCCGTGTCGTGCAAAAGCAGCTCCGGCATACATCAATTCAATCTACGCTTGTCTATGCAGATGTCACGGATGAAACGATTGGAGATCAGATAAGAGGGCTTTGGAACTGAGAGGGACGGTCAGAGGGCAACAACGGAGGGTATCATCATGAACGCAAAAAAGAAGGTCATACGGAATATCGAAGCTGCAATCAATCGTGTCTGTGAAGACATCAAGGATAGGAAAGGAGGTTCGGGAGCTGATAAACTGGACTCGGTAGCCAAGCTGGTAAACGCTTATAGCCGACTCATTGAACGGGACAGGCGAAAAGAGGTTGATCCGAATATGGATGGAGACCCAACATATTATAAAAAGCTTGCGGCTGGAAAGACTGATATGAGGGGGATCGTAAGGTAGGCAGCTCCCCTCAATCTGTCTCAGGCCATATTATTATTTGCTATACCCCATAGCTTTTTCATACTCTATTCTGTAATTAAGAAGATCTGTTGTTCTACCATTTTTCATATAGCTATCCTTGTATTGGTCTGCTTTCTCAGCCGCAGACATATCGACACTTCTGTGCTGAGATTTATATCCAGTGGAGGGGCTAGAGTATTTGTAAGGATTGTGATATATAACAAATGGCATAAGCTTCGCTCCGTATGTATATAACTTGTCAAAACTTTCTTTTGAGGTGTATTCCTTTCTTAATTCAAGAGGGGTCTTGATTTCATCTTCATTAAAAGACCATATTCCTTTTCTCTCAATCCTGGCTTTTTGGAATGCATCTAACCACGTCTCATAGTTTCCGTGCTTTGGATAATACCATGCGAGTCCTTCCTCTAAAATGTCTTGATTTATACATATTGATTCAAGATAAATTTGACACATAAAAGTAGAACCTTCAATTAAAACTGGTATTAGAACAATTTTTTTACCCAACATCTTATCTTTGAGATATTTTCTTGCCTTTGCAAATTGAGGGTCGGAAGCATCAGGTAAATATATATTTACCAATCCGACTTTATCTTTCACATCTCCGCTTATTACGTATACAATACCGTTATCTTCGACCCCTACAACCGTCGCGTGCCATCCTTTTTCATTCATGGCCGTATCTTTTTTGACTAACTCTTTCTGACAGCCAATAGATATGAAGATGCAGATGATAAATAATGAATAAACGATAATATTGCGGATACACGTCATTTCAATGCCTCCTCCACATATTAGTTGATCTCATACAATGAACTATGTGAAACTTGAAAATGATCAGTTTAATTGAATTAACAATAATTTATTAATATAGTATTTGCGTAAGAAAAAAAATCTTTTATGTCAAGGATTATATTCCGAAAGAATCAATGTTGATGATTATTGGGGAAAAATCATTGGTTAGGTCCATACCCTCGATATCAAATTTCTTTTGTCGAGATAGATAGATGCCTACCTGATGACCATTTTCTGATCGGCAAGCAGCATTCCCGCATTTCCAACAAGATTAACGACCCATTTATCGACTTTCGCATGATCGTTCAAGGAAGCGATCCTTCGCAGTTTAGCTGCACGTTTTAAGAGCAGGGATCACGTTGCTGAAACAGAAATTTACATTTCCGGGTTACCCTTCATAGTAAGATTTCACCCCTGATTATTTTTTCTTCATATATGAGTCAGGCAGAAGGACCTTTGCTCCGCAGCTCCCAACAATAAAGACATCTCGGAAAAGCTGCGACCAAGCAGTAAAATCAAGATGAACGTACTTTTCGTCAGCTCTTACGAGATCGTGCGGCAGAAGAGATTCTCCCGCGGCAGAATGCACGCTTTCACGTCAAAACAGATGACATTTGCAGCGGAACCCTGATCACTTTGTTAAACAGCAAGGATCAACGGTTGCCGATCAATAGTCTGCAATGTTGACAACGGATAATTGTAAAAAACGCTTATGTCTACATTGCTAATTTTTAATTCTTGTTATTCATGGAATCCACAGAGATCGGATGAGCGAAGCGGAGCGGAGCGAAACGATCGGCGTGGATTTCATATTAACGGCATATAAGGCATGGTGAAAAAACATAGGGTCGATAGTTCACGTTAGTGAACAGAGACATGTTTCTGTAGCATGGCTTATATGGCGTTGTAAACGATCATATTTTATTACATTGCTCGTCTAAATCAATTATAAGTAACAAAGTCAATGTACTAGAAAAATATTCAATATATCGATCCTTGTTAATTTGCTTATTTTTGCGACATCGATATATTGAGTTGATATATTCAATATATCGATCTTATCGGTATTTGAAATTCCTCAAGGCTTGCTGGTGATCTTTTTGATTCATGAAATGCTCTTTCTTTAATCGATCATTCGGTGGGATCCTGCGAAAATATCCGTCGATGTACAGCATAGCCCGTTCATGTGACTTGAGGCGTTCGATCATTTTCAGGATTCCCATACGGGAAAAGGCTTGAAGGTATTTTTGCATTGTGATTTGTTTGATCCCGATCGTCTTTTCGGCTCTCTCGTAAAAATCCTTGCTGACGATTACGTGAGAATATTTTCTTGTTTCTGGCCCAAGTCTTGTTTCTGCTTGGTATGATATCCAATCTTCAGCATCAATTTTTTCGGATGGCTTTCCCTCTCCGTCGATGAAACTTAGAATATCGAGGAGTTTCGGATATCGCTTCAGGGTCTTTTTTATCTGTTTGTCATCAACGATCCAGGTCCTGTTATAGGGATAAATCGTCTTTTCCCATATTTCACGTTTTATCTTGCATTCATTTATGAAATCATTCAGCTTTTTTTTCACAAATGCGACATAATCCGTATTTGCCATTGTCCTGAAATGCTTCAATGTGTCTTCTTCAAGCTCATCTGTAACAATGCCGACATTACTTTCAATATGTTTTTCTATGAATCGCTCTTGAAAATCCAATAAGCTGTTTTCTATACGGGGATTTTCATGTAACAATTTAGTTATTTTCATTTTAATCAGTCTCTCAATGTTCTATCCTGCATATATGAGTTATTTTTCCTTGCTGTGTCGTATTCATAGCCCTCTTTCTTTTTTGTCTGTCAATTAATTATAGCAGACAAATCGAAAAAAATGGCGCATAAATCGAAAAAAATGAAATATTTATGAGACAAGGAGATGGGTTGTTTCGATATAGTTGTTAAGAGTATATGATTAGTGCCGATTATGTAATTGTTTTTATTGCAGAATAACTTCTTTTGTCATTAAAAGCTTTTTCAAGATTCATTGCTGCCTGTCTCTTATGCTCCGGCATTAAATGAGCATATCTGATAGTCATAGCAAGCGTTTTATGACCAAGGAGGTCTTTGATCGTCAATAATGTTTCTCCCTGTAAAGCAAGCCATGAAGCAAAAGTATGACGGAGGCTGTGAAACGTTACTATATGCCGAGGATCTGCAATGCCCTTGTTGAATCCAAGCCTATTGATTGCTTTTCTGTATGCTGTTGATATAGAATTGATTTTACCATCATGCTTGCGATCTTTGAAGACAAATTTATCACGAGATTTGGGGATACGCTTTGACAGGGCTTCCTTTACCGCATCCGTCATAAACGCTTTGCGGCTCTCTTTGTTCTTCGGGTCAGATATATTGATGAGCCCGTTTTCAAAGTTGAGATCTTGGCCCTTGAGATTGAATATCTCTCCTGCCCGCAATCCACAATGAAGAGACAGTAATGCCATATCATGAAGTTGGGGGTCTTTCTTGTCGCCGGGATTCTTTGTCCGGCTTTGATCGACTTTAAGCTCATTGAGGAGGAGTGCGGCTTCATCATATGTCAGGAAACGTTCGCGCTGATTTTGCAGAGTCGGTAACTTAACACCCTTGATCGGATTATCTCCTTTGTACATACCCCACAAGACAGCCTTATTGAACATCTGCCGGAATAGGACAAGACAATGTTTGACACTGCCGGGAGCATATCCTTCTTTTGTTATATCGTTTTTTACTCGTTCAAGATCGAAGGGAGAAATATCGTTAAGACGTTTGTCATCAAAAGAGGGGGCAAGGTGTTTCCGATACCGGATTTTATCATCAAGTCCTTTTCTTGTTTTGTTTTGAGTTGCCCATTTAAGATATTTTTTAGCAACCTCTTTGAAGTATGGAGCCTTCTGTTTATCCTTCGGCAATTCGTCACCATGTCGAATACTTCTGAGCCTGTTTGCCCTAAGCTCAGAAGCAACCTTAGCCGTATAGCCCTCACTGATCCACCCGACCTTTTCCCATATTTTCTTACCCTCACGCTTATATGCCATGTCGAAGCAAACATCTGCTCTACCGTTATGAATTCTTATGTCCGATTTTCGCTCATAGACACCGGGATACTTCGTCCGCTCTCTTTTCATTGCTACCCTATAGCTACCCCTTTTTGTCATAATTGATGATCACAAGCGATTTCATCAATCCGTGATTTAGCTTGTAAGTACCTTATTTTATATGGTTAATCATGTCAAATTATTTTTTGTGAAGGGGGGAAATAATGATAAAATCGTACTGAAAATCCGAGTGTCGGCAGTTCAATTCTGCCCTGGCCCACCATGAAAATCAAGGGGTTAACCAATGTCTGGTTAACCCCTTTTCCTTTGTTCCACTGTTCCACTAATTTTTACCGCTATTCTCCCCACATTGCAAATTTTCGAACGGACATTATTTCATTGACACTCAAAGTCGTTCTCATTATAATCCAACGGGAAGTGAGTCTTACATCGAAGGAAGGGAGATGCTTGGATGAAAACATTTTTCTCTTTTATGGGTGTTCTTTTGCTTCTCCTTACAACAGGATGTGGCACTGTTGTCTATACGGTAAATCCTGATGTTTCCCCCCAAATGAGTCCCTCCGAGGCAAGAGATGCAGTAGAGCTTTCTCTGTCTTTGATCGAAAATGGTAACAATATTGAAAGCATGACCACAAAAGAAAATGAGATTGACATCACATTCTCAGGCACTGGTACGTTCAATCCTGCCAATGATCAGTTTCGTCACGCTAGTGTCCAATATGTTGAGATAAAGACTAACATATTAAAAATTGGACAAAAATACGCCGTTCACCTCAATGCTGCGTCGCCTGGCAGAGGTATGATCATGCTATTCTGGAAATCAGAAGAAGACGCCAAGCAATTTGTCAATGCGGTTTCAGTCCTCCAGAAAAAAAATTATGGGCAGAAACAGCGAATTAAAACTGCCAATGCTTCCGTCCCGGTAACTAAAGCTGATCAATCAACTGGGAATAAAGATTATGGCAGGCAATCTAAATTGGATATCCCGGATTTAGATAATAAGAAAGACAGTTCCGTTGTTTTACAAAAGATACCCAGTAGGCCTCCGTTGACAAAAACGCCAGTTGTAAAAAATCCTCCTAAAATAATGATCACCTCTCCGGATATAACCCGTACAGTTTCCGTGGATCCAAAAAGAACAAGCATTTCTGTTGCAGGTAAAGCCGAGAGTGACAGCGGTATATCCGATGTTCTCGTTAACGGTGATCAGGTGGATCTTGATGAAAAGGGGAATTTCGTAGCCGAGATCATGCTCAAGGTCGGCCAAAATTCTATTGTGGTAAAAGCTATCGATATCAGCAAGAGCGAAACGGTAAGGCAATTCATTGTAACCCGCGAAGGCAGAAAGAAAAGTGCCGTCGCAATATCGGAAACTACTTTCCCTCAGCCATCGGTCGTTGCAGCAGATACAAATTATGAACCCAAGATTGTCATCACCTCGCCGGATGTAACCCGCGCTATTTCCATCACAGCTAAGGTAAAGCATATTAACGTTATAGGTAAAGCCGAAAGCAATATTGGCATTATGGATGTCAGAATTAATGATCAGGAGGCATCGGTTGATGAAAATGGTCGCTTCTCGGCTGAAATTCCTCTCAAGATCGGCCAGAATCAGATCGTCGTTACAGCGGTTGACGTACGCAGGAATCAAGCTATAAAAAAGTTTACTATAAACCGTGAAGCAGGAAAGATCGCAACAGCAGAACCTGAGGTCATGTTACATTCTACGGGAATCCAATCGGCCAAATATTATGCCCTCTTCATTGCGGTGCAGGATTATACCAGCCATGAAATCAGCAAACTGGACTATCCTGTGTCCGATGCCCGCCAAATAATGGAAACTTTGGTTACAAAATATACCTTTGAAAAAGAAAATGTGACGTTTCTTCAGGACCCCGATCGAAGAACCGTATATAAGACTTTTCAGGATTTGAGGAAGCGACTCACTGAAAAAGACAACCTGTTGATTTTCTACGCTGGTCATGGAGTCTGGATGGATGACATGAAGCAGGGATTCTGGTTGCCGAAGGATGCCGCTGGTCTGAATGATCCTTCTGACTGGATTTCCAACAGCAACATCAGGGATTATATCAAGGCCATAAAAGCAAAACATGTCTTGTTGGTTGCTGATGCTTGTTTCAGCGGTGGTATTTTTAGGGTGCGTGACGCATTTTCAAATCCCAAAACATCCGTGGAAAAGATTTATCAACTACCCAGCCGAAAAGCCATCACGAGCGGCGCCATGAAAACAGTTCCTGACAGGAGCGTCTTTGTAGAGTTTTTAGTCAAGAGACTGAAATCGAATCAAGATCCGTATCTTGACACCCAGAAGCTCTTTGCGAGCTTAAGAGAAGCAGTGATTAATAATAGCGTGACAAATCAAACTCCCCTATATGGGGCAATCAGTGAGGCAGGTGATGAAGGCGGGGATTTCATCTTGGTACTGCGGTAATAATAATGGATTGAAATCCGAGATCTTCGCCGGAGATTGCTTCGTTTCTTGCTGCTGGGTAGTTCATTCGTCTTTCTTGTTTTTTCGTCCCAGAAAATTAAAGAAGATGAAATAAATTACGAGCATCAGCGCAATAAAACCCAAAAACCGGAGCTCCATTAAGCGGCTGATAAGTTTGTCCTGCCCATCTTCAGCAGGCAGGTGACTCCAGACAAAGTAAAGCAGCATAAAAGAGAGGCCGATATATGCAATTTTCAGATACCTGTTCATACTGTCCCACTTAAGTATCTTTACATATTTTATGGAGCTCAAGGACGATGAACTGCTTGAAGAAGCTCCCTGTCAGGCATCCAAAGAAACCAGGCCTTCCCGGATGGCATATTTTGTGAGGTCTGCGGTACTTTTCATATTCAGCTTCTGCATGATATTTCGACGGTGAGTTTCTATCGTCTTGATACTCAGAAAAACATGAACGGCGATTTCCTTTGCCGTCAATCCTTCTGCGATCAACTGTAAAATCTCGCGTTCCCGCGATGTCAGGACGGCGCCGCCAATGGTGGAAGAATCATTGGCTTTATTGAGATAACCTTTCACGACGACGTCGGCAATTTGGGGGCTCAGATAAGTGTTGCCTGTGGAGACCTGATTGATCGCGGTGGCAAGTTCGCCAAAGGCGCAATCCTTGAGAAGGTATCCCGAAGCCCCGGCTTCCAGCATGCCAAGGACAAACCGCCGGTCCGAGTGCATGGAAAGGGCAATAACCTTTACATCGGGCATGCCCGCCTTGATTTTTCTGGTAGCCTCGATCCCGTTCATATCCGGCATGCTGACATCCATAACAATCACGTTCGGCAGCAGCTTTTCCGCCAGTTTGATTGCTTTTCTGCCATTTTCCGCTTCGCCCACAACTTCCATCCCTTCTTTTTCGATAAGGGTTCGCAGGCCATCCCTGAAAATCTTATGATCGTCGGCAAGGAGAACTTTGATTTTCATTTTGTATCATGCCACCTTCCATTATTTATGATGGGACCCGGTTGCACGTCTATCACGCCGTTCAAGGATTTTCAAGGAGGGAATCCCTAATGTCCCTCCACATTAAGCACGGCGCCCGTTATGGGGTCCATGTCGATTCGCAACGCTTTCTTTCTTGTGGACAGGATAATCGTTCCCCCTCCCATACTTCCGGCAGGATGGAAAATGATGGAATATTTCCCCTTAGTAATCTCGCCGGCGAAAGGATCGATAACCTTGACCGAGGACTCCTGGGGGATGTGCTTTGTATCCAGTCCTTCAATCCCATAGGTCTTGTTATCGAGATCGATTACAAAGGTTTGGCTCACCATGTTCATGCGCGCCAGGGATCTGGTATGGCGGATCATGGCCGTCATTTCCCTCCCGGCGGCATTGAACTTGACGGAGGGGAGGAAATTCGAAAAGAAAACGGCAGACAAACCCATTATGAGGGTAACAAGAAAGAGGACGATAATAATCTCGAGAAGTGTAAAGCCTTTATGCGTCCTTTTCACCTGTCCCGGTCTTTTCATTTTTTATGTCCTGCACCTGCCGCTATATGAAAATCCCCTCTTACCCCCCTTTTGATAAAGGGGGGATGGGGGGATTTTCATGATTTGTTGTGATTGCTGTCAATCATGGTTGTTACGCACGCTTTTATCACAGGGGGATATCGGAGATGCTGAAGACTGCCAGAAGCATGGAAATAACAATAAACCCGATAATTAAACCCATGACAAGAATCATAACCGGCTCCAGGAGGGACATGAATCTCTTGACGGCCTGCTTCAGGCTCTTTTCATAGATAATGGCAACCCGGATCAACATTTGATCTAGTGTTCCCGTTTCCTCGCCAACCTTGATCATGGAGAGCGCCAGGGGCGGGAAGTGGCCGGTACGGGAAAGAGGCCCGGATATTCCTTTGCCCTCTTTGGCGCCTTTTGATACGGTCTCGACAGCCAGGGCGATGACACTGTTGCTGATGACCTCCCGGGAGTTGTTCAGTGCCTGTAGCAAGGGCACGCCACCGGCCAGAAGCGTGCCCAGGGTTCGGCAGAATCTGGCCGTCTCCAGTTTTTTAATGACATCTTCCATGAGTTTGAGTTTCAGACTGTCCCATTGATACCTGCCTTTATCGGAGGAGATATATTTGCGGAAGGCAAGCCATGCCGGGATCATTATGACAAGCATGATCCATCCATATGATTTCAATATCCCGCTTACAGCAATAAGAATCTGGGTTGAAAAAGGAAGAGAGCTGCCAAGTTCGGCAAAAATGGCGGAAAACCTCGGGAGGACAAAGGTAAGAAGGAGGATGATCGAGATTCCTCCCGTTATGAGAAGAATCATCGGATAAATCATGGCGGATACAACATGATCCTTTAGTTCCTTTGATGATTCGAGAAATTCATTGAGTCTGTCCAGGATGGTATCCAGAATGCCCCCCGCTTCGCCGGCCCGAACCATGTTGACATAGAACCGCGGGAATATATCCGGATGCCCCTGGAGAGACTCGGAAAATGACATTCCTCCCCGGATGGATTTGAGGAGCGACTGAACAATCTCTTTCATTCCTCTTTGTTCGGATATCTCGGAGAGGATCTGAAGCCCCCGGTCGAGTGGGAGCCCCGCTGCCAACAGGGATGAGATCTCATTTGTGAACGACACCAGATCGACTTTGGGGCTTCTGAAATTGATTTTTGACCCGAGACCCCTTACGGCAGGGGCTTTTACTTCCAGGGGGATGACGCCTGAATTCTTAAGTCTTTCAATGGCAGACTTTTCATCGGCGGCTTCGATGACTCCCTCGGCGACGATCCCTTCCATTGTTGTAGAACGATAAGTGAATACGGGCACTTAGTCCTCCTGAGTGACTCGGAATACCTCGCTCATGGTGGTAATCCCCGCCCTGACCTTTGCGGCGCCGTCCTCAAGGATGGTTTTCATCCCGTTCTTTTTCGCCATTTGCCGGAGTTCATTGGCGTCGGCGTTCCTGAGTATCAGCCTGCGAAGCTCATCATTAACGGCAAGGAATTCGAAGACCCCTGATCTGCCCCGGTAGCCGGTGAAAGCACACTTTTCGCATCCCTTGCCCCGGTAAATATCCGCTTCTGCATCAATGGCGGATGAGGCAGGATCTTTGAGGCCAATTGCCGATGTGTCCTTATATTTGCAGAATGGGCAGATGACCCTTACGAGCCGCTGCGCCAGAATTCCCCTGATTGTAGAGGAGAGAAGAAAGCTCTCGACCCCGAGATCCAGAAGCCTCGTGATGGTGCTGGGGGCGTCGTTGGTGTGAAGCGTCGAAAGGACCATGTGACCAGTAAGAGCCGACTGGACGGCCATCTCTGCGGTTTCCAGGTCCCGGATTTCCCCGATCATGATGACATCGGGATCTTGCCTCATTATATGGCGCAGGGTATTGGCAAAGTTGAGGCCGATCTGGGGCTTGACCTGTATTTGATTGACCCCCTTGAGCTGGTATTCTACGGGGTCTTCCACGGTGATGATTTTTTTGTCCGGGGAATTGATCTTGTCCAGGGCGCCGTAAAGGGTCGTGGTTTTCCCGCTTCCCGTAGGTCCGGTGACAAGGATGATGCCATGGGGTTTCTGGATGAGATTTTGAAACTGAGCCAGGATATCATCCGGGAAACCCAGCAGGCCAAGGTCGATCACGATACTTTCCTTGTCGAGAATTCTCATGACGACACTCTCACCGTAAAGGACGGGAATAGTTGAAACGCGGAGATCGATTTCCTTGTTGCTGATCTTGATCCTGATGCGGCCGTCCTGGGGGAGTCTCCTCTCGGCAATATTCAGTTTCGCCATGATCTTTATCCTGGAGACGATGGCCGCCTGAAGTTTTTTAGGCGCCGTCTCGACGTTATGGAGCACGCCGTCAATACGGTAGCGAACAATCAGTTCGTCATCGAAGGGTTCGACATGGATGTCGCTTGCCCTGCTCTCTATGGCCCGGGCGATGATCAGGTTCACCAGTTTGATGATGGGCGCTTCCGATGCCAGATCCTTGAGATGGCCGATATCCTCACCCTCTTCGGCTGTATACTCGAATCCTTTGTCGTCGATGTTTTCTATGAGTTTGTTGATTTCCTGGGTTTCCTGGCCGTAGTAACGGGCAATGTAATCGTCGATCAACTTTCCATCGCCTGAATAGACCTGAATATCGGCGCTCAGGGCAACCCCGAGGGCGTCGATTACTTCCCGGTCGGTCGGGTCCGCCATGATTATATCAAGGATATTATTTCTCATCTCCAGGGGGATTATCCGGTTTTCACGGATAAATCTGGAAGATAATCTGTCCAGAACGAGAGGAACCTTGGTAAGCTCTTCCATGTTGAAAGTAGCCACAGCCTGGCTCATGTTATGATTACGCCTTTCAGCCATCAGGATTTTGCCGATGCAAACTAAAAATATTTCAAGGTCTTACTGAAGGCCCGGAATAAGCCTTTGGGCAAAATCATATCACCCTTCCGGTTTATTTTCCATAGGGGGAAAACCTGTTAAAATGGGACAAACATCTTAATCATGGATCGGGGAAAGGATTAAGAATAATAACAGACTATCGAGCAAAAAGGTATTGCACTATTTCCATATATGCCGTATTCATCTACGATGTTCTCATAATGTTAATCATGTTAAGCAACTTTTTTAAACATGCCCGTCCCCACCACTCGGGATGCTTCTGTAACCGAGGGAGCGGAGCTGTATTTATTGAGGGACAGTGCCCCTATGAATTTTCGCCCGCTGAAAAACGTTGAGAGCTTTGCAAAACGCTAATGCAAGACCTGACCCCTGAATTTAGCATATTTAAAACGACACTGCTTGATGAAGTCGTCGAAAAGAAAAGAAAAAAGCAGGAGGAGCTCCGGCTTTTGTTGATAGAGAAAATCTTGGCGGTCATTGGCGAGTTAAGCGAAAAGATTGACTTTGAAGAGGCATATCTGTTTGGCTCTGTAATAAAGCCTTTCAGATTTTCGGAAAGATCGGACATCGATATCGGCTTTGTCGGACTGGATGACAGGCACTTTTTTAAGGTGATGTCTCTTATCTCGGAAGAGGCGGGTCGCGACGTGGATATCGTTCAACTGGAAGATCACCGATTGGCGGACAAGATCAAGAGAGGGGGCATCCGGTGGATAAGGAAAGATTAGCTGTTCTGCACGCTGAGATAAAAGCCCAGACACAGGGGATAGAGGGCATCTATACAAGGATTGAAGATCGAAAACGAAAGAATGATAAGGCAGCAATGGAGAGCGTGGGGTATCAGTTGCACAATCTCTATTGCGCTTTTGAAGACCTGTTCAAGATTGTCGCGGAAACATTCGAAAACCATATACAGGACAAGAGCAAATATCATCTGGAACTCCTTAAGAGGATGGCTATTTCCATAGAGGGAATAAGGCCTCGTCTCCTGTCTCAGGAATGCTTTCTCCTGCTCGACAATCTCAGATCATTCAGGCATTTATTCAGACATGCCTATTCATACGAGTTGGACGAAAGGAAGTTGAAGATCGTTCTGGAGGATGCCGCCTCCTTGAGAAGTATCTACCAAACCGATGTAGATACCTTTTTGAATAGTTTTGGAAAAAATTAATTGGGGACAGCTTGATTAGTACCTAAAATGGCAAAAAAGATAATAAAATCGTAGGAAAAAGAGGTTATCTCGATGTTGAAGAAGGAAGGTTTCAAAGAGATGAGCGAGGAGGAAATAGCCAAAGAGCCGTATAAATCCATTTACGCCCTGCCCGATTGTTTCAAGCAGGGGAAGGAAACAACAAAATCCTCCCAGGCAAAACGCTAATAAACAAGACCTGACCCCCAAAAGAGACCCGAAAGAGAGGTAAAAATGCAAACGAATATGATTATTTCAGACCCGACTATTATGATGGGCAAGCCTGTTATTGCCGGATCACGAATAACTGTTGAGCTTATTCTGGAAAAACTTGCTGCCGGTGAATCTATAGAACAAATACTCGAATCCCACCCACGCCTCACACGCGAAGGAATTCAGGCTGCACTGATATATACCACGGGAGTTTTACGTGGTGATGTTGTTTATCCTGCCGAGGCAGCGGCATGAACCTTCTCGCGGATGAAGGCGTCGACAAACAAATTGTTGATCGTCTTCGTGAAGAAGGATATTCCGTCAGCTACATTGCTGAAATGGCGCCGGGTATTTCCGATGATATCGTACTTGTATTGGCCAATAAAGAGGGGGCTCTATTATTAACATCGGATAAAGACTTTGGATATTTAGTGTTTCGTCTGCGGCGTATTTCGGCAGGTGTTGTTCTCATTAGATTAGCAGGATTGACTCCCGCTAAGAAAGCTGCAATCGTGACCTCTGTTATTAGTAAGCATAGTCAGGAGTTAGCACAAGCCTTTACGGTGATCACACCAATGGGTGTCCGTATTCGATCTTCCGAAAAATAATGGTCTCCGCCCCATACAAAACGCTAATAAACAATACCTGAGCCCCAAGTTTAAGAAGGATGAGCTGATATGGGCGCAATAGCAAAAATTGAGAATTTAAAGGACCTGATTGTTGTACTGCGAGGCGAGAGTGTCCTGCTCGATAGCGATGTCGCTGAAATGTATAGTGTTGAGACAAAACGCATCAATGAGGCCGTAAAGAATAATCCTGACAAGTTTCCCCATGATTATATGTTTGAGATCAGCGAAGGAGAGTTTGCGGATTTGCGGTCGAAATATTCGACCACAAAGTTTGCAAAGACAAGAGCCTTACCGAAGGCCTTCACGGAAAAGGGTTTGTATATGATTGCTACGATCTTGAAAAGCAAACAGGCTACAGAAGCGACGTTTGCAATCATCGAGACTTTCGCAAAAATCAGACAGCTATCAAGAAGCATTCAGGAGTTATCGAATGTTAAAGATAAATCTGATCAGAAGGCACTGATGCAGAGAAGTGGAGAATTGATCGCCGGAATCTTTGATGACGACTTGCAAACTAGCGATACAGAGACATCCATTGAGTTGAACTTTGCAGTTTTGAAGTTCAAGCACACGATAAAGAAGAAGAAAAAATAGCCACCCCATGCAAAACGCTAAAATGCAAGACCTGACTCCCATATGCTGGGATATGGATGTGGATCCGGATCAGCTCCACCGCTTGTTGCGCGGCGAGATCGACCGCGTCGGGCACATCGACCGGATCAACCTTTATCGCCGGCTGCTTTCGACCTATGACTGGTACACCCTCTTGGCGCTGATTCCCCCGGACCGTCTCCGGGAGGCCCTCAGCGCGCCGGTGCTGGATTGCCTCTATCCCGCAAGCCTTAAGGATCGCTATCTCTATGCCCGCAGCGTACTATTCGGCTAAACTCTACCCTTTCATGGACAAGGTCCTGGCGCTGATCAGCAAGGCGGATACGGCGTTCTATCTCACCGGCGGGACGGCGCTTGGCAGGCATTACCTCCATCATCGCTATTCCGACGACCTCGATCTTTTCGTCAATGGGGCAGCCGATTTCCGGGAGCAGGTAAAAAAGGCCATGGAGGCCCTGCGTCGCGGCGGAATCACACTTGAACCCGGAACCGCCGCCGACACCTTCGTTCGGATCCTGGCCCGCGAGGAGGAGACGCCGCTTAAGATCGACTTCATCAATGATGTGGCGTTTCATTATGGCGATTTTCAGGAAGCGCCGTTTTATCCCCGCATCGACCACTGGCGGAACATTCTGTCGAACAAGCTGTGCGCCCTCTCCCGGCGGGAACCGAAAGACATAGCCGATATCCTCTCTATCGCCCGGCGCTTTTCCTTTTCCTGGCCGGATATTTTCAGCGAAGCCCGACAGAAGGATCTCTGGGTCGAGCCCCTCGAAATTTCCAGAATGATCCAGGAGTTTCCCGTGGAGTTGCTGGCGGCCGTGAAATGGGCGCAACCTTTTGATCCAGGCGTCTTCGCCGCCGACCTGAAAGCGATGAATATGGATATTTTTCATGGCCGCGATAACTCACTGCCCTCAAATGTATGAAGGAGGGCCGTTCTTTAAGCTGGCCCCACGAATCATGATCTCTTTCCCATGCAAAACGCTAATGCAAGACCTGACCCCCCCCCAAATCATGGACTTTAATTCAGAAATTGTAATAATATGTGCCACTTTAATTCGCTGCATGTTTAAAGATGACTTGTGATTGGATGGAGAAGCGGTGTTTAATCGACGTGCGATAGAAGATATCAAGGCCTGGTATCAGCAGAGCAAGCGCAAGCCTTTAGTCATCCGTGGAGCAAGGCAGGTGGGGAAAACCACTGCAGTCCGCCTTGCGGCGGAGCAGCTCTCCGTCAAGGTGATTGAGATCAACCTTGAGCGGCATACCGAATTGGAACCCCTGTTTCAGCGTTACAAACTGGATGAGTTGTTGTTTAACTTTTCGCTGATGAGCGGCGAGCAGATTACCCGAGACAGCAACATCATCCTGTTTCTTGATGAAGCACAGGCAACACCTTCCGCGTATCCATGTTTACGTTATTTTTCGGAGGAGATGCCTGGCTTGGCCGTGATTTTAACCGGCTCCCTACTCGATCAGGTGCTCAATGATATCAAGCTTCCCACCCCTGTTGGCCGCATTGAACCCTATTTCATGGGACCATTGACATTTGAGGAGTTTCTTTTTGCGATCGCCGAGACCAAGGCGTTGCATATCATTGAGATGCTTCAGTTGAATAACATGCACCTCATGCCTGACTCTGTGCATGACAACCTGATGGCGCTCGTTCGACGCTACACGCTCACAGGTGGAATGCCCGGATGTATAGCGCTCGGCATTGACAGTCGTTTTAATCATGCTGAAATTCTGAAACATCAGATAGCGTTGATTCAAACCTACAAGGATGATTTTGCCAAATACGCCGGCACTCAAAACGCCCTGCGGCTCAATGCTTTTTTTAATGGTATTTTGCGGCAGGTGGGTCTGCAATTTTCCCATAAACAGGCCAACGAGATTTCTATCCTGACCAGTGGTGATAATCGGCAGTTGAATGCGGCGATTGAACGCTTTCTGGAGGCCCGTTTGTTCTATCGCGTGCTGCACAGCAATGCAGGCAGAATTCCATTGGGTGCTGGAACCAAAATAAGAATCAGCAAGTTTTTGTTTATCGACATCGGGTTGTTATTGGCAGCACAAGGCCTGCCCGCTCAAACAGTTATGAATTCGCCGCTCGAATTGGCCAATCATGGTGTGTTGGCGGAGCAGTTTGTGGGTCAGCAATTGCTCTATTCTAAAAAGGGCTATATTCAGCCGGAATTATACTACTGGCAGCCTCCGAAGTCAGAGGGCCAAGCAGAGGTTGACTTCCTTTTTCCCTTTGCAGATCGGGTGTATCCTATAGAGGTCAAATCGGGTTCAGGGAGGACGATTAAGTCGTTACACTCGTATGTCGTTAAAAAAAAAGCCGACCAGGCCATCAAAATTAGTTCTGCCAAGCCGTCCGTGAATCAATTGGTGGCCAAAGTGAATAAAGTTGAGCGCAGTTTCAGATTGCTCAATATTCCCTTTTATCTGGTGCATCACCTGGAACGGTTGCTAACCCAGTAATTTTCGCCCCCACCCCATGCAAAACACTAATGCAAGACCTGACCCCATGATTGTTGAGGAAGAGATCCGGAAAATATGCGCCCGTTTGGATGCGGATTTGCGCGGCTATCGGGTGGTACTTTTTGGCTCCCGAGTGTCGGGCGGCGCGTCTGACCGCTCTGATTTCGATATCGGAGTTTTCGGTGCAGCGCCCCTTCCGCTCAAGACCTTCTACGAAATGGAAGAACTTTTTGAGGAGATTCCGACCCTGTATCGAATCGACTGGGTCGACCTCAATCGAGTGTCACCCGGATTCCGTCATGAAGCAATGAAACATACGGAGGTATTATATGGATAAATCTCTTCTCATCAACGGCTTTGAACAGGCCCTCAAAAGTCTGACCGACGCGCTTGCGTCCCCTGCGCGAAGCGATCTGGAAAAGGCAGGCTGCATTCAGTACTTCGAATTCTGTTTCGAACTAGCCTGGAAAAGTATCCGCATCGTCACCTCAAACCAGGGTCTCGGCGATTGCTCATCTCCAAAGGCCTGCCTGAAACAGGCATTTGCCGCACACTGGATTGATCACGAAGAAATATGGCTTGGATATGCTATCCGCACGCAATCGCATGTCGCATACCTACAATGCGACTGACGCTCTCAAGGTGTACGACCGCCTACAGGAATATCGGCAGGATATGGGAATTCTTCTCACGGCCCTGAAAGCCCAGGACTGAAAACTATCTTTCCCGCGGGGTATGTTGTTGAGCTCTCAAAACCGGAAAAAGTGAACTGGTGGAAAATTTCCACCGGTTAAATAAGCTGAAGTATTCTACGGTGAATCATGACCCCCATCTTTTCGCTAATGCAAGACCTGACCCCCAAAAGATGCTAATAAACAAGACCCCCAAATTTATGATAATCATATGACGGTCAAATACAAGAAACTGCTCTTCCAGGTTTTGCGCGGTGCTTCGGATGCAAATGTCCCTTTCGATGCCCTTCGGAATCTACTATTGCGACTGGGGTTTGAAGAGCGGATACGGGGAAGCCATCATAATTTCAGAAAAGAAGGTGTTGAGGCGAAAATAAACCTGCAAAGGGATAATGGTAAAGCCAAGGCGTATCAGGTGAGACAGGTAAGAGCGGTGATTTTGAGATATAAGATGGGAGGGGATCTGTAAATGGAAAAGTACGAAATCATAATCTATTGGAGTGAGGAGGATCAGGTTTTTGTAGCTGAGGTACCTGAGCTGCCCGGCTGCATGGCGCATGGGGACAGCCATGAAACGTCATTGAATAACGCAAAAGATGCTCTCAGGTTATGGATTGATACGGCACTGGAATGTGGCGACCCTGTTCCGGAGCCGAAGGGACGCCGTCTAGTCTATGCGTAAAGCAAAGGGTTAAAATGAAAGTGACATATGGCCGGCAAAAGGACGCCGCAAAACGCTAATGCTGACCCTATGATTGTCCTTATCAACAGCTTTGAACAGGCCCGCAAGCCGCGCGGGGAATTAAGCCCGCATGAAATTAAGTAATAAGCAGGAGAATGTGGCTCAGGTCGTGATGGCGAGTTTGCCGAACCATAGCGGTTTTACCATATGGGAGCTACCATCGGTTCATCCCGTTAATCCTGCAAGAAAGTCGAATTGGGCAAACCGCTTACCACTCCCGGCTTTTTCCGCAACTCTCCCCGATCGCTTGGAGAACACCAACATTAAAATAGCGTTGGAAAGTTTCACCACTTCAGGAATGGTCATTCTCCATGGACCTTCCGGATCAGGAAAGACAAGGCTGATGCAAGCGGCGGCCTGTTACTTCTCTATGCAAAAAGGACTTGATATATTGAATTGTTGCATTCTCGATCTCATCCAGGAAATGGTGGAGGCGATCAAAGAGGCTGCTTATACAGCATTTCGCGCCTCCTTGATGCGGCGTGACGCCTTGTTCATCGATAACATCTGGCTTCTGCAGGGCAGGCCTCAAACCGCATGTGAGGTATTTTCCCTGTTTGAATCATTTGCCGGCAAGGGGGGATTGGTCATGATCGCCAGTGACCTACCGCTATCCCAATTGAGAGCTTTGCGGAACTCGGATTTCCATACGTGCAAGGGGGATTAATGAAGATGCGAAAAAAACTATCGAAGAAAATCACACGTGTTCTTTCCGAGACGAAAGAGCAACTCCAAAGCATTTATTCCCGCCAGTTGCGAGAGATTATTCTGTTTGGCTCATATGCGCGTGGTGATTATTCTAAGGGGTCTGACGTAGATTTGCTGCTCTTACTCGACCACTTGGACAGCCCCGGTGCGGAGAGGGACAGGTATATGCCAATCATTTGCGACCTTTCTCTGAAATATGACACGGTTGTTTCGATCATACCGATGGACTACAATGCGTATCACACCCAGAAGACACCACTTATTCTGAATGTTCAAAAAGAAGGGGTGCGGTTGTGACTGACGCTATTCGATAGCCGGTTCCATCGTTACATTTTGGGTGCTTTTGATCTGCGGAATGCTGGAGATTATGGCAGCATGCACGCAGTCAGTGCTGAAAAAGCTCAGCAGTCATCGACGAAGCACGGGAGTTGTATGAGGCAATCAATCGCTATCTTCTATAATCAGTTAGGGGAGAGGCGGAGAGTTCATGATTAACCCCCATGTCGAGTATCGCGAATTGAGACCTGCAAAAACGCTAATGCAAGACCTGACCCCATGATTGCATATCGGGACATCAGGGAGGTAGTAGCCATGAAACAATTTACACTTGAATTTTGGAAAGATGAAGACTGGTTTGTGGGAAGGCTGTTGGAGGTGCCCGGCATATTCAGCCAGGGAGAAACCATCGAAGAGTTAAAAAAAAATATTCAGGATGCCTATCAGATGGTCATGGGTTCTGAAGATGTAAGCTTCATCCCGCCAACGGCAACGAGAATTCCTTTAGAACTAACTAATTGAAACGTAAAGAATTCATAAACAATTAATGGGGGCCAGGAGGCAAATATGAGAACAGAAAAGGTAGCATTTAATGTTCCGGTTGATATACTGGCATCCTTGAAGATAGGGGCGAGAGGATTAGAATCGGATATGAGGCGCTCACTGGCCGTCCAGTATTACAAGAACAAGCGACTGTCTTTGGGAAAGTCGGCAAAGCTCGCGGGTATGAATCGTATTGATTTCATGGATCATCTGGCAGCTGAGGGGTGTGTGGTTTTTGACTATGACGAGAGTGCCTTAAAAGAGGAGTTGAAGGGCATAGAGGCACTTGAGGAGCTGAAACGTTGAAAGGCCCTATCGTTTCTAATGCCACGCCAATTATTGCTTTTTCACGGATAAACAGACTGGAGCTATTTTGGCAAATCACAGGTGCGATCACGATTCCGCAAGAGGTTGAGAAGGAACTTTACGAGCACGGAAGGCCAGATGTGCCGGCTCTCGACCGTAGCAACTGGATAATGGTCAGGAAGGTCAAGTCTCGGGCCGATGTTGAGCTGCTCCTTCCATCTCTTGACAAAGGTGAAGCAGAGGTCATCGTTCTATCCAGGGAGTTGGGCGCCGGCTTGGTCATAATTGATGAATTGACGGCCAGAAAAGTGGCCATCATGATGGGACTGCCGATCATTGGCGCCGTAGGGTTGCTGATTCAAGCGAAAAGGACGGGGTTAATTAAGGAAGTCAAGCCACTATTGGATGAAATGATCCACCAGGGAATCCGCTATAAAGAAAATTTCTACAGGGAAGTTCTGAGAAGCGTTAATGAATTATAAGGATGCATCCCAAACCTCAAAAGGATTCCCCCCATGGAAAACGTTAGTGCAAGACCTGACCCCCAAAAGATGCAAGACCTGACCCCCAAAATCTATTGACGCTTGACCTGTTTATGGACTATAATTGGTCTCATCAAAATGAGACGAGGTGACTTATGAAATTATCAAGTCAGATCAAACCGATCAGCTATCTGAAGGCCCACGCCGCCGAAATCGTACGCAATATGGGTGCGGAGCGGAAACCGCTTGTCATCACCCAGAACGGTGAGGCCAAAGTTGTCATACAGGACATCGAGAGCTACGAACAAACCTTGGAAACGATGGCCCTTTTAAAGATCCTGGCCCTCGGCAACCGTCAGATCGAGGCAGGCAACGTTGAGCCCGCCGCCGATGTTATCAAGCGCCTGCGGGAACAGAGGAGCGAGCCCTGATGTCCTTCCAGGTTTTTCTCACGGCCGATGCGGCATGTGACCTTGAAGAACTTTATCAATACATAGTCCGGCACGATGCGCCGGGGAAAGCGGAACATGTTCTTACCAGTATCGAGGATATTTGCAACAGTCTGTCCGAGTTACCGGAACGCGGTGCCTATCCGCAAGAACTGCTGGCCTTGGGAATCCGTAATTATCGCGAAGTCTTCTTCAAACCCTACCGTGTGATTTACCTGGTTATGGGCGGCGCCGTTTACGTCCTGCTGATTGTCGATGGACGCCGCGACATGCAAACGCTATTGCAGCGAAGACTTCTGGAATGGGGGTCAGGTCTTGATATTTACAAATATTAACATTGCGAGAGCTTTGCGGAACTCGGATTTCCATACATGCAAGGGGGATTACTGAAGATGAAACCACCCTGCAAAAACGTTAATACAAGACCTGACCCCAATCTTTTGAAAAACTAATCCCTTTCCTTATTCCAATTTAAGATATTTTCGCACTGATGATCATGTTTCTCCTGATTGTAATGAATTCATTAATAATGGAGAATGCGGCCAAACAGGAGAATTTTGCGACCGAGTAAATTATTTTTCATTCCCGTTCAGGCGGGAATTCAGGGACCGACAAAAGAGGAGGTTTGATATGAATAAGCTCAAATGGTTTGAGAGGTTTGAACATTGACAAATTTTATCAGGGATCAGTTTTGAGACCGATTTTTCAGAATTCCGTTTTCGATATCCGGCCAATGAAAGGAGCCGGAGATGATAATTTTGCTATGAAGAGTTCATTTTACCTCCAGGGACG
>CAISJV010000077.1 GCA_903885795.1 uncultured delta proteobacterium | reverse complement strand
TTTATTATATAGATATGAATAGTTACATATATAAATATAAAGTTAGTAATGTAAAAAAATGGACATACCCACTGGAATTTGCTTCTACCTCCTTCTACCACCCCCAACCCCTGGGGATGGAAAAAAGTGGGGGTATCCCCGGGATTTTACCCCTACCTACCCCTACCAAATCATAAAATCATACATATTAATACCTTATCTGGTAGAAATAGATAAGAGATTCCCTAAAAAGACTTTCGTTGATTATCTTCAAATTCAGTTTCATTTCGGATATTATGATGACTACCGGCGCGATCTTCCCGATGAAACGGGATCAAATCTATTCGTTACACTTAAACTGTCATCAACTCTATCTATAGATTTCTTCAACTTCTGAAGCCTCCTCCTATGAAATACCCAATTGACAATAGATTCGGCAGAAATGATCTTGAATACTCCAGCATACGGGGGTTGATTATCTGTTTGTTTAGTTTTAACATGCCCATGAATACCTGTCGTCAATAAAAACCTGCAAAAGAATCAACATCCGGACGCATGTATTCTTCATCAAACTTGCCACGTTTCCGAAATCTGAACTAATATCGGTATTATGCCTAAAAGACTTGACAAAAAAACCGCCAGTGATTACCTTACAAATAACGGTGAAAAATAGGAGGTGGAGAGCGTTAGCAAAAAGAGAGAACCGACGAACCAGCAATATAAGAAGATTCATCTGAAGTATATTTCTATAGGGTTAAACCCCATCCGCATTATTCATGATAGGCAGGCATCACGATCTGCCCCGATCGCCCTGATCGATATTCCAAGCAGTAAATAATTTGATTTGAGAATTTGAAATAGGCGCTATTGATTTTATGTCCATTTAGGCATTACGGAACTTTTTGCCTTCTGGCGTAATAGAAGTAGCGCGAAAAACCGAAGGAACGAGTGTTCGTAAACGTTCCATGTAGCGGCTGCTTAAGCCTTCAGCATAGGCCAGAAGTTTGCTGCATAACAGAAACAGGAAGCCGGTGAGGTCTTACGGCCTTACCAGCTTCCTTAGAAAAGAACGAGAGGTATAAACTAATGACAATTATCAATGTATTAAAAAGTTCCGGTGAAGATGCCGGAGAGCTCAGTTACATCACGCCCATTTTTATGAGCAGCTTGCTAAACCTGATCAATCAGCCAGCGATCAGGCACGTAATAGTGCAAATATGCAATCTGATCATTTCGCGGTTTAACATAAAAGATCAAGATGACATGCTGTCGCAAGAATTTATCGATCGCGCCAATAATGATATTTTTGTAACGACCAGAAATGACGAACAAGCACGACGGATTCGGAAGTCATGTGAGTTCCTGGTCAGCCACGTAATCCGACATGATGTAACCTTGTCCTGGCTCAAGGATATTCCCCAGGCTCCTCTGAAAGAAGTTGTGTTATCCACTTTGATCTACGCGGCGGCCCAAATTATGGATGAGAACTGACAGGGTTCAAAAAACTCGGCAGGTTCGGATTCCAGAACTTGCCGAGTTACCACTAAACCAGTTCAGTAATAGAGCGGAATTAGTCCGCGCAATCAAAAAAAGGAGAATTCAATATGTCCGATCATATGTATAACAACGCAAAAACATGGAATCCGTTCAAGGGTTGCCTCTTTAACTGCATTTACTGTAAACCAAGCTTCCAGGCCCAGGCCAAACGACAGAAGCATAGATGTATGAATTGCTACAATTATGTCCCCCACACTCACGAGGACAGGTTGGGAAAAATACCCCCCGCGGAAATCGTCTTTGCTTGTGGAAATTCAGATATATCATTCTGCGATCCGGATTTTACACGAAAGATAATCAATGCGATAAAGCATCATAATGTTCGATGCCCGGATAAGACCTACTTCTTCCAGTCGAAGAAACCGCAGTACTTTGAGCAATTCATGGGAGAGTTTCCGGAGAATGTAATAGTGTTAACGACCTTGGAAACAAACAGGGACGAAGGATACCGTGCAATAGCTGAAGCACCCTTGCCTTCGGATCGATATCGGCAATTATTAAACCTGGACTATCCACGCAAGGTGGTTACGATTGAACCTGTCCTGGATTTTGATTTACATATCTTTTCCCGCTGGATTCTTGATCTTGCTCCAGAATACGTATGGATAGGTTATAACAGCAGGCCCAAACAAGTCAATTTGCCAGAACCCAGCAAAGACAAGCTCCTTGAGTTCATTACCATACTCCATAATAATGGCGTCATGATTAAGGGTAAGGATCTTAGAGGACTTGCGTTGCCATAACCAAAACTTAAATTGCATGGCGAGAGATTTCCCCTTGAAAGTCACATGAGATGGCTTTCAAGGGGAATAATTAAAGTACCCTACACGATTGGAGGGTTTCATGAGCAGCATTGATCTATTTACCATCGGCTTCAAAAAAAAATCAGCTAAGGATTTCTTCGGCAAGCTCATCAAAGTGGGCGTAAAGCTAGTCATAGATGTCCGTCTTAATAACACATCTCATCTGGCCGGGTTTACAAAAAAAGCTCACCTTGGCTATTTTCTTCGCAATATTGGCGGGATCGAATATATTCATAGGTCCGATCTTGCACCAACTAAAGAGATGCTCGATGCTTATGATAAAGGTACAGGAGACTGGCCCACCTATGAAAAGCAATTTATTGCATTGATTTCGGAGAGGAAGATCGAGGAAAAACTGAATAAAGATTTGATGGATCATGCATGCTTTTTATGCAGTGAAGAAGAACCTATCAAGTGCCACCGACGTCTTGTCGCTGAATATTTGCAGAAGAAGTGGGGGAATATTGAGATCCATCATATTGTTTAAATCAATAATTATTCATTCATTATAATGCTGAGTTACACATTGCTCTTAGGAAGCCAAGACTATACCCCAACGTGCATGATGTCAAAATGGTGAGCAATATTGATGGCAGGATTTAAAATAGTTATATTGTTTCAAGTGTTATAGAGACCACTTTAAAATTTACGCTATGCAAACTCTTAGAATATCATTAAATAAGAAAATCAAAACCGCATAGATCACATCTAATCCCCCCTTTTTTCAAAACGGACCTATTTGCATAGATGCTCCTACGCTTATCACACTGACAAGATAGTTTTACATGACCCGATTTTGGCAACTGCCGACCAGGAACCTTCCGACCAGGAATCTTGACACGTTTTTGATGACCTGTGCCCTTTGGTAAATCCATTTTTAAATGTTTCAGCACGGCCGCATACATATCTGGAATTTTACCATCCGGCCATGAGGTGAGTGTCCAACCATGCCTTGTGTCTCTAAATGCGCATTCAAGTCCCAATTTCTTACAGGTATCTCTAAAGCTTTTACGATGATAATATAGACGCTTACCAGGAGCGCCAGGAGTAAAGCCCCCGTTCGCTTTATGGAGAATTGCATGTGTAGCCTCGTGAAGCATGGTGCATAACAAGTTTTCCGGATCTTGAAATAAATCGGAGCTTATACCGACTTCATGTCTTCGTTTATCGTCACGATATTGCCAAACTGAATAAGATATGTGCCCTCTTTCCCGTCTTCGATCACCGGAGGTTAATAGAGTGACAACGGCATGTGGAATGTTATGGTGCAATTCAATTAGCATTGCCCAAGCAGTTTCCAGTGCCTTTGTGGCAATCGAAGCTCTGTCGCTAATTCGAGATTTATTTTGCATGCTAAAATTCCTTATATTTCTATAATCAACTGATATATAATGAATATTTACATATAAATAATTGTTACTTCACAATTTTGTGAAAAATATATATTATATAAAAGTGAATGTCAAGTATAAAAGTGGAGTTACAAAGAACAGTTATATCTACATCTGCAAATTAAAATAATGGATATCGTCCATATGCAGATACAATCCTTGCGGGAGGGTTATTTCGCTGGAGGCCCGAATCTTACCGGTGATAATTACCATGAGTAGAAACGGATTTTAAACCGGCAAGATTACTTTTGATGATACAATTCCCGGTAGCCACCTTCATTTTGCAGGGATTATTCAACCTGGGTCAGAAGCTTCTCCTGGGTTACAGCTTCAGCTACTTCATATGCTCGATACGCTCCCTGAGGGCAACCAGCAGCGTCGTCAGGTCCTTCTCATCCAGTGACAACAAAAAATTCATGTCCCTGTCCGTCTGCATCAGTTTCAGGATCTTTCCCTGAAGTTCAGTCTTTGTATATTCGCCCATGTGATTTTGCCGCTATAAAAAAATGAGAATCCAGATCAGTCAAATTGATCTTGCCGAAACAGATTAATAAATTAAGGATGGATGGATACAAGATCATCTGGGATAAATCAACTGATGAATAAGAAAAAAAGAAAACTGACCTGGATTCCCTATATTTGAAAGCCCCCGTGAAGCAGGAAGCCAGAAAAATTCAATCAATAAAAACATCGGCAAGATCCAATAGGATCTCACCGATTTGGTTAGAAGGCAGCGCATGCCGCCTGATGAAGGACGACGTTGCCATTGCTCTGAAAGGTTAGTTTCAGAGCGTCTGGACAAAATCGATCTTCGGAGTAAACAGCTTTCTGTGTCTGCGGGTTGTAGTCCGCGAAGATGCCAGTCAATACTACCACCGTCCCATTTCTGGGAGCGTAGATAACATCCAGAGCCATTTTGCTTCCTTCAACTGATCTGACTCTGACGATTCCACGATCATTTGACAGATCATGTCTGCCGATGATGTCAGCAGCAAATGCTGACGACGCCATTATCATTGTAAAGATGATAACGGTGATGATTGTCTTCTTCATCCTACGCCTCCTTTATATGTTTGATATTCTTATTATTTCTATACCAATAACTTGAATACCAAAGGCATAGGTCCGAAGGAGGGATTTAGTTGGAAATCTGTTTCTTGCCGGTGATAATTGCCATGTTCAAGAAAAGGCTAATTTCCCTAAATTTCCCTATGGGTAAAATGAAAGGGAGAAACAATCTTTGATCCGGCCTGAGCTGCCTGAATGGGCTGAAATCAGGACTTCCCTTGAGATGAAAAATCGTCTGGAAGAAATCTGATCGAGGCTCTATCATTCATCTTCATTATCAGTAAAAAAAAGATGGTCAGGGCAGGAACGACGAGTCATGAAGTTATCATGATCATCGTCAGTTCCTGTTCAGCTCACCAATCGGCAGCACATGCCCCTGACCATCAGTCCAAACTTGCGCCCTCAGTAATGGGCTGCGCAAAAGTATTACGTCAGCAAACCGGATAGCCCGCGACCACTCAGCGACATCAATCAGCCAAATTCAACTGTCTCTTGCCGCTGTCGAAGATCAACAAGGTTGGATAAAGCAATAAGGGTTCCCGTTATGGATTAAACTCACCTGCCGTATGGCGAGTAATTGATGCTATGTTTAAACGGCTAACGGTGTTTTAAAATTAATCCCTATAATTATATAGTTATGGAAATATAACCATTATAAAATAGGGAAAGGGATTTCATTTCTGGGGATGCGTCCAGAGCTGGGTGTGATGTCTGATTTATGAAATGGTCATGTTCTTTTTGATGGTTGCTTCAATCTCGATATTTCACGGGTCATACCCTTATTCAGGACTCATCTGCTTAGTCTAGGCATTGGTACTAGCCCTTTGTAGCTAACATGGACAGCATGACCGCGCCATAGAGGTACAGGGTGATCGTCCTCAGTTTCAAAGGTCTGATAGTCACTAGCAAACGAGACAGCGGCAAAATATCCGATGAGGCTGAGCTTTGCGCACATTTGTGCAATATTGTTCCAGTTTTCAGGAAGTTTCGCCTCTCGTTCCGGATAGTGAACTGCTCTTACCACAACCCATTCCGGTCCTTTACTGTCACCGATAAACCAGATGGAAGGATCAACTGCCGGGTTACCCTGCGTTGACATCAACTCATACCCATCTTTCTTCAAATAATCCCTGACTACTTGGACGGCGAAATCCTGCAATTCCCAGGGTGTCATTTCAATTTTCTCGTCAGAGACAAGGTTGATCGGGTCAATTATCGTCCCTGTTCGTGCATCGATTAGCCCCCAACCCGGTTTATCTGTTACCCAGTTCCCACCGAGAAACTTCTTCATCATCGGCATGAGACATGCGTGACCTTTACATGAGTCAGCTATTGCGTAGAGCCCACTTATATTGCCAGGCAGGTCCAGATCATCGTCAACATCCTCAATCCGAATAAAGAAAAGCTGATTCCCCAGGCGAAACGACAAATGTTCAAGAAAAGGTGGTGTTAGATTAGCGCGAAGCCAGTTCAGACCGCCGTCCCTCATCTGGTTCTGTATGTGGAGTCCCGCAGCTTGCCAGCACTTCGTAAATTCCGGCGATACTTCATGCATCTCGATGTCGTACATTTGCACCCCTCAATCTTCGATTTTCTTCGCTACGGCTCGATCTGGCGTTGATGTCGGATTCATAAACAGAATTGATCATCTCACCTATCCATAGGGAATCTTTTATCTAGTTCACCAGGGATTTCCATAAGGTCAGCACCTTTGGCTGTCAACATAAAGAAATCAGGGGCTCTGTGGGTTCCTGTTGAACCGCCGATAAGGTCGATATAATTGTTCTCTCCCAGATAGAAGAGATCAAAAATATTTACTCGGCCGGAAGAAGTGTACCAGTTAAACTTGTCGGGATCACAGTGGATATACTCCTGGTAGGAAAAGTAGGCATCATGGAGCAATCTGCGCCTATTCTCATTTATTTCCGCATACGATCTTTCCGGAAGAGGTGCAATGTTTTCCATGACACGGTAGCTATCATTGCCAGTTTTGATGTGTCAACAGGAATCGTCTCATAATTGATTTCTTGCCGCTAACAAATCCCATTTCCAATCATTCCCTGATTTCATTCTGATAATCACTCCGATGAATATAGAAATATTTAGGGAACTAAACCCGAAAGGAGTATCAAACCATGAAGAAGTCGTATCGAAAGTTGATTATCTACCTGATAATCGGTCTGGTGATCTGCTGGCTATGGAATTGCACGGATACGTTTAGGTTTTTCAAAGAGCCGATCATAATTATTGACTGATGAACATCTATCAGTGGCCACATTTCTTTGTGATCTGCTTGAAAAGATGGATCACCAATAAAGCTCGCGCCTCTAATAATCGATACCTTGGCCGGATATGCTGTTGATCAGTATGTTCGGTCATTTTTTTATCAGCATTCCTGATGGTCATATTTCCAGAAGCCATGATGATTTTAAAGGGTGATGATTATCGGCAAGATTCGGGATTGATACAATTTTGAAAAGCTTTTCTTTGACATTTTCATGATATTGCTTTACCCGTAATTATCGGAAGCGGCAAGAGACGGTGGATGATCATTGATGGAAGGAAGAGCCTTGATCTTGTGAAAAGTATTAGGGTCCGGGATGCGTCGATTTTGGTAGTCTCCTTCCTGAAATCAGTAAAACGTCAGCCGTGAAGAAAATGCAAGATTTCACTTGTTAATAAACAGTCTTCTTTTTTTTGAAGAGCCAGAAGGATCATTTCCTGATCCAAACGTCAGCCGTTCATTTTTGTTGATAAACCCTCACATTTCATTTATAGATGGCCTAAATCCATATGAAATGGCGATCAATAATGAAGCGATTTGACCATATTATAACTATTGCGCTTGTTTTTTTTCTTGCCCACGGATCATCATTAGCCCAAAGCACGTCGATTCGATCCGGTGAAACTGTTAAAGGCATCCAGGCGGAGGGGGCCTGTGCCATCGTCGGGATGAGCGCCGAGCAATCCCAGTTGACGGCACTGCAACGGGCCAGGGCTGCTGCTATTGAGCAGGCCGCAGGCGTCTCCGTATCATCCGGGACCCTTGTTACGAATTACACAGTTACCGCCGATTTTATCAAAACCTATGCACGGGGATTTATCGTCCATGAAAAGGCCAATTGGCTGCCTCTTGGTCAGTACCAGAAGGATTCTTCAACCGCCCCCATCCCGGAATACCGGGTCCGGATCACCGCCGACATCTATATTCCAAAGAGGGCAAAAGCAGTCGGATTGCAGGCCCTGTTGAACAATACGGTCTTCAGGTCCGGGGAAAAGGCGAAGGTGACTGTCCGGACAACAAAAGGGTCTGGAATCGCCATTTTCAATATCATGGCTGATGACCGCGTTTCGCTGGTTTTTCCCAATCGGTATGAAAGCGACAACCGCGTGATGCCCGGGAAGGAATTTGTTTTCCCGGCAAAGGGCGGCAAGGTGGACTTGGAGATGCATCCCCTTCCGGGACATGCCAGGGATGCAGAGGCCATTCTCGTTATTGCCTGGGACAAGGGACAGGACTTCTCGATCCTGGAGATGTTTTCTTCCACGGAGCCAATGCCTGTCGACGCTTTTTTTCAGCGTCTGGCGGATATAGCCGACCATTGCGAGGAGGCGATCCTACCATACGAAGTCGTGGGACAGTGAGAAAACGAAATAATACAGGGAGGGTTATTGATATGAAGGCGGAAGTTATCAGATTTATTGGGAAGGTATTACCCGACGGGCATCTATCCCTGCCCGCAGAGGCTTCAAAGCAGATCGGCAGCGTCTTCGATGTCGTGCTTCTGCCCGTGAACAACCACGATATCTACGAATTTGCCGAATCCCTGGCAAAAGACAAGGGTATTGCCGCTCTATCTTTGGACGATATTGAAAGCATTGTCCATGAATCCCGAGGTCTCAGTTGAACCGGGTGATTCTGGACACCAATGTGATCATTGCCGCGCTATTCTGGCAGGGACCACCGCGTCTAGTGTATGATTTGGTCAGAAAAGGGCAATTGGTCATGCTGATCAGTGAGAAAATGGAAAAGGAGTTTATCCGGGTTCTCGGATATCCAAAATTTGGTCTGACTTCAGCGGAAATACTACCGTTTGTCAGGGAATTACGGTTAAGGACGGTACGTATCGAGAGCCATACCATCCTGACGGAAATTACAGCCGATCCGACAGACAACATATTTCTGGAATGCGCTGTCGATGGTTCTGCCGATTACATTATCTCGGGAGATAAACACTTGCTTGCATTACCATCATTCCAAGGGATTCAAGTTGTCCGGCCAAAGGAATTCCTCCTGAAGGAAGGCTATCAGCAAGAAGAATGATGCATGATGCAAGTCCCCCCTAATCGAGGTTGATAATGAAAAAGCGGAATGTATGGATGTTGTTGACAGTCATGATTTTCATGGGCGTTTCGACCCTGTTTGCCGCAGAGGTGGAAAACGTCCGGATGTCACAGGAGGGGAACCGGATCAAGTTCGTCTACGATATCGCCTCCGAGGCGGGTGAGACAGAAGCGGAGGTGAATTTGACGATCACCCTGAACGGCCGGGTGTATAAGCATGCGGACCTCCACCTGGACGGGGCCTTCGGGAAGGTGACGCCGGGCAAAGGGAAAACCCTCTACTGGAATGTTCTCCAGGAATTTCCACGGGGCCTGGACGCGGAGTTCAAATGGGATCTTTCGGCAGGGGGCGGCAAGGTCTTCACGGATAAAACCACGGGAATGGATTTCATCTTCGTCAAAGGCGGGTGCTTCCAGATGGGGGACGTCTTCGGCGATGGCGATGCTGACGAGAAGCCAGTTCACGAGGCCTGCATCGGCGACTTCTATATGGGTAAGTACGAGGTAACCCAGGGGCAGTGGAAACGGGTGATGGGAAGCAACCCATCCCATTTCAGCAGTTGCGGCGATAACTGCCCCGTGGAAAATATGTCGTGGAATGACGCGCAGACCTTTATCGAAAAGCTCAACCGCAACAGCGGTAAGAAGTACCGCCTGCCCACGGAGGCGGAATGGGAATACGCCGCCCGGAGCGGCGGCAAGAAGGAGAAATGGGCGGGAACAACCAGCGAATCGGACCTGGGGAGTTATGCCTGGTATAGTGCCAATTCCGGCAGTAAAACTCACCCCGTGGGGCAGAAGCAGCCCAACGGTCTGGGTCTTTACGACATGACCGGCAACGTCTGGGAATGGTGCAGCGATTGGTATGCTAAATATTCAGCCGACCGCATTAGCGATCCTGGCGGGCCGTCTTCAGGTTCCAATCGTGTCTACCGCGGTGGTAGCTGGGACGACATTGCCGGGCGTGCGCGTGCGTCGTACCGCAACGGGGGCATACCGGACCTCCGCGACGACTACCTTGGTCTCCGGCTTGTTGTGCCCCCAGGTCATTGAGCGGGCAGGGCGGAAGCGAATGGCGCCGGCGAATAAGGCATGAGGCGGAGCCGGCCTTATCGACGGTGACGATTCGCTGGAGCAGTCGAAGGGCTACGGTTAAACAGAATATCCGGGAATCAAGCAAATGGCCGTCCAGTTTAAATTTTTTCATATCCCCATCACGCAGTTCGAAGAGTCGGAAAGGGAATTGAACGGCTTTCTGCGATCCGTCCGGGCGCTGACCATTCATAAGGAATTCATCAACCAGGGGGCAAGTTCTATGTGGTGCCTTGCTGTGGAATACTTGCCTTATTCAGGGGATAAGGAATACAAGAAGGGCGAAAACCGGAGCAAGGTCGACTACCGGGAAATCCTCTCCCCGGAGGATTTCGCACTTTTCGTCAGGCTGCGGGAGTGGCGGAAGCAGGCCGCGGGCAGGGAAGCGGTTCCCGTGTATACCATTTTCACCAACGAGCAGTTGGCGGCCGTTGCCCAGAAAAGGACGGCCACCCTTTCCGGGCTGAAAGAGATAGAAGGGGTGGGAGACAGCCGGATCAGCAAGTACGGGGAAGAGATCATAAAACTCATTGGCATGGAAAAGACGGCTATTGACGGAGGGACGACGTGAAAAGCGCCGGGGATATTTACCGCCGGATCGCTGATGCGGACAACATCCGGGTGGGATTTCTGAAGGCGGCACGCGGAAAGCAGGGGCGCAGAGATGTGGTCGCCTTCAAATCCGAATTCGAGCATAATATCGCCAGGCTTTACGCTCAGATTGAGGAAAGAAGGCTGGACATTGGGCACTACCGTTATTTCCAGGTATTTGATCCCAAGAAGCGACTGATCTGCGCAGCCTCTTTCCCTGAGCGCGTCCTTCATCACGCGGTCATGAATGTCTGCGAGCCGGTTCTGGATGCATACGCCATCGATGATTCGTACGCTTGTCGGAAGGGAAAGGGTGGTCAACGGGCCGTTTTGCGGGCGAAGGCTTTTACCGGCCGCTTCGTATGGTTTCTCAAGCTCGATGTCCGCAAATACTTCGATTCCATCGATCACGACATTTTACTTGCCGCTCTGGCACGGCGTTTCCGGGAGTATGATGTGTTGAACCTGTTTGCGGACATTCTCGGGACATACAAAACAGCCGAAGGTAAGGGACTGCCCATCGGCAACTTGGTATCTCAGCATCTGGCGAATTTCTATCTGTCCGTCTTCGACCACTGGATCAAGGAAGATAGAAAGGTGCGCGGCTACGTCCGATATATGGACGATTTTCTTCTCTTCGGGGATGACCGGAAACGGCTGCTAAGGGAGGAATTGCCAGCGGTGAAGGAATTCTTGAGGAATCGCCTGTCCCTTGAGGTGAAGCCGGATTTTCAGCTGAACCGCTGCGACAAGGGGATTCCTTTCCTCGGCTATCGTGTGTTTCCACAGAAGGTCCTTCTTGCGCCGCGCAGCAAGAGGCGCTTCGTCAACAAATTCCGGTTGTACGAGGGCCTGTGGCGCAGGAGCGAATGGCCGACGCAAGAACTGGTCAGGCATATGGAACCGCTGCTGGAATTCACTCGCTTTGCCGACTGCGATGGGTTTCGTAGAAATGTCATATCTCGTTTTGGGGTTTTGTCCTGAGGGGCCGTCTTCAGGTTCCAAACGTGTCAACCGCGGTGGTAGCTGGAACAACAATGCCGGGAATGCGCGTGCGTCGAACCGCAACAGGAACAAACCGGACAACCGCAACAACAACCTTGGTCTCCGGCTTGTTGTGCCCCCAGCTCACCGGGAAAGGTGGATGCCGATCCCGCTGACCCGGACGAAATCCAGTCCCTTGCAGAAGGGAGAAGAGTGGTGGCAGCGCCGGTGCTGGTAGCCTGTGCCGGATGGCGTGGCGAAGGTTCCGGCGTTGCATGTAAATAATGATATGATTATAAAATGCGTTAGTGGAGCAAAGCTTCAATGAAAAATAATTACGCATTGATAAAAACATGAAAATATACGACAAAGTAGTCTTCACCGAATATCCAGGGAGGTCAATCATGACTAGAAGAATACCAACCTGCTTTACCATCATCCTTATACTGGCGGCGTCCTTATCGTGGGCATCGGAGGGGGCATTCAGGGCGAAAGTATCGCCTGTGCCGCCCCATCTGTCGGCATCGGTCACCTTTACCGAACCGTCGGGGAACAAGATACTCGACGCCGAGGAGACGGGGAAGCTCATCGTGACCGTAAAGAACAGCGGCAAAGGGGACGCCTATGACGTCAAGGCGGAGATCCGGAGCGCCGGGAAGGTGAACGGTCTCAGATTTGATCGGGAGATCTCTATTGGCACGGTGCCCGCCGGGGGGACGGTAAAAAAGGAGATCGCCCTCAAGGCCGACGAGGATATCCCTACGGCGAATGTCACCCTTGCTGTGGATGTGAAGGAGGCTAACGGATTCGATCCCGACCCCATGAAGGTGTCCTTCATGACGAAGGCCTTTGAGCCGCCAAAGCTTGTTGTCGCCGACCTGGGGATAAACGACCAGAACGGCAACGGCCGGGTGGAGCCCATGGAAATGGTGGAAGTAACGGCGCGGGTGCAGAATGTAGGGCATGGAGACGCCCGTACAGTATCCGCGGACGTGCAGGTGGGGCAGAACGTCTTTCTCGGCGGAGAGGCCCAGACCCATTTCGATCTCGGGAGCATCCCGTCTGGTAAGCATCGGGACTTCAAATTCATCTTCTACACGAATAACCGCATCGCCGGGGGTGAGAAGATCCCCATCACCATCAGTCTGAAGGAGGCGCGGCCGAAATATGCGGCAGAGAAGGTACTGGCCCTGACCATGAATGCGGCCCAAAAGCGTACGCAGGAGTTCGTCGTCAAGGGCGACGATGTGCCGCAGAAAGGGGAAATAGAACTGGCTGGCGGTCTTTCCATCGACGTGGACATGAACATCCCTGAAGGTCAGAAGGCGGGGAAATATGATGTGGCCGTGATCATTGGCAATCGGAACTACAGCGCCTCGGGATCGCCGGACGTGGAATTTGCCGACCGAGACGCCCGTATCATGAAAGAATACCTGACCCGCACCATGGGCTACGATCCAGGAATGATCCTCTATGCGGAAGACGCCACGCTGACGAAATTCAATGAGTTTTTCGGAAGCGACCGGAACCACAAGGGCAAACTCTTCAAGTACGTCAAGGATGGCGTATCGAAGGTTTTCGTCTATTACGTGGGACATGGCGCCCCGGACCTCGATTCGAACGAGGCCTATTTCGTCCCCGTCGATGCCAATCCCCAGGACCTGAAATCGAACGGCTACCGCCTCCAGACCTTCTACGACAATCTGGCGAAGGTTCCGGCGAAGAAGATGACCGTCGTCCTCGATGCCTGCTTCTCCGGCAATTCGGACAAGGGGATGCTCTTCAAGGACATCAGCCCGGCCCTGGTGAAGGTGAAAAAGGAGTACCGGGGACCGGCCAACGCCGTCCTGATGACGAGTGCGGCCGTGGATCAGGTGTCAACCTGGTATCGGGAGAAGAAGCACTCTCTGTTCACGTACTACTTTCTGAAGGGGCTTCAGGGGGAGGCCGACGCCAACAAAGACAGAAGGATCACCGTCGGCGAGATGCAGGCTTACCTGAAAGAAAACGTCCCCTATATGGCCCGGAGGTTGACGGGGACGGAGCAGCAGCCCGTTGTTACAGGAAATACGGAAGATGTGATTGCCGTCCTGAAACGATAGGGAACCTATAACCATACATGCCGGATAGCTGAAATTAAGCGGTGTGGTATTGCGTAGTCAACAACACTGAAAGTAAGAACAGTACAATTGGTAATCCTCACCTCAATTCCGAATCAAAAACCACGGACTTGTAGGTGT
>CAISJV010000076.1 GCA_903885795.1 uncultured delta proteobacterium | reverse complement strand
GGCTGCCGAGATAGCAACTATCGTATTACAACATGCCAGCATGGCCAGCATTAGCGACAGAGTCCTTATGACAATTTTTCTAAACGGCAGGCATCGAGTCTTTACAGCCTTCATTATCAGTCCTCCTATTTATATCGAAGGCAGATTTTTATAGGCATGGCATGCATAGAAACCCCCTCCTAATTTTATAAGGGCAATTTTATTTACTTCAGCAATTATAAAATGGCAATTACAATATTGAAGATTAAAGTTTGAACGTTTGTATGGACGTGAAATATAGAGGCACGCAACATTATCAGAAAGGAGCGTACCCGGTCTCAAGAGGAAAATTTGACCGTCAGGGAGATATGCGCATTTCAAACGGTTTTCATTTGTCTGGCCTAATCACTCAGCCCTCGCTTTGTATTTGAAGGAATTGACTGCAATTCATAGAAAATCACACGCAACGGACCTTGTCCTGTGTCAACATCTCAAACAAAAAGAATCTAAAGATTGGGGAAACAATTATTGCGGATTGAAAGCTGCTTCGAACTTCACAGCGGCCTCGACATGCGCCATAATAGTGTCGATCAGCCTAACAAAGCTGTATTCCGTAGAAAACCACCAGACAGAACTCGACCGGATGAGCCTCGTGCCGACAACGTCTATCCCCGTGTTCGCTTGCCCCGTAATCGGCTTCTCTTTTCAAGCCACTTGATCAGATAGTAGTTGGCAAAACCGATCACGACCATCGCTAACAGGAAAGCCGGATATGTGATCCTCCAATTATGAGGTCCGGTCATCATAGACCACTCTGACATCCCTCCGATACCAGCCAAAAGCGTGAGCGGCATAAAGATGGTTGTGATGAAAGTCAGCCGCCTGACTGTCGCGTTTGTCTCGTAGGCGGCCTTGTTCATTTGATTGTTCAGCATTGACAGGTAAATCTCCATGAGACCGGTGACTATATCCCTGTAAGACTCTGTCAACTCAAAGAATTTTGCGAGATGATCGTAGATGTCTCGATAGTGGAAGATTGCCTTTTCCGATATGTAGGGACAATCTTTGCGACATATCTTGACAAGGATCTCACGCTCGTGGAAAAGACTCTTGCGGATACTCAACAGGTACCGACGCAATTGGATCAGCTCAGCTGGGTTGAAGTTTGAAACGTCGGCCAACATCGCTTCTTCTAAAGCGTCCAGTTCGTCTTCGAGCGCTTCAATCGCCAGAAACTTTCGATCCACCACGTGGTCTAGGACTACGTGCATCAGAAACGCCGGTCCGTGACGAGCGCTCTCGATGTCCCTCTCTACGATGTGCTCAATGCCATCCAAAAGTCGGCGATTTTCGGAATTGCGCTGGCTGACGGTAACCAGAAAGTTGTCGCCGATAAATAGATCGATCTCGCCGATCGAAAGTTTTCTATTTGAATAGTCAAGGGAGTTGAAGATAATAAATGTGTTTAGGGGAAAGTCTTCAATCTTGGGAAGCTGGTTTTCGTCAAAACAATCCTCGATAGAGAGCGGATGGAGACCCAAGAGATCGATGAGTTTCGAGAGTTCCTCCTTCGTTGGTTGGCAGTAATCCAGCCACAGAAAGCCACCACCCTTTGCTGCAGCCGTAGCCGCGTCATCGGTTGCGACGCTCGAGAGTTTTCCTTCCTGAGAGATATGATAGAACCATGATTCAGACATTACGGCCTCCACCGACTCCAAAGACCAAATAAATAAGACGTTGCTTGTTTATGAGTGAGCCATAAAATTATCGGTCTTGTATGTCAATAAAATACTGGCCACATGTCCAGCTACAAAATGTGAGGTGTGTGTCGATGTTTGTCGTCGTGTGTCAGAAAAAGAAGCCGACTCGCGCCTCTGTTTTGAAATCATAGACATTGTAGTCCTTGATGATAGGAATGCTCACCTCCAAAGAAGCGACCGTCGTTTTGTTCAACATTTTGCCCACCATAAAATCAAAGGGAATGAACCATCGGCCAGTGTCTCCAGGTCTCTCATCGGCGAGATTGTAGCGTATATCTGTGCTGGGAAATAAGTTTATGAACCACCGTTGCGGCAGGTTGATGACCACCAGCGGAGCAAACTGTAGTTCGGAAATATGGCTGCGGTTGCTGTTTCCCGCATAATCCGTATTATATCGGGTGATCAGCACCGCTAAGCTGCCGCGGCTAATTTCGTGCAGGTCCATTCTCACACCGAGGGTCGGCAGGATAGTGTATTTACCGCTTCCCATCTCGTCTGTGCTTGCCGTAGGAAACGTGAATTGAGCGCCTGTGGCACAGGCAAACCGGTCGCTGAGTTTGTAGATTAAGAGTCCCATCGCAAGCAAATCGCTGAAGCCGGCTTTCGTGCTCCCATCAAGATTGTCCGGACCGGTCGCCGTAGAAACCACAAATGGCATATCGAAACGCATGGTAAACTTCAGATCGCTCGTCAGTGTGAAAGGATGGTCAGCGCGCAAGGTGACGGTATTGCTATTTCCGTCGGCCGGAGATGGCAGATGCTGGAACTGGTATCGCACATCGAAACGGGTAAGGGGTCTAGTGATATCCTGTCCATTATTCAATACTTCATCTTCTGCAAAGGAGACGCAGGTATTCGTACTCATCAGCAGAAGACAGATAAATACTATAATTCGGAATTCTTTTAAATGTAAGTCCATTTGACTATGAATGAGTATCATAATCATTGAAGAAATATCAATAACGAATACGGATCGAAGGATTGCGTCTCACCCGAGGTTGCAGGGTTGTTGTTTTCAGAAAGGTAGAAATACCCTCACCGATCTTCGGAAAAATCAACTTCCCAAATATGCAGGTTTCGATCGCAATTCAGCGATATGAAATAATATTTATTTTCTCGCTTTGTATTTGAATTTAGTGAGGACGGATCATAAAAGAAGATTCGGACCAGACCTCTGTACCGTTGTTACATCCTCTTTTGTTTGTCTACACTCCATAATTACACTCCTCGGAATCAACCTGATAGCGACCAAGATGAGCAAAGGCAAAATAATCAAATCATCGAGATAACCTATCACAGGGATGAAGTCCGGAATTAAGTCAATTGGGGAAACAGCATACGCTATTGCGACACCTAGCAACACTTTTGAAACACGCGGGGTTCGGGGGTTCCTGAGCACACGCTTGTAAAATTCAACCTCCTGCGAGAAGCGTCTGACCAAGTTTCGTGAATGTTCGAGCAATTTCATTTTTCACATCTGTCGCAATGACATGTTTCACCACTGGCTTTTCCAAAGGATTCCCGACCCTCACGAAATGAAAATACTGCAATCATAATGGCTCCGGCTGCATCAATACCTCCGATGCCTGTAAGTTCATATCCGGCACTGGCAAGCAACAAGGCACAGGATAGCCAAAGACATACGCGACTGCAATTTGCATCGGCAAGAATGGCCTCGGAATGAAGCTGCCTCCCAACCTTCACTTTGTTGCGAATCAGTATCCACATGACGGAGATTGATATAGTGGCGATGACAATCCCCCAAATTGTAGTCTCTGGTTTATGGCCATGATACAGATTAAACAGCGCTCCAACTGTCAAACCAATAGACAACAGGTAAAATGCAGTTCCGGTAATTCGCAAGGATGTCATTTCGAATCGGTCCGGGTCTCTTTCCGGCTGACGCTGAATGCGTTTAATCATGTGCCAAATTCCGACACCGGAAATGACCTCGACAAATGAATCCAGACCGAATCCGAAGAGTGAGAGGGTATCGTCATCCAGACCGAAATAAACTGAAACCACGCCTTCCAGGACATTATAGACGATCGTTACGATCGCCAGAATGGAGGCGATTCTATATGAAGATGCATTATCAGCTATGGGTTTATGCATTCAGGGATTGTACCTGACAGAAAATATACCGTCTATCATTCGCGTCTTTCGAACCGTATTGGGTATTCCGCTGAAGCCGCCGGTCGATTACGAAGGAAGCCGCCACCCTGTTCCGATGCAAAGCGCCAGGGTGTTCCGGTTGATTCCGCCACCCCTGGTCGGAGCGTAGCGACGGTGGTTTTTTAGCTCTTTCTCATAGAAGCTTTTTCAGGTCAAGCCGGCATATTTTTTTCTCAGAGAGTCTCCTTTCATTGTCAGTTTTATCTTATGTGCGTTATGGATCAACCGGTCGAGTATGGCGTCGGCGATGGTGGGATCGCCGATTTGTTCGTGCCAGTGCTCAACTGGTAGTTGACTGGTGACGATGGTGGAAGCATTTCCGTGTCTTTCCTCGACAACCTCCAGGAGGTCTCTTCGCTCGGCGTCATT
>CAISJV010000075.1 GCA_903885795.1 uncultured delta proteobacterium | reverse complement strand
CACTCTGCGGCTACGTTGATTATCCCCGGGGGCGTTTACGGAGATGTTTACAACTCTTCTATCGCGTATGCTCATGCTCTCTGCTCTTCCTGCCGCACCAGGGCAAGACTGTTCTCCTTTTGTTCTTTATGAGAAATCACTGGATTGAGACGATAGAAGGGCGGAGGGGTTCTGTCAAGGGAAAAGGGAAATTTCATGCAGTTAGAGTTGAGTTCAAATACAAAGCGAGACTTTGGCGATCATGCCAGATCAATGAATTCGGGTGGAAAGGTGCTAATTTTTGAGTGATTATTTTTGCAGGAGGCGGTATTATCTCCTCCCTGACGCCAATAAAAATGAATTCTTTGAAGTTATACAAGCCTTCGAATAAGCATCATTCTGTAACGAAGTTGTAGAATGATGCTTATTCGTAATATGGCATTGAACAGGCACAATTATTAAATTCCCGCTAGCTTAAGATATGAATCATCGATAAATCCCTTGATGTTGACTGTGTCCTTGATTAATCCCAATTTTTGCAGGAAGGCAACGCTCTTCTCTAATTCAACGACATCCCTTTCCGTAATAACAGGGTTATAATCGAATTTTTTAAGCATTGAAGTAATCTGCTCCGGGGTGCGGCGAATTTCCCCATCGATTATCGGCGAGGTTTCATTGGGAGTGTTTTGAACGAATCCATAACCTGTTCGATAGGTTTTTAATAAAATATCTATCAGGCCAGGGTTCTGCTTTGCAAAGTTATCCATGGCAACAATCACAACGGCACCATCCATTAGACCGGTGCCGTCAGCCACGACACGAGCCATTTTCTGGCTGGTCATTTTAGTTATCATGGGTTCAAAAGCAACTGCGGCATCTACATTTCCGCTTAACAAGGAATAATCAATATCGGGGTGAGAAAGGTTTACCATTTCCACATCAGACGTCGTCATCCCTGCCTGCTCCAGCAGTAAAAGAACCAGATTGTGCCCGTATGAGTTAAAGACTAAACCGATTTTTTTGCCCTTATAATCCTTAATCGAAGTGGCGGTCGATTTTTCTAGCGCCAGCAGAGCTACGCCCTGGGGACCGCGGCAACTCATGCTAATGATACGGCTGTTAAGCCCTTTGCTTTTTGCAATAATGGCGGGGACATCCCCGATAAAGCCGACATCGATAATTCCTTTAGCAAAATCTTCATTCATTTGCGGGCCGGAAGAGTAAGATGCCCATTTAACTGTAACACCTAAAGGGGTAAGCTGTTCCTCGATCCAAGCTTTTTGTTTAACAATAAGAATGGGGGCAAACTGCGGAGCCGCCATGATGCCTATCCGCATTTCTTTAGCAGTAAATTTTGCGGTGTCCTGTTTTCCCTTATGTTTCCCCTGCTGATCTTTTGCCACCGTGGCACATCCTGCCAGGATACCTAATGAAAAAATTAACAATAAGCATAAAATAAGTTTTTTCACTGAAACCACCTCTTCTTTTAATTGTTTTCTGACATTACCTTATTGGGGCGTGACCACACCGCTATTATTTCAGATACCTTTGATGACCTTGCTATCGGCATAAGTGTATGTGCCTTTATCATTGAACATTTCTTCGGAAAATCTCCCGACATAGCGACGACCGTTGTCATAAGCGTAAGAGCAGCTCACGTATTTGTTGTCCTTAAATTCACACGCATTTTCATCACCACCCGCTACGGCAAAAGTGAGGGTGCATGTAACATCTCGATTGTTGCCCTTCCTTTGTTTGTTTTTTTGAAAAGGTATTTATTTTTATACGTGGTAATATATTGGGGCTGTTTTTGCTTGTCAAGGGATATTATGCATATGTCTTGCATCGAAAAGCAGAGGTCTGACAAGGTCTGACAAGAATATTGACATCCAGTCTTTTTGTGGTACGATATACGGACCGGAGGAAACAAAATGAATATCGTCAGAGATATAAGACCGATCACCTATCTAAAGTCAAGGGCTCCCGATTTGTTGAAACAAATAAATGAAACACGTTGCCCCGTGGTTATTACCCAAAATGGAGAACCCAGGGCAGTACTTCAGGACCCCAAAAGTTATGAGAATATGAGAAACGCCATTGGAATTATGAAGCTACTTTCCCAGGGCGAAGAAGATGTTAAAAAAGGGAAGACCAGATCCCAAGAACAAGTATTCACATCCATTGAAAATATTTTGAAAGAAAAGATGACATGAAGAAGTCCTACGATGTGCGGTGGTCTGAGACATCAGAAAACGATCTTCTGTCTATCGTTGAATATATTGCCATTGAAAGCCCGTACCAAGCTTACGAGATATTCAAAGAAATTAAAAAACGAGCATCCGGTCTTCGGACTTTCCCAGACAGGGGACGTATTGTTCCCGAGCTTCTGGACCAAGGGATCACGCTTTACCGTGAATTGACTATTGCGCCATGGAGGATCATGTGCCGAGTTTCCGAAATAACAGTCTATGTGCTGTCTGTGCTAGATTCCCGGCAGAATGTTGAGGACATTCTTCTCAGGCGACTTACGGGCTTGAAATTGTGAGTCTGCCAGCAAATCATTATAGCCGAACGCCAAGCTGTCTGCTGAGTTGCATGTTCGGCATAGACGGCAGAAGTGATAGTAAATGTTCAAATAAAGGCCCGTATAGAGAACATCAAATCTGTCTTCTCACAAACTGTCGCTCTTGTTGATCAGGAACCAGTCGAAATCATTCAAATGCAAAGCGAGAGGCAACGTTTGCCGAGAGTTTATTGAATCCGGTTTGAAAGGTGCGAAGTCCTGACGATGCCTTTCCCGGCTACGGGAAAGATGGGCTGTTCTCATATCCCCCCCTTGCAGAAATGATATATTTAATCGCTGAGGCTGATCGGCCAAGCTTTTAGGGCCGGTCTATCTCTTCGTTGAAAATTTGCCTTTCTCGCTTTCAAGGTACATAATTTCCCCGCGGACTTAACTTTTTTATAACAATGTTTGTTATTCTATGTTATTGTGTAGATCAAAGGAGGAGATAAAATAATGAATATTTCACTTACGCCACAACTTGAAACTCTGGTGAAAAATAAGGTGCAGAGTGGACTTTATGGTTCCGCAAGCGAAGTTATGCGCGATGCCTTGCGCCTTCTTGAAGAACGAGACCGGAGACATTTCTTGCGTGTTGAAGAACTTAGGGCCGAAATCAAGAAAGGCTTGGATAGCGGCGCGTCAACACCTTTGGACGTCGGAACTATCAAGGCACGAGGTCGTAAACGGCTTGATGCGCAACAAAACAAAGCAAACGACTGATGCTGAGAATCCACAAGAGCCCGAGGCTGAAAACGACCTTGATGAAATCTGGTGGTATATAGCCCAAGACAACCCCGCCAATGCAGACAACCTTCTTGACGAAATTGAGGAAACCTGCCGGAAACTCGCTCGGTTCACGAGTATGGGTAGAAACCGGGATGAACTCCATCCCGGTTTGCTAAGCTTTCCGGTGGGCAAGTACCTGATTTTTTATATGCCGATTAACGGCGGCATTGAGATTGTCAGGGTTCTAAATGGCATGATGGACATCGACGCCTTCTTTTAAAACTGTTTTGGTTGACTAAAATCGTTGCAGGCGTGCAGCGACTACGATTGGCTATCATGTTGGGATGTGCACACAGTGCCAAGGATATTGACGCAAGTAGGGTTGATCCTGCTTGTGCGCAGGGATGTTCGATTTCGTATTCTCGGTGTGTTTCATGGATGAATATGAAGAACAGCCCATTGTTGAGCAAATGTAGTGAGGATTACGAGGCATGCGTAGGGACTTGTCCGGCCAAATAGAATTGTACGACTTGCTGATAAATATCATTTACGTCTACCATATTACACTCAAAATTTCCTTGACAAAAACGCCCGTGTTTCCTATTCCTTCTCGCATCTAAAGCAAATTCTTGTCAAATTTGTATGCAGGGTATTGCGAAATCAACCGGCATTAAAGGAGCTCAAAGATGAATAATAAAAAACTGGTTGCAATAAGCGCCGTTTTATTCTTGTTTTCTCTGTTTACCGCAACGGGATTCTGTGAAGGAGATGGAAAAGTAAGCATGGAACAATGGACAGAGATTATTAAACACGGGAGCGTAAGAAGTACTTCCCAGTGGCATCCTCCAGACAATTCTCCCCCTTGCTCTGGTACGGACGCCGTGTGGTGCGGTCCGTGCTGGGATAATAAGGATGCTAATAATAAGTGGTGCTGTACTCAGAGAGAAGGAAAATCGTTTCCGGATTGCGTACCAGAAGATCACCCGGAGAAATGCCAATTTTGTAGTGGTTGCAACGAGGGCGGTAAATGTTCCAAATTTTGTACCAAACCTGCGCATGGGGCCGGAGGAGCGACAAATATACGAATTACTAATTCGATGAACAGAGATATAAAAATTGCGTTCGTCACAGGAGCAGAGGGAAAAGAAGGTGCTTGTAAGGACAGCAATAAAATGATCTCCTATCAATGGATAGCCGATAACACGACTTGGTGCAAAGATCCTACACATTTAGGCGGCGGCGTTAATGCCGGGCACTGTACGGGAATCGTTCCGAAAAACGGGTTTGTAGAGGTAACGCGGACCAAAAGTGAAGATGCGCTTAAGTGCCTAACCGGCTCGATCCATATAGGCGGCTATTCATCATGTCCGCCTCCTACTGGATTTACCCAGGGCGAGTTCACTCTCAATCCTACAGATACGGAGACAGAGGCTGTAGATATAAGCCTTGTGAACGGTGTGAACTATGCTTTGACCATTAATCTGCCCGACGATGCCTGGCGCGTTCAAGATGGGGGATCTATGGTCAGGTCCATCGGTCCGAGTGAGGGCCTTGATGGAAATAACAATAAGAATGGAATATTTCCCCCCGGATGTACCGATTGTATTCGATTGGTTGGCGAGCTTCCCTGTTCTGGTATCCCACCCAAACTTAAATGCCAAGATAAACGCATCTGTAACATTTATAGGGCTGGCGTGACTGGTGGAACGGTTAATTTTGTGATCAGCGACTTGCCGAAGTGATTTATGGGTCAACGGTCTCTCCAAATAGTCGTGGATTCTGCGCGAGTATTCGCTTCAGAATATTGATATTCTTTAATGAAAGAAAAGGGTATTGCTGCGTACAAACTTCCTGAGCGGTTGGAGATTGTCAAAGAGATTCCGCGCAATCCCGTAGGTAAAATCCTTAAAAAGGTTCCCAGGGAGGATATTAAGAACAAGGGATAGTTTCTAATGGCAGCAGATTACAACAGCTCCACTGCAATCAAATACAAAATCTGCACGCAGGCTGATCGAGCTGAATCGTTGAAAACGATTTGAAATATGCGAATACCCGACTGTCTTTTTTCAGTTGAGATATGACATGACACTTCTTGACTTAATCATTATTAATCGCTATGATTAATTACGATTAACAAACAGGAGATACCCATGACTACCAAAGCCCCGCTAAAAACCAGCGCCTTATCAAACAAATAACTTGATCATGATTGTTAGTTATGGGAACAATTGCCAATCTTAAACCTTATGAGCTCCAGTCGCTAAACGACCTGAAACGGTCGCTGAACCTCGACTTTCAACTGATCGACCTCCGCCTCTATGGTTCAAAAGCCATGGGTACTGCCGATGCTGATTCTGATATTGACGTGATGATCGAACTGGAAGAATTGCCACCGACATTGTACGAAAAGGTTTTCGATCTTATATTTGACGTTAACCTTCGCCACGGCGTATTTATCTCAGCAGTTCTCTTTGGGCGCAAAGAGCTTGAAGATGGTCCAATGTCCGCATCGCCCCTTTTCAAGGCCATTGAGCGGGACGGGGTGCGCCTGTGACGGAACGTGAAAAGCAGAATATATTGGTTGCCTACCGCCTGACACAGGCAACTGAGACACTCGAAGAGGCGGTGTTCCTTCTTGAAGGCGGAAAGAGCCTTCGTGCCGTGACAAACCGAGCCTACTACTGCATGTTTTACGCAATACTGGCACTGTTGATT
>CAISJV010000074.1 GCA_903885795.1 uncultured delta proteobacterium | reverse complement strand
GTCGGGGGGTATTGGAACCATGCGTCAGTGTCAACGGAGGTGAGCATCGCAAAGGTCGTGTACAACGCGGGCGCTTCGACCGACCATCCCGCCTTCGTTAGCGAAGCCGGCTTGCAATGCAAATATCAAGTTACCAGTAGGATTACGCTGAAGCTTGGCTATGAGGTGCTCTGGCTCGCAGGCGTCGCTTTGGCGCCCGGACAGATACAGGAGACCTATTCTACAAGTTCTCCAACCACTGTGTCTGTGCTCGGCGTGAATTCCGGTTCCCATGTGCTTTTTCACGGAGGCACCGCGGGCTTGGAATTTTCGTTTTAGGAAATTAGGCAAAAGCAACAAAGATAGGATTCCGCTATTGCGGACGACTTCCTGCGGGGTAGGTCGGTGTTGGCAGAGAGTGTCGTCATCAACCTTTGAATCGTTTTCAGTGATCTGTTCCAGTCAGCCAGGATGATGATAAGTATTTGCACTGTTTGGATATGCCGTAATCTGTTTTCTATCTAGCTCAATTCCTCACTGCTACCCCTCTCATTACATAGCTGTACATTTAACGCTAGCCAAAGGAGGCGCAACTCTCTCGACAAAGTAATTTGCTTTTGAGCAGCATTAGAAATAGAGATAACTGCTTGTAATCTTGCATGATAAACAAGAGATAGCAAGCAAACAAGGAAGGAGTGAATCTACTCCAAAAGGGAGAAATTGGCTTTCAGATGTATGCGCGCTTTCCAATGGGATTCATTGGCTGGCCAAATTTGTCTATGTGAGGACTTGTATTTGAAGGGATTGACTGCAATTCATAGACTAAGGAGTGGTAAAGTACCCTGTGTCCATCTAACTATACGAAAGCGATTTAACCCCATTATCTTGGCCGCTGGAGTAACGCCTTGTTATTGGCTGCTTTTTATCAATAATCCTTTCAAGTCGTATGCCTCCGCTTTCACTTTCTTCTCGTTGTTGTCAAAGTAAAATATTTCCTTTGCTATCCCTTTCTGCATGGCATAGTTATCATTATAGAAATATTCATCTCTAGTTATCTTGTCGCCATTGTCAAAGTAAGTTATGCTCTTAACGATCCCACTCCTCTTGTTGTACTCATCGGTCCGGATGACCTCCCTTTTCAGTATCTTGTAGTTGTCGTTGAGGTATACTATTGTCTTGGCCACCCCCTCTTTATATTCTTCATCGTCTGCAGAAAAAGGGGTCATCATCGTTTCCCCGCCAAACTCATTTCTGGTGTCTATTATATCAGAAATTTGGGCGAACACAGATGTTGAAATCCCGATAAGCAATACACATAATATTGAGACAAGTTTTTTCATTTTACGGGAAAGCCCATCTCCTTTCCTTTCCAAAGGTAAATATTATTAACAATTCTAAATGCCCTTTTTTATACGCCTTATTTGAAGAAATACAACAAAAGAATGCAAAAAGAAATGTTCGATACTCGCCAAAACCTCTGTATGCTTGATTTCAGGAAAGCATGCATAAACCAGATGAACCACAAATATTTTTCTTTTCATCGGTTATAAAAAAGGCTAATGCTCTCACATCCGCCCCGCTTCAGGATTGTAGATAGTTTCCACCTAAAAAATATATTCACCGCAGAGCCCACGGCCACTTTCCGAAAGCGAAAAAATTGTATTTGCGCTTAAAGGGGGATTGTGACAAAAAACCAACATTATTTTACAAACGGGACGAATCGAGAGAGACTATAAAGACAACATTTTTGCGCGAGGTAAGGTAATGAACTGGCCAAGAATCATGCCTATCCTTCTTTCCGGAATGGCAGTCGCGATTTCGATAGCTGCGTTAGTTTATTCTTGTAAGGCGGATGGGAGATCTGAAAAATTACTTCAAGCCCAAAAAATATCGCAAATTCAAGTTACTCCTATTAGTTTTGAATCGTATATGCATGAAAACGAAAAAATGGGACGATTGACTTTAAGCATAACCAATTACGCAGGATTTAAAGCCCTGAATGTGAGAGATGATGCGAATTGGGAAGGCGTCTGGATAAAACCATTGATACCAGTAGCTGAAGGAGGGATTAAAGCGCAGATGAAAAGGCGTGATTTATCTGAAAAAGAACTTTCTGAGTTGAACAGTTATGAACGGGTTCGGCATCACGCTGGCATAGACCTTGATCCAGGTCGTTCCATAAAAAAAACATATCAAGGATATTTCTCATTTGACAAAAGAAAAAGGAAAGCAATTACGGTATTCGTTAGATGGGTGAATGAGAATGGAGCGCAGATGGAAAAGTTCTATTATTATGAACTCATTATAAACCAGGTGCTTGGTGCTGAGTCTTTTTCAATAATTCCATGGGATGATAAGAAACAATTGTAGATAAATTGTCCTGATCCGTATTTAGCTTGACAGACAAAGTCAAAACAAGTCCTACCCTGATTATCGATTACATCTACTAAGTCAACGCCCTCATGGCATGACTAGACCTCTAAGCATTACTCGCTATCTCGTCGTTCCTGGATCTATTAACGACTGTCCCTTGCTGATCCAAGTATCGGCAACATCCAACCTGAATCAGCATTGCGCTTACAGAAGTTACTTGACGAGTTCAAAAGTGTTTATACTTCGTGTCATCCCTTTGTCGGCCCAATTCGGCATGATGCGCCATGGAGTGAGTACTTTGAGCCGGTTGCCCTCGACCTTAAAATTCCTTGACTGTTCCGTGCCTACCCAAGCCGGATTCCATGCAACATCAACACTGGTAATCCATTTATCACCTTCCAGGCGGTACTTGCCAGTGTACGCAACCAAACTTTCCAGCAACGCAACTTTTTCCTCCGCTGTCTTTGCCGGTTTCCGACCTTCTCCGGTAAGTACAAACCAAACACGGGAATCGCTGTTGAAGATCGCATAACCAGTCGGACTCTTGCCTAAGGGATACATCTTCTCACCAGTAGCCTGAACCTCAACTTCCATGGAAATCAATCTCCATGTACCTTGCACCGCAGCATTGTCATTGGCAAAGCTCGGTTGTGCGACTACATAAAGAGATAGAAAAATAATCCACATGCAGCGATACAGTATTTTTCTTGCCATAAATACCTCTCCTTTCTTTTCACAGCCAGATTATAGGTGTATATTTCGAGCTGCTCCATCCAGATGCCTATTAATCACCTACTCGACAAAAGGCCACCAGAAGACGTACAGATTATTTAGTTTGTCCCGCCAATTCGCCATACTTTTCACCCATAAGAATGTGTTTATATATTTTTACGATAGACCCACGGTCGGAATCGGGCTGCGAAGCAATTCTATCTTCGGCAGGCGCCGTGATTCTAAAACCGGCCTTTCCCTGGAAAAGCATGATGATATCAGAGCCCCCAAACAGAAAATAACCAAGCATGTCACCTTTTTTATGCTTGCTTCCCACTGTCACGTTTTTCTCAAAATTGCAGGAAGACACCAATCCCAGCCCTACGGGAATCAATGCCACCAGTCCATACTTCTTCGTATCAACTACTACATAACCATGAGTCTGAAAGAACTCCCAATCTATTGAATGAAGCACAAAGTATTTGCCCTCTTTCGGGTCCCATGTTACCCGCCGGGCAACATTATTTTTTAAAATTCTCTTCTCTTTAACAATACCACCGATAGCAAAATGATAACGATGATAGTCATTCACATTCAAATACGTGTGTGTGAGGATACCATTGGCGAAGGCATTTTTATATTTGCTGTCTTTACCAAGCAGATTCTCAATATTGTAATACGTATCTTCTTTAACCTTCAATCCACCTTCAGCTTTGATGTTTGAATTCCCATCAATTGCCCATACTCCCTGAGGGACGGAATCCGCCGGTGCAACAACTACCGACTGATCATCGGCCAAAGCAACGGGACGTACGTCCGGGGATTTTAAGTACCTGGCGAAAAACTGGTTATAGGTTTTCCAATTTGCCGGTGATTCGTACCACTCTTTCTGCAAACCAAAGCTCGGATCTTTGTAAAGCTCCTGATAGATCTTATCATTCCATGACGCTTTGGTATCAAGGAATGCTCCGTAACTATTGACAAGCTTGTACAACCATTTAGCAAAAGGTTTATCGTACTGAATCGAGTCTCTGCCCACTCCGTTATCTTTTAACTGTGGCAAGGGTTGGTCAATTAGGAAGTAGAGATAACAGATACCTTGCTGAATCTGCACCGGCAGAGGATTAGAAGGATTATCCAGAATATTCTGCGGAATAAGATTTGCGGCTTTGTCCAGAAAATCATAATACTCCAGCAAGTTCTGAACGGGATTCGTTTTCTTGTCAGGATTGATTTTTGCTGCTTCTGCGATGGATGCTTCCAACATATTCCTGATCTTTGGATCTTTATTAACTAATGTGATGAGCTCCTGAGTTATCGGTTTATGAGTAGTGTTCGCGGCAAAGACCAAGCCCGGTGAAAGAATCATTCCGGCCATTATTACTATCGACAAATAAAGCTTTATCCAACGAATGATCTTGTTCATTTTTTGCCTCCCGTTAGGAATGTTTATGGAACTGAGCACAGCATCTCTATCGAGGTAGGCGACTTGCGGAGGAAGAAAAATATCCCGATATTCCCTCAATAATGCCACCTTTCATCCGGTATTCATTTATATAACTTGACAACAAAAATTGCAACTTTGTATTTGAACACAACTCTAACTGCATGAAATTTCCCTTTTCCCTTGACAGAACCCCTCCGCCCTTCTATCGTCACAATCAAGTGATTTCTCATAAAGAACAAAAGGAGAACAGTCTTGCCCTGGTGCGGCAGGAAGAGCAGAGAGCATGAGCATACGCGATAGAAGAGTTGTAAACATCTCCGTAAACGCCCCCGGGGATAATCAACGTAGCCGCAGAGTG
>CAISJV010000073.1 GCA_903885795.1 uncultured delta proteobacterium | reverse complement strand
ATCCATCCACTATAATGTCACTTGGATGGAGCCCCCTCCTTCTTCAAATGCTGAGGATGTTTAATGATGAGTTGTGGCTGTTGCCGCCGGAGTGTCGCTGGTCTTGGAATTTGAGACAGACACCGCCACTACTACCACGGCCCCCACCACGGCTATCGCGGCAATCGTCCCCAAACCGATTCCGGCTAGCGTCAGTCCTCCTGCTGCGGCGCCTGCTGCACCTGCGCCTGCTGCACCTGCGGCACCTGCTGCTGCACCCGCGCCTGTACCCGCACCCGCGCCTGTACCCGCACCCGCGCCTGCCCCTGCTCCGCCTCCTGCCCCTGCTCCGCCTCCTGCCCCAGGCGCTGGCTGGGCAAATACGCTCACGGGAAACACCGTCGCAAACAAGAAGATGATGCTAACCAATAGCGCGAACTTCCTTGCTTTTCTCATGATCTCCTCCTCTCTACCCCTGCTATTCAAATACCACTGTTACGAAAAGTCCTTGCAGGATGTTCTAGAAAAACAACTTTGTCAAGAACAATTTAATGTTTCTTTAGAACAGCTTGATAACAACTCCGGCAACGACGGCCGTATTCATGAGAATCTGAGTTATGTCGCGGATTTCCCGAAGCCAGGCGATTTTCCCGAACTTCTCCGGTACGACAATAACATCACCCGGTTCGATTATTTTTATCTCCTCTCCGAAGGCTGTCATCTCCCAGCGGCTGCGTTTGTCACTATAGGCAAAGAATCCCGAATCCAGGCGGCGGGCGCTGCCGTCCACCTTCAGCACGAAGGTATCGTCGGGATTGGCATAGGACGAATAACCGCCAGCCATGCTTATGTAATCTTCGTAGGTAAACTTTTCCTGATAGATATAGGTGGCCTGGGCCATAACCGACCCCATGACGTTGACGACACTGTTCTTCTGGGGGACGTAAAGGCTGTCGCCATCTTCCATGTCAATGTCAAATTCGCTGCCTTTTAGGAGCCGTGTGTTTGCCAGCCGGATGGTCATCCGGCCGGTGGCCTTGAGATTTTTCAGGGTCTCGATGAACTTCTGCCGGCTGACCATCTCGGCCTGTTTCGCCTGTACCTCTTCCACCGACAGGGATGATGAAACCTGCGAGGTGCCCTGAGCCAGGGCATCCCGCTCCAGCCGCTTGGCCATTTCTTCCAGGCCTTCTTGCTGAATCTGGCGGACCCGTTCCCGCTTGAATATCGCCCCCCGCATGTAGGCAAGGTCCGTATACCCACCGGCGCGTTGAATAAGCGACGACAGCTTTTCCCCCTGCTTGACCTGATAACGTCCGGGGAATTTAACCTCTCCCGTCAACCGGACAAACATCACTTCCCGCCAGTCGGGAATGCGCTTGATCAGGAGCCGGTCAAAGGGCTTAAGCTTGAGGTTCTGCTCCGGATCAGCTGCCAGTGCCTTGCGGAGATTAATATTACGAACGGCGAAACTGACCCCTTTTTTCTCATCCACAACCATCGACGTGATCTCTGCCTGATCGAGATAGCTAGACTGGACGACGTTACCCGCCTTGAAGATCAGGTCTTTGACAGTCATATCCTGAGTGAATTGATAAGAACCGGGCTTGCTTATTTCGCCATCCACGGCAACCGTGTCCCGCTGTGTCTGCTCCCAGATAGAGTGAATAACAACACGATCCAGGTTCTGGACGGGGATGTTTTCCTTGTCGTCCCCTGCCATGACCCTGGCCAAATCAAAGTAGATTGTTCTCATCTGCTTGGATTCGCCCGTCCGGATGATTTCTCCCCGCTGGAGATAGGCGTTGTTGTTCAAGCCGCCGGCATTAAGAATAACGTCCCGGATCCTCGTCTGCGGCGATATTTCAACCCGGCAGAAGTTCTTCAGGCCATTTTCGATATCCCGAATCCTGTCGGCGAGATCCTGCCTGCCAACGAGTCCCAATTCACGGTTGAGGTCCTGAAAATCCTTGCTGGACACCCAGTGGAGGCGGATAATTTCATCATTTATCTTATTCACCGTATCAGCCAAGTCATAATTGTTCGTTTTTCGCAGGTCGTTCTCAATGGTTTTCAATTCCCTGGAAGCCGCCAGCCATTTGACTTTCTGATCGTCATCGCGATAATCCCCTCTATCCCTTCCTTCCCTGGCTTTATCAGTTGAGGCTGCCAAAGACCCCGTTTGCTCTCCCTTCCGGATATAAGTCTCTCTCTCCTGATAGGCCGTCAGCCATCCCGGTTTCCTTGCCATCAACAGCGCCTCGTCCTCTTTTTCCCCGAAAACATTGCAGTTTCCCCGTATTTCCCCTTCCACGGTTACGGCATGTCTGTCTTCAAAGAACCATTTATTGAAGACAAAGATCTGGTCCGCCGGTCTGAGTTCCATGTCACTGGCGGCATCGCCCTGAAGGAGCAGTTTCCCGAGATTGACGGGAATCAGCAGCGGTTCCATGGAGGGCGGGTTGAGGCGTTTGATCAAAACATAATCGAAGTATGTATCCGGGAGAATGTCGGCGGCGCCCTTGATGATACTTGACACCTTCATCACCGGTTTGTATTCGTACTTGCCGGGACGCTTGACGTTGCCGTTGAGGTAGACGACGTTTGTATCCATATCCACAATGGAGAAGATCTTGACCAGATCCGCATCCTGGAGGGGAAAGGAAACGGCCCGATCCATGTTCTTGTCATTGATGTCTACAATAATCTGTCTTTCGTTCCGCACCACCCTTTCCACCTGGATCTGCTGGGTGTAGGCGGTGGGTATAATCCCGCCGGCAAAATCGATGAGAGTCTGCAAGTCATGCTTATCTTTCAACTCATAGATGGCCGGGCGCTTGACGTTTCCTGTAATCCCCACAACCTGGCCCGCCACGGGGACGAAGACAACGTCTCCCGCGTGAAGGATCACATCCTTAGATTTATCACCCTTAAGCAGGAGATCGTAGAGGTCGAAGGTCGTCACGAGCATGTTCTTGCGTTTTAGCTGGACATTGCGCATGGAGCCGATCTGCGAAGGGCCCCCCGCAATGAGCAGGGCATCGCTGACCGTGGAAAAGGCACCGATGGTGTAGGAACCGGGGCGGCGGACATCCCCGAGGATGAAAATGGGGATGGTTTTCAGTGCCCCCATGGAAATATCCATATTGGTGCCGACGATCTGCCCGGACTGCTGGATGAGGTACTTGGACATATCCTCGAAGGTCATCCCGGCCACAAACATGGGGCCAAGCTGGGGCACCGTTATCTTTCCATCCCGATCCACGACAAGGTTATGCTGGGCGTTAACCCGTCCCCAAAGGAGAAGGCGTACCTCGTCGCCCGGTCCGATCACGTATTTCAGCGGCACCGGAACATCTGTACGTTCAGTCAGCACTTGCACCGCCGCATCCCGGAAGAACTCCTGACCGAAAAGTTTGAGATCAAGAGACACATCCTGATAGCGTCCTGCCTGACGGAAGCGGTCGAAAAGCGATTTTTCCCGAGGTTCTTCGCCGATGACTGCCCGTTTCTGCACAGTTGCCCTGTCCGGTGTCTTGGTCTCTTTTTGCTCCAAGAGCTGCTTACCCTTCAAGACATCTTCCGGGGAAAGGCCCTTAAATTCCGACCGCCCCTTGAGGGCTTCTATTGCCTGAGGGGTCAGCTGGCCGCCCGATCTTCCCAATTCCTGCTGGACCGCCTGCTGTTGCGCCGGAGAGAGATTTTGGTAGGCGTCGGCCTGCTGGGGGGTCATTTGCTGACTGCTGGGAACCTGTCCGGCAATAGGGATAGCTCGCGGCGAGAGCGGTGGCGCTGGCGACAACAGCTTCCCCTGTGTATAGGCCGAACCCGTCCCCGTCGTTTGAGCCCAAACGGAGCCGCACATCACGACAAAACAAATGAACGCCAACAAAGGGAATAAATACTTACTTTTTGCAATTTTCATATATTCCTCTTCCCAAATTCATAGGGGGATAGCGCTCCTATTAATTTACCGTTTGCCGAATAACCACGGCAGTTTCCCGATATTTATGTTTATGTTTTGCTTTTCAAGGTATTCGAGGAAAAAAGCCACGAATACACCCATGAACAAGGCCACTACAAAGGATATCATTACCATCTGGACGCGCTTGGGCTTGATCTTTTTGTCTGGGGCCATGGGGGGATCGATGACCTTGAAGGCGAAATTCTCCTTGATTTCAGCCATCATGACAGTTTCGATCTGTTGGGCGATGAGCATGTAGATCTTTTGCTTGATAAAAGGGTCGGCATTCTGCGTCAACTGCGTTTCCAGATATTTCTGGTTGATCGTCGAAACGCGCTTTGCCTCCCCGGCGATATAATCGACTAATGTGTCCATCAGATTTTTAGCAATAGTGGCGGCCATTTCGGGGTCGCGGAAATCGACGGAAATCGTAATCGTATTTTCTTTAACGTTTTGTGTAACCATTATGATCGAATTCAGCATCCTGATACCTTCCCACATACTGGGAACGGAAGGATCCTTTTTCTTTGCCCCAACATCCTCAGTCTCAAGCAGTTTTCTCGCAACTCCAATTAAGGCAAGAGGATTCAAAGAGAAGTCCCCGCCGCCCTTTTTCCATTGCTTCCGCAAGGAATCCCATTTATTCGGAAACAGGACCGGCATCAATTGATACTTCTCAATCATCTTTTCCCGTACAATATTGGCCTTCAAAAGATTAATGATCTCCGTCCCCGGTGCCGGGCCGGCTTGGATGATGCCGAACTGCTGCGCCATCATGGAGGAAACGCTACTTCCTCCGGAGCCATCCTTGCCAGCAACGGGTGTAATGACTGCCTTGGCCTGATAGATGTTGGTCATAAAGAGCGCAACCACGGCCGTCAGAATGGTTATACCCATCACAATCCAGCCGATAATCTTCCTCCGTTTCCAGATCACCCGCCAGTAATCCAGCAAGTTAATCTCATCTTCATCGTATCTGGGGTTCAGCTCTTGAATTTCAGCGTTTCCCGGCATGCTTGTTGTCGGCTCTCCCATCCCATCGGTTACCTTTCACCAAATCCTTTTTTTCAGTGCAATCATGAGCATAGTGGAAGTTGATCGTAATTAAGAATACCTATTGTGTCAAGTAGGAATACTCACTACATCATGTTCCGGTCCTTCTTCCAGTAGACCTCCTGATTACGGCCCATGAAGTCGAAGAGACCGTAGACATGGTCAATGTCTTGGGCAACATCGCGGGTCCAGGGGGAGATGGCGAAGCTATACGTAGATTTGGAATCCTTGCCGATAAAGAGCCTTAGCGGCCAGACGATCCCGATGCCCTTGTCGTGATAGCCCCGGTTATAAGAATCGGTAAACACTGTATCAGTATTGGTTATGCTGTACCAGCCAAAAAGGATCACCCCGTTGAAGAATTTCGACAGCGTCAGCCTTGTCCCCCGGTCCCCCGCAAGAAACTGTCCCGTCCGCAAATCCAAGGAGACCTCCGCCTCGGGAATATTCAGGGCCGTATTCAGAAATCCCGTCGTGTAATAATCTTTCCAGTCGTTCTGTTTCATCGCAAAGGCCTGGCCGACCTCCCGTTTTTTCACGACGCTGCCGCTCAGGCCCACCATGAAACGACCCCCAAGGAATGGCTTGGCCACCTCCCAGTCCAGCCCCGCATATTCCGTCTCCAAATAACCAAAGGCGGCCCGGGCGTAAATCTCATTGGGCAGCTTCACCATCTGATCCATCAGGAGCTTGTCCATGAGGACCTTCTCATAGCTGTAATAGACATAATCCGTCCGTACCGGCTGCGCCGACGGGGCATTGGATGTGGATACATCATTAATTGGGTACTGCTCCAGGGCGACCATCAATGTCGAACCTTTCCAGGGGTTCAACTTCACCCATTCATTAAAACCCAGACGGTATTTGAAGAACCCCGACGGGTCGTTGACGAACATCCGGAAGGCAGGCAGGACCCCCCAATGATAGTACTTCTTGTCCTTTTTTCCCACATCCAGGTTTTCATAAACATCGGTCCGGTACTGGGAAACGTAGAGGAATTCCTTCAACGTCAGCTTTTCCTCATAGAGGGCGGCAATATCCTCCCGGCTGGTCGCAAAGCTCAGGATCGGAATACCCTCTTGCGTAAAGGTGATATGGACCTTCTCGATGTAAGAGGGCAGGGTATCCTTGAGAATCCGCAGGACCACCCCGACGGCCTTCGGCGAATAGTAATATTTGTCGTTCGTTGCCTCTATCCACAGATCGTTCCCGACCATCTTGATACCGATATCGGTGAATCCCGATTCCTTCAGGGCCCGATCCAGCCGCTCCGCCAGTGGATTTCGCCTCAGCTCCGCTTTTTCCTTGTAGGGCAGGTCAAAGATCGGCAGCATCGGCTGGCCCAGCTCAAAGTTCATGGAGACATTCACCCCCACCTGCTGCCCCCGCTGATAGGAGAGATCGGCCTCGATCCACTCATAGGGTTTCCACCGGAGTCCGAAGTTGAACGGCGAGGGGACGGGAGAGGTGAAATATTTGGGCTGCGCCGGATCGGAGGTCTGCTGATCGTAGCGGATGGAGTTGTATTCTGCCATCAGGGTCAGCCACTTTGTTGGGGCGAACTGGACGCCGCCGAAAAAAAGCCCATCCGACAACCAGCCCCGGGGATCCTGGAATATCTCGGCTTTGAAGCTCTCGCCACTGCTGCTCAGCGGCTTCCGTCCATAACGCCCATTCCCGAAACCGACGGAAAAATCGAAGGGATAGATCTGCTTATTGGCCACTATGAATTGCGAGCCATAAATACGCGTCCCATACGAGTCGTTCAGGCCCAAGGCCAGGGCGGGAAAGTATTTGGTTTCGGGGAGAAACTGGTACTTGATATCCGCGACCTTGTCCTTATAAGTCCCATAACTGGCCGGCAGACCCGTAGTGTAAACATCGATGATCTCCGTAAACCGCCCGTCAATTTCCACCCCTTTGAACGGGCTGATGGCCCCGTAATAATGCCGGTAAGGGTTAATCAATCCCGCGCCAAAGCGGAATTGTCCTTCCTTCAGCACCCGTGCCGTCGGCGTTTCCATCAACCCCGTCCCGCCCCAGTTCGACGGCGTGACAAACGGCTCATCAGCCGCCCATGCGGTTCCTGCTATATTGTGAAGCAGAATAAGGATGAAAAATAAGGACACGCTTATTGTTTTCGCTTTTATTTCCCAGTTACCTCTTCGGATTCGCCGCCCGGAACGCACCAATAAACCTGTCCAACAGAACCTCTACCGCTTCCTTCAGCTTATCCATCGTCCCTATATTGACCATCCCGGTCATATTGGTCGACCATGTCCCCCCCACCGCCTTGACTTTGGGATTTGCCTCCATCGATACTAACTGCTGAAGCTCGATGCGAATATCATAGGCATACCAGTATTTCTCCGATTCGTGAGTATTCACGTTGATATACAGAAACGGCAGCCCCGGCGTCTTCACTGCCTGATCCCAGGTCAAAACCCTGATTCCCGCCTTGCTCAGCCGCCCCTCGATGTCCCTTTTCAAACCCTCACTGCTCAGGCCTGACTTCTGCGCGGCGCTATACTTCATCAGATTGGGCTGAAGTTCCTCCACCACCACATACACCCCCTGCAAACCGCTCAAGGTCTTCCGGGTAATGTCCGTGTCAATGGCGCCTACCGGTGGGGCAGCAAACAGCAGCATGAGAGAAGCCATGATGAAGTAACAACTTGCAATCATGGGGAGTTTGCGAAAGTATATCCGTCCTGAAAAGTCAAGTCTCAAAATATTCACAATCAAATCCCTCCTGCCTTTTAATAGGGGTGCAGTATCCCTATTCTTCATTTTGCATAATTTGGATGTTTCTTTCAACTTTATTCGGGGAGACCCTTGCGTAACTGCCACACCGCCAACGAGCTGGGGGGTTCCAAATTGCTTTTCATAATGAGAGACAGGGGAATACAGCTCCGCTCTCTCGATTCCTTCGGGGATCGAGCTGAGGGAAAATGGCGAGAGATGAACAAGACTTGTTCCATAAGGAAAACGACGTTACTTATGCCACAGGCCATGCAAAATTTCAAACATATAAATACATTAGATGTATGATGAAATTTTGAGGCAACATATCATCCATTGAACGTGGGCATTATATGGCATGGGTAAGAAATTACAACGTTATTATGAACGAACCCATGAAATTTTTCAAATTGCTTGTCTTCTCTTGGAAATATTGATATATTCCGCGCCCTCTGATTATAGAAGAAGGAGATTTAAGCGTTTATGCACAACCCTAATTTCAGTTCCGGCCCCTGCAGCAAGCGCCCCGCCTGGGGACTCGACGCCCTGAAGGACGCTGCCGTCGGCCGTTCACATCGGTCCAACCTGGGCAAGGAAAAGCTCGCGAAGGCCATCTCGGAAACGAAACGTATCCTCGGGATTCCCGATGATTACCTCTGCGGCCTCATGCCCGGCTCCGATACAGGGGCCTTCGAGGCTGCGCTGTGGAGTCTGTTGGGTCAGAAACCGGTGACCGTTCTGGTCTGGGAGAGCTTCTCCGAAGGATGGGCCTCGGACATCAGCAAACAATTGAAGCTCAAGCCCACGGTGATGACGGCGGATTACGGGAAGATTCCCGATCTGGGGACCATCGACTGGACAAACGACGTGGTTTTTGTGGCCAACGGAACAACGAGCGGCGTGAAGGTCCCGAACTGGGACTGGATCCTGGCGGCGGGGGATGGAAGCAGTGAAGGACGCCAGGGCCTCACCCTGTGCGACGCCACGAGCGCCGCCTTTGCCATGCACATCGACTGGACCAAGATTGACGCCCTCACCTTTTCCTGGCAGAAGTGTCTGGGAGGCGAGGCTGCCCACGGGATGCTCGTCCTGAGCCCCCGGGCCGTCTCCCGTCTCGAATCCTACGATCCCCCCTGGCCGATGCCGAAGATCTTCCGCATGAAGAAAGGTGGGAAGGTCAACGCCGGCATCTTTGTCGGGGACACGATCAACACGCCTTCCATGCTCTGCGTCGAGGATTATTTAGACGCCCTGGCCTGGGCCGAGTCGATCGGCGGGCTGAAGGGCCTCATCGCCAAGAGCGAGGCGAATCTGAAGATTGTCGAAGACTGGGTCGCCAGGAACCCCTGGGCGGCCTTGTTGGCGGCTGACAAGACCATCCGTTCCAATACATCGGTCTGCCTGACTGTTGCTGATCCCAAGGTGGCGGCATTGCCTAAGGGTGAGCAGGAAAAGTTCCTCAAAGGGCTCGCCAGTGAGCTGGGAAAGAAAAAGATCGCCTATGACATCAACGCCTATCGGGACGCCCCGCCAGGCTTCCGCTTCTGGTGCGGCCCCACGGTGGATGGCGCCGACCTGAAAACGGCATTGGACGAACTGGAAAAGGCATATAGAGAAAAACAGTAAACGGGGAAAAGGGAGGGCTCGGGAAATACAAAGTATTAGAAATAGGAGCGCTGGTTCCCTATAACAGCTGTAAATAATAACGGGGAATGTTGGTCGCGTAATCAAGCGTCAGGGATTTTGCCTTCGGAGGCAGACGACAAAAACGCTAAAAAGCAAGGCCTGATCCCCAGAGGAGAGATATATGAAGAAGGTTTTGATCAGTGATACCCTTTCTAAGGAAGGGATCGAAATTCTGCAGAATACGCCGGGGATCGAGGTGGATGTCATGACGAACCTTACCCCGGATGAGCTCAAAGGCATCATCAAGGACTACGACGGGCTGGTGATCAGGTCGGCGACAAAGGTTACGCCGGAGGTCATCGCGGCAGCGGAGAATCTCAAGGTCGTCGGGCGGGCGGGAATCGGGCTCGACAATGTGGACGTCCCGACGGCAAGCAAACGGGGCATCGTCGTCATGAACACCCCCGGGGGCAACACCATCACGACGGGGGAGCACGCCATCGCCATGATGCTATCCCTGGCCCGGGAAATCCCCCAGGCCACAGCCTCCATGAAGGGGGGCAAGTGGGAAAAGAAAAAGTTCATGGGAGCGGAGGTTTTCAACAAGACCCTCGGCATCGTCGGCATCGGGCGGGTGGGGGCCATTGTGGCGGACCGCGCCCAGGGCCTGAAGATGCACGTCGTCGCCTACGATCCTTTTATCTCTCATGAAGCGGCGGGGAATCTGGGAATCACCCTGGTGACCCTAGACGAACTCCTCAAACAGTCCGATTTCATTACCGTTCACACCCCCATGACGAAGGAGACCCGGGGCATCATCAACGCCGCTGCCTTCGGGAAAATGAAAAAGGGCGTCTTCATCATTAACTGCGCCCGGGGGGGCATCATCAGTGAGAAGGATCTCTACGACGCCCTCGTATCCGGGAAGGTGGCCGGTGCGGCCCTGGACGTCTTTGAGGAGGAACCAACAAAGAACACAGCCCTGGTCGGCTTGGAAAACGTGATCTGCACGCCCCATCTGGGGGCGTCGACGGACGAGGCCCAGGTCAACGTGGCCATCGCCGTCGCCGAACAGATCGCCGATTACCTCACGAAGGGGGAGATCCGCAACGCCGTGAACTTCCCCTCCGTGAGCGCCGAACTGCTGCTGGTCATCCAGCCCTATCTGGATCTGGCGGAGAAGCTGGGGCGCTTCCATGTCCAGCTTGTCCAGGGGGCCATCGAAGAGATTGTCATCGAGTACAGCGGCAAGATCCTCAATTACAACGTCGCCCCGCTGACAATCGCCATCATCAAGGGGCTGCTGACGCCGATCCTCAAGGAGAGCGTGAATTTCATCAACGCCCCGGTGGTAGCCAAAGAGCGGGGGATCAAGGTGATCGAGGCGAAAAACAGCGACATGAAGGACTATACGAGCCTGATATCCCTGACCATCAAGACGGATAAGGAAAAGTCGCATATTGCGGGGGCCCTCTTCGGGGTCCAGGATCCGCGGATCGTGCAGCTAAACAAGTTCACGCTCGACGTGGTCCCCGAGGGGCATATGCTCGTGATATTCAACTATGACCGCCCCGGCGTCATCGGCAATATCGGCACGACCCTGGGGGCCAATCAGATCAACATCGCCCGCCTCCATCTGAGCCGCGAGGAAGCAGACCAGGAGGCCCTGGTGATCCTGAGCACCGACGGCTCCGTACCGGAGGAAGTCATCACCAAACTATTGAATCTGCCCCATGTGATTTCGGTCAAAGAGCTGGACATGTGAATTAATTAAGGACAGAGCCCCTATTCTTTTATTTCGCTCCCATTCAATGGGTGGGTTAGGGTGGAGATGGGTTAACATTCATGGATATAATAGGGATTATGTCCCTATTTAACGGAGGAATAAATAATGGCAAACGTGATCGTCGTTGGGACGCAATGGGGAGATGAAGGCAAGGGCAAGGTCGTGGACCTCTACGCGGAGAACGCGGACGTCATCACCCGTTTTCAAGGAGGTAACAACGCCGGCCATACCCTAGTTGTCAAGGGGGTGCAAACAATCCTCCATCTGATTCCTTCGGGGATCCTCCACGATCATAAAATCTGTGTTATCGGCAACGGCGTCGTTATCGATCCCCAGGTGCTCCTGGAGGAAATTGACAAGCTCAATAGTCGCGGTCTTTTCCCCCCCAACACCCGCCTCTACATCAGCGAAAAAGCCCATCTCATCATGCCCTATCACCGGCGGATCGATCTAGCGCGGGAAGGGCGGCGAGGCGGTGGAAAGATCGGGACAACGGGCAGGGGCATCGGACCCGCCTATGAAGACAAGGTAGCCCGTGTGGGCGTACGTGTCGGGGATCTCTTCGACAGCGATTCCTTCCGGGAAAAGCTCATGCGCAATCTGGAGGAAAAGAATTTTCTCCTCACGAAATATTTCGGCGAGGACTCGGTGGATGCAGAGGCGGTTTTCGTGGAATACCTGGGCTACGGGGAACGCCTGAAGCCTTACGCCACCGACACTGCCGTCATTCTGAACAGAGAGCTGCGGCGGGGCAGGAAGATCCTTTTCGAGGGGGCGCAGGGATGCCATCTCGACATCGACCACGGAACATATCCTTATGTAACATCATCCAATACTGTGGCTGCCAACGCTTTTTCCGGGACGGGCGTAGGACCGTCAGCGACCTTCGCCGTCGTTGGGATCTGCAAAGCCTACACGACGAGGGTCGGAGGCGGCCCGTTCGTGACCGAGCTTTCCTGTGAAATCGGCCGGCGTATTCAGGACGTGGGAAAGGAATTCGGGGCCACGACAGGGCGAAAACGGCGGTGTGGCTGGCTGGATATGGTTCTAGTGCGGCATGCCATCATGGTCAGCGGAATCACCGGCATTGCCCTGACCAAGTTGGACGTCCTGACGGGGATCGAAAAGCTTAAGATCTGCATTGGCTATCGGACAGCCCAGGGTGAAATGATCAATGACGCCGTTCCCGCAAACCTTCAGGTACTGTCGAACTGCGAGCCAATTTACGAAGAGATCGACGGCTGGACGGAGGATATCAGCCAGGCCCGGCGCATCGAGGAATTACCGAAGAACGTCCGAAAATATCTCGAACGGATCGAAACCCTGGCCGACACCCCCTTGGCCCTCGTCTCTGTGGGGGCGGCACGGAACGAAACCATCATCATGAAGAATCCCTTTACCTCGTAATTTGGAATTAAATCTTTATTCATGGCAAGACACGTTATTCCGGGGACGCAATGCAATTACCGGGGGCTTCCAAAGCAAGATCAGGGAAGAAGTTTCAAACAATTCTTGACAATTCTCCTGACTTGCTGATATGGAGCTGGGCTTTCATTTGGTTACAGGGGACGTTAGCTCAGCTGGTAGAGCAGCGGACTTTTAATCCGTTGGTCGCGGGTTCGATTCCCGCACGTCCCACCACTTTATAAAATAAAAGGATATGCAAGGGGTTTATTGTGGGCAGTGTCGTAAAAAAGCGAAAAAAGAAGATCAGCAAGCACAAGTACAAGAAGAGACTCAAGGCCAATCGCCACAAGAAGAAATAAGGCTTTCTCTATTCCGGAAAATCAGGGGACACCGCCAAGGTGTCTCCCTAGCCCTCTCCTATGCAACAATGCATAGATGCGCTGTTTTGCATAAGGTAAAATTGCGCATCTACTTGCCCGACAAGAACATATCATTCATCTAATTAGTTACTTTCATCATAAACGCTTCTGGTGCAATTATTGCATCACCAGCGTATTCGGTTATTTTTCCATCATCATTATTTAAGGACAAGGACAAACCGGTGGTCTGGTGTTCCCAAGCTTCCGATCTCCCGGATTCCCCAATAGCAAAGGAGGTAGATGCATGTCAAGATACGGAAATAAGTTAGCCACGCCTGAACAGGTGGCGTCTCTCGTTCGGGACGGCATGTGGGTGGATTACGGCACGGTGCAGATGCCGCGGGCCTTTGACCGGGCCCTCGCCCAGCGGGTCGGAGAGATTAAGAATGTCAAGATCCGCACCCTGGGTCATTTGACACCGCTAGAGGTTATGGAGAAGGATCCGGATGCTAAGAGCTTCTGGCTCGGCAACTGGCACATCCTGGGATGGACGCGGAAGTATATCGCTGAAAACCGGGGAACCCACATCCCCTATAACTTCGGCGAGGCGGCTCGCTACTACCGGGACGGCCTAGACGTGGACATCGCTGTCCAGATCGTCACTCCCATGGACAAACACGGGTATTTCAATTTCGGCCCCCTGTGCAACTTCAAGAAGGCCGTCTTCGAGCGGGCCAAGATCATTGTCGTTGAAGTCGTCGAGGATATGCCCTGGTGTTACGGCGGCTACGACGAGTGCATTCATATCTCCGAAGTCGATTACGTCATCGAAAACAAAACGGATAAACTTATCACCATCCCCTCGCCCCAGCCGACGGAAGTGGAAAAGAAGATCGCCGAGTATATTGCCGAGATGATCCCCAAGGACGGCCCGACCATCCAGATCGGCATCGGCGGCCTGCCTGACACGGTGTTGCGGCTGCTCGCCGACAGCGGCGCCCGGGATATCGGCATTCACACAGAGATGGTCACGGAAGGGATCGCCGACCTCCATGAAGCGGGACTGATTACGGGAAAGAAGAAGTCCTTCCTTCCCGGCAAGATCGTCTGGGCCTTCGCCATCGGGAGCCGCAAGCTCTACGACTGGATCGACCACAACCCCGCCCTGGCCATGTATCCCGTTGAATTCACGAACGATCCCTATATCATCGCCATGAACAAGGATCTGATCTCCATTAATGCCTGTCTGGGTGTCGATCTCCAGGGTCAGGTAAGCTCCGAATCCATTGGCCCCTCCCAGTATTCAGGAACGGGGGGACAGTTGGCCTTCGTACGTGGGGCCTATTACCGGGCCACGAAGGGACAGCCGCCTCTGGGCTATCCGGAGAGCAAGTCGATCTTAGCCTTCCAGTCAACCTACACGGACAAGCATGGCAAGCTAAAATCGAAGATCACCCCCACCCTACCGCCGGGCGAGATCGTCACGGTGCCCCGGGTGGATGTGTCTTACCTAGTCACAGAAAACGGCGTCGCTTATCTTAAGGGCCTTTCTATTCCGGAGCGGGTCCTCGCCATTACCAAGCTCGCCCATCCCGACTTCCGGGATGAGTTGCTTGAGGAGGCTAAGAAGATGCACTGGCTCAACAAGCAGTGGTTTCTAGGGTCCATATAAAACAATAAAGGAGGAGAAGTTACCATGGAAATCAAAAAGATTTGTGTTTTAGGTGCGGGTCTGATGGGCAACGGGATCACTCAGGTATGCGCCCAGGCGGGCTTCGAGGTGTCCATGCGGGACATCGAGCAGCGGTTCATTGACGGGGGAATGAAGACAATCACGAAGAATCTCACCCGGGACGTGGAGAAGGGCAAGCGGACCAAGGAAGACATGGACGCCATTCTCGGCCGGATCAAACCGACCCTGGATCTGAAGGAAGCCGCCGCCGGGGCCGATGTCGTGGTAGAAGTGGTCATCGAAGTCATGGACGTCAAGAAGAAGGTTTACACAGAGCTGATGAGCATCGTCTCCAAGGACTGCCTCTTTTTCACCAACACCTCCGGTCTGAGCATCACAGAGATGGCCGCAATCACGGACCGTCCCGGCAAGTTCATCGGAACCCATTTCTTCAATCCCGTACCGGTGATGAAGCTTCTGGAGATCATCCGCGGCCATGAGACCTCGGACGAGACGGTAGAGATCGCTAAGGCCTGGGGAAAGAAGATCGGCAAAGAGGTGGTCGTGGTGAAAGAAGCACCGGCCTTTGCAGTGAACCGGATTCTCTGCACCATGCTCAACGAGGCGTTTTTTGTCCTCGACGAAGGAATCGCCGAAGCGGCGGACATCGACAAGGCCATGGTCCTGGGCTGTAACCATCCCATCGGCCCTCTGGCCCTGTCGGATCTCGTGGGGAACGAGACACTGCTCCGGGTTATCGAGGGACTCCACCGGGAATTGGGAGACAAATACCGTCCCGCGCCGCTGCTCCGGAAACTGGTCCGGGCCGGACGCCTTGGCCGCAAGACGGGCAAAGGGGTTTACGATTACTAAATAGATAATTCATCAGAAATAACTTTTGGGAGGAAAAACGCATGGATTTTGAATTGACCGAAGAACTCAAGATGTTGAAGGACATGGCCTACAAGTTTGCCCTGGCGGAGTTTACGCCCCTGAGCAAGGAAGCCGACGAACACGAGAAATACACCCCCGAGATTCGCAAGAAAGCGGCGGAAAACGGCCTGGTGGCCGCCTGGATCCCCGAGGAATACGGCGGGTCCGGAGCGGGCATCCTGGGCAATGCGATCATTACTGAAGAACTTTCCAAGATTGACATGGGCATCGGCCTGAATGTCGTCGCCGCCTGTTTCGGTTGCGAATCAATCTTCCAGTACGGCTCGGAAGAGATGAAACAGAAGTACCTGCCTCCGGTCTGTCGCGGGGAATGGGTCAGCGCCGGGGCCTTCACGGAACCCAATGCCGGGACCGACGTCTCCGGTTACAAGACCCGAGCCGTCAAAGACGGCAGCGACTACATCGTCAACGGCAACAAGATGTTCATCACCAACGGGACGGTCTGCGACTTCATGGTCACCCAGTGTATCACCAATCCCGAAGAGAAGAAATACAACAGCTTCAGTCTGATCGTCATCCCCGCCGACGCCAAGGGCATTACCCGGAACAAGATCCACGGCAAAATGGGAATCCGTGCCTCCGATACGGCGGAAATCGCCTTTGAGGACGTCCGGGTCCCCCAAAGCAACCTCGTTGGTAAGGAAGGCAAGGGCTTTTATCAGCTCATGCACTTCTTCGACACGACGAGGATCATGGTCGCGGCCCAAGGACTGGGCCTCGCCGAAGCCTGTCTGGATACATCCGTCAAATATTGCAAGGAGCGGACGGCCTTCGGGACGGCCCTGGGAAACTATCAACTCACCCAGAAGAAGCTCACCGAGATGGCCATCATGATCGAGGCCCTCCGGGGGCTTATTTACAAGGCCGGATGGCTCGTGGATAAAGGCACCCCCGATTACACCCTGGCAGCAATGGCGAAGTTCTACAGCGGCCAGACAGCGGTTTTCTGCGCCAACAACGCGGTGGAACTCCACGGCGGCTACGGCTACATCGACGAGTATTCGGTCCAGAAATGGTACCGCGACGCCAAGATTCTCGAGCTCTATGAGGGAACCAAGGAAGCGGAAATTATGACCGTCGGCCGCTACCTGATGACGAAATAAGGTTGACAGTTAAAATTTAACTATCAGAGTATCTTAACCTCATCCCCACCCCAACCCACCCCTTGAAGGGGAGGTAGAAGGGTGGGGCACAGAAGGAGGGTTTTTCATTATGAAAGATGTAGTTATCGTATCAGCCTGTCGAACGGCGATCGGGGCATTTGGCGGCACTTTGAAGGATTTCAACCTGTCGAAGTTGGGTAGTGTGGTGATGAAGGAGGCGGTGAGCCGGGCGGGGATCGACCCGGCGATTATCGGAGATGTACGTTTCGGCTGCTGCCGGGAACCCGTGGATTCTTTGAACACGACTCGAATTTCGGCCCTCCTGGCGGGGATTCCGGAGGAAGTGCCAGCAGTGACAGTGAACCGGGTGTGCATTTCGGGGATGGAAGCGGTTGTTTCGGGAATGGCGATGATCCAGGCGGGGTTGATGGATACTGTCCTGGCCGGGGGCATGGAGCACATGTCGGGAATCCCCTATTCCGTACCGACGGCACGCTGGGGCTGTCGTTTTCAGGACCAGGTATTCGTCGATGATATCGTTCACGCCCTTCATGCGGGCTCCCATATCCTGCCCGGTTTAGAGTTAGGCCCGATCAAGGAGGGAGAGATTGTGGAGCGGTTCCGCGGCAAACCCTACATCATGGGGATCACGGCGGAGCTCATCGCCTACAAGCATGGCATGACGAGGGAAGAAATTGACGCGGTGGCCCTGCGGAGCCACAACAACGCGGAGCGGGCGACGGTGGAGGGGGACTTCAAAGAGGAGATCGTCCCCATCGAGCTGCCCCAGAAGAAGGGCAAGCCGCCGAAGATCTTTGACAAGGATGAGCATTTCCGTCCCGGTCTGACGATGGACGAACTGGCGAACCTGCCGTCGGCCTTTATCGGGAAGATCGGCAAGGTCACGGCGGGGAACTCCTCTGGGGTCAACGACGGAGCCTCTGCCATGATACTAATGTCGGCAGAGAAGGCCAAGGAACTGGGGCTGAAGCCGATTGCACGGATCAAGGCGGTGGGTTACGGCGGCAACCATCCCTCGGTGATGGGCCTCTCTCCCGTCCCGGCGGTGGCGGACTTACTGAAAAGATCGGGTTACAAGATCGGCGATTTTGAGCTGGTGGAACTCAACGAGGCCTTTGCCGCCCAGTACCTGGGTTGTGAAAAGGAAATCGGCCTGAACCGGGAAATCACCAATGTCAACGGTTCCGGCGTCGGTCTGGGTCATCCAGTGGGCTCCACGGGATGCCGGATTATGGTAACGCTCCTTCATGCCATGAAGAAACGTGGCAAAACTCTTGGTATGGCCACCCTCTGCGGCGGCGGCGGCGTGTCCATTGCTACGGTATTGGAGATGGTGTAAAATTCGGCTTTTCGGGGAACAGCTAAACCATAAAACTCACTATTACAACAGACAAAAGGGGGCTCACCATCGAGGGTGAGCCCCCTTTTGCTTTATCGTAACTTCATTTTTTCATACACCCCTCAGCCTTCAACCATGAATGTTATTCCGATTCTAAATCAAAGATGATGTCAAGGCGGTGAGGAAGAGGCGACGCAGGCGTATTGTTAATACGTCGAGGAGCCGATGACGATGCCAACGAAGATAGCGCTTTGATTTAGAATCGGAATTAATAAATATTGAGGGGGTGAGTTTTGTGCCCTGTCAGGCCGTATTTTTTATTTTTTCTCGTCAGCGTCGAAAGATCGATCTGCAGGATGCGAGCTGCTTCGGCAAGGTTCGGCGAGGTTTCCAGGGCTTTGCGGATCAGTTCCCTTTCCACCGTGTCGAGGGCCCCTTTCAAGGGACCGACGGGATAGGAAGATGCCGGTGAACCCGGCGGCGCCGGCGTCTCGAGACGATGAGCCTTCCTGATCTCTCCGGGTAGATCGTGGCGAGTGATAACATCGTCGGCGCTCGTCACGACCATACGTTCGATAGCGTTGCGCACCTCCCGGACATTTCCCGGCCAGTCGTAATTCATCAGGGCATTGAGGGCCTCGATGGAGAGAAACTTCCCCGTATTATAATTCTGGTTGTAGATCTTCAGGAAATGCTTGATCATGGGCAGGATGTCTTCCCGGCGCTCCCGCAGGGGCGGGATGAACATGGGAATAACGTTCAGCCGGTAATACAGATCCTCCCGAAACTTCCGTTCCCGGACCATCTGTTCAAGATTCATGTTCGTAGCGGCGATAATCCGGACGTCGATGGGGATCGTCGCCAGTCCTCCCAGGTGTTTGATCTGCCGGTCCTGGAGAACATTGAGGAGCTTCGACTGAAGTTCAAAGGGGAATTCGCCGATCTCGTCCAAGAAGAGAGTGCCGCCGTTGGCCAGCTCAAACATCCCCTGTTTACCTTGGGTCCGGGCGTCCGTGAAGGCCCCCTTATCGTAACCGAAGAGCTCCGACTCAAGAAGATTGGCGGGGAGGGCCGCGCAATCAACCTTTACAAAGGACCCGCTGTTCTTGCGGCGGCTTTGGTAATGGATGAACTGGGCCAGGACGTCCTTGCCGACACCGGACGGACCGGTGATCATGATCGTGGCGTCGGAGCTTGCTACTTTCTTCGCCAGGGAAAGGGTGCGCCGGAAATCAGTGCTCTGGCCGATAAAAAATTTATTGGTACTCCCGAGGGTTTCTTCAAGGTACTCAATCCGTTTCTTGAAACGCTCGATCATCACCTGGGAGTTCTTCAGTTCCTCATTGATCAGGTTGAGTTCCGTAAGGTCCCGAAGGGTGCTGACAACAGCGGCGGGGATGCCGTTGTCCCGCCAGAGCATCGCTGCCGTGACGAGAAGCTGCCGGCCGCTGGGATACTGGACGATGCGGCTCCGGGTCTGGAAATCCTTGATCACCTCGAGGTTCACCGCCCGGGGCACCCAGTTGTTTTCGATCATGTACTGGGTATGGCGGCCCACCATCTCCTGGCGATTGATCCCCGTGATCCGCTCGAAGGCCTCATTGGCCATAATATAGTATCCCTCGTGATCGGCAATGTACATCCCGTCATGGACCGACTCAATGAGGGCTCTGGCGATGCTGAGCGTTTTTTGAGAAAATCTTGCATGCATGGTCAGTCCTCTTACACACAAAGTAATATTTTTACAAGGGTGAGAGAAACGATCATGACGGCGACCAGTCAAAGCGATGCTTTTTCGGATAAGACATAAGGCGACTTTTCCACCTTGACAGGCCGCCTTGTGATCTCTATATAGTTCGTAAGGAGATTCAAATCATGGATGCCTTTAATCGCGCCGCCCGGCAGATCTATGCGGAGGCCCTCCAGTCGAAGCGCCTTATCAAGGGGCGTTCCCTGGAAGAACTCAAGCAAATTGCCCTTCGCCAGGAGGGGGTCATCCAGACCCAGTTTGGTTCCGTCGCCGCCGACTCGGAGCCCATGTCCCGCTCCGCCCCCCATACCCGCAACAGTGTCGATCATCCCTTTGGCGAAGCCGAGGAAGCCCTGGCCCAGCAGGCCGTCGCAGTCCTGGGGGGGGAGCGGATTATCGCCCTCGATACGATCATCGGCGACGGACGGGACGGCGTCACCGCCCGCTTTCTTATCCCCGAACAATACGCCCAGATCGCCTACGGGCTGAAGCTGCTCTTCGACCAACCGGCGGCCTGGACAGTGGAAGAACCGACCTACACAATTATCTACTTCACCGACGAGGCCTTCGAGTTCAACAAGAAGAAGAAACTGGTGGACAAGGATATTACCGTCCGCCTCGCCATGGGAAGCCGGCGGGGTGAGCAGGTCAAGATCTGCCGGAACACCATTTATCTGGGGGAAGGGAAGAAAGGGGTCTTTCAGTTCGAAGACTGGCGCATCAAAACCATTGATAAAACAGGGATTTTCTTGCACACCGGGGCCCGGCGGGATTATCTGTGGATCTATGATCCGGAGACGGAGCGTCCGGAACTCAAAGAGATAGTGACCGCCATCTCCGGCCTCACGGCCACGGGGAAGACGACGACCCTCTGCCGAAAATTCGCCAAACTGCCCAAGGAAGGCTCGGAGATGATCGGCGACGATGGGGGGGCTCTAGGCTTCGACGGCAGTTACGCCGCCTTTGAGATTGGCGGCCTTTATGTGAAGACCGAGGGTCTGGACGAGAGCCAGCCGGAGATCCTCCGGGCGGCGGAATCACGGGACGCCTTTCTGGAAAACGTCGCCGTCACCAAATATCCCTATATTCCCGATTTCAGGGACATTACGAAGACGGGCAACGGCCGGGCAATTGTGACCAGAGACCATCTGGAAATAGCCTCCCAAAGTCTGCGGGCTGAAAAAATACATTATATCATTATGTTGACTAGGAATCCCCTAGCCAACGTTATCAGCCGCCTCACGCCGGAACAGGCAACGATGCAGTTTATATACGGCGAGTCGATCGAAAGTACGGGCGGGAACCCTGAAGAGGCGGGAAAGTTCAAGCGCGTCGTCTTCCTCGACCCCTTCATCGCCGGGGATCGCCTTGAACATGCCCTCATTTTCCATGACATCGTAAAGAAAAACGGCATCCAGTGTTACCTGGCCAATACGGGGAGTATCGGACCGACGGAGACGAAGGTGACCCTGCGCCAGTCTCTGGCCGCTTACAACGATCTTGTCCGGGGCCAATTGCGTTTCAGCCAGGACCGGGACTGCCTGGGATATCGCTACCCCATTAAGTGCGATCGGGCCAACCTCGATGAAATGAATGCCCACCGGCTTTTTACGGATCCGGAGATGACACGGCGGCGGGTGGAAGACTTTTTCCGGGGGAGACAGGCCTTCCTCGAAGAATTCGAAGGCCGCTACGGCCGAATCCCCGCACCAATCCGGGAATCCCTGCCCTACAACCTTGAAGGCTGATGGGGTTCAGTTCTTTAATTATTAGTGTTTTTTAATGGAACGGACGAATCACCGCAAACCGGGTGCCTCTCACAATCCGTTTTTTCCCTTCATCTGCCAGAAGATGGCGTTGGGATTGGCAAGAGGGTTGCTCACGCAGGAAGGGCAGAAGTAGACGGGGACTACAGTACCGCAACCTTCCGCCAGCAATTCGAAGCGGGCGCAACGATCACACAGTTGGATCCGGCAATCGGCGCAGTCAGTAAAAACAGTATCACGGCCACAGACACCGCAAATATGGTTCATACGGCTACTCGTTCGGTAAACCACAATAGGGATTAACTGCAGGGTCATGTAAACAATTGCAGCAGAAAGCCTTGGGATCCACATGACCGCACCCATAACCCCAAAGATCAAAGGTACGGCACTCCATGCACAAAGCAATCTGGCAACCGTCGCAGTAAATCACCGCGGGCAATTTGCCGCACCGACCACAGGGGGTCGTATCGTTAGTAACAATCTCCATAGGGTGGCCAATTAACACAGCAGCGTTTTAATCTCAAGGTGAATATCAGGACCGGGCAGGGGGTCAAGAAAAACAGTTTGATCTTAGTCTTTTCATGATGTAGCCTCCCGCATATTGTGCATGAGGAGAGAGCTTTGAAAATTGCTTTATTTTGTCATTCCGGGCTTAATCCGGAGTCCAGAAGATCTTGAAAACGCCCGATTCCCGCATAGAAGGGAATGCGTCCATATTTCGATCATCCCGCAAAATTCACACCCTGAGAGCGCTCTTTTTGTTGTCATTCCTAATTTTCTCAACTTCCCCATCTGTTTACGCCGAAAACGGAAAGCCATCCAGATCGCTACCTGTATCGATACCCGTTTATGGTTATCGTATCGTTCAGGTATATCCCCACGATCGTGGCGCCTACACCCAGGGGCTGGCATTTGCCGGCGGTTATCTCTATGAGGGCACCGGTCGGGAGGGACAGTCCTCTCTGCGCCGGCTGGAGGTGAAGACAGGCCGAATTCTTCAGGAATATCCATTGGAAAACCGATACTTCGGAGAGGGGATTACGGTCTTCAGGGATCGGATTTTCCAGCTTACCTGGCGTAACCGGGCGGGTTTTGTCTATGATCGGGCCGGTTTCCGGCGCCTCCAGACCTTCCGTTATGACCATGAAGGCTGGGGGATCACCCACGACGGACGGCGGCTCATCGTCAGCGACGGCAGCGCGACCCTGCACTTTCTAGATCCCCAGTCGCTCCAGGAAGTGGGCAGCCTTCAGGTCCGGGATGAGAGCGGGTCCGTCACGGGGCTCAATGAACTGGAATACGTCCGGGGGACAATATATGCCAACATCTGGCCGACGGACCGGATTGCCATGATAAATCCCCGGACCGGCAGCGTGACCGGCTGGGTGGACATGACGGGTCTCCTGACGGCCTTTGATGCCCGCTCCGGGGTCGACGTCCTCAACGGCATTGCCTACGACCCGGTCGGGGACCGCCTTTTCGTCACGGGGAAATTGTGGCCCCACCTCTTCGAAATCAAACTCGTCAAGAAATGAGATGGGCAGATCTTTAATTTTAGCGTTTTTCAAGAAATTCTCTCATGACAATGACATGGACCATATTTTTTAGTAAAATATGCCAATTTTCTTTTGGGATTCACGCTTCGTTTTATTCAAGACCTGGCCCTAATAATTTAAGGAGGTAACTTTGAAACAACTAAATCCAGCTTATGTGCAGGCCGTCCGGGAGACAGTTAGCAACAGTCCTTTTTTCATGCATATGTCCATGACTATCCGGGAGATGGACATCGGCTGCGCTGTCGTTGATCTGGAAGTGGACACGGAACACCTCCAGGCCTTCGGCTATGTTCACGGCGGGGTCTATGCCTCTGCCATCGATACGGCGTCATTTTGGTCTGCTTTCTGCGAACTGGAGGAGGGGATGGGGATCACTACCGTGGATCTGAAGGTCAATTACCTGGCCCCCGTCCAGACAGGAAAGCTGACGGCGGAAGGCAAGCGAATCAAGATGGGCAAGACCCTCGGCCTCGCCGAGGCGACGGTCAAAGATGCCAAGGGACGGGTTGTGGCCCACGGGACATCAACCCTGATAGTCCTGCCGGGTTTCGGCCTTGCAGGCGGCCTCGTCCTGCCCCCAAAGTTCATTTAGATGGTATCCCCAGATTTGCATGCAAAAAGGGGCTGTCCACCCCATCGGGAAGACAGCCCCAGTGTTACTTAATCGCGTTGCAAGTCAAGACCTGCACCACCAAAAAACAATCCCCTTGTATCCTCGTGAAAAGAACCTTTTAAAGCGGGATGTTATTGTGTTTCTTTGGCAAGCGGACCTGCGTCTTGTCCTTCAGGGCGTCGAGAATAGCGGCGACGCGCTTCCGGGTCTCCCGGGGGGCGATGATCTCTTCGATGATGCCCATGGAGGCAGCAAAATAAGGATTGTTGAACTGCTCCTCATAGGCGGCGACCAGCTCCGTCCTCCTGGCGGCGGGATCGGCGGCCTCGTTAATCTCTCGGCGATAAACGATGTTACAGGCCCCTTCGGCGCCCATGACGGCGATTTCCGCCGACGGCCAGGCCATGACATAGTCGGCTCCCAACTGCTTGCTGCACATACCGATGTAGGCGCCGCCGTAGTCCTTCCGCGTCACGACGGTGATCTTGGGCACGGTTGCTTCGGCGTAAGCGTGGAGCAACTTCGCCCCGTGACTGATGATGCCGGACCATTCCTGTGCCGTTCCGGGCATGTAGCCGGGGACGTCGGAGAAGGTCAGGAGGGGAATGTTGAAGGCATCGCAGAAACGGATGAAACGGGAGGCCTTGTCGGAGGCGTTGACGTCGAGGACGCCGGCCCCGAATTTGGGGTTGTTGGCGATGACGCCGACGGGCTGGCCCATAATGCGGATGAAGGCCACAAACATGTTTTTCGCCCACAGCTCGTGGGGTTCGAATATTTCATTATTGTCCGCCACGGCCATGACGACCTGCTTCATATCGTAACCCCGGGTCCCTCGGTCGGGGATGATCGTATCGAGCTCCGGACAATCCCGGTCGGCGCTGTCCGTACAGGCAGCGATGGGCAGGGGGCCGTGGCAACTGTCGGGCAGGTAAGACAGGAGCATCTTTACCCTGTTGATGCAGTCTTCATCGTTTTCCGTGGCGAAATGGCAGACACCGCTCTTGGTGGCATGGGCTATGGCGCCGCCCAGATCGTCATGGGTCACTTCTTCGCCGATGACGGCCTTGATGACATCGGGACCGGTAATATACATGTAGGAACTCTTCTTGACCATGAATACCCAGTCCGTAAGGGCGGGAGAATAAACGGCGCCGCCGGCGGTGGGTCCCATGATGGCGGTGATCTGGGGAATGTAGCCGGAACCTATGGTGTTGCGATAGAAAATGCCTCCGTAGCCTTCCAGGGCCGGCACACCTTCCTGTATCCGGGCGCCGCCGGAGTCATTCATAGACACAAAGGGCCTTTTCGCATCGAGGGCCATATCCATGATCTTCCAGATCTTCTTGGAGTGCATCTCCCCAAGACTCCCGCCGGAGCTGGTGAAATCCTGAGCCGCCGCAAAAACGGTCCGGCCGTTGACCTTGCCGAAACCGACGATGACGCCATCAGCGTTGATTTCCTTTTTGTCAAGACCAAACAGGGTGGAGCGGTGCTTCACAAATAACTGGACTTCCTGGAAGGTCCCTTCATCATAAAACATCGCCAGCCGCTCCCGGGCCGTCATCTTGCCCAGTTCGTGCTGTTTGGCAATCATCTTTTCGCCGCCCATTGATTTCAGGACCTCTCTGCGAGCCTCGAATACACGGATCTTCTCTTCCGTCATTCCTTTTCCTTGTTCTTTTGCCATAAACCTACACTCTCCTTCTTTCCGATTTATTCTCGTACGTTAAGTACATTGAATTCAAATGCTCCAGCCTCTATCTATGGGAGAGGCTGATTTGGGGACTATTTGCGAAGCCGTCAATTCCGTCTTGACCAGGTAGACCTTCTCATGTAAAGAAGCGTCCCGTAAGGTTTTCCTATGGGATTGCTAATGCGGTCAACAGATGCATCGAAAAATTCCCGAATCCTTATCTTGATATTGTCTAACTTATTGTATTTTAAAACATTTTTGTCTTAATCGGGACGCATCATATCCTGTTTGACAAAAAGATGCAAGGAGGATCAATGAGATTTATCGACCAATTCAGCCTGAAAGACAAAAAAGTCCTGCTCCGTTTCGACTACAATGTCCCTCTCGACAGCTCCCAGAATATCACCGATGACAGCCGGATCCGGGCGACCCTGCCGACGATCAATTACGCCCTCGACGAAGGGGCCAAGATCATTATCATCTCCCACCTGGGCCGCCCAAAGGGAAAGGTCAAACCGGAATTCAGTCTCTGTCCCGTGGCCAAAAGGCTTTCCCGACTTCTTCACAAGGATGTCATCATGGCCACGGATTGCATCGGGGACAGTGTCAAGGCCCTCATAGACAACATGAAGTCCGGCGACGTCATCCTCCTGGAAAACCTCCGGTTTCATCCCGAAGAGGAGAAGAATGACGAAGGATTCGCCCGCCAATTGGCCGTCTATGCCGATGTCTATATCGATGACGCTTTTGGCAACGCCCACCGGACCCACGCGTCCAACGTCGCGATCACGAAATTTGTCAAGGAGTGCGGCGGCGGCTTTCTGATGAAAAAGGAGATCAATTACTTCCAGAAATGTCTGGATAAGCCGGCCCGGCCCTTCGTGGCTATCATCGGCGGGTCGAAGGTCTCCGGCAAACTGGAGGCCCTTGTCAACCTGATTAAAAAAGTCGATAAAATGATTATCGGAGGCGGCATGGCTTTCACCTTTCTGAAAGCGGCAGGATACGAGGTCGGCAAGTCCATCGTAGAAGAAGACCTGATGCCCATGGCAGCGGAAGTCATGAAAACCGCCCGTGAGCTCGGGGTAAAATTCTATCTCCCCGTGGACTGCGTCATGGCCCAGGAAATGAGCGCTGAAGCGGAAACCAAGATCGTCCCCATTCAGGAAATGAATAGCCAATGGATGGGCCTGGACATCGGCCCGGCGACGATCACCCTTTTCACCGAGGCCCTGGCCAACGCCAAGACCATCGTCTGGAACGGACCGATGGGAGTCTTTGAAATCGACGCCTTCGGACGCGGAACGGCGGCCATGGTTCACAGCATCGCCAATTCCTATGCCATGACCATCGTCGGCGGCGGTGATACGGATGTGGCTGTCCATAAGACCGGAGAAAGCGACAAAATCACCTACATCTCCACGGGTGGCGGGGCCTCCCTGGAATTGCTGGAGGGCAAGGATCTCCCGGCTATCGCGGCTCTCGACGCCTGCGGCGGCGCCATATAGCCTCGCATCATGCGTAATCTGAAGATAGTAGTCGAATACGACGGAAGCGGCTATCATGGCTGGCAGCGCCAGAAAAATGGCCTTTCCATCCAGGAGGTACTCGAAGAGAAGATTGCCGTCATCACTGGGGAGAAAGTAAATGTCATCGGTTCCGGGCGGACCGATGCGGGGGTGCACGCCCTCGCTCAAGTTGCCCACTTCAAAACCATCTGTGGGATCCCCACCAGTAATCTTTGGAAGGGAATCAACAGCCTCCTGCCCGCCGACATCGTCTTGAAATCTTTGGAGGAAGCGGATGAAGACTATCATGCCCGGATCGACGCCAAAGGCAAGGTTTATCTCTATCAGATATTCAACAGCCCCATCCGGACCGTCCTTTATCGCCACCATGCCTGGATAATCCACTGTCCCCTGGATCTTGATCTCATGCGGAAGGCAGCCGCTTGTTTGATCGGCCGTCATGATTTTACCTCCTTCAGCTCCACCCATACAGATGTGATTTCCTTTGAAAGGGAGATAAAAAGAATCGATGTTCTGAATTCTTTGTCGGCTGAACATCCATTAATCAAAATCTTTGTGGAGGCGGACGGCTTTTTGCGGTATATGGTCAGAACGATTGTCGGCACCCTGGTCGAGGTGGGAAGAGGAAAAAGGCCGCATGAGGAACTGGTGGCCATCCTGAAAGGTCGCGACCGGAAGCTGGCCGGCATGACGGCGCCGCCTCAGGGGCTGTTCCTCAAAGAGGTCATCTATGGAAAGTAATAAATGATAAAGATTCTTATCTTGGGCCACAAGGGCATGTTAGGTACAGATCTCATGATGCGTCTTGGCATCGCTCATGAGGTGACGGGCAAAGACGTCGGGGATTTCGATATCACCTCTCCCGAATCCTGCCGACAGGTAATCTCCGACATAAATCCTGATGTTGTTATCAACGCCGCGGCCTACACCAATGTTGACGGGGCGGAAACAAACAGGGATGCGTGTTTCGCCGTCAATGCCGAAGGGGTCAGAAACGTGGCCCTGGCCTGCGGGAAAAAGAATATACAGATTGTCCATTTCAGCACCGATTACGTCTTTGACGGGACCAGGGGGACCCCTTATCTTGAAGACGATGCCCCCTCGCCGTGTGGTATTTATGCCCAGGCCAAGGCCGCCGGAGAGAAGTATCTTCAGGAAAACAGCAACAATTATCTCCTGATCCGCACAGCTTGGTTGTTTGGCCGGAACGGGAAAAATTTCGTCAGGACCATTCTGGAAAAGGCAAGACATACGGATACCCTGCGTGTCGTCGATGACCAGACCGGCGCGCCGACCTACAGTTGGGATCTGGCCGGCGCCGTTCAGATCCTGCTGGAGAAGCACTGCCAGGGGATCTTTCATGTGACCAACCGGGGTTCCTGCACCTGGTATGCTTTTACGAAGAAGATCCTTGAATACGCAGGGCTTGAACATGTTGCCGTTGAACCCATTCAAACAAAAGATCTCCGGTTGCCGGCGCCACGACCGGCCTACAGTGTCCTTGGCACCCGAAAGTTCACCGATGCCACGGGAAACATCCTGCGCTTCTGGCAATTGGCTCTGCGGGATTTTATTGAGCACACCAAATTCCGCAAATAATCTTGACACCGGAGAGGTAAGCCTCTATGTTTCCCGGTGAACTTCTTAGCTTTCCGGATTATACACGGTCACAACGAGGCATGAAAATTGTAAAGATTGACTGATAGTTAATGATTGAGGAGGAGATGCCATGAAGATATTATCCCTGAGATTTTCACTAATTATGTCATTATTGTGGGTTCTTCTCTTCTTACCGGGCTGCACCGTAGCCACAAAGAGCACGATCATAACCCCTCAGATTAGTCAGTTCTTCGACGGAAAATACAAGGTTTACCCGGCAATGGAAAAGGCCAAGCCCCGGACCGTCGCCGTGTTGCCCTTCACTGACGTCTCCAGCAGTCAGCAGGGTACTCAGGCTGTTCGCCGGGGATTCTACAATCATTTCAGCTCCTTGACATTTAGAGACATGGAACTCTGGCGGGTGGATGACCTCCTCAAGAAGGCGGGAATGACAGACGCTGCCGTAATCAACCAGACCCCGGCAAAGGATCTGGGCAAGATCCTGGGCACCGACGCCATCGTCTATGGGGAAATCTCCAATTTTGACAAAATATTTGCCGTGATTTATTCTCAGGTGTCTGTGGGGGCCAAGCTCCGCATGTATGACACCCGCACGGGCGAGCTCCTCTGGACGGGAGACCATATTGTCCGAATCCACGAAGGCGGGATCTCGACCAACCCCATCGGACTGGTCGCCACGATCATCGCTACGGCCATGAACGTCCGGGACATCCAGCTCCTCCGGGCCTGCGACGACCTCTTCCGGGGGATGGTCCTGACCATCCCGGCGCCGACCATTGCCGAGGCCAAGCGGCCCCCGTTAATCACCATCCTCGTCCAGGACACAAAGAATCTGCCCAAGAAGGCGGGGGACGAAATCCGCGTTGTCATCCAGGGGACCCCGAAGATGCAGGCCTCCTTCGATATCGGCGAGTTCAAGAAACATATCGACATGCAGGAGCAACCCAATGAGCCGGGGGTGTATCTTGGTGTTTACCGGGTCGTTCCGGGAGACAATGTTCGGAAGGCGATCATCACGGGCTACCTGGCCGATGATGCAGGAAACACATCCCAGTGGGTTGACGCCGTCGGCTCCGTAACCTTGAAGACCACACCGCCGGACAAGCCAAAATCCGTGCGACTCATCGGCCGGAACGCCGCGGTGCTGCTCTCCTGGGAAAAGTCCTCCGATCCCGATCTGGCCGGTTACCGGGTTTATCGGAGCCTGACGCCGCTCAGCGGCTACCAGGAAATCGCCCGGACGGAAGTTACGGAATTCCGTGATGAAAAACTTACCAACGGCCAAACCTACTACTATCAGGTCAGCGCCGTTGACCTGGCTGGGAACGAAAGCGATCGTGCGGCAGGAACAGGCATTCCCGTTGCCCCGGGACCCACGCCCGTCTCCGGGATCATCGAGAAAGACACCGCCTGGTACGCCGGTGCCAGTCCCTATATCATTGAAAACACTGTAATTATCAAGGATAAAGCCACCCTGACCATCGAGGCGGGCACGGAAATCCGCTCCCCGGGCGCCGCCCTTGTCATTGAAGGGGGTCTCGTCGCCCAGGGGGATGGGGAACATGTAATCTCCTGGGATGCGGCGACGCCAGGAAAGTCCTGGGAGGGGATCGTCTTTCGCAACGTCAAGGAGAAGGAGATTTCCCTCAAGTTCAACCGGGTCCAGAATGCCGCTACCGGCCTGAACCTGCAATCATCGTCGCCCCTGGTCGAATCGTGTGAACTCTCACTCAACGGCACGGCCGTCAAGATATCCGGCGGCTTCGCCAAGCCCCGACTGATCAAAAATACGATCCTGAAAAATACGGAAGCTTCTGTAATCATTACCGAAGGGGCGCAGCCGGTCCTCACGGAAAACCGGATTCAGGACAACCTCAAGGAGGGAATACTCGTAGAAGGAGCCGCCCCAACCATCTCCAGAAACTTGATCACCCGTAACGGAGCCTCCGGCATCAACGTTAAAAACAGTCAGGCCATGATCACGGAAAACAACTTCATCGACAACAGGCCCTACAACATCGCCGGTTCCATGACCGGTGAATCCGTGTCGGCCCTGAACAACTGGTGGGGAACGGCCAAGGGTCTGGAAATTCTTGCCGGCCTTAAGGGCCGGATCGACATCCAGTCCGTCCTCTCCGCCCCCTACCCCGAGGGTAAACCTCTGGCACTGCCCATTCTTGGTTCATCTCTGGGGGGGACCATCAAGACCGACGCTCATCTGATCCTATCCAATAGTCCTTACCGGATCGCGAAAAATCTTGTCATCGACGGCGGGGCCACTCTCTACATCGAACCGGGGGTTATAATCAACTATGACCAGAACACGGCCATCGTCGTGGAAGACGGCGGCATCATCGCCAAGGGCACACCGGAGAACCCCATCATCTTCACCGCCTCCGCCGCCTCACCATCACCGGGATTCTACGCAAACGCCATCAGATGGGGCAAGAAAACAACCATCAATTCGGCCCTGGGCTATGCAATTATCCAATACGCTGATATTGCTTTGGATATTGTTTATGGCGCGCCGGAAATCTCCTACAATCTCATATCCAGAAACGCCCAGAGCGGCATCTACTGCCGCAATGACGCCGCCCCCACCGTCTCCTTCTCCACCCTGACGGAAAACCGGGGAGAAGGGGCCATTACCGTCGTCGGCAATGCCCGGCCCAAGTTCAGCAACAACAACATCGTCAATAACGACTTTGCCGCCCAAGTCCGCTCGACGATCTACGTCGACGCCCGGAACAACTGGTGGGGCAAGACCCCCCCGGATCTGAACATGATCATGGGGGATACGGAACAAGGCATCAACATCAAGCCCTGGCTGACAGGACCGGAGGGAAAGGCCTATTCGGGAAAGAAATAAGCATGCTGTAAGGAGGAATGCGGATGAAAATCAAGGGTGTACCTCAAGGTGCATTTCCGGTCATAAAGGCGGCTTCCCGATTATTGATGATAATGGCCTTGTTGCTCTACCCTCTGAGGACGCCTGTCCTGGCCGAGGAGTGCATCCCCTTGCCGAAGGGGGCGGGTGAAAATATTGAGCTCACCAAGACTTACTGTGTGGCGACGGGAAAATATAATTATGGTTTTATCAATATCCACAGCGGCGGCAAGCTCATCTTCACGAACGCCAAGATCGATTTCTGGGCCAAGTCCATCCTCGTTGAAAATAATGGGAGTCTCCTGGTGGGAACGCCGGCAGAACCTATCGGTACGGGTAACTTTCAGAATATGGTTACTTTTTATCTCTACGGAGAAGACAACGGCAGGGGCATAACCTGCATACTGCCCAACTGCGGCGTTCCCGATATAGCGTGGAACAATGGCGGGCAAGATAAGGTGACCATGCCGGCCCCGGAAGGGACGCCGGAAGAAAAAATCGTTAAAGACTACTTCTACAAATACGAAAACCTCCCCACCTATCCGGCTGGCAAAGATGGCTTCAGTGACGGTGATTATTATTTCGGCCGGAAGACATTCGCCGTATCTTATGGGGGAACCGTCCAAATGTTCGGCAAAAAGGGTGCGATTTATGCCGATGTGAATAAATCAGCCATGCTGAAAAACCCTATAGAAAAAAGCGCTACCAGGCTGGAGCTGAATAGCTTCGCTGACTGGAAGCCGGGCGAAAAGATATTGATCTTCGACATCAGCAACCCAGCCGTTACTTCCGAAATACTAACGATTAAAAAGTTGGATAATGATCCCTCTGATCAACATGCGATTATCACCATAGAGGGAACAGGTATGAAAAATGCCTATAAGATTACCAGAAATTACAGAGTTATGGATATGGACCCGTCGGGTACAAGCTGGGCCCGCTTGAATGGAAACGTTGAGAAGGGCGGAGACAAACTCGTTTTAGACAGGGTGGTGGACTGGCAGCAGGATGATCAGATAGTGTTGACGGCAACGGACTACCTGCCCGGACATTCCGAGCTTCTCTCCATCAAGGAAATCGCCACCGATCTTGAGAAGAAAAAATCAACCATCACCTTGAAAGAAAAAATTGCTTATCCCCATAATGGAACGAGATACCCCGTGCCTAAGGCGGACATGCCGCCCGGCATCAAGGATAAGGTTGCCGATGCCGTGGAAACCAGGGCAGCCGTGGCGCTTTTATCCCGCAATATCAGGGTTGTTTCCGGGGGAGACAAATTCAACGATAAACTTCCGGACAAAAGTTATTTCGGTGGCCATACCATCGTCCGGCAGGGAGCGAAACAATACCAGCTCCAGGGCGTCGAATTCTATCAATTAGGCCAGGGGGGACGGATGGCCCACAGCCCGGTGAACTTCCACATGGTCCGCCAAACGCCGCTGGAAACTTTTGTCGCCGATTGCTCATCATGGGACTCCATGACGCGCTGGTATGAAATCCGGGGCACCCAGGGGGTGATGCTGAATAGAAATGTCGGCTATAAATCGATCGGCCACGGCTATTTTCTAGCCGAAGGATCGGAAACGCTGAACCTTCTGCAGGGCAACATCGGCATCTATGCCCGGCCAGCCATCGACTATCCGGACAATCCGCGTAAAGTCCCCGGCGTCATCGCCAAAACCACGGATTATGCTGACTATGACTGCCCGCCTGCTCCTGTAAAGTGTCCTGATCCAAGGAAAAACCAGTATCTTGCCTATGGGGGCGATTATATCCATCCCAGCGTGTTTTTCATCATGAACGGGTATAACAACTTCGAAAATAACATGGCCGTGGGCGCCGGGACCTGCGGCGCCTGCTACTGGTTCGCCCCGGCTGTAAACAGTGGCCTTTCCAGAAACCAGTCCTGGGAAGGCTATGCGGGAATTCAGCGCCAGACCCCGGGGAGAGCGCCGATGAAATCCTTCCATGGCAATTTCTGCTCCACGGCTCAGCATTCCCTGATCACCATCGATACCACCGGGGTGTGCAAGGGCGTCAACACTCCCAGCGAGCCGGATGAACCGCAGGCGTTCAAGGCAGTCTCCAACCCGTTTGCGAAGTATTACGACGTCCAGAGCCAGCATGATCCGAAAAACGAGTTGTACCCCGATATCCAGTCCGGAGCAACGCTGCAGCCGGTGCGCTGCGATGTCGAGAAGAATCCCAAATGTGAAGATGAAGCCTTCATGTGTACCAAAGGAAACACCCGGGACTGCGCGATCAGCGTCATCGATTCCTACACCTCTTCTTTCCATTGGGCGCAGCAGAACTATGCCGCCATATGGCTCCGCACCAACTGGTTTTTGTTCACCGACAGTGCCCTTACCGACGTGCTGAACGGTGGTCTCACCATGGTTTCCGGCGGCAGTTGGGATCAGGTCATGAATCAATACTGGGCCTTGACGAGGAACAGCATTTTTGTCGGCCACACCCAGGATAATAATTACTACGCCTCCAATGCCGGTCCGGTAAATCCTCATAAGGACAATAAACTCCGATGCAAGGACGGCACCCCGGCCTCGTACTGCCGGTTGCAGGATACGAGCAAAGATAATCGGGACGAAGGGGTCGTCATCCCCGTTGACAACTTTTCCGTCTATCAGCGTCTCTACAACATCTACGACGGTCCGGTTTACCAGGAGTCGAACGCCTTTTTGCACATCAAGAAAGCACCCATCGGCGGTTGCGATCCCACTCTCGACAAGAATGTCGTTCCCGGCACGTGTAACAATAACCAATATTTATATTGGCACGCCCAGGGCATTCCGCGGGCCAAGGAGGAACCCTACAAAGGGCAGTGCATTCTGCCCAACGCGGCCATCGGCTGGAAGCAACCCAACGGCTTCTATTACCCGCCGGCGTTTCACTCGCGGAATCTGTTCTTTAGCGATGTGGACATCCGTCATTTTATTATCGTGCCCCTCTTCAAAGCCGGGACATCGGAAGTCGATGTCGCCAAGGTCAAGGCGGAATATTGTACCTATCCCCCGGACGGCACAGATGAGAAGGGCATAACATTCGTTAATGCTCAATATCTCTTTGCCGACAGCTTCACCGACGTTGACCGCCAGACGGAACTGAACGACGACGACGGCTCCCTGAGCGGATTGAAGGGGGCAGCGCCGCGGCAGATAGGAACGGGAACGGACGATGCCGGGGGAACGATCGCCATAAATACGGACAAGTATTTCGACGCCCCGGTTCAGACCCTCGAGTGTCTCTCCGAAGAGACCTGTTTGCAGTCGCCTTATGACTACATGACGGCCGTCATCATCCCCGGATGTGCACAGGAAAGTTTCGGCGGCTGCGGAGATAAATGGAACAGTGAGTGTGAGAACCGCAACTGTTATGGGGTGCCCATTTACAGACAATACCTGAACAGCGGTGAGCATGCCGGCGAGGAACAAGGCATCCGTATGATGGGCACGGGCATTGCCCAGCGCAGCATCCTGGTTGCCAATAACGGACGCTATTACATAGATACTACGGTCAGCGCGGATAAACAGTTCAAAAACATAGCGGCGAAGGAACCGGCGCCCTTTAAAAATGTCTTCGCAAAGGGTCAAACATATAATTTCTTTCTCCTCTACACCAAGGCGACGTCCAAAGTCACTTTTCAATTATACATAGGGAAAAGTCTTGCCGATGCCGATTTAAAAGCCAATGTGAAGATGATCCGCGTCGGCACGGAGAAGGAAGACGGGTTTGTCCTGCGCACGACGCCGCTGATTACGACCCCTGCCGACGCCTGGCCTGCCCAGTGGGACAGGAAGTATGACCCGGTAAGCGGCATCTTGGAAGTGACGATAGACCTGACCGACGCCGGCTTCAAAGAGCAATTTGACAAGGGCGTAAAGGAATCCTGCGGACCGCCTTCCTTCTGTAAATGGAAGGAAAATACCGGCGGCAAGGGGGGGGCTTGCGTTTATGCAAGCGATCAGACGGTCATTGATTATAAGGGTGATGACGCTGTATGCCAGTGGTCCGTCAAAGCCATGGAATGTCCCAGTGGCGGTTGCTACGGATTCCAGTTGGCCCTGACCGCCGATGTAGCGGATGACGATGCGAACCACCACCGGCCGGCGCCGACGCCGTTTCCCAAAGATTGGTCGTCCGTGGCCTGGAAGACGGCCGATAAAACAATCGCCGGGGATTCCAAACAGCAAGAGCTGTCCACCGATCAGCTTGTCATTGAAAGCGTAAAAAACGATGACCGTGCCGGGACCATCATTAACCTGAAGGCCGGTACCGGGGACATCGGCAATTCCTACACTACGGTGAAGCGGATCGGCGCTTCCGGTCAAGTCACCGGCTGGGCCTGGCTGAAAAAAGGTACCACCCTGAAAAATTCGGCACTCCAACTGGACCGGAAGGTTGACTGGCAGCCCGGCGAGAAGATCATCATCTCTACCCCCTCTACCTGTGTGTACCCTGGCGGCCCGGACGGCAAGGCGCCTCCGACACCGGCCTACATATGGGATGTCGCCGATCCGAAGTAAAGGGAAGAAGTCGCCTTGACGCCGGGAAGAGCTTTAGAGGGTTGATTATAAAAAACTTAAGCCGGATCAAAGATAATTCTTATGGCGGATACCTGTGCGCCTTGGGCCTGCTCGTAATGGCGGCGTTCGCCTGTTCCGTTTTCCTTTGGCAGGCGGAGACTCCGGCGGCTTCCGGTGATGCCATATCCGGGCAGGTTCTCGACGAACACGGCCCCGTAGCCGGGGCCAATGTGCGGATACAGGGTGATAAGAAGACCGTCCTCACGGATAAATCCGGCAATTTCTTGTTGTCCGGTTTGCCGGTCGGGGCAAAAGTAAACATCAGCGCGTGGAAAGACGGTTATTACTGCGCTTTGCAGGAAAACGTCACCCACCCGAAAAAAGGGATACAGCTAAAGCTCATCCGCTATCAGCTCGGGGACAACAAGGCCTATGAATGGCTGCCCCCGGAAGGCATTAAAAACGCTTGTGTGGATTGCCATAACCCGGCGATCATCGCCATGAGCTTGCAGGACCCCCACCTCAAAGCCGCCGCCAATCCCCGTTTTCTTACCATGTACTATGGCACGGACACGCAGGGCAACCAGAGCTCCCGCACCCGCTACGATAAGGGAAGAGGCGTCTGGAAGCATCTGGTAGTCCCGTGGCCACCCGATCCCGCGCAACCTTACTACGGGCCCGGTTATCAACTGGATTTCCCCGGCACCACTGGCAACTGCACCGCCTGTCATATCCCCGGGGCCGCCCTTTCCCGCCCTGTCGATCCCCGCACCGTGAAAGGGGCCGATAAATACGGCGTCCATTGCGATTTCTGTCACAAGATCGCCGATACCAAGATGGACCCGGTGACGCGGATGCCCTTTCTTCGTTTCCCCGGCGTCCATTCCCTGGATATCCGCAGACCTTTTACAAATGATAAGGAACGCCCCCAGTTATTCTTCGGCACCTTCGCTGACGACAACGTCCCCACCGAAGACACCAATCTGCCCTTGCTCAGGGAAAGCCAGTACTGCGCGCCCTGTCATTACGGTGTATTCTGGAGCACCGTGGTGTACAACTCCTATGGCGAGTGGCTCAAGAGCCCCTATGCCGATCCCAAGTCCGGAAAAGCGAAGACCTGCCAGGAATGTCATATGCCCTCCCCCACGATCTACAAGGGGAAGGCGATTACCAACGTGGCCCCCGGCAAGGGGGGCATAGAACGCGACCCGGCCGCCATCCACAACCACAACATGACCGTGGACACCGAGCTCCTGCGGAATTCTCTTACCATGGATGCTTCGGCAAGAATGCAGAACGGCAAGGTGGTGGTCGATGTAACATTGACAAATGACAAGACGGGGCATCACATCCCGACCGATTCGCCCCTCCGCCACCTGATCCTCCTCGTCGAGGCAAAAGATTCGCGGGGCAGGGTCCTCAAGCAAGTGGTTGGCCCTAAATTGCCGGAATGGTGCGGCGTCGGGAAGGCTAAGAAAGGCCATTACGGCGGGCTCCCCGGCAAGGCCTACGCCAAGCTTCTCAAGGAGAAATGGACGGAGGTTTTCCCGACGGGGGCCTACTGGAACCACACCGAACTGGTCAGTGACAACCGCCTGGCCGCCTTCGCCACGGACGCCAGCACCTATGCCTTTACCCCCCCGGCGGACGGAGGGAAGGCCGCAATCACCGTCACCCTCCTTCACCGGCGGGCCTTCATCAACCTAATGGAGCAAAAGAAGTGGGACGTCCCGGACATCGTCATGGCGCGCCGGCAGTTCCTTTTTTAGACATTTATTTTGCTGTCATTCATCCTTGACACACGGGAGGTTTTCCCTTTAGAGTGACCCAACATCAGGTGAGGGAACGAAACTCATGACAAAAACATTTAAGGCTTTCATCCTGGCGATCTGCCTTGTATCCCTGCTGCCCGCGCCGGCCCTGTCCGCCTCGGAGCGGCGCACGGCCCTGGTCATCGGGAACGGCGCCTATGAAGGGAGCCGCCTGAAGAACCCCGTCAACGACGCCGTCGACATGGCCGCCGCCCTAAAGGAACTTGGGTTTACGGTGGTCCTCAAGAAGGACGTCAAACTCAAGGAAATGGAGACGGCGATCAGCGACTTCGGCAAAAGCCTCAAGCAGGGCGGGGTGGGCCTGTTTTACTACGCCGGACACGGCCTGCAGGTCGGCGGCATCAATTACCTTGTCCCCATCGGTATCCGGATCGCCCAGGAATCGGACGTGAAATACGAAACCGTGGATGCGGGGCGGGTTCTCGACGAGATGGATAATGCCGGCAACGGCCTCAACATCGTGATCCTCGACGCCTGCCGGGACAATCCCTTCGCCCGGAGCTTTCGCTCCACAAGGCGGGGATTGGCTGTTTTAAGTAGCGCCCCGGTTGGATCGTTCATCTCCTATTCGACAGGCCCCGGTCAGGTGGCCCGGGACGGAGCGGGCAACAACAGCCCCTATGCCGTAGCCATGCTGAAGTACATGCGGGAGCCCGGGCTGACCATTGAGCAGGTCTCCAAGAAAATCCGCCATCAACTGGGAGAGGAAACGGGGGGTCAGCAGGTGCCTTGGGAACTCTCCTCCCTCGACGGGGATTTCTTCTTTGTTCCGGGAAAAACTTCCATAACCGACCGCACTTCCGGAGGAAGCGAGCCGAGGAAAGATAAGGCCTTGACGGTGGCGGCCAAAAAGCGGGGCGAGAATCCTGGGACGCAGCCGCCAGCATATACGGATACTGTGACGGGCATGGAGTTTATCCTCGTCAAGGGCGGCTGTTATCAGATGGGAGACGGCTTCGGAGACGGCGACGCCCAGGAGAAACCGGTCCACGAGGTTTGCCTGGACGATTTTTATATGGGAAAATACGAAGTCACCCAGGGGCAGTGGCAGAAGGTCATGGCGAACAACCCTTCCCACTTCAAGCATTGTGGCGAGGCCTGCCCGGTGGAGTCCGTAAGCTGGTCCGATGCCCAATCTTTCATTGCGGAGCTGAACGGGAAGTCGGGACAGAAGTACCGCCTGCCCACCGAGGCCGAATGGGAATACGCCGCCCGTAGCGGCGGTAAAATGGACAAATGGGCCGGTACGAGCAGCGAAAGCAGAATCGGCGATTTCGCTTGGTACGAAGCAAACGCCGAAGACCGGACCCACCGGGTGGGCGAGAGAAAACCAAATGGTTTGGGGATTTATGACATGACCGGAAATGTCTGGGAGTGGGTTCAGGACTGGTACGATGAAAATTATTATAAAGCCAGCCCGCAGGAAAACCCCAAAGGACCCAACGACGGCACATCACGGGTTTTAAGGGGCGGATGCTGGCTGGACCAGGCAAAAGATACCCGCTCCTCGTTTCGCTTCTTTTTTTCCCCGGGCAAATGGTTCAAAAGCGTCGGCATTCGGCTGGTAAAGAGCCCTTAGCAACGCCAACATATTGAGATTACATGAACTTGCATTGAGACTAACACCCATGCCCGCAGCGGGCACAACGAAACATGAAAATCCGGAGGGTCACATGAAAAGGATAGCTGCTCTTATTTTGTCGGTGCTTCTCGGCGCCGCTTTTTTAACCGCCTGCTCCGGCCCCACCTGTTATCAGGTGAAACGGCCGAACGGCCAGTATGTATGCCTCCAGGAATGCAAACCGATTGTCGAATATCAGGGCAGCAGTTTCAGCATCAAGGGGACCAACATCCCTATCCCCACCACGGGCCTGACGGTCAATCTCGGCGATATAGCCTGGAATAAAACCCTTCTTCAAACCGCCGCCTCGGCTTCCCAAATCATGGACATCCAGCGGGTCTCCCGTTGTGAAAGATTGCCCGTTCTTGCCACCAGCATGACCAACCAGGAAGAATATGAAAAGTTGCTGAAGAATATGTATGAAAGCGAGGAAAAGCTAAATCAGCTCGCCCTGCTCATCACTATGAACAACCCGGCAGCCGTGGTGAACTGGGTCAATGCCTACAGCAAGGAAGTCCCCCCCGGTGAAGTCAGCCGTGCCCTTAACGATCCCGATCTGGCCAAGGCCGAGGCAGTGGTGCGGGGCATGAATCACCAGGTTTACGTGCCAAAAGACACGAAGGTCCGCTCCCTCGATTCATTGTTTTAAGGGCGCCAATGAGGAGTGCTTTCGATAAGATCATTGGCCGGCAGGCTTGACGAGGTAGGCTTGATTCGGATGATTGGGCCGCTCCGGGAAGTGAGACTCAAGACGGCCCTCCCTGATTAAAGGATTGATATAGTGATTCCGGAGACTGTCCGGACTGCGGTTCGACAATTTGGCTAATGTTCGGAGTTCCAAATACCGTCCCGAACATAAAGGCATGAGAACTTCTATCACAATCGCTTTATCAACTTTCCCTTTCTCTCTGACCGGACCAGCAATATTCAACAATGCCTCGTAATGTTCGGAGCTCATACCCAAATGTTCGGAGCTTAATTCGACTTCTGCTCCCTCTGTTTGAACATTATCCACCGGTCCTATTTTTGTAACGATTTTTTCTTCAACTTGAATTTGGTCGGCTTGGAGAGGACTAAAGAAACCATCCAGAAAGTCCATTTCAGATTTCTTTTCGTCTCCCGGGAAAACTTAGTAGGTACCCATCCCAGCACCAATAGGAGATAAATATCCTTTTTTTACAGGTGATATGAGTACTTCCTTATCCGGCCAAGGCTGAGGCGGCGGTGAGGTTGTTTTTGCCTATTCAGGCTGAAGCGATTGTCAGACAGCAGATTCCATTTTCCCTGAAGCAACATGCAATTGTAATCCAAGCGCTTTAACTACTTTGAGAATCGTAGAAAATTCCGGATTCCCTTCTGGAGATAAAGCCTTATAAAGGCTTTCGCGACCTAGTCCCGTTTGTTTTGCTATTTGTGACATTCCTTTAGCTTTTGCGATGTCACCGAGCGCCGCTGCAATTAATGATGGATCGTTTCCTTCCAATGCAGCTTCCAAATACATGGTCATATCCTCTTCAGTTTCAAGATGTTCTGTAACATCCCAGGAAGTTGTTTTTTCTCTTCTCATAATTACTCCTCCACTCTTTGGGCTAATTCATGCGCTTTCTGAATATCTTTTGATTGTGTTGATTTATCTCCACCTAAAAGCAGAATTATTACCGTATTCTTCTTTTGCAAGTAATAAATACGGTATCCAGGCCCATAATCTATTCTGATTTCAAAAACTCCCTCACCGACTGGTTTTACATCTCCGAAATTTCCTAATGATATTCTTCTGATCCGAATATCAATTCGCATTCGTGCATTTCTATCCTTAAGCGAATCAAACCATTTTCTATAGGTTTCTGTCTGGCGGATTTCTATCATAGGCAATACTGTATCCCAAGAGATACATTATGTCAACGCATTTAAAACACTTCCTGATGTTTCGGCCTAATTCTCTGAAAGATCCCCAGGTCGTGTTCATGTCAGGGCTACTTTGGTGCGACCGGCTTTATCGCAAACACATAAGCCCTGCGGCTTTCGTACTCCACCCCGGGATACGGTTCTCTCTCGATTACTTCTATGTCTTCAAATCCACTGTCCTTTAGACAACGGAAAATAAAATCGGAAGTGAAAAACATAAAGTCTATATCGACTTTCTTACCGAGAAATTCGTCTATGTGGATGGTCTTCTCACCGATGTGGTAGGTGAAAAGGAATATTCCCCCCGGCTGTAATACTCGAAACACTTCCCGGAATGCCACCCCTACTTGTTCTTCCGTAAAGTGAACAGCAGCGTAGAAAGCTACAACACCGGCTATGGAGTCGTTTTCAAATTCGAGCTCAAGAATATTTCCTTTTCGAAAGTGTATCTCCGGGTGAATCGTTCTTGCCTGTGCCAGTAGCTCTTCGGACAGATCCAGTCCTGAGATTTCAATACCGAGGTTTTTCAGATATTTTGTAGTTTGACCGGGACCACAGCCGAAATCCCAGACCGGCCTTCTGCCCCCGATCTCTTGCGCGAATCTGTGGAGTATTTCCTGGTCCTTCGGTTTCTTTTCGTGTTCACCGGAGAATGTTTCTGCATATTCTTTTGCTAACGAATCGTACAGGTTCTCTATTTTTCTTAAATTATGTCCCATAATCATGGCTCTATAGGGGCGAGATGTGCCACGGTCCGCTGGACAGAGGTTGTCACATCCGGTGCAACTACTCGTTCGGCACACACAGCTTCCTGTTCGAGCGCCTACGCGAATAGCTCACGATCACGAATCTTCCGAGCATTGATGTAGTACTCTTCCCACTACGGCGTTTCTCCCGCGCTGCGCGGTGGCTTGGCAAGTACAAGATCTTTTGGGGCCTTCTTTGCTTCCTGTTGAGTCACCCGGAAATGGTAGTGGTCGAAAATGCGTAGCGCCTCAACAGCATACGAGACGTCGATCCGGCGGTCGCGAATCAGCAAGAGGTTTTCACCGTAGCTACGTACTATATTTCGAAATTATCTCCGCTTTCCGGAAGCAATCAAAAGCGTGGTCGTTTACCATGCCCGTTGCCTGCATGTGGGCATAACATATGGTAGACCCCAAAAATTTAAACCCCCTCTTCTTCAAATCTTTGCTTAATACGTCCGACTCCTTGCTTGTTGCCGGATAATCCGACAATTTCCAGATGGTATTGATTATGGGTTTGCCGCCGACAAAACCCCATATATATGTTGAAAAACTTCCGTATTCCGCCTGAACATCAAGGAATCTATATGCGTTATTAACGGTAGCTTCTATTTTCAATCTATTTCTAATTATCCCCGGATTCAGCAGCAGTTCTTCAATCTTCGCCTGATCAAACCCGGCAATCTTTTCCGGTTCAAAATTTTCAAATACCCTTCGGTAATTCTCCCTCTTTTTTAGCACCGTGTACCAGCTCAAACCCGCCTGGGCGGATTCCAAAGAAAGAAATTCGAACAGCAACCTGTCGTCATAAACCGGGACACCCCATTCTTTGTCATGATATTCGACATAATCGGGTTTACTCAAGTCAACCCAGGGACAACGACAAACATCATTTTCTCTTTTTGCTTTCATTTGTCACCGCTGCGAAGTGGTGAAACAACATAAATCGTTTCCTTGGAAATGTCCAAACCAATATAGTAAATGGCGTTCATGGAAGCCTCCTTCTTACTGTGGGTTGTGGGGACACGGGACAGCATGCATAAAAGGGGGGCATCTTACGCCTTCGACAAGGCGCCCGCAAACACCCGGAATAAATATGGATAGATAATCTTTTCGTGTAATCTGGGGACAACAGGTTACACGAAGACCAATTGCGGTTTGCAGAAAAGATTTGCAACGGCTGAACCCTTTTGCTATTATCCCCGCAATGTCAAAACCAGATCTTAAAGGAGGAGCTATGAAAAAGTGGATGTTGACGATGGGCCTCGTTGCCGTAATGATGCTTTTCGCCGGAGCGGGATTCTGTCAGAAGAGCGGCGATGGCAAGGTCAGTATGACGGAATGGAACAAAATCATTGAATCGAAAGTAGCTGAATCATCAGGTGACAAGGGGATTATCAACTACGAAGACGGATATGTGGAAGCGCTGGGCATAGGCGCCCCCCCGGAGCGGTACATGGGGAAACCCAACGCCCGTCCCATGGCACTGCGGGCTGCCCAGGTGGATGCCTACCGTAATCTCCTGGAGATAGTCCAGGGAGTGCGGATCGATTCCAATACGGTGGTCAAGGATTTCATGACGGAAAGCGACGTCATTAAGGCTTCCGTGGAAGGCCTCGTCAAGGGGGCAAAAGTAACGAACAAGGAGTATCTGTCCGACGGAACGGTAGAAGTGACCGTGCGGATGAACCTCAGCGGCAAATTGTCTCAGACGATTATCCCCAAAGCCTTTGAGAAGCAAACGGAATCAGCGCCGCCTCCCCCACCTCCGCCTCCACCAGTGGCTGCTCCGGCAGGGGATATCTTCACCGGTCTCGTGATTGACGCCCGGGGTCTGGCCGCCAGACCGGCTATGTCGCCCAAGGTCGTCGATCAAAACGGCAAAGAGGTTTATGGTTCCATGAATGTGGACCGTCAGTACGCCATTCAGCAGGGCATGACGGGCTATGCGCGGGATCTGACCGCCGCCCAGAGCAACCCCCGGGTCACCAACAATCCCGTCAGCGTGAAGGGTGTCAAAGCTGATGGCCCGGGCAAATGCGACATCATGATCAGCAACGCCGACGCCGAAAAGATCCGGGCCTCCGCTGACAACCTCAGTTTCCTGAAGAAGTGCCGGGTCATGATCGTCCTGGATTGATCCCCTGATCCTGGAAAATTATTTTATTAATGAATGACCGCTCTTCCCGTCCGGGGAACAGCGGTCATTTTCTTTGCGGATAAACCGATGGAACCGAAAATTCACCTCCTCCCCGAGGAGTTGACCCACAAGATCGCCGCCGGCGAAGTAATCGAGCGGCCAGCCTCCATCCTCAAGGAGCTGATGGAGAATGCCCTTGACGCCGGGGCAACCACCCTCCAGATTGAGATCGAAAAGGGCGGATGCGCCTCAATTCGTATCATCGATGACGGCGAGGGCATGGACCCCGCCGATGTACCCGTGGCCTTCCGGCGTCACGCCACCAGCAAACTTGCCGTTTTTGACGACCTCTACCGATTGTCAACTTTCGGCTTTCGTGGGGAAGCCCTTCCCAGTATCGCCGCCATTGCCAGGGTCGAGCTGCTGACCCGTCAGCCCCAGGCCATCGCGGGGACCCGGATTGTTGTGGAAAATGCCCGGATACAGGAGGTTCGGGAGACGGGTTGTCCGGTGGGGACGGCGATCTTTGTCAGCAAGATCTTCGACGCCGTGCCGGTTCGCAAAAAGTTTCTCAAGACGGAGGCGACGGAGCAGGCGGCCTGCCTGGAGGTAATCACCCGGACCGCCCTCTCTCATGAAGGAGTCAAGATCCGAGTGCTTAGCAATGGCCGCCAGCTCTGGGATATCCCCGCCGCCCCGGATAAGGGCCAACGGCTCGGCCTCGTTCTTGGCAAGGAAACCAGTGAGGCGCTTCTTGCTGTAAAAGGTGTGCGGGGAGACATGGGAATTTCAGGCTACATATCCCGACCGGAGGTCACCCGGTCCAATACGAAAAGCATCTATTGCTATGTCAATGGCCGATATGTTCGTGACCCCCTGATGAATCACGCTATCATGACGGCCTACCGAAATCTTATGGAGGCTAAACGCTACCCGGCGGCAGCCCTCTTTCTCGAGATCCCACTGGGGGATGTGGATGTAAACGTCCACCCGGCAAAACTGGAGGTTCGCTTCCGCAATCCCCGGGAGTTATACGGCCTGATCGTTGAGGCCCTCCTCCACAGCCTCGCCCAGGTTTCTTTGGACATGGGCGCCGGACACACAGGACTGTCATCCTCAATAGCGGCGACAAGAGCCACAGCCACCCCCGCCGCCTACCAGACACGGATAGAGGAGGCCCTGAGGCGCTATACCGTCTTCGGAGGAAAGAAGAAGCTACCCTACCCGGATGCCGTCAAAGAAACGCCGGGGCGACCGGAAAATCCAGAGAGGCATCGTTTCCCGGGGACGCGCACCGATTTCTCTGAAATCGCGCCCTCTTACGGAAACAAGAGCCCCGGTTCACTTCCGGGGCGACGATCCGATCCCTCCGGGTTTCCGGATCATGCCGCCGCTGTCCCTGGCGATGCATTTGCTCCGGGGTCCAAATCCGACAATGACAATAATATTGCCCCCGCCGATCCCGACCCATCACCGGCGGCAGGAGGACGCTCTTTTGCCCGGATGGCCTATCTGGGACAGACCGGGGGAACCTATCTTGTCTTTTCCGATTCCGAGGGCCTGATCCTGGTGGATCAGCATGCCGCCCACGAACGAATCCTCTATGAAAAGTTCCGTCAGGCGGGTTTAAGGGAGAAAGTCATCGCCCAGCCGCTGCTCCTCCCCGAGGTTGTCACCCTTTCCCCTGCGGACCATGGCCTGCTCATGGGAAATATCGATATCCTTAAGGAAACGGGAATGGAAATCGAACCCTTCGGCGGCCATACTGTGATGATCAAATCCCTACCGGCCATCCTGGGTCATCTGAACCCCCAGGGGCTCCTGCAGGACTTGATCGGACAGCTCGCCGGCGAGGGTCCAACCGTCTCCTGGCAGGACAAAAGGGAAAAGATTTTGATCTCTTTGGCCTGCCAGGGAGCTGTAAAGGCCGGCCAGGTCCTTTCGGAAGGCGAGGTAGTCCGGCTCTGCCAGGACCTCGATCGTCTCCCCTTTGCGGCGACCTGTCCCCACGGCCGCCCGGTCTGGATCTCCATAACAGGGAAGCAGTTGGCCCGGCTTTTCAAGAGAGCGTGAGAGGGGATCTTAAGGAAGGGATTTCCCGACTTTACTCATGATTATCAATAGGTCTGCTCACTATGCTGAAGTCCGTTAATACTGACAGGCCCCGCATTGTCGTCATTACCGGTCCAACGGGCGCCGGTAAGACAGCCGTCGCCCTCCAGTTGGCGCGGGAATTCAACGCCGGGATCATCAGCGCCGATTCCATGCAGGTTTACCGCTATCTGGACATCGGGACGGCCAAACCCTCCCGGGAAGAGCAACAGCAGGTTCCCCATCATCTCATCGATTGCGTAAACCCTGACGAATGGTTCAATGCCGCACGTTTTAGGGAAGAAGCAGACCTCGCAATCCACAGGCTACACGGACAGGGCAGGACGGTATTTGTCGTGGGAGGCACGGGTCTTTACATCCGGGTTCTCCTCGGGGGCCTCCTCCCCGGGCCGGGACCGGATGAGACGCTGAGAGGCAATTACAAGGAATTGATGACCCTCCACGGCAAGGATTATCTCTATGAGGAACTCCGAATAAGGGACCCGGCCGCGGCCCTGACCATCGACCCCAACGACGCGGTGCGGATTATCCGGGCCCTGGAATATTTTGCAGCCACGGGCCGTTCCATCACAGAAGCTCAGGGGCGGCATGGATTTCAGGATATACGCTATGAGTTTTTAAAAATCGGCATCTTTTCCGATCGGGACAGCCTGTTTGAGAGCATTGACGGACGGGCCGCCGCCATGATCACTGCCGGTCTGGTGGAGGAAACGCGGGAACTGCTGGCCAAGGGCTACCGCGAAGATCTCAAACCGATGCAATCCCTAGGTTACAAGCATATATTCAACTATCTTAAGGGGATATGCAGCCTGGAAGAGGCGCAGGCGTCAATGGCCCGGGATACCAGAAAATACGCGAAGAGACAAATGACGTGGTTCAGGGCGGAAAAGGACATACACTGGATGTCTCCCGATGATATGCCGGGGATACGTCAGGTCATCGGTAATTTTCTCAACTCTTGACACGATCAAAAAAGGCTCCTATGATCAAAAACCATTAAGAAACCGTGAAGGCTCTCTAATCAGGGTCTTTGAAATTGCTTGACTTTAAAAAACGCTGCCCCTATATGGAGGCATAAAGTAACGAAAGGAGAAGGCTTATGAAGCGAGTTAAAGACTACAGAGGGACGTTTGTTGTCTTGGCAATCCTGACTGCAATCCTCATGCTTGTATCCTGCGGACCGAAGGCAGTTAAACCGGTGGGAGAAATGGACACTCCCGATCATCACGTATATACAGGTCTGAAACTTCTGGATCAGGGTCAATATACCCAAGCCCAGGCTGAATTCGACCGTGCCATTCAGTTAGCCCCGAAATTTTCCCGGGCCTTTGCAGGCACGGCGTTGGTCAAGGCTTATCAGGGTGACTTTTCCGGAGCCTTCAAAGCGTTGGATAAAGCATGGGATTATGCCAATAACAATGAAGAAAAGCTCGTCGTCCATGTGGGGAACATTCGCGTCAATACCATGAGCAAGGCCGCCTGCACCCGCATCGGCACGGATTGCTCGCAAGATACAAGTTGGCTCGACAAATCGAAGAATGAATTCGATAACGCTATCGCCATCGATTCAAAATCTGCCGCCGCCTACTATTACATGGGCATCTGCTACAAAACGGCCCTCAATTTCAATAAATCCGGCGAAATGTTTGCCAAGGTTATGGAGATCAAGGCCGAGTACACCGCTGAGGCCGACGTCCAGTGGAAACTCGTTCAGGATATCCAGCGGGCAATGCCTGGGACAGTGACGGGAAAGAAGATCGCCCTAGTGGAAAAGCTCACCCGCGCCGACGCTGCCGCCCTGTTTATGGAAGAGATGAAGATCGATGTCCTCTATAATAAGCGCACTCCCAAAGAGTTCGACACCTCCTTCAAGGATCCCGATAAGGCCAAGGCCCCGGGGAGGAGCGCGGCCACGGCCACTGACATCTCCACCCATCCCCTGAAAATGGACATAGAAGGAATACTCCAGCTTGGGGTGCGGGGCCTGGAAATTTATCCCGACGGGGCCTTCCAGCCCAATGAATTTGTCAATCGGGCCGCCTATGCCATGATGATTGAAGACATATTGATCAAAGTTACCGGCGATAACAGCCTGGCCACAAAGTTCATCGGTTCTACCTCGACCTTCCCGGACCTGCGCTCCGACCTGCCCTATTTCAATGCTGTCATGGTTGTAACCTCCCGGGGGATTATGCAGGCAAAAAGCCTTTCAACCGGAGAATTCGCACCCATGGATGCAGTATCCGGTGTTGAAGCCCTGCTGATCATCAAGAAATTCAAAGAAGAGCTAAAGTTCTGATTTTCGTCCGTCCAATCCTGGGGTCGGTAGATAAGGCCCCAGGATATCAGGAAACATCGTATAGAAATCATATAGAAGGAGAGCGTCCATGGCAAAGGGGACTTTAGATAAGGTTTTCGAACCGCATGCAGCGGAGCGGAAGTGGTACCAGTACTGGATGAACAATAATTTTTTCCACGCTGTGGATGGAAGCGCCAAACCGCAGTTTTCAATTGTCATCCCCCCCCCGAATGTCACGGGCATGCTCCACATGGGTCACGCCCTGAACAACGTCCTCCAGGATATCATGATCCGTTTCAAGCGGATGCAGGGTTACAACTCCATGTGGATGCCGGGAACGGATCACGCCGGGATCGCCACTCAGAACGTGGTGGAACAGGAACTGGCCAGGGAGGGTCTCACCCGCCATGATCTGGGACGGGAAAAGTTCATCGAACGGGTCTGGCTGTGGAAAGAAAAATACGGCGGCGTGATAACCAACCAGCTCAAGCGCCTCGGCTGCTCCTGCGACTGGGAGCGGGAACGCTTCACCATGGACGAGGGACTCTCCCAAGCCGTCCGGGAGGTCTTTGTCCGGCTTTATAATGACGGTCTCATCTACCAGGGCGACTATATCGTCAACTGGTGCCCCCGTTGCCATACGGCCATCTCCGATCTCGAGGTCGAATTCAAGGAAGAGGCCGGCCATCTCTGGGATATCAGGTATCCATACGTGGACGGCAGCGGCGAGATTGTCGTCGCCACCACCCGTCCGGAAACGATGTTGGGGGATACGGCCGTTGCCGTCAATCCCGACGATCCCCGCTACAAGGGCAAGATCGGCAAGATGGTTCTTCTGCCCCTGGTAAACCGGGAGATCCCCGTCATCGCCGACGACTATGTCACCATGGATTTCGGCTCCGGAGCCGTGAAGATCACCCCCTCCTGCGACCCCGCCGACTTTGCCATGGCGGGACGACACAATCTCGAAATTATCAAGATCATGGACGGCAGCGCCGTCATTAATGAAAACGGCGGCGTCTATCAGGGCCAGGACCGTTTCGAATGCCGGGAAAACGTCGTCAAGGATCTGGAAAAGGGCGGCTTCCTCGGCACAATCGCGCCCTACACCCACAATGTCGGCCAGTGCTACCGCTGCAAGACAACCATCGAACCGGCGATATCGAAACAGTGGTTCGTCAAGGTCGCCCCCCTGGCCAAGGCGGCAACGGCAGCGGTCATCAAGGGCAAAACCCGGATCATCCCCCCCATGTGGGAGGCCACCTACTTTGAATGGATGACCAACATCCGCGACTGGTGCATCTCCCGCCAGATCTGGTGGGGACATCGCATCCCCGTCTGGTACTGCGACGGCTGCGGCAATATGATCGTGGCTTCCCAAGATCCGGATCACTGTCCGACCTGCAAGGGAAACACCCTCCGACAGGAAGAAGACGTTCTCGACACCTGGTTCAGCTCCGCACTCTGGCCCTTCTCCACCCTCGGCTGGCCGGAGCAGACCCCGGCACTGAAAACCTTCTATCCCACCTCCCTGCTGATCACGGGCTTTGACATCCTGTTTTTCTGGGTGGCCCGGATGATGATGATGGGACTCTACACAATGAAAGAGGTCCCCTTCCGGGACGTCTATCTCCATGCCCTGGTCCGGGACGAGCACGGGGAAAAGATGAGCAAGTCCAAGGGTAACAGCATTGATCCCCTGCAAATGATCGATAAATTCGGCACTGATGCCTTCCGGTTCACCCTGGCGGCCTTTACCGCCCAGGGACGGGACGTCCGGATGTCGGAAGAACGGATCGAAGGGTACAAGTTTTTTGTCAATAAGATCTGGAACGCAACTCGCTTTGCCACGATGAACCTCGAAGACTACCCGGACATAGAACCGGAAATCCCCGGAAAGGATAAATCCCTCCCCGATCGCTGGATAGAGTCCCGCTTGCGTCACACTATCAAGGAGGTTGTTACCGGATTTGACGAGTACAAGTTCAACGAGGCGACAGGCAGTCTCTATCAGTTCATCTGGCACGAGTTCTGTGACTGGTATCTGGAATTGACCAAACAGGTCCTTTACAACAAAGATGCTTCATCTAACCGACTGGCCGCTCAACATACCATGTACAGCATCCTGAAGACCACCATGAAACTACTCCACCCCACTATGCCCTACCTGACGGAGGAAATATGGCAGATCATCGTCAATGACGGGACATCGATCATGGTGAGTCCTTTCCCAACCGCCGATGACTATGAAGACGACCCCCGGGCGGAAGAGGAAATGGGGCTGATCATGGAGGTGATCACCAAGATCAGGGCTATCCGCGGCGAGATGGGAATAGCTCCTTCCAAAAAACTGCGGGCGATCCTCTCGGCCACGGAAGGGGAGAAAGATTTCAAGTCTGTTTCCTGCCTGGAAGCAGGGTGCGGCTATATTGTCAACCTCGCCAACCTTGAAGACCTGAAAATCGGCGTGGCGATGGAAGAACCCAAAGGGGCCGCCACCGGCGTGGTGGGAAACCTTCAGGTCTTTGTTCTTCTGGAAGGAGCGATCGACGTGGCCGCCGAAAAGGCTCGCCTCGAAAAGGAACTGGCGAAACTGGAGAAGGAGCTGGCTATTGTCGCCCGAAAACTTGCCAATCGCGATTTTCTCGCCAAGGCCGCGGCAGCCGTGGTTCAGAAGGAAGAAGAAAAACATAAGGAAATCAGGGAAAAACACCTGCTCATCGAAAAGGCCCTGAAAAAGTTACAGGAACTGGCGCCGTGAGGCTCCATAATGGAACTACTCGCTTTAAACGACTATGACAGGGCGTCAATCAGGAAATTCATATGGAACGCCCTCCGGGAGGACATCGGTGCGGGAGATATTACATCTAATGCCATACTTACCGGTGAAGAGAACGGCGCTGCCCGGACCATCGCGAAATCGGAGCTTGTTGTCGCCGGCGGCGATGTCTTCGGGGAGGCCTTTCGGCAGGTTGATCCCAACCTGATTTTTACCATCATGGCCGCCGAGGGGCAGGATGTTGATGCGGGGACGCTCCTGGCAGAGATCTCCGGGTCTCTCAAATCCATCCTCATGGCGGAGCGGACAGCCCTTAACCTGCTGCAGCGGACGTGCGGCATCGCCACCGCGACAAGGGCTTTTGTCCGGGCCGTCTCCGGCACGGAGGCCATAATTCTCGATACCAGAAAGACCGCCCCAGGGCTTCGCTTTCTGGACAAGTACGCCGTCCGGATCGGCGGCGGTCAGAACCACCGCTTCGCCCTCTACGACGGCGTCCTCATCAAGGACAATCACATCACGGCAGCCGGAGGCATCACGGAGGCGGTCCGGCGAGCCCGCCGGGGCATCGCCCACACCCTGAAGATCGAGGTGGAAGTCCGAAACCTTGCCGAACTGGAAGAGGCCCTTGCCGCCGGTTCAGATGTAATCATGCTCGATAATATGACCATCGGCGACATGAAAACTGCGGTGACCGCAACGGCCGGACGAGTGCCACTTGAGGCATCGGGCAATGTAACTCTGGGAAATGTCCGCGCCATCGCCGCGACGGGCGTAAACTTCATCTCCGTAGGGACCTTGACCCACTCCGTAAATGCGGCAGATATCTCCCTATTGATCCAATGATGACCGCGCAAGAATCCATTATTCCCCCTCGTAAATTGCTATGAACTTTACGGAAGAAAAACTGAAAGAGAGGCTTGCGGGGAAAAATATCGGTGGGTTTGTCCGGTATTTCCGGGAAATCGACTCCACCAATATCATGGCCTGCCATCTGGCCAGGGACGGCGCGCCGGAAGGTACGATCGTCGTCGCTGATGCCCAGGGCAAGGGAAAGGGACGCCTGAATCGCGTCTGGCAATCACCGCCGGGAAGCAACCTCTACGTTTCCATTATCTTGAGACCTTCGATCACCCCCCCCGCAGCTCCTCAGCTCACCCTGGTGGCCGGCGTGGCAGTGGCGGACCTTCTTGCCCCCTGCTGCCCGGGGAAAGTGACGATCAAATGGCCCAACGATGTCCTCATCTCTGGGAAAAAGGTCTGCGGTATCCTCACGGAGATGCACTCCTCGGCCCAGGGGGTGGATTTCATCGTCCTGGGAGTCGGCCTTAATATCAACATGAACCGCGAAGATTTCGAACCGGCCCTTCGCAACACCGCCACATCGCTTAAAATCGAGACCGGCAAAACACATGACCGGATCGAGGTCATTTCCGGGCTTTTGAACTTGTTTGAAACATGGTATAAGGTTTTCCTTAGCGCCGGATTTCCCGGAGTCCGGGATGCCTGGCTCCGTTACGCCGACATCCTGGGGCGGCAAATTCGGGTGGTTTTCCGGGAAGACACGCAAACCGGTGTTGTCACAGGTATTGACGACGACGGGACCGTTGTGATTAAGGACGCCGACGGCACGGCCCAGCGGGTCATCGCCGGGGATGTTTATCTATTGAAGGAGTAGGGTTATGCTGCTTGTCGTTGATGTAGGAAACACGAACACGGTCCTGGGTTTATTCGACGGAGAGAACCTAGTTCATGACTGGCGGATACGGACGGTTGTCGACCATACCGTCGACGAATACGGGATGCTGATCTATAATCTCTACAAGTCCAGCAAGATCAGCTCCAAAAAAATCTCGGACATCATCATCTCCTGCGTCGTCCCGCCAATGCTCAATATCCTGGAGCCCCTCTGTGAGAAATACTTTCACCTGAAGCCGCTCATCGTGGGACCAGGCGTCAAGACGGGGATGCCCATTTACTATGACAACCCCAAGGAAGTAGGGGCGGACCGGATCGTAAATGCCGTGGCGGCCTATGAAAAATACAAGCGTGACCTGATCATTGTTGATTTTGGCACGGCAACGACCTTTGACTATGTGTCCGCCAAAGGCGAATATATGGGTGGATGCATCGCCCCGGGGATCATGATCTCCAGTGAGGCCCTTTTCGAGCGGGCCGCGAAGCTCCCCCGGGTCGAGTTGAGCAAACCCAGGGCGATTATCGCCAAGGACACAGTGAGCAGCATGCAGGCCGGGATCATGTATGGGTATGCCGGCCTGGTCGATGGAATCGTCGGACGGATGAGGGGGGAGGTAAAGGGCAATCCCATGGTCATCGCCACAGGAGGTCTGGCGAAAATCGTCGCCCCGGAAACGAAAACCATCGAGGTGGTGGACGACATGCTAACCCTGGAGGGGCTACGGCTCATCCATCTCCGCAATAAATGACGGCTTCGTAAAAAGGCCCAGATGCGGCGTTGCGCTGCATCCCTCGGCACTGAGGCGTACGACAAGTACGCCTCAGTCCTCGGGTTTGCGCGCCTTGCCTGCGGATCTTTTTGCAAAGCCGTCGCTTATGACTAATTTTTCGGCTATTTATGGGTTTATCGCATATGAAGGATGGATTAATCGCACGATGCTGAATGTGGGGCTGACAGGGGGAATCGCGTCCGGTAAATCCACGGTTGCGGCCATGCTGGTTGAGGAAGGGGCCTTCCATATCGATTTTGACATCCTGGCCCATGAGGTGGAAAAACCGGACATGCCGGCTTGGCGGGCAATAATTGACACCTTTGGTCCGGAGATCCGGAACGGGGACGGAACGATCAACCGGGCCAGACTCGGGGCAATTGTTTTTGCTGATCAAAAGAAGATGGCCCAACTGAATGCCATCGTCCATCCCGCCGTTTTTACGGCGTGGCATCGCCATCTTGAAGTAATAAAAAAGGAAAAGGCTGACGCTGTCGTTCTGTCCGATGTTCCGCTCCTCATCGAGGCGGGGATGAAGCAGATGGTTGACGTGGTCCTCCTTGTCTATATCTCCCCGGAAGAACAGCTCCGGCGTCTCATGTTCAGAAACGGCTATACACGGGAAGAGGCCCTTTCCCGTCTGAGCGCGCAAATGCCAATCCAGGACAAACTGGCCCTCGCCGACCTGATCGTCAACAACGAAGGTTCCTGTGATGAAACGCAGAAACAGGTCGTTGCTGTCTGGCGGGAATTGGTCCGCCTTGAAGGGACAAAAAGTAGCCCTCCCCTTTCAGCATACCAATAAATACCCCTTGAATATATTCCTGAAATAGGTTACAAAAAGACGTATGATTTCAATATTATGGAGGAATTAGAACTATGATCGGAAAAAATGTTTTGACGGATTTCAGCTCCAAAGTCTGCGACCCCGTGCTTGACCCGACGGCCTATGTCCATCCCCTGGCCGCAGTCATCGGCAATGTCATCCTAGGAAAGAATGTCATGGTCTCTCCCTTTGCCTCGGTTCGCGGTGACGAAGGACAGCCCCTTTTCGTTGGCGACAACGCCAATGTCCAGGATGGGGTCGTCATTCACGCCCTGGAAACGGAGATGAATGGCCAGGTCATCGAAAAAAACCTCTGCGAGGTAGAAGGAAAAAAATATGCCGTTTATGTAGGCAGCAGGGTGTCTTTAGCCCATCAGGTCCAGATCCACGGACCTGCTGTGGTTCTCGATGAGACCTTCGTCGGCATGAAGTCACTGGTATTCAAGGCCTTTGTTGGTAAAAACTGCGTCATCGAACCCGGCTGCATCCTTATGGGGGTAACCATTGCCGATGGCCGCTATGTCCCCGCGGGCTCCGTGATCAAGACCCAGGAACATGCAGACAAGCTGCCGGTCGTCACCGAGGACTACCCATTCCGGACCCTGAACAAGGGCGTCGTGCATGTCAACACCGCCCTCGCTAAGGGATACCTGGCGGCAAGCAAATAGGAGTTAAACCCTACGGCCCCTGAATCCTGAATTGACAGGATTGCCAGGGGCCGTATTTTCTCAGGATTAAAATACATGCCCCGTTTCGCAAGACTGCAAATTATTCTGGTCGTCATCATATGCCTGTTTCTTGTCGCCCCCGTCGAGGCAAAAAAGACCCCAAAGAAACAAAATAAATCTGTGGCTCCCAAAGCGAAAGCTGTGACTCCGGCAATTAAATCCATTGTCCTCATGGATATGACAACCGGTAAGATCCTCCAGAGCCGCGACGCCAACCTTGCCATGCAACCCGCATCCATCACCAAGGTGCTCAGCCTGTACATTGTTTATGATACTGTCTATGCCGGAAAGGCCCGGTGGTCGGATCGGGTCCGCATCAGCCCCAGAGCCGCGCGGACCGGGGGAACGAGAATGTATCTTGAACCGAATACCGAGGCAACCCTGGGGGAACTGGTTACGGGAATGGCCGTCGTATCCGCCAATGACGCCTCCGTGGCCGTCGCCGAACATCTGGGGGGAACTGTCGAGGCCTTTGTCGAGCAAATGAATATTCAGGCAAAAAAGCTGGGCATGACCCAGAGCTGTTTCAAGACTCCCAACGGTCTGCCGGCAAAGGGCCAATACACAACGGCTACGGACATCGTCAAGCTGTCCACTGCTTATCTGGAACGGTTTCCAGCTTCACTGACCATTCATTCCATGCAGAAATACACCTATCACGGCATCACGCAACCCAACCGGAACCGTCTGCTGGGACACTATCCCGGTGTGGACGGATTGAAGACCGGTTATGTCGGGAAGGCGGGATGGCATATCGCCGTCACGGCCAAACATGGAGATACCCGTCTTTTGGCCGTCCTCATGGGGGCAAATAACCCGAAATTCCGAAATAAAGAGGCCGCCAGACTCCTCGACAAGGGGTTTGCCATGGTCGACGGGAAAAAAGCGGTTGTTATGGAGAAGACCTTACCGGCCGGTCGCCTTTTGTAATTCCTCAACCAGTTTGGGCGTCACATCGTAGAGGTCCCCGACGATTCCCAGGTCTGCCGCCTGAAAAATCGGGGCGTTTTCATCTTTGTTGACGGCACAGATCACCCGGGCGCCGCGAATGCCCGTGACATGCTGGATCTGCCCGGAGACGCCCAGACCGATATACAGATCCGGCTTGACCTGGACGCCGGAAAGACCTATGCAGAGGTCATCGGGCAACCAGTGCAACTCCTCCGAGATCGGGCGGGTACAGCCGACCTCCCCCCCGACGAGATCCGCTAATTGACGGGCAATATTAATATCCTCCTGCTTCTCCATGCCTCGCCCCACGCAAATCACCGCTTTGGCTTCCGTGATGTCCTGACTGCTCCGCTCTTTTGTTTTCCTGGCAATAACCCTGACGGGGGAAGGCGGTGGGGGCGGCAGTTTTCTGATTTCCCCTAAACGGCCATGATCCGCAGGGGCCGGAGCGAAGGTCCGGGGGGGGATCGTCGCTATTACCGGTCTGGTTGGGCAGGTTACCTGCTGGACGGCCGCGCCGCCATAGGCCAGGCGCTCCATGACGATAGTTCCGTTTTCTTCACGGTGCAGGGCGATACAGTTGCTGCAGAGACCGGTCTCGAGACGGGCGGCCAGACGGGCGGCAAAGTCTTTGCCTCGCGCCGTGGCAGCCAGGAGAATCAGGTCCGGATCGGCTTTTTTCGCCTCTGCGGCGATGACTGGTAACCAGGCATCCAGTGACATGTCTTCCGCGAGGGGGCTCAATAGCACAACCTCATCGGCTCCGCCGGCAATATATATGTCGCCTTGATCACCCTGATCCGGAACAATCGCCGTCACTTTCACCCCTATCGGAGAGGCAAGTTCCCTGCCGATCGTCAAGAGTTCCTGCGCCAGATCCTTTTTTTCCGCAAAAATCCATACCCCTGGCATCTATGCTTCCTCCCGTACATCATGTGCAACGCATTCGCAAAAAGTTGAAAATCCCGTCACTCCCGCGAAGGCGCGAGTCCAGATCTATTCAATATTACTGGCTTCCCGCCTTCGCGGGAATGACATTTTCATGAGATCGCCGTTCAATTGATCACCCCTCTTTTTTGCAGGGCCTCCACAAACCGGGCAATCCCTTCGGGCATTGCGGCAAATTTTTCGCAGTTACGCTCCATTCGCGTCGCCGTCATCCCCAGGGTCTGGAGGCGGGCGGCGCCGACGGGCGGTAGTTCTTCCTTCTTTATTGTCACAACAGGCTTCTTCGACGCCATCAGCGTATCCTTGACCCCCGGAATCCGGGGGGTGTTGATCTCCGGCAAGACCGTCACCACGACCGGCAGGGGGGCTTCAACTACCTCAACACCGTCTTCGACCCGCCTTTCCGCGATAATGCGCCCGTCCGCCCCGATGGTAAGCTTCTGAACGTAGGAAATACATGGTATTCCAAGATTTTCCGCAAGGCGGGGACCGACCTGCTGGGCGTACTGGTCACTGGAGCCCTCACCACAGATAATAAGATCATAAGGAATTCGAGAGCGGATGATCTCCCCAAGGATAGCCGCCGTCTGGGAGGATTCAAGCTGGTTAAACGTTGGATCGCCGGCAAAAAAGGCCTGATCCGCCCCCCGGGAAAGGGCGTCTTTCACCCCTTTGGAGGCTGCGGGGGCCCCCGCAGTCAACACCGTGACACTCCCGCCGTGGAACCCCTTCAGACGGGCCGCCTCCTCGATGGCGTTGCGGTCGTAGTCGCTGATCTTGTAATCTACGGCGGAAAAATCCAGGGTCCCGGATGGACCCTTACGGATATAGGCTTCATCAATCACCCACTTGAAACAGGCAACTATGTTGGGCATAAAATGTATTCCCTCACCAAATGAATATTGAATCTAACCGCTTCTCCGCTAACCCCATCCCCGCCCTGGCCCTCCCCTTGAAGGGGAGGGAAAGATAGGGGAATTATAATCGTTTATGCCTTTTACCGGAGGACGTTGCCGGATATGACCATGCGCTGGGCTTCCGAGGTGCCTTCGTAGATCTCGGTGATCTTGGCGTCCCGGAAGAGCCGCTCAACCTTGGCGCCCTTGCAGTAACCGTAGCCGCCGTGGATCTGGACGGCCTTGATGGTATGGCGCATCGCCGCTTCGGAGGCATAGAGTTTCGCCATGGCGGCCTCCTTGCTGAAGTTCTGTTTCTGGTCTTTTAGCCAGGCGGCGTGATAAGTCAGGAAACGGGCGGCGCTCAATTCCGTCGCCATGTCGGCGATCATCCAGGAGATGGCCTGATTCTTCGAAATGGGACTGCCGAACTGGATCCGCTCCTTGGAATAGCGGATGGATTCGTCCAGGGCCGCCTGGACAATGCCGATGGACTGGGCGGCAATCCCGACCCGGCCATGATCAAACCCCGCCATAGCCATCACGAGCCCTGCTCCTTCCTTGCCAAGCAGATTGGCCTTCGGAACACGGCAGTCCTTGAATACCATCTCCGAGGTCTGGGAAGAACGGAGTCCCATCTTCTTGAAATGCGTACCTGCCGACATCCCGGCTGTTCCTCTGGGAATGATAAAACAGCTCAGACCTTTTCTTCCCGCGGCCTTGTCCGTCCAGGCGAATACCATGTAGACGTCCCCGGTGGGTCCGTTGGAGGTAAAGGTCTTCGTGCCGTTGAGAATATAGGCGTCGCCGTCGAGAACGGCCGTCGTCGTGGCCGCCATGACGTCAGTCCCCGCCCCCGGTTCGGTAAGGACAAAGGCTCCCAATTTCTCGCCTTTGGCCATCGGCAGCAGGTACTGCTGCTTCTGCTCCTCCGTCCCGTTCAGGAGGACAAGCATACAGGCGATCCCTACATGGATGGAGACGGTAAAACCAGTAGAGGCACAGGAACGCGACAGTTCTTCAATGGCCAGGATATGGGTCAGATAGTCCGACCCGGCCCCGCCGTATTCGGTGGGGATGGGAATCCCCATCCAGTCCCCCTCGGCCAGCTTCTTGAATACCTCGGCGGGATGACGGCTGTTCTCGTCGATCTCCACGGCAATGGGCTCCACATACTTGTCGGCGAATTCCCGCATGTTTTTGCGGATGAGTTCCTGTTCCTCGGTCAGCTTGAAATCCATAATCCCCCTCCTCATTAATATTTCCCAGGCCTCATATAAGCCTGATGTTCAATTTTGCCGTACTCTTGTAACAGCTTGACAATAAATTTTCAAGGATCAAGGCCGGAGGCGTTTCACGAAGTCAGCAAATCTGATGCCCCCAGTCCCATGCTCAGCCGAAACGGAACTGGACGCCGGCGCCGCCTTCCGGATATGCCCATTCCAGGACGTCGGTTCCGCAAACGAGGCGGCAGGTCCCACATTCGAGGCAGCCGTCGACGGTCAGAGAAGTCTCTCCCTGTTCACTGACACTGTAAAGACCGGCGGGACAAATCATGGTCATCTTCTGCAGCCGGGGATCTCTTTCCTTTCCCGGCCTGATTTTTATATGGGCTGCGTTGCCGGGCTTGAAAACGTCAACACCTAACTTGGCTTTCAGATCCATGGTTTCGTTCATATCTTCGTCACCTTCCGGAAGTCTTTGAACATGTCCCACATTTCCCCCAAACCCAGGTACTTTCTGATGGTGGGATAGAGCCGGTCTTTGAGGCCCGCGGGAACGCTATAAATATCCCTGAGGATATTCCCTTTCAACTCGGGGTAGTGACTGAAAAATCTGGGATTGTTCAAGAAGGACGGCGTCGCCTGGAAGCTCTGAAAATCCTTCAGGACAAAACTTTCATGAAGGAGGCGCCCGTATTCCGAGAGGGTTTCTGCGTCAAAGCTTCCCGCTTCCCTGGCCTTCAAGACAGTTTGGGCGGCATAATAGCCCGAGGCCAGGGCATATTCCATTCCCCGGACGGTGAAACCCATATTCAGGGCAAAACCGGCGGCGTCACCGGCGATGAGGATACCATCGCCATGGAGGGGGTGAAGGGCCTTGAACCCCCCTTCGGGGATAAGGTGGGCGGCGTATTCCACCGTAGCGCCGCCCCGGATCAGGCAGGCAATCTCCGGGCGCGCCTTGAAGGCCTCCATGAGCGCCGGCGCCTCCAGGTTGCCTCCCTTCTCCATCATATCTTCGATGCCGATGACGATGCCGAGACTGACGCTTTCCTTATTGGTATAAAGAAAGCCGCCACCGAACAGGCCTTTCGTGACCTCCCCGATAAACAGGCGGGCAGCCCCTTCATTGCCCTGTAATTGAAACCGGTCATTGATCTTTTCCCCATCGAGGGCGATGACCTCTTTAATCCCCAGGGCGTAATTGTGCGGCGTTTCGGGGGGATGCAACCCCGCCTGCTCCCCGAGCAAGGAAAGGACGCCGTCGCAGGCGATGACGACATCGGCGTGGAGCTCATCCCCGCCCGCCAGCACGCCAACAACTTTCCCATTTTCCTGAATGACGTTTTCCACCCGGATCTTGGGCAGAATCATGGCCCCTTTTGCCTCGACCTGCTCGGCAAACCAGCGGTCGAACCGGGCGCGGAGAACGCTGTAGCTCTGGTGTGGTTCCTGTCGCAGTTCATCACCGGCATAATCGATGGCGACAGACCGCTCCTTCGCCATCAGGGTCACCCCTTCATGGACAATGAACCGCTCCAGAGGGGCCTCCTGCCAGAGATCAGGAAACAAATCCCGAGCCGGATTCAAATAGATACGGCCACCGGTGACATTTTTCGCGCCGGGGTAATCTCCCCGCTCCAGGACAAGGACTTCGAAGTCCTGCCCCGCCAGGGTATAAGCAGCCCCCAGTCCAGCCAGACCCGCCCCGACGATGATAACGTCAAATTTTTCCATTATTTCCTCTCCCGAAAGAGGATTCTATAAACGCGCCTAGACATAGCGCGTTTCCGTGGGAAGTGCAACCATTCTGAAAAGAAAAAAGAAGGCCGCCCCGAACTTCGGAACGGCCTTCTTTTCAGAAGTTGATATGGTTTCCTTACTTCGTCGGGGTTTTGAGCATCCAGACGATCCCGATCGAGGCCAGGCACATGACGCCGGCGATCGTGAACGATGTCGAGTAATTACCGGCGGCGAACTGCTTGACCACCATGGCTCCTTTATCCATCGCCTCATAGGGAATCTGGCCAACGATAGTCATGAGCTTCGGGGCCAGCCAGGGACCGAGCAGACCACCGGCGCCGAAGGCCGCAAACATGAAACCGTAATTGGCTCCCACATTCTTCGTTCCGAAATAGTCCGCCGTCACGGCCGGATAGAGCCCCAGGAACCCGCCGAAGCAGAAACCGACGGAGCACACGCCGACCAGGAACATGGTATAGGAAGTAAAGGTGTTGAGGAGCATCATAATCACGCCGGCATAGGCGAAAAGAATCATCAGGGTCGTTTTACGACCGATGATGTCGGAAACCTGCCCCCAGACGAGGCGCCCCGCGGCATTCAGGATGGCCACGATCATGACGGCCAGCGCCCCCTGATCGGCAACTGTTTTAAAGGCGTCCTTGGAGACGGTGGGCATGGCCTTGGCCAGATCAATCATGGAGGGTGACTGCCACATGTTGGTGATGTTCATAATGATCATGAGGCCGGCCATGCATCCGGCGAAATAGGTAATCCAGAGTAAATAGAACTGCGGGGTTTTGAGCATCTCCATCGTCGTGAAGTCGCCTCCGCTCACCTTTCCCGCTCCGGGTGCCGGGGCCGCCGGGGGATTCCAGCCCGCCGGCTTGTAACCCGCCGGCGGTAAGATCATGAGCTGGGCTCCGAGGACAACGGCCACAAGGAAGATAATGCCCAGATACATGAAAGTTGCCATGATGCCTGAAGAGGCGATGAAGGCCTTGGCAATCGGGGTAAAGACCAGGGCGCCCGCGCCGAATCCGGCCACGGCAAGGCCGGTGATCATCCCGCGTTTATCGGGAAACCACTTCACGCAGGTAGCAATAGGGCACACATAAGCAGTGCCGATACCTAATCCGCCGATGACGCTGAAGGCGATGGTGAACATCGTCAGATCCGTTGCGAAGGACGCAATGATGAGCCCCGCACCCAGCATGGCGCCACCGACCGTGGCAACGATGCGTGGTCCGATCTTGTCCTGGATCTTCCCGGCGAAAATGACGCCCATGGCGAAAAAGGCCAAAATAAGCTGCGAAGGAAGAGCGAGATCGGTTGCACTCCACGTGGGAAATTTGGCGATCAAACTGGGTTTGAAGACGCTGTATATGTACACAGCGCCAAGACTTACCTGGATCAGCATCGCGCCGACCACCACCAACCATCTGTTAAACGTTTTTTCACCTGCCATCTACAAAGTCCTCCTTTTTTTCAATAATGCCGCGCTCTTTAACACAGTCATCAGGCAAAGTCTAACGGTTTCTATAAAGGTGAAAACCTTGGAAAAACAACATGTAACAAGACAAATCCAAGTGTATGAAAACAAAAAAAGAATGCCTTGAATTTCTTGATTAAGTGGTTTAGTGTTTTGCATCCTGCTTTTTGACGGTTTGGTGAGACCTTTTTCGTCAATCTGGATGGGATAGGGACCAACCAGGAATAGGGAACGAAACAAGCAGGGGGGAACCCCTCTCCTGCTTTCACAAATCACGGAGATTGTCACAGGGGATGGTAAACATGATCAAGCCGATTTTCTTTCGTAGCTTATTTGTTTTCTTAGTCGTCACTTTTATCAGCACTTTATTTCCCCCATTCTCATTCTGCGAAATCAAAACAATCACCCACACCGTCAAACAACCCTTCGGCGGCAGTCTTTCACCGGATGACGCCCGCATAGCTGCCGTGGCCAGGGCCAAGCGGGAAGCATTAGAAATGGCGGGAGCCTACATTGAACGCCTAACCGTGGTGAAAAACAATAAGGTCAGTAAAGATGAAATCCTTGCGTTGGCCACCGGCGTCTTGAAGGCGGAGGTTGTCTCCCAGAACAATTATCAATCAACAGACACCCGCGGCGTTGAAGTTGTTGTCAAGGTGGTTATGGATACATCCGTTCTGGAAGTGACTGTCAGGAAACTACTGCAAGACAGAACCCACATGGAACAGCTCAATCAGGCCAGAAAAGAGACGAAGGAACTACTTGATAAGATAGCTGATTTGGAAGTCGAAAACCTGCGCCTAATGGCACAGAATAAAAGCAGCGATGATTTGAAGAAGCAATTCCAGGAGGCCGCCCAAGGGCTTGAAGCAGTTGACCGGTTTGATAAGGCACTCGCCCTGTGGGACATAAATAACAACAAATACACTGATACCAATAAGGCGATCGAATATCTGAACGAGGCAATCCGCCTGAAACCGAACTATGCAACAGCTTACTATAGCCGAGGGCTTACTTACGCTAACCTCGGCCAATATCAAAAGGAGATCGAAGATTATGACGAAGCCATCCGCCTGAAACCGGATTATGCAATAGCTTACAATAACCGGGGCATTGCCTATTTCCGCCTCGGTCGGTATCAACGTGCGATCGAGGACATCAACGAAGCAATCCGCCTGAAACCAGATTATGCTGATGCCTACTACAACCGGGGCATTGCTTACACTGTCCTGGGGCAGCACAAACGCGCTATTGAAGACTACAATCAGGCAATTCTCTTAAAACCGACTGAAGCCACCTTCTATAACAACCGGGGAATTGCTCATGGCGTCTTGCGGCAGTTCCAGCTCGCCGTTGAGGACGCGGATAAGGCCATCCGCCTGAAACCCGATTATGCGGATGCTTACTACAACCGGGGGATTGCTTATGCAGACCTCGGCCAATATCAACGGGCGATCAGCGACTACGATGAGGCCATCCGCCTGAAGCCGGATTATGCGAATGCATACTACTGCCGGGGGATTGCCTATAGCAACCTCGGGCAGCACAAGCGCGCCATCGAAGAGTACAACCAGCTAATCCGCCTGAAGCCGAATGATGCGGGCGCTTACATTACCAGGGGGCTTACTTATGGCATGGGACTTGGGCAGTCTCAGCGGGCTATTGAGGACTTTAACAAGGCAATAAGCCTGAAGCCCGATTCTGCAAGTGCTTACAGTAACCGTGGGAGAGTTTACATTTTTTCCAACAATATGCGGGATGGCTGTCGTGATATGAAAAAAGCCTGTGAATTGGGAGACTGCGAAGGATACGAGTTTGCGAAGAGCAAGACTCTTTGCCGCTGATAATTGCAGAGACTAGCGGATTTTTGAGTATTCTTCAGGGGTGTTGACGTTGAGGAACATCCGGCCGGCCGGATCGAAAGGCAGGATGGCATCCGGCCCGATGACCTTTAATTTCATTCCCTTGTAGAATCCGGTAACTTTGAGTTTGTCCTGGCCCAACAAACGCTTAATGTTTCCCATACAACTCTTGGCATAGACAGCATGGAGGGGCTGGAAACCATCGCCGGCTTCGGGGACAACGATGTCGGCGTCCCGGGATTGCTCCACCAGATAACAGATAAACTCGCCGCTGAGGAAGGGCATGTCGCAGGCAGCGAAGAATGCCGAATCGGAAGCGGCGTAAAAGAGACCCGTATAGATTCCCATCAGGGGTCCTTTGTGCCTGACAAGATCAGTGACGAGGGTAACGTCTATATCGTAATACAGGTGTGGTTCATTTGTCACCAGGATGATCTCATCGAAGATATCCCTGTAAATTCGCACGGTACGGTCTATCAGCCTTTCCCCCTCCACGGCAAGGAAGGCCTTGTTGATTCCCATCCGCGTATTTTTGCCGCCCGTCAGTATAATCCCCGTTGTCATATCGGCTGCCTTAGCACAGATTACCTTTTTGTCCAAGCGATGATGAACCCGTAAAAAGTCGAAAATTTAGCTATCATCGACGGCATCGTAAAAAGATCCGCAGGCAAGGCGCGCAAAGTGCTTGCCTGACGGCGCACACCGGCAAGGACTCATCTTTTTTTAAAAAAAGCGCCCCGTCGCCCTGCTTGGGCAGGTCTCCGGGATGCGCTCCCGGAACCTGAGGAATAAGGCGTACTTGTCGTACGCCGCAGTGACGAAGGATGCAGCGCAACGCAGCATCCGGATTTTTTTACGATGCCGTCAAGGATTTAGGGGAATTGCGATTTCGCTTGATAAAATGGCGGACAAAGGGTAGTAAACAGGCCGGTAGTATCGACAATTTGCGACCATCACGGAATGACTATTGCGGGTAAATAACGATGGCCGGAAGACACGGAGGCAGGAGATGTACTGGGAAAAAGACATTGAAACCATGGACCGGGAAGGCCTGAATGCCCTGCAGTTGAAACGTCTGCAAAAAACGCTCAGACAGGCGGCTAAATCTTTCTATTACGATAAGCTGTTCAAGGAGATCGGCCTGAATATCGAGGATGTTCGCTCTCTCGCTGACCTTGACAATGTTCCCCCGACGACAAAGGAAGATCTCCGGGAACACTGGCCGTATGGATTTCTGGCTACATCCCGGGACGAGCTGGTGCGGATGCATTCCTCCTCGGGAACAACGGGCCGGGCGACAGTCATCTTCCATACCGCCGGAGACATCAACGAATGGACCAACCTCCTGTCCCGATGCATGTATATGACGGGCATGCGCAAGAGCGATGTTTTTCAGAACATGATGACCTATGGCCTCTTCACCGGAGGGTTGGGTTTCCACTACGGCGCGGAAAGAATCGGGGCGCTGGTCATTCCCGCCGGGGCCGGTAACAGCAAGCGTCAGATCCAGCTCCTTAAGGACTTCGAGACGACGGTTATCCATATCATCCCCAGTTATGCCCTCCACCTATCCACGGTCTTTGAGGAACTCCAAATAGATCCGAAAAACACGAATATCCGCATGGCCTATGTCGGCGCGGAGCCCCATTCGGAGAAGATGCGTCAGAAAATAGAGGACATTTACAGTTTCAAAGCCTACAATTCCTACGGCCTCTCGGAGATGAACGGTCCCGGCGTGGCCTTCGAGTGTACCTGCCAGAACGGTCTCCACATCTGGGAAGACAACTTTCTTGTAGAGGTTCTGGATCCCCTTACCATGAAATCATTACCTGACGGGGAGGAAGGGGAGCTGGTCCTGACGACTCTCGCCAGAGAAGGGATGCCGATCATCCGTTACCGTACGAAGGATCTCACCCGCATTCTCCCGGGGACCTGTGATTGCGGCCGCACCCACCGCCGCATCGAGCGCATCAAGGGACGGACGGATGACATGCTGATCCTCAAGGGAGTCAACATCTTCCCCATCCAGATCGAAAAGAAACTCATGGAAATTCACGGCGTCGGGAAGAACTTCCTCATCATCCTGGACCGGGAAGGCTATAACGATCACATGACGATCAAGGTCGAAGTGGAAAGACAGTTCTTCGACGGCGACCTTAAGCATCTCGAACAGTTAAGACGTAAAATCGTTGAGGGGCTCAAGAGCGATATCCTCATTACCCCCAAAGTTGACCTGGTGGATCCCGACAGCCTGCCCCAGTCGGAAGGAAAGGCGAAGCGGGTTATCGACAACCGAAAAGATTAATTTTACGGAGGGAAACAATTCATGATCGCAAGTCAATTGTCCATTTTTTCGGAAAACAAGCCCGGTAAGCTTGCTGCTGTGACCAGCATCCTAGCTAAGGAAAAGGTTAATATTCGGGCAACGACCATTTCTACCTCCGATACCTTCGGGGTCATCAACCTCATTGTCGATGACCCCGAACGAGCCCAGGCCGCCCTGACCAGGGCCGGAATGCTCGTAAAAATCCGGAGTGTCCTGGCTGTCCTGCTGGACGACCAGCCGGGGGGACTCGACAAGCTGGCCCAACTGCTGGCGAAGGAAGACATCAATGTCAACAACGCCTATGGCTTTGTCCTGGAGAACCGTGTCAACGCTGTATTTGTTGTGGACGTGGATCAGCCGGAAAAAGCCGAGAAGATCATTGAGAAGAAGGGGTTCAAAACCCTCGACGCGGAATCGTTATCGGCAGTGGAACCTTTCCACTACATGAAATATTGACAGCATCGTAAAAAGATCCGCAGGCAAGGCGCGCAAGTCTAGAGTCATGCGGCGTACTTGTCGTACGCAGCAGTGACGAAGGATGCAGCGCAACGCAGCATCCGGACTTTTTACGATGCCGTCGATTATGTCCAATATTCTCGGGAGGAGTGAGGAAACAAGTATCCTCCGGCAGAGCCGGGGATTTATTCAGGAGAAATTATGACGAGAAAACAGGCTGGAGAATACAAGACGAAGCACCCCCCGGATCACCGGACATCAGCCACGATTGTGCAGGCGATGGAGGGAAAAATTAAAAACAACGAATTGAGCTGCGCCCATGCGGAAGCGATCGCCCGGGATACCGCGACGACGCTGGCAGAAGTGGGAACAAACCTCGATCTCCTGGAAGTTCGCATCGGGAAATGCCAGTTGGGTCTCTTCGGCTATAACCCGACGAGCAAGGCCGTCGAACCGGCTACCGCCGTCTCTCCGGAGCTGAGGGCTGCCATTAGCGGCGCGCTCAGCGACGAGCGTCTCCCCTGTGCGGCGGCCTGGACCATCGCCGCATCCCTCGGTATCCCCCGGATGGCCGTGGCCGGGGCTTGCGAAACTATGAAAATAAAAATAAAACCCTGCCAGCTGGGGGCCTTTTGATTCCTATCCATTCTGCTCGTCGTAGCGGGCCAAGACAAAAAGCATGTCCGCCAGGCGATTCATATACTCGTGAATATTGGGGTTATTGACAAGTCCTTCGTTCTTCAACCGGGCAGCGTTTCTTTCCCCCCGCCGGATGATCGTCCGGCCCACATCGATCTGGGCGGATAAGACCGTCTCCCCGGGATAGATGAATTCGTTTTTGAGCGTGACGTTTTTCTGGAGATCATCGATGAGGTCTTCGATGCGCTGTACATCCCCGGCGCCGATACGGATGCTGAGTTTGGGGATATCCTCGGACAGGCTTGAGAGTTCCGCTCCCATGGTAAGCAGGTCTTTCTGAACACTGAGGATAATGTCCTTGATCCGCTGATCTTTTGTCATGGCTCTGACCACCCCGAGGGCGGAGCTGGCCTCATCCAGGACGCCGTAAGTATCCGGCCTGGGATCAAATTTTGGAACCCGCTGACCACCGAGAAGACTTGTTTCTCCTCCGTCCCCCTTTTTCGAAAACTTCATGCCTGTCTCCTTTCTATGTAACTCTTCACAATTCGGACAATGGATTCGACGTTCCTGCGGGCATGCCGGATGATTTTTTCCATTGTCAGCTCTTTATCTTCCAGTCCATGGGCGTAGTTGTCCACGGAACATAATGACGCATAGGCCATATCGAGTTCCCGGGCGACAATGGCCTCGCTGGCCATGGTCATCCCCACCAGATCGGCCACCTGCGACATGACCATGATTTCCGCTTTCGTTTCAAAGCGCGGTCCCGTGGTCTGCCAGTAAATACCGCCATCCACGACGTCGAGGGCGCATCTCCGGGCAGCGTCTATCCACCGTTCCCGAACCTCTCTGCTGAGGGTCGGGGTGATGTGTACCGGTTTCGAGGAAAAAACAGTCGGACCGGGATTAAGCATAATGAAATCATCGGGAACCACGAGGGTCCCGGGTTTATGTTTCAGCCTCAGAGAACCGGTGGAGTTGATCCCGATGACCTCCCGGACGCCCAGGATCTTCAAGGCCATCATATTGGCGGGATGATTGATAAGATGAGGAAGTATATGCTGTTTCGGGTCCCCGCCGTGACGGGGAAGGAAGACGACATTCGCCGTAACCAGCGCCAGGGCCTTACCGAACTCAGTTTCTATCCATTTTTCTTCGGGATCGAGGAGCACTCCCTTTTCTCGCAGGGCAATGGTCCCCGAAATTATTCCCAATCGTTCCAAAGATGTCCCCCGTCAATAGGATCTAGAAGCGCCATGACCTATAGCAGATTCATTCCCAAGAGTCAAAACTCACAATCATCATTTTTGCCAACCTTGTAAAAAAATGAATTTGACATATCTGTCAATGTGTCATAGCTTAGCCCCCGATTAAAGAAAGTGACGGGAGGAGATCTGGTTATGGGAGAAGAAGCCATGATTCACGTGTCGGATGAAAACTTCGAGCAGGAGGTGCTGAAAGGGGATAAACCGGCCATCGTGGATTTCTGGGCCCCCTGGTGCGGACCCTGCCGGGCCCTCGGCCCCATGGTAGAGGAGCTGGCAACAACCTACAAGGACCGGATCAAGGTCGCCAAGCTCAACATTGACGACTCTCCGTTAACAGCGGAAAAATTCGGCGTCCGCAGCATTCCAACGCTCTTGCTGTTCAAGGACGGCAAGTTACTCGATACCCTGATCGGTCTCGTCCCCAAGGAAAAACTGGAAGATTTTGCAAAGAAGGGACTATGATCAAATCCTTGACTATCCGTAGAAGCTGCATCATCACCTTTTTACTCATCTTCGTCATGACCATGTCCGGATGCGCCTGGTGGAAAGACCTCTGGTCGCGCAAGCAGATGGCCAAGGGTACGCCGGAGGCCATGTACAATGCAGGCGTCGTGGCTTATCAGGATGGCCGTTACAAGCGGGCCATTGAATATTTTGTCCGTGTCAAGGAGGAAAATCCCCTCCACCCCCTGGCTCTCCAGGCCGAACTCGGCATTGGGGATTCCCATTTCTCCGAGGAGGAATATGCGGAAGCCGAGCTGGCTTATACGGATTTTGTGAGCCTCCACCCGACAAACGAAGGCGTCCCCTATGCCATTTATCAGCTCGGCATGTGCCACTATAAACAGACAACCGGCATCGACCGGGATCAGTCGGAAACCGTCAAGGCGGCCAGGGAATTCGAGCGCCTCATGGCCCGCTACCCGAGCAACAAATTCGCCTTTCTGGCCGAGCAGAAACTCAGGGAATGCAGACAGAATCTGGCCGAGCAGGAATTCTATATCGGAGAATTTTACTTCAAGCAGGGCAAATTCCAGGCAGCCCTGAAGCGTTTTCAGACCGTCGCAAAAAACTATCCCAATCTGGGACTCGACTATAAGGTCAAATCATACATCGACGAGACCCAGAAGCGTCTGATCACTGAAAAGGAGAAAAAGGCCAAGCTCGAGAAAAAGGTCCAGGCAGCTACCAAGATCACAAACCCGAAGATCGAGTCCGGAGCCGCCCGACAACCCCAGGGTCAATAAGCGTCCTTGTTCCCCTGAATATCTGCCTTCGTTACCGGGCGCCGGAAAACCCAGTAGACCCAGAGCTGATAGGCCATCACCATGGGCACGAAAAGCAGGGCCACCACCGTCATGATCTTCAGGGTATAGGGACTTGACGAGGCATTGTAAATCGTCAGACTGTAGCTGGGATCTATCTTGGACGGCAGCAACTGGGGATACAAACCCATCACCCCCGTCATGACCACCAAAACAATAGTAAGACAGGAAGCAATAAAAGCCCGCTGATACTGGTTTTTCATGGCAAAAACACCGATCCCCATAAGGGAGGCAACCGCCAGTACGGGAATGGCCAACAAAACAATATTCTCCAGGTAATTGTCATACAACTCGGTCGCGAAGGCCGTATTTACAAAAAACAGCGCCGCCACCAGTACCAGTACCACCCACGCCTTGACGGCAAGACGCGCCGCTCGCCGGCCCAGGTCGTCTCCCGTCCTGATGGCCAGATAAAGGGCGCCGTGGCAGACAAACATGGCAACAAACAGTAAGCCGGTCACGAGGCCGTAGGGGTTGAGCAGCCCCAGCAGGGACCCATAATACCCAAGATTGTCCATGGGCAGGCCCTGAAAAATGTTGCCGAAGGCCACCCCGAAAAGCAATGCCGGGATCAGGCTCCCGAAAAATATGGCCAGATCCCACCCCTGCCGCCAGGCATTGGTCGCGCCCTTGGCCCGGAATTCAAAGGCTACCCCCCGGAAGATCAGGGCAAAAAGGATGATGAGCAGGGGTGTATAGAGATAACTGAAGATCAGGGCATAAGCCACGGGAAAGGCGGCAAAGGTAGCGCCCCCGGCGGTTACCAGCCACACCTCGTTGCCGTCCCAGACGGGACCGATGCTGTTGATCATCATCCGTTTCTCCTGGTCATCCTTGCTCAGAAACGGATAGAGGATGCCGATTCCAAAGTCGAAACCATCGGTCATAAAATAGACGGCCCATAATACGCCCCAGAGGACAAACCATATCGTTTGATAATCCAGCATGTTACACCTCCGGCCCTTTCTTTGCGTATTTTGCCAGCAGATACATATCGATCAGCCCCAGGAAGCTATACAAGAGGGTAAAGCCGACAAGGGAAACAGTAACCTGGGTTACGGAAACGCTCCGGGAAGCGGCCTCCGAGGTCTTCAGTACCCCATAGACGATCCATGGCTGCCGCCCCACCTCCGCCACGATCCAACCCAGCTCACCGGCCAGATAGGGCAGGGGGATGGTAAAGAGCATTATCTTGAGAAAGAGGGGGTACTTCTCAAGCCGATCCTGCCAGGACAGGAAAAGGGCAAGAGAACTCAACAGAATGAAAAGGCCGCCCAGGCCCACCATGAGCCTAAAGCTCAGGAAGGTTTCAAAGACCGGGGGCCGCTGGTCCTCGGGAAAGGCCTTGAGACCCTTCACCTCGGCGTTGAAATCCTTGTAGGCCAGAAAGCTTACCATTTTGGGGATGCCAAACAACTCTACGGCATTGCGCTCATTCTTCGGATCGGGGATAACGAGCAGGTAAAAGGGCACGCCCCGCTGGGTCTCCCAGACCGACTCCATGGCTGCCAGCTTCGCAGGCTGGGTTTTGGCGACCTCTGCCCCGTGAAAATCGCCGCTCAGGGCCACGAGCAGGGAACTGGCCAGCCCGAAAATCGCCGCAATCTGAAAGGATTTCTTGAAAAACTCCGGATGGCTCTTCCGGAGAATATGCCAGGCTGAAATACCCATGACGAAAAAAGCCGCCACTATATATCCCGCCAGGATGGTATGAAAGAACTTCAGCCAGCCGTAAGCGTTGGTCAGAAAAGCCATGAAATCGACAAGTTCGGCCCGATTGTTTCGCAACACATAACCGACGGGATGCTGCATCCAGCCATTGGCCAAAAGAATCCAGAGAGCCGACAGATTAGTTGCGAAGGCAACGATCCAGATGCTCAGGGCGTGCACCCGGGGGGAAACCTTTTTCCAGCCGAAGATCCATAGACCCAGGAAAGTCGATTCCAGAAAGAAGGCCACCGTCGCCTCAATCGCCAGGGGGACGCCGAAAATATCGCCGACATACTTCGAATATTCCGCCCAGTTCATCCCGAACTGGAATTCCAGGGTCAACCCCGTCACAATTCCGAGGGCGAAATTAATGAGAAAAAGCTTGCCCCAGAACCGCGTCATCCGCAGATACACTTCATTCTGCGTTGCCACATAGCGGCTTTCCATATACGCTACCAGAATGGAGAGCCCCAGAGTCAGAGGGACAAAGAGAAAGTGAAACATGGCCGTCAGGGCAAACTGCAACCGGCTCAGCGCCAGAACATCCATAAGAAAACCTCCTCGTAAAACGTGATGTGAAATTACAGTAAAATCATGCTGATGTCAAGATCTGATGACATTTTTTAAAAACTTTCTTGACAAATGGGGCCACCTTATTGTCTGAGATTTAAAGGAAGGATATGGTAAAAGGTCGATCATGATCGATTCCATAAACTGATGGTCCCAACTAATCACTGAGGAGGAACAGTATGAGAAAATATTTTGTTGTCTTGGCGGCAGTTGCTTTTGTTGCACTTTCCTGTATCTCTTTGTTTGCCGCCGACGAAATGCGTGAAGGCAAGTGGGAGATCACCAGCAGCATGGATATGCCTGGTATGCCCATCAAGATGAAGCCGACCGTGATCAGCCACTGTTACACCAAGGAAGATGTGAAGGACCAGAAAAAGGTTGTTGCCGGTAAGAACAAAGATTGTATTGTGACTGACATGAAAAAATCCGGCAACAAGTTGACCTGGAAGATGAAGTGTACCGGCAAAAGCAAGGGTACATTCAGCGGAGAAACCGTATTCGGCAAGGATTCTTATGAATCTACCATGAACATGCAGTCTGAAGGCCGGACCATGACCACCAAGAGCAAGGCCAGAAGGGTTGGCGACTGTCCTTAAAAATTAGCAGCTACAATCCATTGGGGACGCCTCTGGACATCTCAAGGGATATTCGCTAATGTCCGCAGGGGGTTGTAAATCACGTAACAAATCTCGCCCATTTTTTGTTTCCAGCCGGCACCGCGGGTAGCTATAGGGGAAGGCACCAGATGACGGATCCATCCAGGACAAACCAGGAACTGATCGAAGAGAATTCCTTCTTAAAACAAAGAATCCAGGAAATGGAGCTCGCGGACTCAGATCGCACTAAGGCGGAGGAAGCGCTGCGGGAGAGTGAAGAAAAGCATCGCCTCCTGATCGAGAACAGCCACGACATTATCTATACGCTCACCATAGATGGGGTATTCAACTTCGTCTCACCTGCCTGGACCCTGTTCCTCGGGCACCCGGTAACGCAGGTGGATGGACAACCCTTCCAGCCTTTCGTCCATCCCGATGATCTTGCGGGGTGCATGGCATTCCTGCAGAAAGTAATCGAGACGGGAAAACGGCAGGAGGGCGTCGAGTACCGCGTGCGGCACATCGACGGATCATGGCACTGGCACACCTCAGCTGCTGTTCCTTTGAAAGACGGAGCAGGTAAGATCGTTGGTATTGAGGGCACCGCCAGAGACATCACCGCCCAGAAGCAACTCGAAGAAAAGCTCACATCCAGCGAGGAAAACTTCCGCACTTTCTTCAACACCGTGGACGACATGATTATCGTGGGCTCTCCGGACGGGAAAATCCTCTATACAAATCCGGCTATGACACTGAAGCTGGGTTACAGCCCCGCCGAGTTCAAGAATATGCATGTGCTCGATGTGCATCCGGCGGATAAGCGGCAGGAAGCCGAGATAATCTTTGCCACGATGTTCCGAGGCGAGCAGGAAAGCTGTCCCCTGCCGCTGGCAGCCAAGAGCGGGGCACTCATTCCGGCGGAGACCCGCGTCTGGTTCGGCAAATGGAGCGGTGTGGATTGTATCTTCGGCATCTCCAAAGACCTTACCAAGGAGCAAGAGGCCCTGCAGAAATTCAACCGGCTCTTCAACAGCAATCCGGCCCCGATGGCGGTGAGCAGCATGCCGGAAAGAAGATTCACCGAAGTCAATGACGCCTTTCTGAATGCGCTCGGTTACTCTCGACAGGAAGTCATCGGCAAAACCGCCGAGGAAATGGACCTCTTCAACCACCCGGAGAAGCAGCGGGAAATAGCAGATCAACTTCAAGCGCAAGGCAGCCTTGCCAATTGCGAATTAAAGGTCAAATGCAAAGACGGGGCTATTCTCGACGGCTTATTCTCCGGTGAAATCATCGACAACCAGGGACAAAAGAGTTTCCTGACCGTCATGATCGACCAGACGGAACGCAAGCAGTCCGAGTCGGAGAGGGCAGAACTCGAGAAACAGAACCGGCAACTTCAGAAGGCCGAAAGCTTGGGTCGCATGGCCGAGGCCATCGCCCACCACTTCAACAACCAACTTGGGGCGGTGATAGGGAACCTGGAGCTGGCGATGATGGAGCTGCCCCAAGGGGAGAGGGCACACGCAAAAATCAATGCAGCCATGAAAGCTTCCAACAGGGCGGCGGAGATGAGCGTCCTGATGCTGACTTACCTCGGACAATCGTTTGACAAACTTGAACCCCTTGATCTTTCCGATGCCTGTCGTGGGAGCCTCCCCATAATCCAGGCGATTATGCCGGGAAACATTGTACTGGATACCGATTTGCCCTCCCCCGGACCGATCATTATGGCAAACGTGAACCAGATACAGCAAGTTATGAACAACCTGCTCACCAATGCCTGGGAGGCCACTGCTCAGGGATGGGGCGCCATCAACCTGAGCGTTAAAACGGTTTGCGCCGGTAATATCGACGCTGTGCACCGTTTCCCTTTGGATTGGCAGCCACAGGACAATGCCTATGCCTGTCTGGAAGTGACGGATGCGGGCGGAGGGATCGCGGAAAAGGATATCGAGAAGATCTTCGACCCGTTTTTCACCAGCAATTCCACTGGCCGGGGCATGGGCCTGGCCGTGGTCCTGGGGATTGTACGTGCCCACGACGGGGTAGTTACTGTGGAGAGCGAACCGGACCGGGGGAGTACCTTCAAAATCTTTTTCCCGGTATCTGCCGAAGAAGTTCCCCTGCCGCCAGACAAGGCTTCCCAACCCGCACTTATCGTTCCCTCGCCCTCTCCAATAATGCCACCTACGGCAGATGGCGGCATGGTGCTGCTGGTCGAAGATGAAGAGATGGTGCGCAACGTGGCTGCCGCCATGATCGAGCGTCTGGGCTTTTCGGTGCTTGAAGCAAAAGACGGCGTCGAAGCGGTTGAAATGTTCCGGCATCGCCAGGATGAAATACGTTGCGTCCTTTGCGACCTGACCATGCCGCGCATGAACGGCTGGGAAACATTGGCAGCCCTTCGCAAACTCGCGCCTGACATCCCGGTGATCCTGGCCAGTGGCTATGACAAGGCCCACGTCATGTCAGGCGACCATCCCGAATGGCCCCAGGTATTCCTGGGCAAGCCTTATAAGATGAAGGGGCTTAGGGATGCGCTCTGCAAAGCCATGGTCAGCAAGAAGAAAGAAGAGCTTGTCCGTAAATAATATTGCCTGGGGTCGCTCCCTAAAAAAAGCAGTGGCATTTTTAGGGGAGATTGATTAAGGAGGGGCACAAATATTGAAGGAGTATCTTTTTTATGACCAAAGCAACAAAACCTGCGTCGTTTCGCGGGGCGTCCCGCTATGTCCTTGATGAAGAACTGGCAAAAATCGTAAATGTTTCCATGGCCCTGGAAATGCCTCTCCTCCTGAAGGGGGAGCCGGGCACGGGGAAGACCATGCTGGCCCACGCCATTACGGAAAGCATGAGCATGCCCCTCATCACCCTGAATGTTAAATCGAGCATGAAACTCGTGGAGGCCCTCTATCAATACGACACCCTGACCCGCCTCAATGACAGCCGTTTCGGCGATTCCAAGCGGAATGTCAGCGATATCGAGGCCTATATACGTATGGGAAAGATCGGTCAGGCCTTTGTTTCCGATGTCCGGACCGTCCTTCTGATCGACGAAATCGACAAGGCCGACACGGACTTTCAGGACGACATGCTGGACGTCCTCGATCAGATGCAATTCGACATCATCGAAATCGACAAGACCGTCACGGCCAGACACCGCCCGGTGATCATCATCACCTCGAACGCAAAAAAGGATCTCTCCGATCCCTTCCTGGGGCGCTGCAACTTCCACCACATCGCCTTCCCCGATCCGGAAATGATGCGCCTGATCATCAGCGTCCATTTTCCCGACATCGACGAGGAACTCGTGGGGGCCTCCGTCGCCGCCTTCTACCGCCTCCGGGAACTGCGTGGAATCGAAAAGAAACCGGCGACCCGGGAGTTGATCAACTGGCTCCGGGCCTTGAAGAACGACCCCGATTTTCGACCCAAAGTACTGCAACAGGGCAAAATTCCTTATCTCGGCATCCTCTTCAAGAAAAGCGCCGACCTTATCCAGGCAGCGCAGCAACTAGGCAGGAGCGCCTTTTAATGTTGACGGCCAATTTTCCCCTTTTTTTACGGGTTCATCAATGTTCATCGATTTTTTCTATACCCTCCGGGACCGGGGAATTCCGGTCACCCCCACCTCGTTTCTGAGGCTCCATAAGGCCCTCAGCCTGGGCCTGGTCCAGTCAATGGAAGATTTCTACACGGCGGCGCGGGCCATCCTTGTTAAAAGTGAAAGGTATTTCGACAGCTACGATCAGATTTTTGCCCATCATTTCAAGGGTGTGGAGCTTCATGATCCGACGGCCGTCGAATTGACGGAAATCGCCCGGGCCATGCTCGACGAATGGCTGAAAAATCCGGGAGATATGGCCAGAGCCCTGGGGATGGATGAGGCGGAGTTGCAGAAAATGACGCCGGAGGAACTGATCCAGTATTTTCTCGACCGCCTGAAGGAGCAGACGGAGGCCCACCACGGGGGTAACAGATGGATCGGAACACGGGGAACATCGCCGGTCGGCCATTCGGGCCATCATCCCGGGGGAATGCGCGTGGGCGGACAGTCCCGGAACAAATCTGCCATCAAGGTTGCCCTGGAGCGGCGTTACCGGGATTATTCTCAGGAGGGTCCCCTCACGGAGTTTCAGATGGGGGAAGCCCTGAAGAGGCTCCGGCGGATGGTGCCCACCGGTCCCAAGGACACCGTCAATGTCGATAAAACCATCTATCAGACCATGCGCAACGCCGGTGAGATCGAGATTGTCTTCGACCGCCGCCTGAAGGACCGCATGAAGATTGTCCTCCTCATCGACAACGGCGGCTGGTCCATGGAACCCTACGTGGGAATCGTCCAGACCCTGTTCCATTACGCCCGGTCCCAGTTCAAGGATCTCAAGATCTATTTTTTCCACAACACGATTTACAGCCGCGTCTGGGCGGATCCCCAGCGGTATCACAAGCCCGAACTTCTTGAGGATTTTCTCAGAAAAGATCCAGAAACGAGGCTGATCATGGTCGGAGACGCCAGCATGGCCCCCTATGAACTCATGCATACGAACGGGGCCATTTATGTTGATCAGCAACCCACCGGGGCCAGCATCGATCGGATGAAATTCCTCGCCCGGACCTTCCGGCACGCCGTCTGGCTCAATCCCGTCCCCCAGGACGAATGGGAGATGACCTGGACCATCGGCATTGTCCGGCAGGTCTTCCCCATGTTCGAGCTGACCCTGGACGGCCTGGAAAAGTCCATTCTCCACCTCATGGCAAAGCACTGATAAGCTTCCCGACCACTTTCCCGATGTTGCGAGTTCGTGACATGTCCGGTTTGTAGCACGTAATCTGTCCGGTTCATATAGTCATCTGTAGAGGTGACAGATGAGACCGACAGAGATGCTACAGGAGATCCGGAAGATGAGATTTGAAGAGGTGTATTCGGAGT
>CAISJV010000072.1 GCA_903885795.1 uncultured delta proteobacterium | reverse complement strand
GAGGGGGCTCCATCCAAGTGACATTATAGTGGATGGATCAGCCCCCGAGAGTCTGAGAGCTTCATGAATCCACGTCTCATTTCCTTTCAACTGGCGGCTGTTTTATTGGTGGCCGCTGTCGCTCAACTCCTCTTGATTTCCACAGCAGTACAATTCAGGAGGCCCCGCAGCCCATCGACGTCATCAAAGCCGATGAACGGGATCGGGTGCGGACGGGGTTACTCAAGGAGGAAATCGATGGCATCCGTATGGCGGGTAGTATTCATGACATCGGTAAAATGTCTATCCCGGCGGAGATATTGGTTAAGCCGACAAAATTGTCTGAACTTGAATTTTCCCTGATTAAGGAACATGTGAAGCGGATGAACCTAAAAAAAGATCTGTGGCTGTAAAAACGAACTGCCGAGATAGAGACCGTCATCAACTTCGTCGAGTATAGACCTGTATGGAGAAGGTAAAGATCCTGAGATCAATCGGTGGCTATATGCGGCACACCGAATTTCTCAAAATACCGTTTGCCAGAATGCGGCGGCTGGAGTATAGAGGGCGAGCAAGGAGGGTCTCATGCTCAGACAAAGAGTTTTTATCATCTCGGTTTTGCTGATTCTTTTCTTTATCCCCGGCATCTTGCCAGCACAGGAACTAAAAGCCATCCAGCTTGTCAAGCCTCAGATGGACAGCGGCAGGCTCCTCATGCATGTCCTGAAAGACCGGAAGTCATCCCGGGAATTCAGCAATCGCAAATTACCCATCCGGGTCCTCTCCAACCTGCTCTGGAGCGCCTGCGGCGTCAATCGTCCTGATTCTGGAAAGCGAACCGTTCCCTCGGCCAAAAACTGGCAGGAAGTGGACGTCTATGTGGCCACAGACAAGGGTTTATATCTGTACAACGCCCAGAAACACCGGTTAGATCCCGTGCTCTCCCAGGACATCCGCGCCCTGACCGGTTCCCAGTCCTATGTTAAAGATGCCCCCATCAATCTGATCTACGTTGCCGATTACGGAAGGATGGAGAACGCTGCCAATGATGTGAAAGACCTATATTCGGCTTTGGATACAGGCTTTATCAGCCAGAATGTTTACCTGTATTCCGCTTCCGAGGGTCTGGCGACCGTCTCCCGGGGAACAATGGACCGCGCCACCCTCGGTCAGGCAATGAAGTTAAGGCCGGAACAGCGTATCATCCTGGCCCAGTCGGTGGGCTATCCAAAAAAATAAGCAGGGACATATCCTGCCGTGTCTGACTCCTTATATGCTTCCATCGTGGAAAGGAGTTCTTGTCAATAATATCAATAAATTATGCCTATCAGGTAGCCTGTTTCCAAAAGGACGATGATTTCTTTCGCCACTCGCAGTGACAATGCAAGTTTCTTGGGGGATATTTAAAGGATGGGGATTTTTTCATAAGGAGGCACTGTGAAAGTAAAAGATCTGATGATTCCGATTCATGATTTCCTCCGGCCGGATGTTACGCTAAAAGACGCCGTGAATATGTTGCGCATTGCCAGGAGAGATGCCGAAAAACAGGGGGTCAAAGGCCTGCCTGTCCTTGACGATCATTACAAACTGATTGGTATTTTATCCATGCGGGATATTCTCAAGGCCGTATATCCCTCCTACATGTCGATGATGAATCTCGGTAATTTTACCTGGGACGGCATGCTGGAATCGCTGGCCAAGAGGGCCGGGGCTGAAAAGGTCGCCGCCCATATGAGCCGGGACCTTTGGACGGTGCAGGAAAATAATTCGCTTATGGAGTGCGTTGACCTGATGATCAAACACGACATCAAACGCGTGCCAGTTCTCGATCAGGCGGGGAAAGTCGTCGGGATGATTTACGAAAGGGATGTTTTCAACACCATAACAAATGCCATGTTTGATGATCGTCCGGGAGGTAAAAGATGACGCCTGATGCTGCCGCCGCACCTCATCAGGTAGTTATGGGATGGCCCTTCTGGATTGCCACATGTATATTCATCGGGGCCTATGCCCTGATTGTCTCGGAAAAAATCCATAAGACCACCGTGGCCATTTGCGGCGCTTCCCTCATGATCGTTCTGGGCATTCTCACCCAGGAAGAGGCCTTTCACTCCCTCGATCTCGGCGCGGACTGGAACGTCATTTTTTTGTTGATCAGCATGATGGTGATCATCAACATCATGAAACCCACGGGGGTCTTCGAGTATATAGCCATCAGGAGCGCCAAAGTCGCGAGGGGCGAACCATTCAAGATCATGGCTATTTTCTCTGTGGTCACGGCCGTGGTTTCGGCATTTCTCGATAACGTGACGACGGTTCTGCTCATTGCTCCGGTAACACTGCTGATCTGTCAGGCCCTGGAGCTGGATGTGGTGCCCTATCTGATCACCGAGGCCCTGGCCTCCAACATCGGCGGAACGGCCACCTTGATTGGCGATCCGCCGAACATCATGATTGCCTCCAAGGCGCAGCTCGATTTCATGGCCTTCATCTACCACCTGACACCGGTCATTATCGTGGTGCTCATCGCCTATATCATCAGTATCAAGTTTATTTTTGGCAAGCGCCTGACCGTCCGGGAGGAGCTCAAGGAACGGATTATGGCCATGGACGAGAGGGAGGCCATCAAGGACCCCGTTCTTCTGAATAAATCACTGATTGTCCTGGGCGTCACCATCACTGGGTTTGTCTTCCACGGCATGCTCCATCTGCAGCCTGCTACGATTGCCCTTTTCGGGGCGGGATTGCTCCTCCTTGTTTCCGGCATCAAAGATCCTCACCAGGTCCTTGCCGAGGCGGAATGGGCGACCCTTTTCTTCTTCATCGGGCTGTTCATCATCATCGGCGGCGTGGTCAAGGTCGGCCTGATCAAGTGGATGTCCATGGAAGTCCTTAACATCACCCAGGGCAATCTTTTCGGAACGACTATGGTCGTCATGTGGTTCTCCGCCTTCGCCTCGGCCTTCATCGACAATATCCCCTATGTCGCGACGATGAACCCCTTGATCATCGATATGGCCAAACAGCTCTGGCCTAATCTTTCCGGCACTCAGCTCCTCCATCATCCGGATCTGATGCCCATCTGGTGGTCCCTGGCCCTGGGGGCCTGCCTCGGCGGGAACGGCACCGCGATCGGGGCCTCGGCGAACGTCATCGTCGTCGGCATGGCTGAAAAGATGGGAAGCCCCATATCCTTCAAAAAATTCATGCTTTACGGCATGCCACTCATGATCGAGTCGGTTATAATCTGCACCCTCTATGTTTGGCTCAGATATTACGTGCTGAAAATCTGACGGTGAAAGTCGCCTGGAAAGAATTGCTTGAAGTTGATCATGAAACTATATATACAGCAGCCACGAATAAAAAATTGCTTCTGAAGGAGAAGATCCCGCATGGCTAAAATGCTTAAAGATACACTTAAAACCATTGAATCATACAAGACACAGAATCCCCACTACGAGGAACTGCTCGCCATCCTGGAGGAAATTCTTATTCTCCGGGAAGAATACCGGCGTAAGATGCCCGCGAGCATCTTTCCCGTTGATGAACGTCTCATCAGCTCAAAAATGGAAGGCGGTTTGCCCCTGATTGACCTGTCTCAAGGGGACTATGATCTGACCCAGCCCCAGGCCTATTTCCTCGATCTCCTCCATATCGCCGAAAAGCGTGCCCCCGGCGAGACCAAAGAGCTGGCCCGTAAGATCATGGAAGGGGAAGAGGATTTCAAGGAAATGCTGCTCAGTGCTTTTTACGGTGAGCAAGAGGACGAAGAGGAAAGGGGGGAAGAGGACGAAACCTTCGACCTGATTGATCTGTTCCTTGAAGAATGCCTCCGGCCGGCTTTTGAAAAGGTTGTGACGGGCTACGGAGCCGTTGTTCTCAAATCAAAGTGGTCGGAAGGTTACTGCCCCGTTTGCGGTAAGGAACCCAAGATCGGAGAAATAAAAGAGGAGGAGGGAGCGCGCTACCTCTTCTGCAATCAATGCGGTATTGAATGGCCCTTCCTGCGGATCAAATGTCCTTTCTGCGGCAACGAGGAACAGCAGACCCTGGCCTATTTCACTGTTGAGGATGACGAGCGGTATCGCGTGGATGTCTGCAATGAATGCAAACGCTACATCAAAATCGTAGATTTCCGGGAAACGAAAGAAGAGCCAAACCTCGACATTGAAGACATCACGACCCTCCATCTGGACATCCTGGCAACGGAAGAAGGTTACGACTGAAAGACATTGAAAAGTAACGATATCGGAGAGGTCGTCCGTCTCTTGCAGGCGACCGTACTGGACAGCGGCCTCCCCATTGTTTCCCAGTTAGCCGCAGAAAAATACGACCCTTACGCCCTGCTCGTTTCCACGCTGCTCAGTCTGCGCACCAAGGATGAAGTCACTGCTGTCGCGACAGACCGCCTGCTGAACCTGGCCCGCAGCCCTGAGGATATGTTGAAGTTGTCAGAAGAGACGATTGCCAAGGCCATCTATCCCGCCGGTTTTTATCATAACAAGGCACGGACCATCAGGGAAATCAGCCATACCCTCCTCGAGAAATACCAGGGCTTGGTGCCCGATACCATCGAAGAACTCCTGAAGCTCAAGGGCGTCGGCAGGAAAACAGCCAACCTGGTTATTTCCCTGGGATTCGACAAAGACGGCATTTGTGTGGATACCCATGTGCACCGGATCTCGAATCGCTTGGGGTATGTAACGACGAAGACCCCCGAAAAAACGGAGGATGCACTCCGGGAAAAGCTCCCGAAAAGATACTGGAAAGTCTACAATACCCTGATGGTTGCCTTCGGCCAGAAAATATGCCGGCCTGTTTCACCGCGGTGCAGTTCCTGCCCTGTCCATGGTCTATGTGAGCGGGCAGGTGTGACAAAAAGTCGTTAAGGGCCTGTCACCACCCTGAGGGAAATTCATGTTGACTAAATCCCCTTGTGCGGCTATACAGGCTCCGGCCTGTCGAAGCTTGAAAACTACGCCATCTCGTGATGGTTGAATATACGGAGGACTGTTATGGGCATTAAAGTCGCGATCAATGGTTTTGGTAGAGTAGGTCGTTATCTGGTCAGGGCCTGTCACGGCCGTAAAGACATTGATATCGTCGCCATCAATTCCAGGGCAAAACCGGAAATCCTCGCTCATCTGTTGAAATATGACTCTGTGCACGGTATATTTGAGGGACGGATCACTACGGAAGGAAGCCAGCTCATCATCGATGGCAAAAAGATCCTCATCACCCACGTAACATCCACCCTGGCGGAGCTTCCCTGGGCCAAAATGGGCGTCGATATCGTCTTTGAATCAACAGGTAAATTCAAAAAGAAGGATGATGTGGCCGGGCACTTAGCTGCGGGAGCAAAAAAAATCATTATCGCCGCACCGGGAAAGGGCATTGACGGAACCTTCGTCATGGGCGTCAACGAACACACCTACGACAAAAAGAAACACCACATCATTTCCAATGCTTCCTGCACAACGAACTGTCTGGCCCCGGTCGTCAAGGTTCTTCACGACGAATTCACCATCGTCCGGGCCTTTATGACCACCGTACACGCCTATACCATGGATCAGCGGCTTCTCGACGGATCACACAAGGACCTCCGCCGGGGAAGAGCGGCGGCCCTCTCTATTGTCCCCACATCCACCGGAGCAGCTAGAGCGGTTACCGAGGTCATTCCCGACCTGAAGGGGAAGATGGACGGCGTTGCGTTGCGTGTTCCCACCCCCAATGTTTCCATTGTAGATCTGGCCGCAGAGCTGAAAAGGAACGTGACTATTGCCGAGGTAAACGGGGCATTGAAGGCGGCGGCGGAAGGAAAATTGAAAAATATCCTGGCCTGTTGCGAAGAAGAACTCGTGTCCGTGGATTTTACCAGCAGTCCCTATTCTTCCATAGTGGATGCGCCTTTGACCAACGTCCTCGACGGTAACTTCGTCAAGGTTTTTGCATGGTACGACAACGAAAGCGGCTACGCCTGCCGGATGCGGGACCTGGCTCTCTACATCGGCAAACAACTGTGACGGCTCCGTAAAAAGTCCGGCTGTGGCGTTGCGCTGCATCCTTCGTCACTGCGGCGTACGACAAGTACGCCTCATTCCTCAGGTTCCGGGGGCGCATCCCGGATACCTGCCCCAGCAGGGCGACGGGGCGCTTTTCAGTAAAAATGAGTCCTTGCCGGTGCGCGCCTTGCCTGCGGCTCTTTTTACGAAGCCGTTAATTATAGCAAGTTTTTCGACTCTCTACGAGTTCATCGGGTGTAGGATTTAGAAATAATGCAATCCTTGATCGCCGGCAACTGGAAGATGTTTAAAACCGTTCGGGAGGCGGAACTGTTTGCCCGTCGTCTGGTCGCTGAGCTCGATATTCCGCCCGGTCGCGAGGTAGTCATTGCACCGGCCTTTCCGGCCCTATGCGCTGTAGCCGCCGCGCTCAGGGGGTCAGCAATCAAGCTTGCCGCCCAGAATGTCCATGACCAGGCACAGGGGGCGTTTACGGGGGAAGTATCAGCCGGGATGCTGATCGATGCCGGCTGTGAATATGTTATCATCGGCCATTCGGAACGGCGCACTTTTCCCGGGGAGACGGATGATTTAATCGGACGGAAGCTCCTCGCAGCCCTCGCCCAGGGATTGAGGCCCATCCTCTGTATCGGGGAAACCCTTGCCGAGAGAGAACAGGGTGCAACCTTTACCGTTATCACGGGGCAGATAAAAGAAGGATTGAAGAATGTCGCTCTCGGTGATATAGGGGACGCCGTAATTGCCTATGAGCCCGTTTGGGCTATCGGTACTGGGAAAACGGCCACACCGGAACAGGCCCAGGAGGTACATGCCTTTATCCGTAATACTATAGAAGATGCCTACGGAAAAGAGCTTGCCGGAAAACTCCGGATCATATATGGAGGCAGTGTAAATTCTGGAAATATTGGAAAACTCATGTCGGAAAAGGATATAAATGGGGCCCTCGTGGGAGGGGCCAGTCTTGACATCGAGTCCTTTTCAGCAATCGTAAAATATTAAAGAGGTCTAAAAAAACATGCATACCCTGATCATTATCTTACACATTTTTGTCTGCATTGCTCTTATCCTCGTCGTCCTGCTTCAGGCCGGTAAGGGAGCAAATATGGGGGCGGTCTTCGGCGGCTCAAGCCAGACTATCTTCGGGAGCAGCGGACCGGGCACCTTCCTTGGTAAAGTGACCACCGGCGTCGCCGTCTTCTTCATGCTGACTTCCCTTGTCCTTTCCTATATGTCCGGTCAAAAGGGGAGTAACCTGATGAAGGCAACGGGCCGGCCTGTTGCGGAAAGACAGTTACCCGCGTCGCCGACTTCACAGCCTGCCGTTCCACAGGTTCCCGGTGGGCAGCAGCCCTTCGCAGCGGTACCGGTTCCTTCAGGACAAGGTCCGGCTGCCAAGGCGACGGGTCCGTCTCCCGCTCAGAAGGCGCCGCAACCGGCTTCACAGCCCTTACCCGCAGCCCCTCAACCTGCTGCAAAGTAGAATCTTATGCAAATTGAGGCCGCTTTTCATATTGACAAAAGCCTCTTGAGCATGTAGGGAATGGAACAGTGATCTTGCCCATATATGCCGAAGTGGTGGAACCTGGTAGACACGCTATCTTGAGGGGGTAGTGGGCTATGCTCGTGCCGGTTCAAGTCCGGCCTTCGGCACCATAAGAAAAACAGGGGGTTAGCTGATTCATCGGTTAACCCTTTGTTGCTTTGAGGGGTGCTTGGTCAACGTTTTGGTCAACACTTTTCAAAAAGCCTTCCATTTGGTCAACAGCCTTCCGGGTGTCCTGAGAATCAACGGAATCATAACGAAGAAACATTTCCCTTGTGGAATGACCCGTGATCTTCATAATGACAGATTCTGGAACCCCTGCCTTTCGCATGTTCGTATTGAAACAATGTCGGGTGTCGTGGAAGACAAAGCCGTCTTTCGTTCTCCTGCCATAAGGGATTTCCGCCTTTTCACAAGCATTTGTAAGCGACGTCCTTATGTCCCTGATCGGTTTCCCCTTGAAAAGGAAAACATGATTTTTGTGGATTTCCTCGCTATGGATAGCCTTCGGTATCTTCTCCAGGATTTTATTCAACTCATCGCAAATTGGAATCTCTCGTTTTTCCCGGTCCTTTGTATCGGTAGCTTCAAGCGAAATTATCCGTTTTTTTAAATCAAGCTTATCCCAAGTTAGATTAATAACCTCACCCCTTCGCATTCCGGCATAATAGCCTGTTGCCACAATTGCCCTTGTATGAAAAGGTAGGGCATCCATAAGCCGGGTGAATTCCTCACTTGTAAGCACCCTGTCCCTTGCATTGGAATCGCCTTTGAGAAGCTTCTTGACCCGCTTAAAGATCTTGATAGTGTCGCCGCTCACGATGTCATTATCGAAAGCCTTGTTGATCATGGCCCGTGCCATTGCTATCTGTTGATCAATATAGGAATCGGCCTGACCCTGGCATTTCCTCTTGGCCTGATAATTTTCCAGGTCAACGGGTTTTAGATGATTTACAACGGTATCCCCAAAAACCTGATTGAAGCTGTTCAAGTTGATTGTCAAGATAGGATAACGCGCCAATGCTTTCACGCTCTCAAGTTTAAGATACCACTCGGCCAATTCTTTGAAGCTCATTTTCGCTTCGGGTTTTATGTCCAGAATTCGGTTTTCTGCTTTCATGGACCTCGTTTTACCTTCCGCCGCCTTGGCTTCCGTCAAATCAAATCCGTCACCCTCTATTTTGCGTACCTGCTTCCCGCCGGGTAGACGGTAATTGATCCAAAAGCGGACCCTACTTGATTTTTTAGCCTTAACAAGGTCCTCGCCACAACCACAAAGTCGATTACGCAAACTCTGTTTTTTGTGACAAATTGGGCACTCCGCCAATACTGCCATTTCCATTACCTCCTTTCCTTTTCCGTTCGTTTTCGTTTCAATGGTGGTTTCAATTCGTGGCCCTTCAATTCAAGATAGGCAAGCGCCCATTTCAAATAAAAAGGTATTTTCATGACCGCCCTTTCCCAACGGCTACCAGCCATCACATCCACTTCCATGATACGGGCAAGTTGTCCTCGTGTGTATCCTGGAAGTGATTGCATATAGCTTTTATGATGATTCTTTATACAGCCTGCTACATGTCCAGTGTGGTGGGCAGAGAATCGACAAAGCGATCTAAATCTTTTTTGTCGAAAAGCACTCTCCCGCCGATACGTTTTGGCTTTACGGGAAAAGGATTTTTCGCCTTCAATCCGATGCGATTACGAATTGTCTTCGCCGCAATTCCGAGATAAATAGCGGTTTGATCAACCCCCAATAGCCTCGGTGCGATTTCCTTTTTTCTCGTCTCCTGCAGATTGCCGGCCCTGAGTTTATCAGGAGCCTCGCTTTGTGTAAAACATTCTTTCTTTTGTCCTTGTTCCTGCACTGCTCTTTACCTTTCTGGATTTCTGAAAGGTAACATAATCGCGGATCATAGCGGCGCTACACCGTAGATCCAAAAATAAGCAACATAATCGGTTTGCATGAAATCCTTTTAATCAACTTTAACGCTTTAGCAAATAACATGCCAACTCGTCTATTGCTGTAGCGGTAAGCCTTTAGTTGTTTGTATATACTGACTATTTAGTATTGTTCCTACCATAAAAACGGCAGAGGGAAAATAGATTGTCATTAATGGATATTTACGATATTTAGTGAAGCCTATCGTGATATTTAATACTATCATATCGAATGAGGGAAAAATGACAGACCAGAGCGAGAAAGGCGAGCCTTTAGCAAATCAGCCCGAGGAAAAATATTCAAAGAAAAGCAAGATCAAGAGAGATAAGGCTGTTGCGGGAGCGATTAAATATATTGTGCCTCCCGAACTGAGCGGAAAAGTGTTGTTGTTTGAAGCGCACTTCAAAGCATCAGACGATCTTCCAATAATGATAACAGGTGACACTGGGGTTGGAAAATCTCTTTTTCTTCATATTCTGCAACGGCTATGGAAAGAAGAGAACCCGAATCAAGAAGTTGATTGGGCAAATTGCGCCCATTTCGGAGGGCCAGACAGCGATGCAAACATAGCAAGGAGTGAATTGTTTGGTTATAACGCCGAAGTAATCGGGCAAGGTAACGTTAGGGGTATTCAGCCAGGCTTAGTCGCAAACGCCAACGGCAGAATGCTTATTCTTGAGGAGATTGGCGAACTACCACGGGAAATCCAAGCAATGCTTCTGACATTCATTGAAACTGGCGAGTTCAGGGGTGTGGGCGCTGTCGAATCCGCTAATGCCAACGTCCGTATTGGCGGGGCAACAAATCGAGAGGAAAATTTAAGAGAAGATTTTCGATACCGCTTCTTTCCTTTTTGTGTCCCCCCGATTTTTAAGAGGAGACGCGATATCCTTTATTATCTCGGTGCGAAGTTCCCAGAGATAATAAAAAGCCTGTCTACACGTGAAGTTATGATTTTGCTGACCTATCATTGGCCAGGGAATGTCCGGGAAATAGAAAGGGTCGGCAGGCTGTTACGGAGAAAGCGGGAATTGATATCCTGCATTCGGGATGATGACAATAAGAATGATTTTAAGAGTGATTATACGAAATCTTCCTTTTATGATGAGGAGAGGCTGGATAAACTTGGAGAGCAAGACACTGCGATAGACGCTTCAAAGCTCTATGATTTTGTTGACGAATTGAGAAAGGGTGGGGTCGACACGGATGCCTTGGATTCGCTTCTGAGCTCTTTTGGCATTGGAATCTATGGGTACAAGGACAGAATACGACTTGGGCTGGGCACTAAAGCAGCCAGGAAAGGCGTAAAGAAGCCTTTTAAGGCTTTTGAGGAGTCAGATCTTTACGTGAGCGCCGACGTTGACGAGCGTTTAAACGTAAGAAGAATGAAGGAATATGAACCATTTGAAAAGGCCTTTCAGGGATACGAGCTTTTCTGTTCCTTGTTTCTCCAATCCCCAAATATGAGTGAAAACAACATTACAGATATGAATGAAAGCAACATTACGGAAAGAAAAGGGTTCTCTATGGAATTTTACTATCCCCTGAGGAGGCTTGCGTCAAAAGATAGAAAAGAATGCCAGGGCCTGATGAATTCTACTTTTGAGTTCAAGAGCGGCATCAAGCTCGGCCAAGGGCAGAACATCCCAGAGGCCTATGAGGAAAGAGAAATACTGTTCAATAAACTTCTTGATTTGTACCCATCAAATGAATTCCTGCATTTGCTGACAGGCAGAACGACTATAAAGAAAGATAATGAAGAACCAAAGCTTGACATTTACGCAATGCCTTACGACGACTTCATGAAGCACTACCATGAACAGCTTTGTAAAAAAGCGGGGGGGAATGTTGCGAAGGCAGCGAGAATGATCAACGAGAAAGACAGGACGTTTCGCAGCAGACTGAAACAGTATGGCATTAAATATTAATTACCATATTTAATACATTGCTTATTTTATTTCATAGCATGGAGGGGCTTAAGGGCAACTATCGCTTCTAGCCCCCAACCGTCAACAACTCAAGACATAGACAAATCACCTTTATAATCAAGCGACTGGAATCATCTCTGGTCGCTTTTTTTCGTTTGGCATAAAAATTGATTATCCTCATATCAAACGTAACCAGTTCACAGTTGGAACAAAGGTTGCGGTAAACGGGAAAGGAGGAAAGAGAGAAAAAAACATACGCCCCTTCTAAGCCAAACGACTAGGGGCAGAGAGGGGGCGGTGGTGACGATGGTGACGATTCCTTCGGTTTGTTTCCTGCTGACAGCCTTGAACGGCAAGACACGCCAGAAGATATTACGGTTAAAGAACCGAAAGATTAAGTGCTCTCAGAATGAGCGAGGGAAAAGACTGTCACCATCGTCACCATCTACCAGACCTTATTTAAACATGTTGCAATTATTATTAATTTTTAGTGACGATTTAAAATCGCGAGACTCTACCCAAGTGCCGCCTGTTAAAGGATCGTCAGCAAGACCAAAAAAATAAAATATTAGGAGAATAAAAATGACCGTTGATATGACAAATAAAAACAATAATAGCGTAAATATTGAAATCCCTGATGAAGCTCTGGACCTCATTGAACGTCTGTCTGACAAGAACCTCGTATGGATTAAACCGTCCGATGGCGGATTTCTGATGAATAATGAGATCGTGCCAGAAATCATGGGCGTTATTGTGGGTGTCTTTCCACACTACGCAAAGTGGACTGGCAATAAACCAGAAAAAATTCCTTTCTCAGGCCAAGATGCCCCGGATGGATTCACCTTGCACACCGATCTCAAAATTGACATCGGTGGCGGCGGTTTAATCGGCCTTAGCCTGGCAACAACAACTACAAAATCATACCTCTCCCCGTACCTGAAATCGTTAAGGCAATCTGGCCTGCGCCCGAACGAGGCCCTCACGCAGCTTAAGGTGAAATCGGTACCAGGTAAGCAACGTACGTTCAATGTAGTGAATTTTACGCTCATAAAATCTTTACGCGACGAGCAACAGAACCAATACAATCCTGAAATCGCTACGCCAAGCCCAGTTACGCCAGTGGCCTCGCCAAAAAGCACGGCTAATCCTTGGGCTTAGGAGTAAAAGCACTATGAATATTCAAATCCCGCAGAAACAGTACCGAGACATGGAGGCCTTTTATGGCCTCCTAGAATCCCCGTTGGGCGTCATTGAAGCCTTTTTCATCAAGCCCGACGGGACTACACATACGGAGTATTGCTCCGATAAAACGAAGTTTATTCAATCAGTTGTTGCTCACAACTCCGTTGGATTCACCTGCTATGCCGGGCTACAACCACGGAAAAAGGAGCTGCTCGCAAAAGGAACAGCGGCATCCGGAACCGATGTAGCGGCGTTGCGAATCCTCGCCGTTGATCTGGATGCCTGTAAACCAAGAGACGAGAGCGGTAATAAACTGAAGGCTAACGCTACCGATGGAGAAAAACTAGCATGCTTAAAGGTGGCTCAGTCGATCAGTTCGGTATTGTCGAGCGGGACCATTGAATATCAGCAACCTGTTTTAATGGATAGTGGGTCTGGCTGTTGGCTTTTTATGCCGATACCGGAGATTGAAATCAACGCAAGCAACAGGCGAGAAATGGCAGCCCGCCTGAAAGCATGGGGAGCCCGCTTCAGAGAACGCTTCCAACAGGAAGGCATTGAAATTGACCCGTCAATCTTCGAGCTTCACAGATTGACGAAAATACCAGGGACAAAGGTCTATACCTACCCCGATGAGCCGGACAGGCCACAACGGGTCAGCGCCTTTCTATCCGCCATTCCGACACAGGCCGACGAGAAGTTGCGAAACGACTTCTTGTCGATTCCTGTGGAAATTCCGCCGGAACGTAAGCCAGCTGAGAAAAGTAGCTTTTCCTCCTCATTTCGCAATATCGACCGGATCTTCGACCGATGCCATTTGATGGGATTCCTGAGCGCAAAAGGAACCAGCGGGGTATCCATGCCCCATGACGTGAGGCTTGGAATATCTGCTTTCAGCTTGGCGCTGGGGGATTTGGAAACAAATCTGGAATTCATCCGGCGCATCATCGGCGGTGGTCCTGACTTCAACGAGAGCAAAACGCGGCACTATCTGGAATTAAACAAGGACAAGACCGCGCCTTATGGTTGCGACGCTTTGCGGGAACTCGTCATGCGACACTTCCCGGACTTCGATGCATCGCGTTGCCAGTGCAAACTTCCGGTGTCGATAGAGGCTTCTGGCACGCCCCGTAAAGCTTCTCCAATACGCTTTGCTGGGATCATGCCGGAAGATTTAAGCGCCTTGCTTGGCGAAATTGAATTGTCTGGCAATGCCTTTGATGATTACATGAAGTTGAAGCAATTCGCCGAGGTCACCTTGACGTCGACTGATAAAGAGACAGCACGGTTCTTTCTGGAAGCCCAAAAAGCAGGCCTGGCATTGAGCCAGCAAACGGTGAATGACCTTTTGAAGTCACGAAAAGCGGCGTTGCCGCAGGAAGATCAGACACAATCGCAACGTCTGGTCGAACTGGCAGTTGAGGCTGAGCTTTTCCACGACCTTGACGGTAATCCGTTTGCCACATTCAAAGTTGATGAGCATTACGAAACATGGCAGATCAAAAGCAGGGGCTTCAAGAATCACTTGAAACACAGGTTTTACCAAGAAACAAACAGACCACCGTCGGCGCAAGCGATCCAGGATGCCCTCGGAGTCATTGAAGCGAAGGCGCAATTTGAAGGAAAGGAAGAAACGGTCCATATCCGCGTCGCCGGGAAAGGTGATTCGATTTACATCGACATGACAAACGACCGGTGGGAGGTTATTGAAGTTAAGCCTTCCGGCTGGCAGATTATTCAACGCCCCCCGGTTAAATTCCGCAGAACAAAAGGCATGGCCCCCTTACCGTATCCTATCAATAACGGTTCTCTTGAATCGTTGCAGGGATATCTGAACCTCATGAACCCAGAGGACTTCAAGCTCATTGTGGGGTGGTTGATATCAACCATGAAGGACACTGGTCCTTATCCGGTGCTCGTTTTGACCGGCGAACAGGGTAGTGCAAAGAGTACAGCAGAACGAATTTTGAAAGCCTTGGTTGATGCCGCCACATCACCGTTACGGACGACGCCAAAAGAAGTCAGAGATTTGATGATAGCGGCAAACAATGGGTGGGTCCTAGCCTTCGACAACCTCTCAGTTTTGCCAGTATGGGCCAGTGACGCCATTTGTAGGCTTGCTACCGGGGGTGGTTTTTCCACCAGGACGCTTTTTGCAGATGACGAAGAAAGCATTTTTAATGCGACCCGCGCCACAATTCTGAATTCTATAGACGATATCATCACGCGGCATGACCTGGCCGACCGCTCAATTATCATCAACTTGAAGCCGATTCCCGCAGACCGGCGCATTACGGAGAAGGAGCTGTGGGACAATTTCTATGACGATGCACCAGGTATTCTGGGAGCCTTGCTCTCCGCTGTGTCTTGCGCGTTACGGAACATCGGAACAACGAAACTCGATCGCCTTCCCCGTATGGCTGATTTTGCAGCATGGGTTGTCGCGGCGGAAGAGTCATTGCCTTGGGAGCCAGGAGAGTTCATGAAACAGTACGATAAAAATGCAACCGAAGCCGTCGAACTGGCCCTTGACGCCGATATTCTAGCAACTGCCGTCAGATCATTCATAGAGGCTAACCCGAATGGCTGGGAAGGCACTGCAACCGACTTGTTGAAACACCTAAATGACAAGGCTGAAGAGCAAACAAAGCGGCAAAAGCAATGGCCGAAGGCGGCTAATGCGCTGACGTCCAAGTTGAAAAGATCTGCCACGGCGTTGAGGACGTCGGGAATTGAAATCGTGGCATCACGCAGCAGCCATGGTGGGGCAAGAACCGTCAAAATCTTCAAGGTAGACGATCCAACTTGTCGCGTTCCGGAAGCGTCACCAGAACCGTCACCCGCAAAGAAAGAAATAATTGATTTACATCAAGATCTTATCGTTATCGCTGACGCTGCCGACGATGGTGGCGGTCCAATTCCCACTGCTTCTATCTATCCAAGACAGCAGGAACCTTTGGGTATCTCCGACAAGACGGAATCCTTAATCGCCTCTTATAAGAAAGGGGACACTACTTATTCCAGGGTGGCAATATGAATACAGAAAGGCTCTTCGCATCGTTACACGATAATGGAATCACCCTGTCGCTTGATCAGGATCAGCTTATTATAGACGGACCGGAAGATGTTATCCAGAAATTCATCCCCGCAATTAGGGAGCGTAAAGCGGAAGTGATGGACTATCTTATAAAGCGCCCGGCACTGCCAGAGGGGGAAAAAGTAATAACGATCATCCGCCACGAAGACGGCTTGGCCGATATGGAGGACTACATCTACAAAAATGCTATCCGGAAGGCCTTCATGGACACGGAAACCACCGGACTCGATCCTTTCAGCTCTGAACTTGTTTTAATTCAACTCATGGCCGGTAACCGCATCTTTATGATTGACGTGTCCGCAATCCTACAGGATCACAGTAAACCCTTTATCTATAGCGGTCTTAAAAAAATACTTGAAGATGTTAGCATCCTCAAGATCTTCCATAACGGTCTGTTTGACATGAAATTCATTAAATATCATATCTTCGGCAACGGCGAAATTCACTTCAGAAGTCTTTTCGACACCATGCTTGCCGAACAGTTGTTAACCGCTGGCATATCCCAACGCGGCGATCATTCCCTTAAAGCAGTTTGCCGCAAATACCTGAAGATTGAATTGGACAAAGCTTTGCAAACCTCTTTCATCGCCGGAGAAGCTTTCTCTGATGATCAAATCCGCTATGCAGCCGATGATGTTAAGCATCTGGAGCCGATTTTCAAGATTCAGGCCGAAGCCATAGCAAAAGCGGACTTGAAGGATATTGCCCTGCTGGAATTTGCGATTACCCCGGCAATCGTAAATATAGAACTGGCAGGGGTAAACTTTGACACTGCAAAGATTGAGCTCATGAGAGCGCGGTTGCTCAAGGAAGAAGCGCAAATTATTGAAAAGCTGCACGATATCGTCAAGGAATCCGGGATCATGGACAAACACCCATCGTTGTTCAAAGAAGGCGCTGATATGAATTACCGGTCGACGGTTCAGGTCAAGCAAGCACTTATATCTTTCGGTTTTAACGTTGAAGGCACTGGAATTGAGATATTGGAAAAGATCGATCATCCCTTCGCCAAGACACTTGTTGAATATCGGAAAACAACGAAGCTGCTTACATCCTTCGTGGATAAACTACCGAAGCACATCAACGAGAAGACAGGGCGGATTCATCCACAATTTTTCCAGTTGGGAACTGAGGCAGGTCGCTTCACTTGCCAGAAACCGAATGTGCAACAGATACCACATAATCAGGAATGGCGGGACTTGTTTTCAGCGCCCGACGGATTCAAGATCATCACCGCCGATTACAGCCAGATTGAGCTGCGGATACTCGCAGAATTCAGCCAGGACGATGCATTCCTTAGCGCCTATCGAACCGGACAGGATTTGCACACTCGGACAGCAGCAGAAATGTTCAATCTTCCCATTGATAAAGTGCCCAATGAACAGCGTGGCATTGCAAAAACCATAAATTTTGGTCTCTGCTACGGGATGAGTGCAAAGGGACTCAGCGAAGGGCTTAACATCAGTATAGAAAAAGCAGAAAGCTTTATCCACTCATATTTCCAGGCATATCCTAAAGTGAGGAATACCTTGGAGACATTAGGCAAGAAAGCCGTAGAAAACCTTTATACGGTGACGTTAGGCGGTAGGAAAAGGTTTTTCCCCTCGCCGGATTCTTTTGCAAGCCAGAAATCACTTGAGAGGAAAGGCAAAAACACGCCGATTCAAGGAACATGTGGCGATATCCTGAAAAAAGCAATCCTCTATCTGTCGGAAAGCCTGATGGGATACCAAGCCAAAATTGTGAATTTGGTTCATGACGAGATTGTCATTGAGGTAAGGGAAGACCAGGCTGAGGTTGTCAGGGACATTGTAAGACGGGAAATGATTCGGGCTGGCCAAGATTATATCAAGTCAATACCTGTTGGAGTGGGTGTCACGGTCAATGCCGTATGGAGTAAAGAATAAGTGGTAATTCAAAAAGCCGTGAGCTACTTGTAAAACCCAAGAACCCAAATCCATCCATTTGTCAAAGCACCAGTCCCGTCAAGCCGCTTGGCGGGGTTTCCCTATCTTGAATATTAGCAAGATAATAAATATCGGTGGTTGCCGTTACACCTACAAACAAACGTTTTGGCCTATATGAAAGAATCGATTATTTACGATAGAAATGCAGTTTTTACCCACTGATAATTTAGTATGGCGTCACCATAATTTCGCAAAGTATTCTAAACTGCATTCAGAACTTGTACGACTCAAAAACGTCGAAAAGACAATTTCTTGTCACCCCACTTTTAAATTACCTCCAAGGCATAGAAGCAACACCGTTGAGAAAACGGGATTTCACCTGGTACAGAATGGCGGGATCAGAAGCTTTCTTGTTCCCCAACGTTATAAGGTCCTCAATTTCTTTCGAACTGTCCAGTGAGTACATTCCTGGATTTGTGACGGTGTTAACTCGTAGGAACCTAGGTTCCCCTACGAGGCGTTCTGCATGCTGTACGGATGATTCCACTTGCGCGTTCATTAGCAATTCAATTAGGGTTTTCCCCCAGCGCATAACCCCAGACCGTGCCATCTTCTTTACAGTAAATGGTTCTTCAGTTGTTCCGATGCTTAAAATATCGATGCGATCAAGGGGAACTTCCAAGTAACACACCGCTTCGACAATTGCTGCCATAGCAGGGCAGTTCGCCCAGACTCCACCGTCAAAATAAGCTGTATTCGCGATCATATTGCGAACTTTTGCAGCAGAGAAATAAGTGGGAGCGGCCGCAGTCGCCAACGCAACTTCAGCAGCATTCGTAAACTCGTCAGACTTTAGGAGTGGGTGATGCGGCGTTCTAAAAATATGACAGGCTCCGCTGACGGCATCATATGCGGGAACAACCAACCGACACTTCGAGTCACCCAAAACCTTTTTTTGATCGTCCAGAAAGTACGCTTTCCTCAACTCCCGAAGCAGCACACCCTGGGAATACTTGGGTTGGAAAAAGTGGCGGACCTTGCGCCACCATTGTTGGTGAAGCCGCGTGACGGGGAAAATCACAGGGCCACGCTCACGGTAAAATTGCAATAATTTTTGAGAATGCAACCCCATCCCTAACCCGATGGCTAAGATACCACCGGTAGAGGTGCCGGCAACCATATCGAATTGATCCACGATCGAAAGGCCAAGCGAGTCCTCCAAGGTTGCAAGAACAGACGCCGTGAATGCGCCCTTTATGCCACCCCCGTCCAGTGCCAGGATTCGAAACGAGATACCATCAGAGACACGACCACGAACCAGCGGCAGCCGAGAAAGCTGATCACAAACGCGCTGCACAATGCCGCCAACGTTATCTTCTGTGGCTAGACTTTGGTTGGTGGCTTCGTCCAGGCCGTTTTTCAGCGATCTAATTACTTCCGGATGATCTCTTACATAATCATGAGCAGCACCGTCCAGTCCACCAAGAAGGAAGCAAGGGACTCCGCGTTCGATTGCGAGACCAGCCTCCAGGGGAACACCGGAGCGGCCCGCAACTTCTTTCCACCACATCCCTCCAACAGCAACGAAAGCGTCGCAATTGTCTGACATCCAGTTGCGCAGCTCCTGCAAACTATTATCTCTGACCGGCTCGCCGGTCGCCTCTGGTATCTCGTAGACTGTACAGGTCTCACGCCAATCCTGCACGGGGACAACGTTCGTATCCTTCGACCATAGCTTTGAAACCGCTAAAGTCAGACAATCCTTACGTCCGCCATTTTTGCGATGTTTTTTTGCCTCATCTAGCAAAATGGGGGTGAAACTTGGGTGACTGCCGTGAACGATGTGCCCGCCTGCTCGGTACACCGTTGCTGCAAATTGTCCGACAAACTCAAGAATTGCGAGGCGTTGCTGTTCATTAACCTCCCGTGGGACAGCACCTGAAAGCCAGATACGGACTCCATAGAGGGGACTGGAGGGGTTGCGTGGGATATCCATTCGTTTGGCCCCTAGCTTATTCGTAAGGCATAAAACGTGGGATGCACTTATGGCATTATATGCATCAGTTCGCTTTGCGTATTATGATGGCCTCTTCGATAGCGTTCGACAGGTGCTTTTCTATCCATGCATACCGTTCTTTACTGTTGCTGCCTGCAGGGTTGTAACACTTCACGACAGAAGACAGCTTCTTCTTGGGCTCACCAAAAGTTATGTAATCGAAGGGGTTATTCCCTTGTGTCGAAACCACACCCTCGAAATTCTTTAATCCGTGTATGTAAATACCAACAACACCCTTGCCATCGTTCCAAGAAGTGACGATTTCATGGTTTATCCATTTCCTATTTGCCGTGTTTTGTCCAACAAGGACAACGGTGCATGTCCGTCCTTCCATTTGATCTGCTATCCATTTTTTTATAGCCTTGTCTTTTGCAGCCTCGTCTTTTCCACCTGTGATCTTTTCCCACTCATTGTCAGTGGCCGACTTGTTTCCTTCGATCGCGCCAATTTGGCGGACCTGTGATGCACGTATAACGTCCGGTTTGTAATGGAAGCTGTAAAACACTCGCCTTTTTGTATTATCCATAGTGTCACCTCCTTGATCTTTTATCATAATTTAAGATCACCTACCAGCGAGCTCTGCTGCTTCCTCTATCCAACGCGCTAAGGCTTCCTTATTTGTGTATTTGTACGCTTTAAATCCATTCTCCTCGATTTGAGATGGTATGGCTCCCGCTGATCCTGTGTCACCGCTTTGATCTTTCAAATGGTGAATCTGAACGGCAACAAGTCCATTACCCTTTTCAAGTGACTTTTCAATTTCATAGTTAATATACTTCCTCGTCGAGGTGCCGTATGTAACGCAGACGACGGTAACCGATGTATTCTGCAAAGCATCATCGATCATTTTTTTGATTTCCTTGTCCCCTTTCTTCTTAGATGCTTCCCATAGTGAAGCATCTTGAAAGCCAGCGGCTGCCGTGCCAATAATGTTTGTCATGCTTCTAATTTGATTTACTTTCCAAACATAATTGTAATCGAAACTAAAGAAAACCCTGCGAGCCATGAGCCACTCCTCCTTATTTTAGGTAAGTGATTAAGAAAATAAAAAAACCCGCTCTTTAGTCAGAAACGGGGTATTTGTTAGCCAGTCAATATTTTCCTCCAGTATGGTTTTACAGGATGGAACTTATTTCACAGCCGATCTTATTCTCTGAATTTAGTATCACACTTTGCATATGAAATCTACTAAACCAACAAAAAAATCTGACCTCACGCTTTCAGTCAACTATAATGAATTCGCTTGCGGACAAAAAGATGTCCGTTGTGTCAGCATGGCATAGATGACCCGGATCAATTTGTGAGCAGTGGCCAGCACAGCCATTTTGTAGGGCAATCCCTCCTTTCTTCGTCTGAGATAATACGCCTTGAAAATATCGCTGTAATGGATCACCCTGGTGGTCATCAGCCATATGACCCTTCGCAGATGGCGATTGCCCCGTTTCGTAATCCGGCCTTTGCCTTCATGGTTACCGGACTGGTAAACAGCCGGATCCAATCCCGCCATGGCAATGATTTTACCAGAACGATCATACTGATTGATGTCACAACCCATCTCAATGAGAAAATTGACGGCAGTCTTGTCCCCGATACCCTTTATTGAAGTCATGATGTTTATATCTTCTTCCATCAGTTTTCGACTCATTTCAATGAGCACATCGGTTATCTCCTGAAGGGCGTCTTCAAGGTGGAGAAGCAGCGCTATCTTCTGTTTAAGAATCATTTCCTTGGCGGGACTGCTACTACCTATCGATGTATGGGCAGTCTTGATTAACTCTGTCGCAAACGCCTCTCTTTTGTGCCCATAGGAATCTGCAATCAACGTCTGAGACAATTGCCCAAGATCCGCATCTTTAAGCGCAAATGCGGAAGGATAACGCTGCAAAAGCTTTAGAATGGACTTCGTAAATATCCCTACCATATGCTCAAGTTCCGGAAAGGTGATATTCAGTAGCCGCTTTATCTCCATCTTCAGAGCGGTCATCTCGTCAACCAGACTTTCCCGCTGACGGGCAAGATCCCGAAGATCCGAAATCAAAGACGAAGTAACCCGTTGAATAAGGCTATCACCATTGGTACGAAGAAACTGGGCAATGACAACAGCATCCTTCTTGTCCGTCTTGGTCTTCCTGAGCTGCATCTTCACGTAATTGGAAATCAGCAAAGGATTTATGAGAATGACGTTGTAACCCTCAGAAACAAGGTAAGAGAAGAGATTTACATGGTAGGACGCCGTGGACTCCATCCCGATTAAAACAGACGAGACGGAAACAGAGGCAAGATGCCCCTTCAGTTTATCGAAACCTTTTCGATCCATGGTCGCAGATAACTGAAAAAGCTTGGCCTCGTCGCTTGTTATTCCACAAACATCGAACTTATCCTTGGAAACATCGATCCCGACAAAACCATTAAAACTTCCCTTTATTCCTGACATCGCATCACCTCCCAACAGAAGAAATGAAAAGCAGGTGCCGCAGCCTCCAGACCAATCCTCCAGCGTGACAAGGATTCAATGATCCAACCAACCTATTATGGTTCAAAGAGGCTTGGGACATACTGAAATGAGGGCTCTAACGCCCAGGAAGCTTATGAGTCCTCCTGCCTTTCAATGATTCTATCCCAAACTACCGAAACCTATTTATATCTCCATATACGAATTCATGGTAGGAGGAAGCTATACGTAACAAAATATCCAATTACTGATTTTCAAGCTCGCTCAACCACCGGAATCGCTGTCTTCATCTACAAGTCAACACCTATTGTGGATGAAATATTTTGAGGATTTGCATTTGAAATGATTGATCTAACGTTTGAGTTCAGGGTCCCCTGGGACGAGAGGTTAGGCATGGCGGCGCTCCTCAAGAAGCCGTTCACCTTCAGCCTTGAACGTTTTGTGCATGACAAAATCGAGGAATACTTTGGCTTTCATGACTTCGTCGAAGGTGATGTCGCGAGGTAAAATCTGTGAGTGCGCGACTTGGCTTGAGCGAGTGGCATAGACCTCACGCAATTCATTAACGAGCTCTGACGAAGCACCGAGCTGGGAAACGCCCCGCTGCAAGTCGCGCAATTCGTTCTTCAGTTTCTTGACCTTCAACAATCGAGAAGCAACGAAGTGCTCAAGTGCGCGGTAGAAACACGAGAACGATTCGCGGCGGAAATTGATGTCGTAGAAGTTCATCCTGAGTAACAGCAGCCCTTTCGAGTACTCTGCTTCGAGGTCAAGACTACGCTCCCGCGCAAGGACACCAAAAATGATTACTGCGTTTTGGACCTCAGATTCTTCAAGAGCCTTAAGTGTTTCGAAAGTGTAGTCGGGCGTAGCGATGAGGGCGCCGGCGCGGGGATTGGAGTTCTCCAGGTCATCAGTGAGAGCAAGGACGGGGTGCACCCAAGGATCTACTGACCAATAGAACATCCCGAGCGCCGCGACATTCAAGGCTATAAGAAAGGCCTTTATGACGTGATGAGCATGATGAACCTGGGAGCGCTCCGGTATGCCGTCAATGTCAATGGCTCGAATTGAAAGCTGGAACTCACGATCCGTGACTGTTCCAACTCGGATGTTCGACTCAGGGAGCTTCAATAGCCGGAATGAAGCTTCGTTGAGAATATGAGAGTCCGTCTTGATACGGCACGATATCCACATGCTCGATGCCTAACGACCGAAATCAGGCGCGGGCCAACAAATTTACCCGCGTCACCGCCCCTGCGCCCCTTCCCGTCGCCTGAATTGACTGGTTCGACATTAATTGCCAACTCATAATGTAAAGAATGAATATAAGCCTTTATGTATGGTTAGTTTCTCTTCTAATATTAAATTGGGATCGCCTCTAAAACTAAAACGCATTTTAACGACATCTCCTCGTCCACCTGAAAAAAGGACATTCCCTATAAAGCCCACATTGTATAAATCGGTTAAAATTTCACCAAGTTTATGTGAATTCAATACTGTTTCGATCGCAGGGTATAATTTCAATCTTTTTTCTATATGCAATTGGATATCTCCGAAGCTAAATTGTCTTTTGTATCCATTAAAAATTTGCTGTATTCCACTTATTTCAGGTTGACTATATTTTACGCTCAATTCCTCTGCTAACTCTACCCAACTTTCCTGACTATATTGTTTTTTGGTGCCATCAAAAACCCTTTGCGAAAATCCCTGTAAATCAGGAAACTGATCTCTTGCCAAATTTAGAAGGCGTACCAAGTCTCTAGGACGATACCACGAATTGTGTAATATATATTTTTCTGACTGTATTCCTTGAATTGTTTTTGGAAAATACTTATTCCAAATAACAGATTTTGAGTACTCATTTTGTGTAATATCTATGTTTTCTGAAATAGAAATTCTCTGAACAATAATATTAAGTAACGGGTGGTTTTCATTTTCAGATCCAGATTGATGCCAAATAATTTGGCTCCCGAAATCACCAATAATTTTATTTATTTCTTTACCCACAGATTCTATTGCAGAAATTACCTCTGACCGAATACCCGCATAAACTATTACATTCGATTTTATTTTTTTTGATGCTGAGTTGATTTGCTCAACAGCGACAATTAAATCCCTAATTAGTGCCGCATCTCTTTTATATTGTTTTTGAGATCCCAAGGTTAATTCTAATTCATCCAGAAAGAGACATAGAAAACCACCAGCAGGCTTTAATTCCTTAAATAGTTGATCTGCTTGCTTAGCTATGCTATAGAATTTAACCAGTGTTTTATCTTTATCTTCCCAATCAAAATCCAAGCCTATCTTTGGAGTTTTACTTATTTCAATCGAACCTTTATTGAGATTGGGTATTAGTCTTTTTATTCCTGAAGATTTCTCTTCAAGCTTTGGAGCAGTGACACACTTCTCATATTTTTTATAATTGTCATCATCTATGAAAACCTTCAATTTGCATTCACGGATGGTGTCAACTATCTTCCTATGTATAAACCATTTCCAAACGACTTCAAAATCTGTGTCAGGGTAATCGTCTATATTTTTCTCTATAATATCAGCCCTTGAAGCGCGGCAAATGTCTTTACGATCTTGTTCCTTCACCTCACTTTTAAATAATACAAAGCAAGTTGTAGCACCAAATTTTTTTTCAGCCTCAAGTGCAATAAAGCGTAAAAGAGCTGTTTTCCCGATTCCTTTTAGACCCGTCACAAAATATTTTTTGGAGGAGAGAAAATCCTCTAAAACTATATTTGGGGGTAGACAAAACCCTCTACGAAAAAAATCTATTTCGTCGTCCGATCCGGTTAAGAGCTCATTTTTTGCATCTATGTTTCCAATCTGAAGATCTCTTAATTTTAAGGGTTTCAATATTTTTCTCCTGTATTGTCGAACAATAATTAGATTGATCCGTATAACACACGAAAATTTGGTTTCCTGTCCGCATAACACGCCATCAGAGCGATTGCCAAAGACGCGATAAGTTCTTTATATTCATTCGGTTGCGCCATATATCGCGGTTTATCACGGCATTTTATGCGGATCGGCATAAAAGCCCTCCGTGAACTCGTCATCTGTAATAAAAAACCCCGTTCTTTTGTAAGAAACGGGGTATCTTTCAGCCAGTCCATATTCCCCTCCAGCATGGTTATAACAGGATGGAACCTATCCAACTGCTTTTCAATATTTGAGTTTTACTATCACGATTATCTTTTGAAATCTACAACGAATAGAAAAAAGGCGGCCTATGTCTTTCAGGAAGTTGCCCTCAACCTCGCCCCTTGATACTCAATAGCTATTTTTTATCTTTAAGTCCATCATATTTTGTGATCCTCGTCCCCTCCTGATTTACAATCCATGATAAAGCATGACACTATATATATTAATACATGTAAAGGATAGTATCCCCTATTCATTTATGTTGCCCCTAGCATCCTTACATTAGGTCGAATCTGAGCATCCCAAGACCACGTTAGCCCCTTCATCCCCGCCAATACGTAATTATTTCCCTTAACCCCATATCAACAAGCATAACGGAGGAACCCCTATATGGAATCTACCGATCAAGAAATACGCAGAGAAAAAGTCATTATTCCCCAAGGCATGTCAGTAAATGAAATCCAAGAGAAATACGGTATCTCCAGAAGTTCTGCTCGCACATCCTTTAAGCGCGGCTGGTTTTGTCAGAATTATGGCAGGAACCAAATCATTATTGACCGCGAACATTTCAATCCCACTCTTTGCTACTCCATCGCCAAGCAAGTCTACTGGAAAAGGTTCAGAAAAAATCCTGTGGCAGAATCAATAAAAGATGATCTGATCCAGGAAGCGGTGTCGCTTATGTTCATGCAGTCAGGAAAGGTCAAGGCAGGCGCCAATGAAAAATACAACGAGCGCTACGGTTTTTGGTATTGCGCAATGAACGGGATGCTCGCATACCTTGATAAGTGGATCAGACAGACCAAGTATGATGTGGAGCTCCAGGACGAGATTCATCCGAAAATGATGGACGGCAACCGGAGATGGTCCCCTGAATACGGATGGGGTTACTGCTAATAAGGTCAATGGGGGAAATCAACCAGAGGAGGAACCGTACACACTGTCTGATGAAGGATGCTTGTGAAGGGGCGCTCTTTCCTGATGGGGTGTGCGGAACCCCCTCTGTATTGGAGGTGGTAGTCAGGAGGTTGTCGGAATTTTGTCTCAGACTTTTTTTGGTAGAAAATACTTGAATATTTAGGGTATTTGCCTTACTTACATAATCTTAAAAGTAATAACTCACTTTTTTAAGGTAATGACATCATGACGGAAAGCTCAAAGAACCTACTCTACTATGGCGATAATCTAGATGTGATGCGCCGTCATATCAAAGACGAAACGGTGGACCTCGTTTACCTGGACCCTCCGTTCAATTCCAATACAAATTATAACGTCCTATTCGCGGAAAAAGACGGGAGTAAAGCAGCAAGTCAGATACAAGCTTTTTCTGATACATGGACCTGGAATCAGGAAAGCGAGGCAGTATTTGCAGAAATCGTAATGGGAGGAGGTAAGGTTTCGGATTGCCTACAAGCATTCAGGACTTTTCTTGGCGAATGCGACATGCTGGCATATTTAGTGATGATGGCGCCACGTCTGGTGGAACTTCGACGCGTGATGAAGACGACAGCGAGCATATACCTTCACTGCGACCCAGTGGCGAGTCATTATTTAAAAACGCTCATGGACGCCGTTTTCGGTCCGGCCAACTACTTGAATGAGGTCATCTGGAAGCGGACAAGCGCACATTCAGGATCAAAACGATGGGGACCGGTCCATGATGTAATATTGTTCTACACCAAGTCATCCGCCTTTGTCTGGAATCAGGTCTTCCAAGACTACTCGGAAGACTACATCGAAAGATTCTACCGGTTCTTGGATAAGAAAGGCCATTATCGTGTAGGAGATTTGACCGGAGCAGGGACAAGGACAGGTGAATCAGGACAGCCGTGGCAAGGTGTAAACCCGACTGATGCGGGCCGTCATTGGGCCGTTCCGAACAAAGTTCTCCAGGAACTATTTAATAATGAATATGAAAGATGGACAGTTCAGCAGAAGTTGGACGCACTTAATAATGCTGGATTAATCTACTGGCCCCCGAAAGGGAAGGTGCCTGGATTCAAGCGATACTTCAACGAGAAAGCTGGTGTCTCAATCACAGACGTCATCACGGACATTAATCCGATAGGCGCGCAGGCCGCCGAACGTCTCGGCTACCCAACTCAAAAACCTGTTGCGCTTTTAGAACGTATTATCTCCGCAAGCAGTAACCCGGGCGATATTGTTCTTGACCCATTCTGCGGCTGTGGAACCACGATTGCAGCTGCACAGAAGCTGGGCCGTCCGTGGATTGGGATTGACATCACGCATCTTGCGATAAACCTGATTAAGGTTCGCCTTAAGGATTCCTTTGGCGATTCCGCCATATTCAAGGTGATCGGAGAACCCGTAAGCGTTCCGGATGCCGAACGGCTGGCAGAGTCTGATCCCTATCAATTCCAATGGTGGGCACTAGGTCTTGTTGGAGCCCGGCCTGTTGAGCAAAAAAAAGGAGCTGACAAAGGTATTGATGGGCGAATTATTTTTGAGGGTGATAAAAAAGGAGTTTTTGAAAGTGTCATATTATCGGTAAAGGCTGGTAAGACAGGGTCAGCACATGTCCGAGACCTAAAGGGGGTGCTGGAAAGGGAAAAGGCAGCAATAGGTGTTCTGATCTCCATGCAAGAACCAACTAAAGACATGAAAATTGAGGCAGCCACGGCAGGATTTTATGAATCCTCTTTATGGAATAAAAAATATCCGAAGATTCAGCTTTTGACTGTGGCGGAATTATTGAGTGGCAAGACAGTTGAAATGCCACCGATTAGGCAAATTAGCGCCACATTTAAGAAAGCGCCAAAACCAACAAATAAATTGACGGAACAACACGAAATGGATGTTTGAGAGGGACCCTAGTTATTCAACCTTATCCACACGGTCTTCTAAACATGTAGGATTGTCTGGATGCAGTCTAATGATAATAGCAAGGACAGTAACTAATGCAGTGGGCAGCAGCAATGGTTGTAGCTGTTGTTACTGTTCGTTGATGCTACTGCTTCAGCTATAGCTGTTGTTGCTAGCTTCCTATTGATGCTGTTACAGCTACTGGTATAGCTACTGACATAGCTGCATTCACTATATCTATTGATGCTGCCCTTTTATGTTGCTTAGCTGCTACTGCCTTTCAATAGTTGTTACAGTAGCTACTACTTAATAGTAATTGCTGCTGCATTATTACTGCTATAGCTGCTGGCGTACTGCTTGGTGTAGCAATGCTATTCTATATGCTGGGCCTGCAATAGTTACAGATACTACTGCCTCATCTAATGCTATAGCAGCTATTAACCAGTCTACTGCTCCTTGCAAACCATCCCCAAGCATCAATGATTGACACTATACTGAAACGTAAGCTCGGGATGGCAAAGAGATGGGAACGCTGCTATAGGCGGAACGTCAACTTGGGTATTGATTGGGATGGTGACTGGCCAGATGCTCACAAAGATTCTTATTGAAAGGGTAGCGGACTAAAACTCCGACACAAGATGTGCAAAAAATATTTTTGTTGCTTATCGTTCATTTCTTGGTCAACACTTGGTCAACACATTGCTGAAAATAACCCCCTGTTTCCCTTTATAGCCCTTGCTTGACTTTTCACGGATATAGTTGTAATCATAACCATAATGATCTATCCCCTTATATCCTTGAAAGTCCCTGTTTTCCCTCAATTTTACATTGAGGGGGTAGTGGGCTATGCTCGTGCCGGTTCAAGTCCGGCCTTCGGCACCATTAGTAAGCGCGGGGGTTAGCTCAGGCATGGGTTAACCCCCTTTCACTTTTGGGGGGTGCGTCGTCAACACTTTTCAAAAAGCCTTCCATGAGAGCTTTGAAAAATTCCATCTCAGCCTCCCTGTCGTCATTCCGGAAGAGGCCGGAATCCAGTGTTTTCAAGTCATTACTGGATTCCGGATTAAGCCCGGAATGACAGAAAACGGCGTTTTTCAAAAGTCTCTCCATTTGATAATTTAGTCCGAGAGGTTGCAAAATGAATAAACTGGAATCCTTGGCTTTCACCCGTATCTGCGCCTGCTTTACCCTCAGCTCCCTGGCGGGGAGCGATACCGCCGCTGCTGTCGTCTCCCTGGCGGAGTTGGATGACATGATCGACGACTTCTATTCCGAGTATAAGGAACTAGTTTCACCGGAAGAATATAAAGAGGCAAAGAAAAACCCCGAGAGCTTCATCGCCCTCATAGACCGGGCGCACCGTCATTGCACCCACCTTGAGAGCGACGGCAAATAATCCCCCGGAGCTGCCACGGGCAGTGACTGGTGAAGACTCAAAAAAATGAGTTACGAAGCCGTCAAAGCGGGGCAGGATTAATCAACTTAGTTATATTGCCGCTGACAACCTTTGCGAAGTCCTTGTCAGGCAGGTTCAGGTCCCGGACCTTGCGCAGCTCGCTGTAGGGAACGCCGAAGGGAAAATCGCTGCCGAAAATGAGCTTGTCAACGCCGTATTTCTCGAGAAACATGGTCATCTCCTTCTTTGCGGCCAGGGCTGTATCGGCGTAGACATTATAATTCTCCCAGACCCCGGAATGAAAGAGGGCGTAAAAGCCGCCATTCAAACCCCCGAGGTGAGGAATAATCACCGGGGTCCGCCCGTCGATTCTCTGAATCAGGGAGAGGGTGTTCCCATACGACTCCTCGAGGACAATGGGCAGTTGCAACCGGTAAGCCTCCTTCAGAAATGATTCGCACCGCGGATCATCATAATGGTATTCCGGTTCTGAATCGTGGCGGTGCCACTTGATCCCCCGGTAGCCATTTTTCAGTTCATCTTTCCGGAAATCGTTCCAAACAAAATAGTAGGCAAAAATATTTTCTTCGCTGTCCTGAATATCGAGGAGGTACCGGTTCGCCCGCTGCCGGCAGGCGACCCAGAGGGAGCTGTCCTGAAAATGATAGTTGTAGCGGTCGTAGATGTCTTCCACAGGGGCGTATAAGCAGGCGCCTTCAATACCTCCCTGGTCGAGATAGCCTTTGATCATGTTGAGGGGCTGATCCACATTCTGAATCCCACAATGCATGTGGGCGTCGATAATCTTTATTGCCATATAATACCTTCCTTTTCCGGCCATATTTCGATCTCCATCCGGTCGCAGATATCCAGGATGGATTCTTCGTAGATGTAGGGATAACCAAGAGACATGAAAAGCTTTTTCATCTTGTCGTTTCGGGAATCAAGCATGATTTCAATTCGGGAGATGCCGTGTCGATGCATCACCATCACAACCTTTTTCACCATGATCTTGCCTATCCCCTTACCCTGCCAATCGTCGCGGAGAACAACCGTTAATTCCGCCCGGCTCTGGTCAGATGAGGCAATCGCCCGGCATACGCCAACGATTCTATCCTCCCCTACCTCCTTGATCACAGCCGCTAGGGCGAACTCGGTGACGTAATCGATGTGAACCAGATGATACACCTGCTCCGGTCTTAACTTCTCTATGTGGCTAAGAAATCGATAGAATATCGATTGCGGCGACAGTCTGCTGAAAATATCGAGAATCAGGGGGCCATCGGTCGGCTTGACGGGGCGGAGAAAGATCCGCTCCTGACCTACGGTGATCCATTCTTCGTACTGGGCGGGATAATGATGATAGTAATCAAGCGAGACCATAGGGCCATTATACGATCAACCCATGGCCTGTCAAATCCTTTACGGGGCCTTTGCCTGGAGAAGTATCGTCAATAAACAGAAATCTTCGATTTGAATCGATTAGTTTTGGTTTCATATAATTTATTGAATAAAAAGCGATTTTGCTCTATTAAAAACCTATACAAAGAAATTTACTGCGGATAATGTGAACAAGGGAAGGACTGATATTGACTTGTTGTGAAGGCGCGTCAACGGCTTAATATCCTATACTAATTCAATAAATTCAACGGCCAGACAAATATGACAGATAAAAACGCTCCCACAAATATTAATAATTCCCGTCACCCATGGAAATTCTTCCGGGCCGGTGGCTTCGATCAGGTATGCCTGGAGTCCGGCCAGGACCTGAGTGCCCTCGATCAGCTTGACCAGAAACTCTGGATTGCCTTGAGCTGTCCGGTTGAAGGCCTGGAATTCGACCGGAAGACCCTGGAAATGATTGACAGCAACGGCGATGGGCGCATTCGCGTCCCCGAAGTCATCGCAGCGGTCAAATGGGCGACGTCCATGCTAAGAAATCCTGATGACATCCTCAAGGGAGCTTCGGAATTGCCCCTGACGGCCATCGATGATGGCTCCCTCGAAGGCAGGCAGCTTCTTGCTTCGGCAAAACATATCCTGGCCAACCTGGGGAAGAAAGACTATCCAGCCATTTCCCTCACAGATACAACGGATACAGCCAGAATCTTCGCCCAGACGAGATTCAACGGCGATGGCGTTATTCCCCCCGATTCTTCTGACGATCCCGAAATCCGGAAGATCATTGTCGACATCATGGAGTGCCTGGGCGGAGATCATGATCGCAGTGAGAAACAGGGGGTATCAAAGAAAAAGGTTGATCAGTTTTTTGCGGATATACAGGCGTATTCAGCCTGGTGGCAGGAGTCGGAAACCCAGGACGCCACTATCAAGCCCCTCGGTGCAGCCACTGAATCTGCCGCCGCGGCCTTCAGCCAGATCCGGCCCAAGGTGGAAGATTATTATGCCCGCTGTCACCTGGCAGCTTTTGATGCTCGCGCCTTGAGTGCTCTTAACCGCCAGGAGACAGAATACATCGCCATTGCCGAAAAGAGCCTCTCGTCAGCAGTGGACGAAGTGTCCGGTTTCCCCCTGGCGATGATCGTGCTCGGCAACAGACCCCTGCCGCTCAGAGATGGGATCAACCCGGCCTGGACAGTTCCCATGGAAAATTTCACAAATACGGTTGTCCAGCCTCTGCTGGGCAACCGGGACGGCCTCATGGAAACGGAGTGGAGGCAGGTTCGCTCCATCTTTGCCCCTTACCATGCATGGCAATCGAGAAAAGAGGGGGCATCTATTGAAAAGATCGGGATAGACCGGGCGCGTGAAATCGTCGCCGCCAATGCGAAAGATGCCATCGACGAGTTGCTGGCCAAAGACATGGCGCTGGCGCCGGAGTTTGACGCTATCGCCTCCGTTGACCGCCTCGTCCGTTACCATCGCGATCTTTTCACCCTCTTGAAGAACTTCGTTTCTTTTTCCGATTTTTATAACCGGAAAGTGAAAGCCCTGTTTCAGGTCGGAACGTTGTACTTGGACGGCCGCAGTTGCGATTTGTGCGTCCGCGTCGATGATATAAACAAACATGCCTCCTTGGCCACTCTAAGCCGTACTTATCTGGCCTATTGCTGTTGCACCCACAATGCGGCGAATGGTGTGACCGAGGAGATGAACATCGCCGCCGCTTTTACCGACGGCGACGCCGATTATCTGATGGTGGGACGCAACGGTGTCTTCTACGACCGCAAGGGGCAGGACTGGGACGCCACCATCGCCAAGGTTATCGAGCACCCGATAAGCATCCGTCAGGCCTTCTGGAGTCCCTATAAACGGATTGCCAAGATGATCAACGAGCAGATAGAAAAAATGGCGGCCTCCCGCGATAAAGCCGGCATTGACAAAGCGTCGGCAGGAATTGCCGGTGGTGCGCAGAAAATTGAAGTGGGCATATCGACAGTCCCCGCCAAACCCCCCTTCGATGTCGCCAAGTTTGCCGGTATCTTCGCCGCCATCGGCCTCGCTGTCGGGGCCATCGGCACCGCCCTCGCGGCGGTAATCACCGGGTTTATGCAATTAGTTTGGTGGCAGATGCCCCTGGCCATTGCCGGTATCATAATGGTCGTCTCCGGCCCTTCCATGATCATTGCCTGGCTGAAACTCAGACATCGGACCCTGGGTCCCATCCTCGATGCCAACGGTTGGGCGGTTAATGCGCGAGCTAGAATAAACATACCTTTTGGGCGCTCTTTGACAAAAATCGCTTCTTTGCCACCAGAAGCAGAGCGCTCTCTCGAAGACCAGTTCGCCGACAAAAAGGGCAAATGGCCGCAGATCCTTGTGGTGATCGTTATTATTTCCCTGCTCTTTTATTTTCTCAATGGAAAAGCTTTTGTCCTTAAACTGCTGACTGATATTTTCGGGATTTAATTTATGGGGATGGGACCAGAAGGCGCGTTTCGACGGCGTCGGAGATCCAACCCCGATCTGTTGCGAAAACATAAAGTAGTGACCAAAGACAGTATGGATAGCAAGATTAGGGAAGCGATCTTCAGGCAGGTAGAGCAGGAACCTTTTGCCGATAAATTCGGCCTGAAATTAGTTGATCTGGACGAAGGCTATTCAAAAGTTGTGATGGTTTTCACACCGGATATGGAGAACATCTTTGGGAAAGCCCACGGGGGTGCACTTTTTGCTCTGATTGATGAGGCTTTTGAAACCGCATCCAATTCTCATGGCACCATTGCCGTTGCCTTGAATATGAACATAAGTTATCTCGCCTCTCCCTCTAAAGGTTCCACATTAACCGCTGAAGCAAAAGAAATTAATCGAACCAACAAAACAGCCGTTTATGAAATCAGGGTAGTTGAAGGAGAGAGCCGTCTTCTGGCATCTTGTCAGGCGCTTGTCTATAGGATGGACAAACCGTTGCCATTCCTCGATTAAAATCAGGGCAGGCACAGAAACCAGCTCTGACAAGGTGTGCTGCTGAGAGGGGCTGAATATCAAAAATTAGACCATGTGTGTTTATCTTCAGCCATCTAAAGGGAAACAGTATCGGATAGCCCATATTCCATTTGACATCTCAAAGGGTATCCAGTAGCTCTCAAAAGGGTTTATTCACGCAACAACACAACCGCCCATTTTTCTTCCAACAGTAGTCGTTTATCATGGCAGAGGAGCACCAGATGACAGATCCACCCAGAACAAACCAAGAACTGCTCGCAGAGATATCCGCCTTGAAGCAGAGAATCCGGGAGCTGGAAAAATCGGAAACAGGGAGCAAGCGGGCGGAAGAGGCCCTGCGGGAAAGCGAAACCAAACTTCAGGCAATCTTCGATACAGTAGGAGCCGGGATTATCATTATTGATAGGGACACTCAGACCATTATTGAAGCTAATCAGACTGCCATAGAAATGACCGGGCTGACCAAAGAGAGGATTATAGGTCAGATATGTCACTCATTGGTTTGTCCTGCCCAGGCAGGCAAATGTCCGGTCAAAGATCTAGGTCAAAGTATTGATAACTCTGAACGGAAGCTCCTTCATTCTGATGGATGTCTAAGAGACATCCTAAAAACCGTTTATCCAATTGCCATTAAGGGACGAGATTGTTACCTCGAAAGTTTCATCGACATCACCGAGCACAAGCGTGCCGAGGAGGCGCTGAGAGCTTCCGAATCGAAATACCATTTTCTCGCAGAGAGCATGGCTGATGTGGTATTCACAGTGGGTATCAACATGGTGACCACCTATGTCAGTCCTTCCATTGAAAGAATGCTGGGGTTTACTCCGGAAGAAAGGATGGCTCAAAAAGTTGATCAACAGTTGACCCTCAAGTCCCAGGAATCGATTTTCGAGGCACTGTTGGCGGAATTAGACCGAGAAAAAGAAAAGGGCGCGGATCCGGACCGGTCGGTGACTCTGGAATTGGAGTATTATCATAAGGATGGTTCCATAAAGGATCTTGTAACTTACATTCGGGGCATCCGTGACAGCGAGGGAAATTTGACGGGTTTTTACGGTTCGCATCATGATATCACCGAGCGCAAGCAGGCTAAGGAGGCACTGCACAAGAGCGAGGAACGTTTCAGACAATTGGCGGAAGTCTTCCCAGAAACGATTTTTGAAGCAGATCTGTCTGGAAAATTAACCTATTCCAATGCACACGGTTATCATTGGTTTGGGATGAATGATGCTGATATTGAGCAAGGTATTAATATTTTGAGCATGGTTATCCCTGAAGAACGGCAAATCGTCCAACAACGAGTACGGGAGCGGGTTGAGGGGAAAAGCGGGGGTTTCCTGGAATACAAGGCATTGCGGAAAAACGGTCAGACCTTTGACGCCATGGCCTACTCGGCCCCAATCCACACCAATGATCAGATTACCGGCATACGTGGATTTATCCTCGATATCAGCAGACGGAAGCGCGCCGAAAAGGAGCTATTGGAGACAAACCTCCATCTCGAAGCGGCCATCGTCCGTGCCAACGAGATGGCCGCTTGGGCTGAGGCTGCCAACGCGGCCAAGAGCGAGTTTCTGGCCAACATGAGTCACGAGATCCGCACCCCCATGAACGGAGTCATCGGCATGACCGGGCTGCTGCTGGATACCAAACTTGATGATGAGCAGCGGCGCTACGCCGGAATCGTGCGGGCCAGCGGCGAATCGTTGCTGACCCTCCTGAACGAAATACTCGACTTTTCCAAGATCGAGGCGGGCAAAATGGAGATGGAGATACTGGACTTTGACCTGCGCGCTCTGCTGGACGATTTTGCCGTCACGCTGGCCCTGCGCGCCCACGACAAGGGACTCGAGTTCATCTGCGCTGCCGCGCCTGGAGTGCCGGCCTATCTCCAGGGCGACCCCGGCCGCCTGCGCCAGATTCTCACCAATCTGACGGGCAACGCTGTGAAGTTCACACACCAGGGAGAGATTGCCGTGCGGGTTAGCCTGGTGTCTGAAACCGACGCCGACACCGTGCTCCGCTTCTCCATTAAGGACACCGGCATTGGCATACCGCCAGAGAAACAGGACATCCTTTTCCAGAAATTCACCCAGGCGGACGCCTCAACCACCCGCCAGTACGGCGGTACCGGTTTGGGGCTGGCCATCTCGAAGCAACTCGCGGAGCGGATGGACGGTGAGATCGGTGTAATCAGCGAACAAGGTCTCGGCTCGGAGTTCTGGTTCACCGTGCGTCTGGGCAAACAGGTGGCTCGGGAACACGACATCGCGCCGCCCGCCGACATTCGCGGGGTGCATATCCTGATCGTGGACGATAACGCCACTAATCGCGAGGTTCTTATGACCCAGTTTAAGGCATGGGGTGTACGGGCGGAAGAGACCCCGGACGGCTCCACGGCCCTGCAAGCCCTCTATCGTGCACGCGATACGGACGACCCATTCCGGGCCGCCATTCTCGACATGCAGATGCCGGGCATGAATGGCGCAGTCCTGGCAAGGGTCATCAAGGCTGACGAAACTCTGAAGGATACCCGCCTGGTGCTGATGACCTCTCTTGGTCAACGTGGGGACGCCAGGATAATGGAGGATATCGGGTTCTCCGCTTATCTGACCAAGCCGGCGAGGCAGTCGGAGCTGCTGGGTTGCCTGTCTGCGGTGTTGACGGGAACCATCGCAGCCCAACCGTCGCGGCCCATCGTCACGCGCCACATGATCCGTGAGCTACGCCGGGACGCGGTTCGCATCCTGCTGGCCGAGGACAACATCACCAACCAGCAGGTGGCAGTGGGCATCCTGAAGAAACTGGGCCTGCGCGTGGACGCCGTGGCCAATGGCGCGGAAGCCGTCAAGGCCCTCGAAACCCTCCCTTACGACTTGGTGCTGATGGATGTGCAGATGCCTGTCATGGATGGACTGGAGGCCACCATGCAAATCCGCAATCTCAAATCTGCAGTTCTAAATCACCACATACCCATCATCGCCATGACCGCTCACGCCATGCAGGGTGACCGGGAACGCTGCCTGGATGCGGGCATGAACGACTACGTCACCAAGCCGGTTGATCCCCCTGTGCTGACGGAGGCGCTGGAAAAATGGCTGCCGCGAAAGACTGCCACAAAAAAGGAACAACCATTCGGTAAGCTTGAAGATACCCCACCCGTTTCCGATCAAGAACCGGAGGCGCCGGTTTTCGACAAGGCGGGCATGATGGCTCGTCTTATGGATGACGAAGACTTGGCACGCACGGTGATCGAAGCTTTTCTGGACGATCTGCCAAAGCAGATCGAAGCGCTGCGGGGCTATCTGGAAATGGGTGACGCTACAAGCGCCGAGCGCCAAGCCCACACCATCAAAGGCGCCTCCGCCAACCTGGGTGGCGAGGCCCTGCGCGCGGTTGCCTTCGAGATGGAAAAAGCGGGAAAGGCCGGTAATCTGGAATACGTCATGGCCCACCTGCCCGAACTGGAAACGCAGTTTGCCCGACTGAGGGAAGCAATGGAACAATATTTTAAACCAAATCAGGTTTAGTGGCTTGGCCATTCTGGTCTTGCCGATAGACGAATCAAGGAGGGGGAATAGACATTAGAATGCTGATTGCCGAAGATGATTTCACGTCGCGCAATGTCCTGACGGCGGCAGAGCGCGGAGCAGGCCGACAGCACTTATGATGTCCCTGATTACGGCCAGAATGGAGGTGCAATAATACATGGCTACTGACGATGAAACCCGCATATTGACAAAAGAACAAGTGAATTGCCTGCTTGGGTCGGAGTGCCCACAGGATAATACGGACAAGATCAAGATCTTGATTGTTGAGGATGACCATAGCACCCAGTTGCTGTACAATAAGGGTATTTTCGATCAAATATTCGACAAAAAAATGGTCGTTTCGGGGAAAGAAGCGATTATTGCCTATGATAAATGGCATCCCGATATCATTGTGCTTGACATTTATCTGCCGGAAATGACCGGATTCCAGGTATTGAAAGAAATTCGGACAACATTCGAAGACAAGAAGACAACCATCGTGATGGCAACATCGCTGTCCGGCAGTGAGGATGTCCTGTCCTGCATGAAGATGGGTGTTGAGGGCTACATCATCAAACCCTTTTCGCTCAGGGAAATCGGGTTAAAGATTTTGAGTTATTACGCAAAGAAAGAACCAGAACGGGCGAGGAAGGCCGATACCCTGTGCCGGGAGATTTTGAAACAATCCCAGATACGATGGTTGCTGGATAAGGATAAGTCGAAGACGAAAGAAGGTACGGAAGGCGTTAGCAACGGAACTCCGAACGCGGAAACAGGCTAAGCAGGGGGAGAAAAAGATACGGGCGAAACACCGGAGAAAAACATGAATGATTAAAATCGTGAATGTGATTTTGACCGAAATCGCCGACTTAATAAATGATCGAGTATAAAGCGAAAACCATTTACCTATCGGTGGAAACAAAAATCAGGAAACCATCTTTTGGTTTGATACCCTGTTACGGAGATGTCTTTCCGACTTAAGGAGAAATAACCCATGAGGCATACAATAGCGTTTGTTTTGGCAGTGGTCGGGCTCTTTGTCGCTTGTGCTGCCAAAGCGCCAGCGCCGGTGGTTTTCCAGATTCCGACGAGGCATGTCGATTACCTGAAAGAAGTAAAACCAGTACTCGACCGCCGCTGCGTGGTATGCCATTCCTGTTACAATTCCCCCTGCCAGCTCAAGCTCGATTCTTTTGAGGGTGCGGACCGTGGCGCCACGAAAAAGGCGGTTTACAATGCCACGCGACTTAAATCAATGGATCCAACCCGTCTCTTCACTGACGCCCAATCAGCCAAGGAGTGGCGTCAGAAAGAATTTTTCAGCGTTACCGACAGCAAAGTATCGGGCGGGACGAATGACTCCATCATGATCGAGTTGCTCGCCCACAAGATGAAAAACCCGAAAAGCTTCGGGGACTATAGGCCTGAAGCCAACGATCTGACATGTTCCGAAAGTCAGGAAGAGCTCGGAGGGTACCTGGAAAAACACCCGAACCGCGGCATGCCCTTCGGGTTTCCTCCGCTCAAACAGGAAGAATTCGATGTTGTTGCGGGCTGGCTGGTTCAGGGTGCGAAGGGGCCTGATGCCGCCCAGCAGGAGATCTTGACCACGCCGAAGGCAAGCGATGCCCTGGCAATAAAAGAGTGGGAAGCGTTTTTTAACCAGGACGACGCCAAGCATGCCATGACCGCGCGTTATCTATATGAACATCTTTTCCTGGCCCATCTGAAATTCGGCACGCCTACCCTTGAATACTATGAACTGGTTCGCTCGAAGACCGCGCCCGGCGAGCCTATTGATCTTATCGCCACCGTGCGTCCCTATGATGATCCCGGTGTCAAGCGAGTCTACTATCGTTTCAGAAAGATCCATTCCACGATCGTCCATAAGACCCATATGGTATTTTACCTCGATGACGGCAAGCTGCAGCGCTTCAAGGAGCTTTTTATCCGGCCGGAATGGTTGCAGCCCCCGCATGCGGTGGGGTATGACACGAAACTCAGTGCCAATCCTTTTGTCGCATTTGAACAGATTCCCCCGCGTTCGCGCTACCAGTTCCTGTTGGACAATGTGCATTATATCATCATGACCTTCATCCATGGCCCGGTCTGTAAAGGTCAAATTGCCCTCAATGTGATCGATGATCATTTCTGGGTCATGTTCCTTGATCCCGATCACGATCTGAGCACGGCGTATCCGGGATTTCTGAAGCTGCACAGCGACAAACTGCGCATGCCGATCGAAGTCGGCAGTGACATGCACGCCTTTCATGCACTGACCGATGAATATAGAAAGGCCGCCGTTGAGTTTTATAAAGCCAGACAAGACTATTACACATCGCATAACTACGCCGGCCTCGGCTATGAATCCGTGTGGAAGGGAAACAAAGCCTCGGATACGCCATTGCTTACCATTTATCGTCATTTTGACAACGCATCCGTGCATAAAGGGGTATTGGGAAATCTGCCGAAAACGATGTGGGTTATTGACTATCCCCTGCTTGAACGCATCTATTATGCTCTTGTCGCCGGATTTGACGTGTACGGCACGGCCGGTCACCAGTTGGCGCTGCGTCTCTATATGGATGCCCTCCGCGTTGAAGGCGAAAGCTATTTCCTGGATTTTCTGCCCGCGTCAAAGCGGCAGGAGGTCATGCAGTCGTGGTATAAGGGGATTGATCTCAAGAAGATTCATTACTATTCTTCTGCCCTGCCGGCGAAAATTTCCTTTGTGACGGATGAGCCGAAGCGTGAGTTCGTCGAACATATTGTGAACAAACACATTTTGCCTGCAACAGATATCACTTTTGATTCTGTGAACTATGAGCGGGCAGGAGTATCCTATCAAAGATGGCCGGATAAATACGAAACAAAGGATGACTACCTCAAGGCTTTTCGCGCCGTTTCCAAACCCGGTACGCCATTTTTCTCAGTGATCAATGATTCCAATGCAAATGTCGCTTACATGAGAATCCACCTGAAAAAAGGGGAAGATCTTGCCGTCTCCATCGTCATCAATCGCTGGCACGACAATGTTACCTATTTGTTCGGGGAAAAGGGCGAGCTCGATCCATCAAAGGACAGTGCCGATTTTATTCACGGCCTCATCGGATCATACCCAAACTACTTTTTTGATGTCCGTGAAGAGGACCTGCCCGACTTTTTTGATCTCCTTGCCCATTTTGAGAAAAGTCCGAGGGATTATGAGAGACTGGCCAAGTACGGCGTCAACAGAGCTGAGGACCGGCTCTGGGATACATATGACTGGTTTCAAAAGCGATTCTATGAGGATGAACCTATTCACGCAGGACTGTTCGATTTGAACCGGTACTACCACAATGCCAAGTAATAAACGGTTCTAGGTTTTCGTTTACGCATGGTTGTCGATGAATTCGTAAATTGTCTGTTGGGTGCAAACTTCATAGTATTTTCTTGAGGTTGGGCCGATCACATCCATGGTTTCCGGTTTGACCTCAAGAATGGCGGCTTCTCGAATTACCAGACGCTGATAATTTCCGCTTAATGTCGGCACCTTCCCGGTGTAAAGTGTGACCGTTTCATTGTTTTCTGCCCCATACTCGATGCTTTTCAGGTTGATTTCTCTGGAAAGCTTCTCAAAACCATCCGGGTCAAGTTCAATCCCGTTGACATTGTATCGCAGAGAAAGGTCGTCTGCTGTAGCCTCGATGTCTTCATCCCTAGCATTCTGAAACACAAACAGATTAAACATCCGATCCTGATTTTTGAAACGCTTGCGCAACCCCTTGTCGCAGCTGGACAGTCGATCTGCAAGATTGATTGCCGGGGAAATCATGATCCTGGAATCTCCATCGAATAGATAGGCCGGAGGTCTCTGATTGTAGCAGATACCGATTCCCAGTTCGAGAATAGGCAGATCATGCTTTTGATTTTTAACATTATATTTCCGAACGATATTAATCATGTTGACCGCCAGTCCGCATGCCCGGGCTACACTATACCAACCCTGCGCCGTGTCTTCGTTTTCGAAGATTGACAGAATAATCGCATCTCCTTCGATAAATACCTTAGAAGCATTATAGTCGCAGATGATTTCGGAGATGGGATCAAAAAAGTTAAGGCTGAAATAGGATGCCGGGTTGAGCCCTCTGGCTCTCATCGTGTGCGTGATATCCATTGAGCCGCGAATGTCCGCTTTGAGAATGACGTGACTGATGACGGGTTTTTCTTCTTTGACCCGCTCCTCTGGAAGGGGAAACTCATACAACAAGCGATTTTGCTTCGACAGCAATAAAATCTTTTCATCCTTTAGAATGTTGATTGCCGCCATTGCATGTTTCAGGAGGCGGCCATTTTCCAGGTCCCTGTGATACCGGAGAAAATCTTTCAGAAAATTCAGCAGATGTTCCTTCTTTTTTCGAGTGGAACTGCGATTTATCCGGCTGATCGTTTCATGGAGGGGTGCAAGAGAAAAGTTATTGCCGCTAAATGATTTCCGCCGCTTCAGTTCTCGAACAATGGGTTTTCTTGACCCGGACCTTACAAGATATTCCCGGATCTGCACCGGTCGCAGAGGGGGGCAGTAGCTGCGGTAGACGATTTTCATTTCGTATGCTGCCACGATAAGTTTTAGCAGCCGAGATTTCTTGAATTTCTTATAAAAGAGATTTAACAACTTCTCTTGGATTGTCATCCGCGATTTCAATTCGAGAAGGATATTTTTTGACTCTTTTCTCGCTTTCGCCCTTTTATATTCTTCCCTTGAATCGAAACAGTTGAACATCAGGTCGATATTGTCGATTTCCATTAACCAGGGTTCCAGTGCCTTGCCATCAGCAGACAGCACGTCCTCTTCCCTTGCGTCTCCGGTTTCATTTTCGCCGTCCCTGGCGCCCTCATGCCCCAAATCCGTTTTGCTAAACAGGGCATCGATGATCGATTTAAGACTGCTGTAATTGTCGGGATCATCGGACCGCTGGCCTAAGAGCACGTATGCGTCCATGAGAAGAAAATCGTCTGCAACTTCATCGGTATGGATTGTCGGATTGATGAAAAAGTTGTCCGGAAGAATGCACTCGGAAGGGAAATTCGACTCCCGGATATTTTTCAGATTCTTGGCATGAACATTAGCCATCACCTGAAACATTTCTTCTCCCACCAGCCGAATAATCCGTTTCTGATTATGCTTGATTTCAGTAAGTTTCTCCTTCATTTTGAAACATTCATACTGGTCATATTGTCGAGACAATTCATAGGTTCTGATGAGTATTTCCAGTTTTGTTATCAATTTCCGATAGTTGTTATCAATTTCTTCAATAAATAATTTTGCAAGAGAAAACTGTCCGAGGAAATCGATTTGAACTTCAGACTCGGATTTGGCCCTGTTTATACCTTCCATCAAAACATCTGTGCAAACGTGCATCAAGGCAATTTTTTCATTTTCACGATGGTCTTTTTTGTCGTCCTCGAAAAAGTTTTCAGAACGGCTATGTTTAATGATTGAAGCAGATACCGCCTGGTTGACAACGTTATGAACCTGAGGACTGATGTGGACATCGATATGGATGTTGTCCACCCCGAAAACAAGCCTGTTAAAAGAATAATTGATTAGATAACGTTTGAGGGGGAGCTGCTTGAGGCTCGGCACTTTTGAAAAGAAACTGGGAAAACTTATCATGAGATTATTGTCGGCAAATTAAACACGGTTGTTTATTTGTGCAACGGTTGTAATTCCTTGATGTGATTACAAATACAATTATCGAATCAAACAATATAGGTCATTTTACCAGCATGATCTTAAATAATCAAGGCCTGTCCGTTATTTTCATTGGATATCTTACACCAAATGAGCCCGGAAGTCATCTAAGCGGAGCGTAATCAATAGGAAAGATTACTCCCGGGAGCATATACAGTGACTGGGTCAGAGGGGGAAGGTCGTCTATACATCCAAAGACGGCAGGAGCAGCAGGGTTTCCCCGACTATGGGGAACGGCTCGCCCCCAGGCGCTTCCAATTCTTATGCCTATCTGACGGTGAAAGAGACCGTATCAAGGATGTGTCCGTCTTTGTCCAGGATGGACAACTGGTGATTGCCCCGCTGTGGTTTCCAGAGCAGTTGATGGGATAACGCTGAGAGGCGCAGCTGATTCAGGCGCCATTCATGAATCGCCCCGCGCGGTTGAGCCAGGAAGGAAATCATTTGATTTGCTTCCGGAATGTCCGGGTCCAGGGCGACGATCATGCCGCCGGCAGGATAAATGATCCGGGGTTGCTCGTGAGTGGTATGGACAGCGAGAGGTGTGGCTGGCTCCGTGCCGGTGATGAACCATTCCCGGCGAGGCGTTTCGCCTGTATCCCGGAAGCGGATGGAAGCGGCCGTAATGCCGGGGGGCGGCTGTGGAGCATTGGAACCACGCCGCCGGTGCAGATAATTCATGATGTCGTGCCAGACCGGTGCGGCCCCGGTCACACCGGATACATTCCACATGGGTTCACCGGAGAAGTTGCCGATCCAGACACCGACGGTATAGGCTTCGGAGTAGCCGACACACCAGTTATCCCGCATATCCTTGCTGGTCCCTGTTTTTACGGCGGTCCAGAAACGGGTGGCCAAGACATTTTCCATCCCGAAGGTGGTGTTCCGTGCCTCCCGGTCCGAGAGGATTGTCGAGATAATGAAGGCCCCCTCCCTGTCCATGACGTGCCTTGTTTCCGCACTTTGACCACGAGGGACAATCGTCATTTCGCCCCACCTGCCGGCGTTGGCGAGGGTCCGGTAGGCGCTGACCAGTTCATAGAGGGAAATATCGACCGATCCCAGGGCAACGGCATATCCGTAGTAATCGGGATCTTTTTGGATGCTTGCCATTCCCAGACCCCGGAGCCGCTCCACAAAAGTGTCGCCCCCCAGCATCAACAGGGTCTTGACGGCGGGGACATTCAGGGAGGAGGCAAGGGCAGTGCGGACCGTCACCTGGCCCTGGAACTCTTTGCTGTAGTTTTCCGGGATGTAAAGACCGGTGGGGGTGGGGATTTGCAAGGGCGTATCTTCAACGACGGAAGCAGCGGTGAGGATCTTTTTCTCGATGGCGAGTTCGTATAGAAAGGGCTTCAGGGCTGAACCGGCCTGACGGAGGGCCCGGACGCCGTCCACATGGAGGGCCGACGAGGTGACGCCGCTGTTTCCCGCATAGGCGAGGATCTCGCCGCTGGCGTTATCCACAACGAGGACGGCGCCGTCACGGACGTTGCGGTCCTTGCTGTCGGCGAGACGGCGGTTCAGGACGGTCAATACATATTCCTGAAGGGGCCGGTCGAGGGTCGAGACGACCTGTGCCCCCGGCTGTTTGAGGAGCAATCCGGCTACGTGAGGAGCGAGGGCAAGTTGGGGGGTGATGCGGTAAGGACGGCCGATCCGTTCATAGACCAATGCCTTGATTTCCCCAGGCGAGGTCGGCGCCGCGAGGGACTTACCCAACCGCTCCGCCCGCCTGACAATTCTATCGAGGGACTGGCTGGTCGAGGGAATCAGGGCGGCCATGATCAGCGCTTCCGACTCGGTCAACCCGCCCGGATCTTTGTCGAAGAGGCCTCGGGAAGCGGCGGCTATGCCCTGCAATTCCCCCCGGAAGGAGACGAGATTCAGATAGGCTTCGAGGATTTCTTCCTTTTTCCAGCTTTGTTCCAGCCCCTGGGCGGCCTTCATCTGCCACCACTTTTCCTTCAGGGTCTTTTTCGGCGGCCGGATCTTCTCCCTTTCCGCGAGTTTTCTCGTTAGTTGCATGGTGATAGTGCTTGCCCCGCGGGCCGGACCCGCCATTAGGCGATTCAGGAAAGCCCCGCCCAAGGCCTGCCAGTCCACGCCCCGGTGCCGGTAAAACCGCCGGTCTTCCGCCTGGATTACCGCTTTGACCAGGGCCGGCGATACCTGGGTCAGGGGGACCCATTCCAGACGCCGTCCCTGGGGGTCCATCCGGAGTTCATGGAGGGGGTTTCCGTGCCGGTCCAGCAAGATCGCTTCGGACCGGCAATAGCCGGCTTTAATGGTGGCGAAACTGGGCGGGGGAGAACCGGGTGCAAAAAAGTCCATGATCCCATAGACGAAAGGGGTGGCGAAGCAGAGGATGACCAAGGCTGCAAAAATCAATCTTTTCTTTGTCATAACGTATATCATTCCGATAATCACTACTTGAGAACTCCCTCTCCTAGAAGGGGAGGGAACCAAAATATAAAAAAATGAATAGTTATGGTTGTTTTTTGCCTGTCACCGTCAGGGGGCGGACGGGGGTCTCTCCGAACATCTCCGGGGCGTACAGGGCCTCCAGCCTGGATGGGGGCATCTGGAAGACCCCTTCATTGTTGAGACGCAGGGTGTATTCCGTGGACCATTTACCCTTGGGAACGTATTCGTAATAGACCCGGAAGGCCTCCTGGGAACGTTCGGTAAAGGCTTCCTGGGCGAAACCACGGGTTTTCTCGCCAGTCGCCAGCAGCAGCGAATCTCCACCCAATCCCGTCCGCAGAATGCTCGATCCTGCCGGGATGGGATCGTTCAGGACGACCCAGGTCATGTCGGATTGGGCCTCCATGTCCAAGCGAACCCGGACGATATCGCCGACATCAAATTTGCTGGCGCTGCCTTTGTTTTCAGAGGAGATGCGGGAAGATCCACCGCCTTTTTCACCGGATCCGGTGGAGACATGCGCCGCTCCCCTGCCTTCTTCAACAGTTCCAGTGGAGGGCTGCGAAGCGTCTGAATTGTCCCCAAGTTTAGTGACGGTTCTTGTCACATGAAAGCCGCTGGAAAATGGTTTCGTGAGGCGGAGGGCCGCTGTCGCCCCGATGGTTGCCCAGGGAGCGCCGATGCCGTTGTGGGTTACCTGTAAGGTTTCCTTGCCTGTCGGCCAATTGAAGTTCAGCGTTCCTCCGGTAGGCGTTTTTTGCCAGTCAAGGGAGTGAGTCTTCCCGTTCAGTGCCGCCTTCGTGGTTCCCCCGACGGATGTCTTCTCGTAGCGGGCGGAGAATTTATCGATAGCCAGGATTCCCCAGGTGTTGGCGGTGGTGGTGTCCCAGTGACCCTGCCGCATCCGTCCCAGGGCGCCGGCGGTCAGGCGCGGCAGGTCGTCGCGCCATCCCTCCAGATGCATCAAACTGAGGATGGAACGCACCGCGTTGCCGTCGGACGACGCCATGAGCCACCAGAGTTGGTCCATCCGCTCCGTCGAGAAGGTCATGCGGCTACCCTGAAGATTCATCCGGGCGCGGAGGATCTGTTGGCCTTCCTTAAGCTTCTCCTCTCCCCGGGGAATGTCTGCCAGTCGCTGGAGGATGTTTATCCAGTCGAGGAGAGCCGACGTCGGCCAGAGATTCGGATCGATAGGAATGGAGGCCAGGAGTTTCGCATTTGCCTGTCCGTACCTGCTCAGGGCCTCCAGGGCGGAGAGCTTGCGGATGGCGAGATCCGCCGTGGGGAGAGCCCCGTAACGATTCACCCGCCCCTCGACGAACTGCCGCAGTCCGGTGGTCATCCGGTCCCGGAGATAAGCGGGGATCTCGTAGTCAGCCTCGGAGGCGACGGCAAGGACGTACGCCGTCAGGGAGTCGTTCCCCTGTCTCATAACGGGGAAGTATTTTAAGAGGCCGTCGCTGTCGAGGTAGGAGGGCAGTTGGGACATCGCTGTCTGCCACAGGGTCCTGTTTTTCAGGGCGATAGCTCGGGAGACCTTCTGCTCCAGGCAGGTATAGGCGTAATGATCCATGTAGTCCCGGACGCCGGTGAGAGACGCGGCCAGGACAGGTTTGATCTGGACGTTAATCCCGCCGCGGCCTGCCTCAGCGTCGGCCGGTTTCTCGATGGTAACCGACACGGGCGCGCGGACCTGGGTGAGAACGGCCTGAACCGTCCGGACTGGAACCGCGGGCATCACCTTCTGTGACACTTTCAAGCGATCACTGGCGGTTTCTACCCCCTGCTCCTTGACTGTCGCCTCGTATTCCAGTCTGGCGGCGTCATGAGGGACGGTGATCCACCAGGCCAACTCCCGGGAGGATCCGGCGGGAAGCATTTCCTGACGCGCTTCCTGTTCCTGTGCCTCTTTAGCGCTATGGATGGTCAGCCGCCCCTCGATCTGCATATCATGGTCGGAGGCGTTACGGACGGTAAAGACGGCCCGGTAGCGATCCCCTTCCCGGACGAGGGGCGGCAGGCCGGAGAGGATCATGAGGTCCTGAGTGGTCTGTACGTCTGCCTCCCCCGTTCCGAAGAGGCCCGTCCCTGCAGTTGCTACGGCGACAATGCGGAATCCCGTCAGGGAGTCGTTCAGGGGAATACGGACTGTCGCTTCGCCCTGGGCGTCAAGGGCGAGACGGCCCTTCCAGAAGAGGAGCGTATCGAAGAGTTCCCGGGTGAACTGCCGTCCCCCGCCCCCGCCGTGGCTTACTGCTTTTTGGCCGAAGTGGCGTTTCCCCACTACCATGGCCTGGGCGGTAGCCGTTCGGATTTCATAGTCCCGACGCTGCATCATCGCCCTCAGCAGTTGCCAGCTGTCGTTGGGAACCAGTTGCAGCAAGCCCTTGTCCACGGCTGCAATGGCTACTTCGCCGCCCTTGGGAAGGGGTCGCCCCGCCGGGCCTTTCACCTTGATGCGGACGTCCATCGTGTCGCGAACCTTGTAAACCGTCCGCTCCGGAACGACCTGGACGTCGAGCTGATGAGCCTGTCCGCCGACGCGGATCTCGGTCACCCCCAGCTTGTAGGCTGGTTTCCCCGGGTCAAAAGTTGCCGTCGGCCGCGCCTCGCCGATGCGGCCCCGAACGGCGAGGACGGAGACAAAGACGTTGGGGGCGTAGTGCTTCTTGACGGGAATTTCCACCACCGGGGATTTCCCGGAGAGGGTCTTTATATAGACATCGAGAATGCCCTCCCGCTCCACTGTAATCAGGGCCGTGGCCTCCCGGAAGGGTATCCGGACCTGGAATTTCGCCTTGTCCCCCGGCTCGTACTTTTTCTTTTCCGGTAAGACATCGATCCGGTCGTCGTTGCCCCCTTCGAACCACCAGTCGTCCTTGCCGGCGACCCAGAGGTTATAATTGGCAGCGGAAGGGAGTCCCGATTCATCCCTGACTTCCGCCCGGAGGGTGACGCTTCCCGAGACGGTTGATGGTCCCTGGCAGGTAAAAATCCCCATGCTGTCGGTCCGCCCCTGGCAGTGACGGCCTATTTTCTTTACTTCCCGGGTGTTCTTATAGGCGTAAAAGCCACCCACGAGGCGCACGCGGTGGGAATAGGTTTGCTGCCGGTAGAGATCCACCGTCGCCTCCACGTTGGGGGCCGGTTTTCCTTGGAGATCGACGACGACGACCTTATAATTCAGATTGTCCTGCGCAGCGGTCCAGGAGTCGGGACGAATGCCCACGCTTAGCCGGGAAGGGTAGAGGGGGATGCGGGTTGCGGTGGTCTGGATTTCACCGTTCGGGTCTTTGAATTCCATCTCCACGTGAATATCCCGAGCCGTCTGAATCTTTGGCAGGCCCCGCAGCGCTGTCCTCAGTGCCCCCTGATTGTCGAGCTTCAGATCCTGGGTCGGCAGTTTGAAGGGCTTGTCGGAAGCGGCCTGGGTTTCCGGCTCTTCTGCCCCGGCGCCGTCTTGAGCCTCTTCAAGATCGTCCCGTCCGGAGACGGGGAAAATTCCTTCCTGCAAGGGGCCGCCGGTAAAAGAAAAATCTTCGTAGTCTTTAAAGGTAATGGTCTTAGGCTGGACCTCCGCCCGGAGCCGGATGGGAAGCAGGGATGCCCCGCCTCCCGAGAGGTAGGAAACGGACAGATCGAGCGGAGTCTCCCGGACATTGACCAGGGGTTTCACCGGAGCCTGAATGACTGCTTTCATAAGGGGGATGCGGAATTCTTCCACCCGGAACGAACCGCTTCGCCATGATTGCTCGTGGGAAGACGTTTTGTCCTGCGGGGATTTGGATTTTATAAGCGTCAGTTCGTAGGTTCCCAGGCGGGCGTTTTCAGGGATCTTCCAGTCGGTCTCGGCGCTGCCGTTCGTGTTCCAGCGCAGGGGGAGGCGATAGGTCTGGTCGCTGCCCAGGTGCTGAATCGTCAGCAAGTCCGGGCGTTTTGCCGGCGGCAGGAGGGCAAAACCGCCCGATGTATGGGTGCGGAGGATATGCTTCATGTGCGCCGTTTCGCCTGCCCGGAAAAGGGGGCGATCCAGGATGGTGTGGGCGACGACGCCCTCTTCCCCGGAATAACCGCCCGTAGGCAACTGGAACCGCCAGGGTTCGATCCCCTCGTCCCAACTGGAGTGGGTAAAGCTCATATCGTCTCCGCTTCGTACGAAAACGAAAAGGCCGCCATCAAGGTTGCTCAGGGCGTGGGGGGCCTCACGATAGTTCACCTTGCCGGAGCATCTGGATACCTCGTCCTGAGCGGGAAGGCGGGTCTTGATCAGGGCGACGCCGGTGGTGTCGGTCTTGCCCTGCCAGATGGCCTTTCCCTTGCAGTCGCGAATAACGACGGCGGCCCCCGCCACAGGGGTCCCCTTTTCCAGAGAAGTCACCCAGACCAGGGAATATTCCCGTCCCCATTTGAAATGGGCAGCCATATCGGTGGTCAGGGCGGCTGCCGGGATGTAGAGGGGGGCTGGCGGGTCGAGAAGATGCGTCCCCAGGATGCGGCTTTCCAACTCGACGATATAAAAGCCCGGTCCGGGGAGGGGGATGCCGATCACTTCGAATGCCTTTTCCTGTTTCCTCCCGGGGAAGTTCAGTGACGGGGCCTGATGGTTCAGGATGGGCGCTTCACGTTCCGCGGCGGCGATCTTACGGAGCCATTCGATGACCTTGACGTCCTGATCGGCGCCGATCCGCTGCATTTTGCCGGTCAGACGCTCGGTGAAAACGGGGCTTCCCTCCGCACGCGCTTTTGCGGCTCCGGGCACCGCTCCCGCCACTGATTTATCTTCCGCCGGTGTGCTTCCCTCCCCCTGTTCACCCGCTGCTCCTTCCTCTTCCTCGACCAGAGGCGTCGGCGCTTTTTCATCGACCTTCAGGAGACGGCCCTGCATTTGCCGTTCAATATTGCGAATAGTTACAGGTAGGAGGCGATCTCCTTTGGCCTCGATGATCCCGAACCGGGCGGCGAATTTGGCCAAAGGCGGGTAGGTATCCGTGGTTACGGTTAGGGGAAACTTGTCGGCATTACTAAGTATTCTTCCTGCCTCGTCTTTGATCTCACCGGGAATGTGCAATGCCAATTTAGATTTTTCCGGAAAAGGACCGGGAAAAGTCAGATAGGAGACGATCCCCCGCCTGCTGTCGCTGTCGCTGATTTTCCCCTGCCATTTTTTTTCCTTCGGGCCCGTAATCACGATTTGTTCGGCGAGTTTCACCAGGATGGGAGCGGTAAAGTGCAATCCCATCGGCAGGAGGGGAATACAGTCACGATTGGCATTCTCCCGGGTGCACCAGAATTCGGCTCGGAAAGGCTCCCGGGTCCGGAAGGACAACACTTGGTCGGTTTCCGTGGTCACGCCACTATCGGAGGTTACATCCCGGCCCCAGATCAGCTTGACGACGGCGGAATCGGGGAAGGTCTGCCGGGCCTGTACAAGGACGACCAGCCCTTCATCGCCTTTATGGTTGATAGTCTTGAGGATTTTGCGGCGTTCGTTTCCCGTGACGATATTGATTCCGATCCGTTCCTTGATACCGGCCACGGAAAAATAGACGTGCCCGGTGAGGGAGGCTCCCCGGGGCGCTGCGTCAAGATAGAGGACGAAGATCTGCCGCTCATCGATCTGTTCGTTCCCTTCAGAAGGGACGGAACGAACGATGGCAGGGCCGCCGGTAGAGAACCGGAAGTTCTTCTGGCCCGAAATATCGGTTCCGGATAGGGCCTTGATGTCCTCTTTCAGGCGAAATTCGCACTCTACACCGCCGGAAAGATCGGCGGCGAAATCATAAGACCAGGTACGGCTATCGATCCAGCGACCCTGGCCTTTGGCGGGGCACTGGACGGTGAAGGGATCACCGAGCCGGGGATCGCCGAAGGCGACCATGGGTTCGGAAAAGATCACCGTTGCCTGACGGATGCCCTTCACGACGCCTTGGGGGCTGAAGGATTTTATTTCGGCTAAGTTCCCGGCGAGGGTGTGATTACTTAGAAAAAGAGAAAAGAGAACGACGGCCCAAAATATCCCCATGTGCTTTCGATACGTCATATTGGTCTTTCCTCCGTAGTTAATTTGGGACGGTTCGATTTATTCGTTCCCCCCTAAGTTGTAATCGCCATTGAGTGAACGATCCTTTTTTAGATGTTCCCGGAGCGCCGGGCGCAGAAAAATCTCGTCAACGTCATAACGCTTCAGAGATTCGGTAATCATTGCAATTTTTCTTTTTACGGTTGCCTTGGCATGGAGGAAAAGAACGGACTGCTCTTTGACGCGGCATAAGCCCCCAAAGGTGGCAGGATCTTCATTTTTCAAGGACTCATAGCGGATGATGATGTTCACCCGGCCAGCCAGTTCTTCAAGCTGTTTAAGAAGTTCATCCTGGGTCATAATTATTTTCTCGCCGATTCTATATACAGGATTTGCCGGGATAATGGCAAGGGACGGTATGGCAATGGAAAGAAAATAATCTTCCCGGCAATGATGTTTATGAAGTTCCTTGACTACTCGGGATAATCAGTTATTCTTGACAAATGAAAAGCAGGAACGGGGACATTGGACCCAGCGGACAGGTTGTTGTAATCGGGGCCGGGGCAGCGGGAATGCTGGCGGCGGGCCGGGCGGCGGAGGCCGGGGCGCGGGTGCTCCTCCTGGAAAAGATGGACCAGTCGGGCAGGAAGATCCTCATCAGCGGCAAGACGCGCTGCAATCTGACCAATACGAAGACGCTCCCGGAATTCATCGCCATGTACGGCCCCAACGGCCCCTTTCTTCACGCCGCCTTTCACCGGTTTTTCCGGGATGACCTCCTCGATATTCTCCATTGCTATGGTGTGGAAACCAAAGAAGAGCGAGGCGGCCGGATCTTTCCCGTCTCGGACCGGGCTGCCGATGTCGTCGGGGCCTTGCGGCGCTACTTGGACGATCAGGGGGTGGAAGTAGTGACGCAAAGGCGCGTCTTTTCCCTTGCCGTCGTGGATGGGAAAATCGCCGGAGTTATGACGGATAGAGGTCTGACGCCTGCCGCGGCGGCGATTGTTGCTGCCGGAGGTGCCACCTGGCCTGCCACTGGCTCCAACGGTGACGGCTACGAGCTGGCAAAGGGGGTCGGCCACAGGATTGAAAAACTCCGCCCCGCCTTGGTACCGCTGATTGTCAAAGAAATAGAGCTGGCGAAATCGATGCAGGGGATAAGCCTGCGCAATGTACGCTTGACGGCCTTCCGTTGCCGTCCCGGTGAGATAGATCCTGCCGCTGTCCCTTCTTATGATATCGGCCGGGGGATGGACCGCAAAAAGGCCCGCGGTTCCGTCATCGAAAGCCGCTTCGGGGAGATGATGATCACCCATTTCGGTATCGGCGGCCCGGTGACATTACTTATCAGTCTGGCCGTTGTGGACGCCCTGGCGCAAGGTCCCGTCAGCGTTGTCATCGACCTCAAGGCGGCTCTGGATTATCCGCAACTCCGCGCCCGTCTCCAGAGGGATCTCGATGCCCACGGCAAGCGCCAGTTCAAGGGCATCCTTGAAGGGTTGCTGCCTCGGAAGATGATTGAACCCTTAGCCGCCTTGACGGGCATCCCCCTTGATAAGCCCGCCCACCAAGTAACGGCGGCGGAAAAAGAGAAGATCGCCGGCGTCCTCAAGTCCCTGCGCTTTGAGATTGTAGGCCCCCTGCCGATGGCGGCGGCGATTGTCACGGCGGGCGGGGTATCCCTGAAAGAGATCGATCCCCGGACGATGGCCTCGAAACTGGTTCATGGTCTCTATTTCTGCGGTGAGGTCCTGGACATCGACGCCGACACGGGGGGATTTAACCTTCAGGCGGCCTTTTCGACGGGCTATATCGCCGGGGAGGCCGCGGCAGCGTACGTCGCAGCCATTGATGAATAGCCTGGATAATCGCGATGCCAGAGCCGCCACGGTGTAATAATCTAATAGACAGGAGGGCGCCATGCTGGTGTTCTTGAGTGATGTTCATCTGACGGACGGCAGTTCCGGGGAAACGATAAAACCCACGGCATTTAGGATATTTGCCGAGAATCTCCATAAGCTTGCCGACTCCGTGTCGCCCCTGGAAGAAATACGATTGGTCCTGCTGGGCGATATCTTCGACATCATTCGCTCCATGGAATGGGTTGCCGACACCGTATCCGTAAGACCATGGGACCCCGTCGGACCAGTGCAGGAGGAGGTTGTCGCGAAGATTCTCCAGGGGATCATAACAAATAATCGGCAATCCCTGGATGAACTCCTCACCCTGAGGGCATACGCGCAAACGAAAAACGTTCCCTTTGAAATCACCTATGTTATCGGTAATCACGACTGGCTCATCAACCGCTATCCCCGTTGCATCAACATGGTGCAAGCCGCGCTAGGGATGGAGCCGGTAACGGCGCCTGCTCCTTTTTCTGCAGAATTATTCGCGCCCAATTACAAAGTGCTTGCCCGGCACGGGGATATTTACGACAAGTTCAATTACATGGGGAATCGCGATGCCTCATCTATCGGCGATGCCATCGTTATCGAGTTGCTCAATAAATATCCCCACGAGGTTGACGCTGCTTTAATTGTTCTCGTCGATGACGGCGAGTTATCCCGAGCCGAAAAAGATAAAATCACGGCTCTTCTAAAAGAACTGGACAATATCCGGCCCCTCCTTGACTTACCGTCCTGGGTCCTTATGGTAGCGAATAAAACGGAGAATGCAGCCGCCCGCAGGGCCATTGAGGTTACCTGGGATGCCTGTGTGGATGCCTTCTTTGAGGTCCCTTTCATTGGGGATAAGGATAAATTTCTTTGGCCGGATAGCATCGATCTGTTACAGATTGCCCTCAGACTTTCGTCTCATGCCTCCACGAAGCTCCTTGAAAAGATTACTGAAATCAAGGAGAAGTTGTTCCCGGCGCGACTCGAAGGTGATTACCATAAAGATGCCTTTGACGAGCAAAAGGTCCACTCCGGGGAAGTGAATTTTGTCCTGTACGGCCATACGCACGATTACGTGATCATTCCCATGGATCAAGCGCCTCTTGCGGACGGGACGATGCAGGACAAGGTTTACTTCAATACGGGCACCTGGAGAAAGACCTGGAATAAAGTGCTTTTCGATCACCAGCGGCGCGAATTTATCGGTTGGCACGTCCTCACCTATGTGGCCATCTTCAAACCGGCAGAAAACGGATCTTACAATTTCGAAGTCTGGAATGCCGCCCTGGGTTAGGGTGGTCTTAGAATAAATACTCATGAACAAAAGGGTGTGGTTATGATGATGAGGTTATGTGATTTTACGATGTACGATATGATTGCCCGGAACGCCTGTTTATATCCCGATAAAGCGGCGATTGTTTATGACGGCAGGCGGACCGACTTTAAAACCTATAAGAAACTATGTGACCAATACGCCGCCGGGCTCGGCGGGGAAGGGGTGGCAGCGGGCGACCGGATCGCCGTCCTGGCGGTCAATCGCGACGACTTCCTGATCCTCTGCGGGGCGGCGGCGAAAATCGGTGCCATCGTGGTTCCCATAAATTGGCGGCTCGGCGAGGAAGAAATTGAATATATCCTGAATGACAGTACCCCGAAGTTGCTTGTGAGCGGCAGCGAATATGACGACTTGGCCCGCAGGGCCGCGTCGAACGTGGGTTCGGTGCAAAAGCACTATTCCTTCCAGGCGGATGGAGCGGAGGGTGATTGCATCCCTTTCCGGACCCTCTGCCGGGAAGAGGGATACGAGGATATGGCCGCCGTTTCCGGCGATCCTGCCTACATGATCATCCATACGGCCGCCGTGGGTGGAAAGCCGAAAGGTTGTCTCCTCAGTCAGGGAAACATGATTGCCATCGGCCTTCAGATTGCCCAGTTGCTGAAACTAGGCATCCGTGATTGCCACATCTGCATCCTCCCCCTGTTTCATATCGGCGGCTTGGCCATGACGATGGCGACGATGCATCAAGGGGGGAAAAACGTGATTGTGGACCGCTTCGATCCCCTCCTCGTTTTGAAACTCATCGAAAAGGAGGGGGGCACATTTTTTGTGGCCTTTCCACCGATCCTAGCCTCGATCCTGGATGTCCAGGAAAAAGAGCCCTCTGCCTTTGACGCGGCAAGCTTAAGAATCGTCTGCGGCATGGACAGCCCGGAGACCCTGGAACGCTTTTTCAAGATAAACCCGCAGGCCACTTTTTACAGCCTTTACGGCCAGACCGAGTCTATGCCCGTTTCGGGATGTAATTATAGGGAAAAACCCGGCAGCATCGGGCCGCCGGCGATCCTGACGCGCATCGCCCTATTCGATGACCTCGATGGGGAAGTGGCCCCCGGGACTACAGGAGAAATCTGTGTCCGGTCGCCTGCCGTATTCCAGGGTTACTGGAACCGGTCGGAAGAGACAGCCTACACATTTCGCAACGGATGGCATCATACGGGCGATCTGGCCCGCTTCGATGAAAATGGTTTTCTCTGGTATGCGGGTAGAAAGCCTGAGAAGGAACTCATCAAGCCCGGCGGTGAAAATGTTTACCCGGCGGAGGTGGAAAAGGTTATTCTCAAGCACGGGGCAATTGAGGAAGTGAGCGTCATCGGTGTTCCCGACCCGGAGTGGGGAGAGGCCGTCAAGGCCGTCTGCGTCCTCAAGAAGGGAAGTGCGGTGAGCGCCGGGGAATTGATCGACTTTGTGGCCTCCCAAATCGCCCGCTATAAGAAGCCCAAATATGTTGTTTTTGTTGAGAGCCTGCCGAAAACGGCAACTGGCGTCGTTAATCGGGAGGAGGTCAAGAAAGCGTATCCGGGAACAAACTGATTATTCCAATCCTAAATCAAGGCGCTATCTTCGTTGGCATCGTCATTGGCTCCTCGACGTATGAACAATGCGCCTGCGCCGCCTTGATATCCTCTTTGATTTAGGACCGGAATTACAAACAAAAGCCCCTCGTAGGAAGTAAAAACTTACGAGGGGCTAACGAGATCCGCCTATGCCGTCTTGCCTTTTAACTGGAGTCTTTCATTGAATACTTGGTCTTTTAAGGGTGATAATCACCACGAAGATCCTGTGTTTTCTCTCTCGTTAACATCCAGTAGAATAGACTCATTACGCGCATCGCAGTATCCCGCTTGTTAATTCTTATGGTCGATACATCTTTCAAAGAACCTGGTGAATCAGTAATGGCTGAAGTATTACAACATAAAAAGAGAGCCGCAATGCCTGCTTATTTTTAAGCTGTAGTCAGCTTTTTAAAATAACTGCTCTTTCGGCAGTCGATTACCACCACTGATACCTCGCGATGCTTTTCTTCTTACCTCCCAGTGAAATGATTCATCTTTCCTTCAAATCCCAGAGACATAATTCAAGCCGAGCATTGCAGCATCTCGATGATTCTAATATGCGGCTAGTCTTTCTCAATGTCAAGAGGTTCATCAATAAATATTTAATTTTCTAACAGGGGCGGGATTGCCTACAGAGGTGGTCGGGGTTGTTTGGACAGGAGACAGGTTTTTATAAGTGGGAAATTGCCCTTGGTTCATGATCATGCTGCAGCCTGTCTCTGCGATTGTGTTCCGAAGTAAACCATAGCAGGTGTCTTCCTGTCAAAGTTATT
>CAISJV010000071.1 GCA_903885795.1 uncultured delta proteobacterium | reverse complement strand
TGGCTTCCGTGTATTCTTTCTTCGATTGCGGACTCATATTCAACCCTCCATCAAATAGTCGGGATTCGGTAATATCGAATTATGAGTCAACGATCCTTTTTATTCACCTCCTTGGGTAAGATTTAATTTGAGTCAATTCGGGTGACGAATTTGAGCTTGCTAATCATTATCTTTTTTGATAATTTCTCGGCAGGTAGTCTCCCAATCCGTAAAATAGTTTATTGTCCGTTTAGCTGCGGCGGTTTTTGGCTTTACCGGTGATGCTCATGTTTGCCGGAATAATTTTTTCTCTTTGGAGGTTAATCCCATGCCCCTCCTTGTTGGCGGCGCCATTGCCACGGTTTTAGGTCTGCTCGGATTGATTGTCTGGTGGCAGGCCTTTGTCATCATTATCAAAGGCGCCCTGCCGATTATGTTACTCCTCGGGGGTGGTCTTGCCATGTATGTGGGTTACGATGACATCCAGGACCAACTTCGTGAAGACAAAAAGAAACAGGACGAGAAGCTTGATAAGGCCCGGGAAGAAATTGAACAGATTCGCGCTAAGGCAGAGCTTTACCGGGAAGAGCTGGAACGACTCAAAGATGAATCGATCAAATCAAGGGGAGATAATTCTTGACAAATGACCAGAAATCCCACAGTTGCGAAGGCCAATACCATTGGAAAACAGCTATTATGCATCAACTACCCCTAAGACCGCTGGGCAACCACACCAAAGAGTACTTCTATACGTATTAATGCCTTCCCGTCGCGGCGACGGGAAGGCAGGCCTCTCCAAACCCCAAGGTTCCAATCCCTTATTTGCTAACGAAAGACAGAGAGGAGCCCCATTATGAAGAAGCAACTTGGAATCGTATTGTCAATAATATCTATCTTTTGGATAGTCCCTGCCGCCGCAGCTAACGCCGCAACATCCCTGACTTATAGTATTTTCTTCCCTCCTAGCCACGGACAGGCCAAGGTCGGGGAGGACTGAGCCCAGGAAATCGAAAAGAAAACCAAGAGACAGGTCAAGATCACCATCCTCGCCGATGGTTCTCTCACTCCTGCCGATCAGGTATATGACGGCGTTCTCAAGGGCATGAAGATCCGCTCCACTGGTCTAAGCGCCAAAGTAGTATCTTCTCTGGGCGCCGTTCCCGTCGCGATGCCCCCCCCCAAGGAGCCACCTATGATACTCTTCAGAAAGGAGCAGTAGAAGGGACATTCGGTCCAATTGAATTCCTCAAGGGCTGGAAGCAGGCAGAAGTCATCGAGTCAATCACGAATTGTCAGGAAATCGGATACACGACAGCCATGTTTGTTGTCATGAACCTCAAGAAGTGGAACGCCTTGCCCAAAGACATCCAGAAGGTATTCGAAGAGGTGAGCAAACAGTGGATCGATGTCCATGGCAAGGCCTGGGATGATCTTGATATGGATGGCCGCAAATACACCCTTAGCCTTGACAACAAGATCATTCCCCTTACCAAAGCCGAGAGCGCCCGCTGGAAAAAGGCCGTCCGCCCCATGCTGGTCGAATACAGCCAAACGACCACGGCCAAGGCCTTCCCGGTCAGAAAGCCGTCGTGGAAACAGGAAAGTTGATAAAGAGGTATGGCAAGATGTATAAGTAAACGCTTTCTAAGATAATTGACGGCTTCGCAAAAGTCGTCATTCCCGCGTAGGCGAGAATCCAGACAGCATAACTAACAGGCGGCGGAAGACTTTCTCGAAGCCTGCCGGAGAGGATATCTGTGCAGCTCTGAGGGTGCTTTTGGCGAGATCGATGGAAATGCAACCGGAGACGGATTGGGTGGCCGTCGATCAGCCCTTAACAAAGAATATTTTGCCCGTCCAACCTGTCCTTATCAATAGCCGCCGCGGTCCAACCTGTCCCGATCCAGCTCCCTTCCGATATCCCGATCACTCTTATAATCGTCCTCAATAGTTGTCGTATCCCGGTTGGGACCACGCTTTCCGGCGCACCCGGTAAACGACAAACTAATGCTGCAAATGATTAATAACCCTATCAAAAGATGCGATTTTCTCATCTGATTAACCCCCTTTTGTTTAAATAGCTATATCTGATGAAAACTTACTATGTTTGCTTGATCGCGATCAGTCCCTCGATGAATTTTACGGTCCATAATCCCCACAACGTTATGATGACAATCCCGACAATGCAGATGGCTTCTAAAGAATAATCAATATTAAACTCAAAGGCATTTAATATTCTAGGATCATAGCGTCCCGCATCAGCAAGGGGAAGGTGAAATCTATCCCCGAGATTGTAAAAGTAATCAAAGGAATTGGGCGGATTCAGAATCGTGTGAAATCCCCAGTACTTGCTAACGGTGGTATTGCCGATATGCAAGGAGCATTTCCAGGGCGGATTGAAAAGTACAAACAGCACGACGTTAATGGATGCGATAAGGACGGCAATTTTTGCAGCAATAAATTTCATGTTTCTCCCCTGTTGGTTATTGGTTAGTCTTCTCCACTATTTTGTTTACTTCCCTTCTTTCAATTTGTTCAAGACCTTGCACGCCTGCTGATAACCAAGGTTACAGGCCTTTTCGGCGTCCTGGGCGGCCTCTTTCTTATATCCCTGCTGGTAATTGCACCTTCCCCGGTGGTAGTAGCTCCAACTATTGTCAGCCTTCAATTCAATTGCCTTCGTAAGATAACCGATACAGGCTTCATATTGATTGTCTTTTTCGGCGAGCCAGCCCAGCCAGTTATAGGCCTCGGTATGGGTCGGGTTCAGTTCCAAGGTTCGCTTGAAATCAGCCACGGCCTTATCCGGAAGATTCAGTTTATTGTAGGCCCTACCCCGCCAGTAATAAGCGGAGCTGTTATTAGGATCGGTCTGAATGGCCAGATCGTACTCGGCAACAGCTTTTTTAAAATCGTTCTGTTTGAAGAACCGGTGCCCCGCCGACAGGTTCCCGGCACTTTTTCCGATGGAAGGAGAAATGGCGGCCTCACGGACCTCTCCCTTGATCAGGGGACTTACTTTTCCCTGCCGATTTTCATAGGAAGCGGCCGTGATCTGCCAGCGATCCTGCAGATACACGAGGGTAACATACGCCTTCCCCGCACCGTTTTTCCCCTCGACGCGGAGGGTAAGCTGAACCCGGACCGTGCTGCCCGAGGTCTTTAAGGAAGATGGAAACCAGGGCGCGGTTTCCGTGACTTCCCCGAGATCATCCTTGATCTGCTGATTTTCTTTAACAAGGGATGAAGCGATCTTGAATGGTTCAGAATCCTTGATGAAATCGTTTATGCCAAAGAGGATGGAGATAACGGCGATACCAACAATGAAAGGCCAGGAGCGTGCGGCGCCCCCCTTGGGCTTTACCGGTTTATAGGTCTTTTTCCCTTCTCCTGGCTGTATGGGCTCGTAATCTTTCCCCGGAACCTGGCCCGCAGCTGGCGATTGGCCGGCAGCCCGATCCTTTTTCCGGAACTGCGCCAGAATGTCGGGCAAATTCATTTTGGGCACGGTGGTCATGATTCCCTCCTCTCTGTCATGACATAGTGACGTATTATAGAGAGAATGTCAATCTGTCAAGACAAACCCCTTGTGCATATGCAGAAAATCCCCATAAATCGCTCTTTTTCAAGGGGGGATTTAAAAAATACACCCTTAAGTAGATGACGTTGAATACATTATGTTATCGACTTGTTATGTCGTTGACCCGGAAGGCCAGCAGGGTGATGTCGTCGAATTGTGGCGCCCCATGGGCAAAGGCATCCACATCTCTCAGCAGGCAGTGGCACATCCGCTCCGGATCCCGATCTTCCTGCCCGGCATTCCAGACCGCGAGCCTCTCTTCGCTATACAGGATTCCGTCCGCCGTCTGGGCCTCCGTAACGCCGTCGGTATAAAAGAGCAGCATATCCCCCGCTTTCATAACGAGGGGCCATTCATGATAGTCACTCTCGGCCAGAGGTCCCACAATCGGATCGGAAGGAAGTTCAAGAAACCCCGACGTTCCTTCCGTGCAGAATAGCGGTGGGTTATGGCCTCCATTGGCAATAATCATTTTACCCGTCCGCAGGTAATATTCAGCATAGATGACCGTAACAAACATGGTGGCATCGTTGTTTGCTGCCAGCATCTGGTTGGTCTTGAAAAGGGTCTTCGCCGGGCCGCCTCCCTCCATGCCATAAACCCTGATCAAGGCCCGGGACATGAACATGAACAGGGCGGCGGGGACTCCTTTACCCGAGACATCGCCGATCATGATGCCGAGTTTGTCCGGTCGGATGAAGAAGTAGTCATAGAAATCCCCGGCCACTTCTTTTGCAGGAATCATCTTTCCGTAGATATCGAATTCCCTGATATCGGGAAAGGGTGGGAAAGTATGGGGAATAATGGATTGCTGAATATCACGGGCCACCTGCAATTCACTTTCCATCCGTTCCTTGGCCGCAGTAGTCAACCGCAGATTTTCGATATAGGCCTTGAGGTTCGCCGACATCTTGTTGAGAACCTCCGCCAATTCTTCCATTTCATCCCCGGTGGGTATGTGGAGCCTGGCGTCAAGGTCTCCCTGCCCGATCCGGCGGGCGTGAAGGGCCACCTGGCGGATGGGACGGGAAATCCCCCGGGCGATCAATGCCGAAACCAGGACCATGATGATTGTCGCCAAGAGGGAAGAGAGTAGAAAAATGCGGATGGTTGCATCCTTTTCCCTGACGATGGCTTCCTGGGCCTCAATCAGGGGACGATAGAATTCATCAACATAAACCGTCGCAAAGAGAATACAGGCCGTCCCCTTCACTGGTACACCCACAAAAAATTTCTCCCGGATGCGACCGTCTTTTTCCTTCCAAAGGTAATATTGACTGAAGGATTGGCCGGTTAGATTTTTTTGAATCGCCTCCCAGAGGGTGGGAAGTTTATAACGAAAATCCGATAATCTTTTCCCCTCGATATCTGGATCGGGATGAAAGAGATACGTGCCGTCGCCCCGCCCCACGCCATCATGGAGGCCGCTGTATCCCTCACTCTGGATCTTCTGCACGACAATCTTCCTGAGTTTCGCGTCTTTAGGATCCAGGGGGTGGCTCTGAAGATAAATCTCTATCTGTCCCGCCAAGTCATGGGCCTTTTCGCCGAGAATCTTTTCCAGACCGCAACGGATCGTTGTTTTCATTTTATCGGCATTGTCCTTGGCATTCTCAGTTATTCTGACCACACCGATAATGGAAAAGATGGCCGAGAAAATAATGGCCAAGGCCCCATAGACAAGAATCAGCTTGGTGCGAATGGTCATGAATTTAATTGTCCTGCTACTCTTTATTGTTGATGATGCTTTTATTGAGAAGATATGCTAATTGTGGGCTAAGGTCAAGGGGTGAAAGGACATGAATACATTGACGGAAAGTCAGCAATTGGAAAAATTGAAACAGTGTGAAACAACCATAGGACATGCTGATTTTATTCATTCTTTCCTTTTTAACAATGCATGTATTGCACAGGACGATCAGGGGATCCGGTCCCGCCTGAAGATGACCCGCAGCACAGAAGGATGGATAGGCATTCCCCATGGCGGCATCGGCATGGGGATAATGCTGGAGCTGGCGATCCACATGGGGGGTGATGGATTGCACCCTGTTAACCAGTATCCGTTCAACGTCGAATATCGCCTGGGGGGAGCAAGTCTTCATGTCGGCGATGCAGTGGAGGCGGCCGTAATTCGCAATGAAGGAGGCTTATCAGGGCAAATTTTGCGGGAGGGGGAAGATGAGCCCTATCTGCGCGCCAATATCCACTATGGAGAGGAAGGCTCTCACAAAAAGGCCCAATTTCAGGCCTCCCTACCCGTCCGCTATGAGGATATTGAAAACCGGTTGCTGCCCCTGCCCTATTACCGCAACTGCTTCGTCTGCGGGGTAGAAAGGGAAGAACCGGGACTGCGGAGGCGCTTTTACTTTGTTGACGGCGAGGTCTCTGAAAAGATTGTTGTCTCCCTTGCCGGTTTTGATGAAGATGACAAGCAAAGTTTCGACCGGTTCCAGAGGAATGAAATTTTCCATCCTTTGCCAATTCTGGCCCTTCTCGACGAGACATTGGGCCTGGCTGCCTTCATGGTATCTGCCAGCGGCGGAGTGACGGTTCGGATTGATTATACTTTCTATCGTGATATTCAGGTCGGGGAGAAACTGCTTTTCTTTGGACGCGGCGGGAAACTGAGGGGGAAAACGCCGTCACGGATAATGTGCTGGGCCTCCGGCGGGGCCGCTGTGGTCAGGATTGACGGGACGTTGGAGCCCGTGGTTTCCGCCTCCGGCCAATGGCTGGGCGTGCCGGCCCTGACCCGGCAGATGCGGGAGGCGCTGATCCCCGAGGAACTAAACCGGCGCGCCTTCGAGCTTGCCGGAAGCTGAAACCATAAAAAGAAGGATATACTTGTTTGTGCCGCTCCCTATCCGGCTATTCTCGATCCCCTTAGAATCACTTCCCAATGTGAGCACATTTCGTACATTTTTCAGTGATGTTTATAAAATAAATTAAAATAGTTCTTGCATTTTCATTAAAGATCATTTAGTATGCCCCTCAAGTTGATGTGCAGTACGTGTTTGTTGTTACTAGGTTACAAGGAAAGTCGACCGCACGGACCTCAGAAATGATAAGTGCGGTTTTTTTGTTTGCACAAACAGTCTGCCAGCCGAATAGTTCGGCAAAATTTTAAAATGGTTCCATAGAGGGACCCAACACAAAAGGAGAAGTAAAGATGTCAGAAGGAACAGTTAAGTGGTTTAATGATTCAAAGGGGTTTGGTTTTATCGAGCAGGACGGCGGCAAGGACGTTTTCGTGCATCATTCAGCAATTCAGGCAGATGGTTTCAAATCATTGGCCGAAGGTGATCGGGTGAGCTTCGAGGTTGTTGCCGGTCCCAAAGGTCCGGCTGCGGAGAAGGTTCGCAAGCTGTAAGAAGCAAGCTTCAATTTACATTTAAAAGCTCCTCCTGTAACGGGGGGAGCTTTTTTTTTGCAGTCCTTTTACCTTAAATGGTGTCAATTACAGTAACAACGAAGGCTCAATATTAAGGTTGACTATTGGTTTCTTGTTTGCTATAGGACAATCTGTTATTTGGATCAATAAGTGTTGATAGTCGCGTAGATGATTAATCATGATATCGTTCGGAGGACAGAGATTTAGCACATGAAAAACAAAATGTTCGTGTTCAATTAGTTGGGTTTCCCTTTTATCGAAGCGTTTTTCTCCATTTCGCACGCCCCCTTTCTTCCCTGATCCATACCCAGTTTTCTTTTTCCCAGAAGTGAGAAATTATGCCTTTGATATTCGGCCGGCGCATGGAGACAAAAAACGGTGACAAATTAGTTATATCAAGAGCTTTTAAATGTTTTGGATTTTCTGTTTCATGCATTATGCGTGAAATCAATGTGTATAGATGATATAGGAGGTGCGAAAATGCCACAGATTTTATTCTGGAGGCAATCCATTTGGAAGAAAAAGAAATGGGTTGGGTTATCGCTCGTGGTTCTAGCTTTATCGGTTCTTATCGTTGGAATCCTGTTCCGTCAGGCAGTGACGGATGTGAAGATCAATTTGCAGGGAATGATGGCAGTGCCGGGTCTTATGGGACAATTTGAGTATTACAAAGCGAAGGAGGAAATTTATAATGTTCTTCGCGATAGCGGCATTGAACTGGGAGACGCGATGGAAGTTGCGAAAGCCGTCATTGAGCAGTCAGAAAAAACCCAAATCCCGGTGACCATTTTTCTTGCTATCATGAAGAAAGAAAGCAATTTCTCAGTCGACGCCCGCTCACCCGTAAATGCCATGGGAATCATGCAAATTCACCCCATCACGTGGGATGCCTATGCCAAGAAACTTAATATTCAGGGGTCCAGAAAAAAAGCCTTTGATCCTTCCCTGAATATCATGGTTTCCGCTGCCGTTTTAAGTGACCTGCTGGATTCCTACAGGAAGCAGGGTTACCGGGAGCCGCTTCTCTGGGATTATGTGCTATCCGCATACTATGCAGGGGCCAGTTCCGTCAGAGGGGGATTAAATGCAAACCACAGGCAGTATGTTAAAAGAGTAAGGAAATACGTCCGTGAGATGAGTGAGACCATCGACAGTTAAAGAGCTTTCAATTTCTACCAAAATTGAGAAGATTGTGATCACCCTGCCCCGAATCGACATAACCTGCAAATCGAGAGTGCTCTTGGCGGCCTTAGAAAATAAATCAGCCGCTAGAAGTGGTGAAATTCTTGCGGTGGGAGAGAATCGACGCACTGGCAAAAGGGGGACCCGATCACGGCAAAAAAGTGGATCCCAACTGTGAACTTCACGAGATAGACACTTGATCATTTGTCGTCGTTGTGTTACCTGTAATACACGCTACACAAAGAGAGGTTACTCATGACAAAAGTAATGAATATCCGGTTATCGGAAGACATCGCCACCAGACTTGACCTCCTGGCAGAGAAGACACAGAGGCCCAAGAGTTTCTATGTAAAGGAAATTCTGTCTCGCTATCTGGGAGAGTACGAGGACGCATATCTCGCCCTAGAGCGTTTGAACGACAAGAACTCCCGGTATTACACCACTGAGGAAGTGGAGAAGTCCCTTGGCCTATAGCCTAAAATGGAATGAGAAGGCCATAGAGGACCTGCGGGATTTGGACGGGAAAACTCAAAAGAAAATCATAGAGCGTATTAAGGAATACCTACCTGAAGATCCCGTCGGTTTAGGAAAACCCTTGAAAGGTATGTTCAAGGGCTTGTATCGTTACCGATATGGATCTTACCGGATTATCTACGCCATTGACCAGAGAGAAGAAGCCATCATGATTCTACGGATAGGCGACAGGAAGGATGTCTATGATAAACCAGGAATGTAATCATAATAAATCGGATTCCGTCCCCTTGCGGGAAGCCTTCCCCGCAGACGCCGCCGAACGAATTGGAAACGGCGCGAAAACGCATGAAGGAGGTTGTGATCAGATATGCTAACGCATGACAAAATGGTAGCAAAAATGCTTTCAGATCCCGAAGTCAAGGCCGCATACGATGCCTTAGAAGATGGATTGTACAATTCAAGGTTGACCCTCTTTTTTGGGGGACCGGATCAGACCAGAAAAATGACAATAAGATTCTAAAAAGCGGGACTATAGCGGGACAAAATCATCAACCAAAGCAAAAGGGGCTAACCATTACCCGGCTAACCCCTTTTATTTATTGGCTCCTCAGCGCGGACTCGAACCACGGACCCGCTGGTTAACAGCCAGCTGCTCTACCGACTGAGCTACTGAGGAACATGTCGGTTATGAAAAACGAGCCCGCCTTGTAATGTAAGGCGGTCCTTTTGTCAATTTGTTTTTTGCTGATCAGCGGCAGCTCACGCAGGTCATCAACTGGTTTACCGATACACCTGTTGCCTTGCTGATGAATTCAAGCTGCTCCACGGGTGCGAAATACCTCCCGCAGACTTGGCAGGACGCCATCTTGAACACCTTGTCCCAGATGATCCGCTTGCCATCCACCGCCTCCATACGGACAAAGCCCGTGGGGCAAACATAAGCACAGGAACCGCAACCGATACAGGTGGAAGGGTCAAATTCGATCTTCGGCTCCTCCATGTCCCTGCCCAGGCCCCGGTCCTTGAACTTCAGGGCGTTGACCCCGACGATTTCATGGCAGGTCCTGGTACAGAGTCCGCAGAGGATGCAATCCCGGCTGTCCGCTGCCGCGGCCTGGATATCGACTCCGAGTTTCGCCGCCATATCCCGGACAACCCCAGTCTGGGGATAGCGAAAATACAGAAGGGCCGCCGCTAGTTTCCGGCTTTCCCGGACGCTATCCGTATCGGTCCGGACTTCCATACCTGCTGCTGTTTCCGTTTGGCAAGAAGCGGCAAGCTGCCATTTGCCGTTGACCTTGATCTCTACCGTACACAACCGGCAGGCGCCAAAAGAACTTAGGTCCTTGTGGTAACAAAGGGTCGGAATATCAATATTCAGATTCCTCGCTTCCTCCAGCACCGTAGCGCCCGCTTTTGCTTGTATTTCATGTCCATTGATGATCATCTTCGCCATGACTTTCCCTCTATCCTCTGAAATTGTTCCCTGTTATCCAGGATTTATTGCCATACCATAAGGCGATAACACCTCAGGCAGCGCTGGGCCTCCTTCATTGCGGCGTCGGCACTGAAGCCGCCCTCGACCTCGGCAAACCCCTTGAGACGTTCGGCCACATCAAGAAATTTAACCTCTCCGCTCTTCGCCGGGGGAACAAAACCCATATCCCTCTGCTGGCATACATCGATGCCTTCAAAAGAGAGTTCATCGACAAACGTCTTTCCCTGGAGGTAGGCATCGATACTTTTTGCCGCCTTGTTTCCCATATTAAGGGCCTCGATCAGGGTGGCCGGACCGCTGACACAGTCGCCGCCGGCAAAGATTCTTGTCGCCGGGGTGGAACAACTGACGGGATCCGCCTTGATGGTCCCCCAAGCCGTGGTCATTGTCCCTTTATCTTTCCCTGTCAGCAGACCGAGATCGGGTTTCTGGCCCGTAGCGGCAATCACCATGTTGGTCTTCAGGGTAAACTCTGAACCTTTAATCGGAATCGGTCTCTTCCGGCCGCTTTCGTCGGGCTCCCCAAGCTTCATTTTTACACACTCGATAGCCGTCACCTTGGCCGCCTTGCGAACGATCCCGACAGGAGCGGTCAGATAAATAAATTTCACGCCTTCGTGGATGGCTTCTTCGATTTCTTCCTTGGAACCCGGCATTTCGACCCGGGAACGGCGATAAACGATCTCAACATTCTTGAACCCCAGACGGAGACAATTACGAGCGCAGTCGAGGGCCACATTACCGCCACCGATGATCACGACTTTGTCCACGGGGTTCGTCTTTTTACCAAGACTGAGACCCCTCAGGAAGTCTGCCCCCTGAACGACATCATCCGAGACAATCTCTTCGCCCTTGCATCCTATCTTTGTTCCGACATGGGCGCCGATGGCCGTAAATACAGCGGCATACCCCTGCTTCTGAAAATCAGCCGCATTCAGGGCGTCCACCTTACTGTTAAACCGGATATCAACCCCCATCCTCTTGATCAGATCGATTTCGTGATTGAGGATATCCTTGGGGAGACGGTAATCGGGAATGCCCACCGCTGCCATGCCGCCCGCTTTGGGGAGAGCCTCAAAAATCGTCACGCCATAACCCCTGAGGCGGAGATGATAGGCCGCCGCCAAACCGGCCGGACCGGCGCCGATGACGGCAATTTTTTCAGCCTTTTCCTCTTTGGGAACCGGCAGGGCGCTACCTCCCTGAAGATCCTGGTCCGCCGCCGCCCGCTTGAGGAGACGAATGGCCAATGAACCGTCCATATCCTTGCGGACGCATGCCTCTTCGCAGGGATGGGTGCAAGACCGGCCGATGACGCCGGGAAGGATGCATCGTTCCCTGACGAGATCAAGGGACTCCTTGAATTTGTTGTTCCGGATAAGTTCGATGTAGCCGGGAATATCCAGCGTAGCCGGACAGGCCTTCATACAGGGGGCCGTCACTGCCGACTGAAAGGACTTTTCTGCACCCTTCTTTGCCGTCGTCTTCCCTGCCTCCAGAAAACCGGCCTTGAAATATTTGACAGCGTCGAGGACGGGGGTCAGGGCCGAGGCGCGGCCGAAATTGCACTTGCTGTTGACCATGACGCCTTTGACAATATCTTCGATCTCCGCAAGATCTTTGGATGAGCTATTTCCCCCGGACAGTCCCTGCAAAATATCACTGACCCGGTCGATGCCGATCATACATACTGAACATTCGCCACAGGAGAGTTTTCTCGCCTCTCCGAGGTAGGCAAGGGTCAGGGCGACCACATCCGCTTTCGGATCGACGACCACCAGACCGTTCCAGCCCATGAGGGCGTCATAGCTCCGACCATCCAACGCCGCAGGAAAGGAACCTTCCGCGGACTTCTTCGCTTTGCCCGCCCCTTTTCCCGAGATCCTGTTATCAATGATCTTACCGTTCCAACTGCTAAATGCCACTGTATTCATGCTTCCGTCACCTTTATCTTGATTTCATGAATTGGGAATGATTCCGTTAATCCACCCGTGGGCTGGCTATCAGGTCCACGGCACCGATGTTTCCACCTTGTGCATCAATTTCCGGAATTCCTTGTCCACCAGGGCCTGAACCTTAACAATATCAGCGGGGTCCAGATGTCTGAACCGTCCTTGCAGTTTCAGGTAGTCCTCCATGGGGCGCCGCTTTTCGGTGTACTCCATGGTAAGGCGATACTTGCCGTTTTCCACCTCATAGAGGGGGAAAGAGCCCGTCTCTACGGCCATGCGGCCAAGCTTGATGGTTTCGTTCGACGCTGCCCGCCATCCCGTCGGACACACGGAAAAGACGTGGACATAAGCCGGCCCCTTCGTATTTTTGGCCTTCTCCACTTTGTTCATCAGATCGATGGGATAACTCGGACAGGCGGTGGCCACATAGGGAACGTTATGGGCGACCATGATCTCGGGGACGTTCTTCTTGCCCGTGCGCTGGCCATGTATGACCTTGCCGGCCGGCGACGTCGTCGTAGCCGCCATGAAGGGCGTCGCACTGGAACGTTGAATACCGGTGTTCATGTAGGCTTCGTTGTCCAGGCAGAAGAAGGCCAGATCGTGCCCACGTTCCATGGCTCCGGAAAGGGCCTGCAGACCGATATCCACCGTCCCGCCGTCACCGGCAATGGCGACGGATTTCACATACCGGTCGGCAATCTTGCCTTTTCTGCGGAGGGCCTTAAGCCCCGCTTCCACGCCGGATCCAACAGCCGCGGCGTTTTCAAAGGCCACATGGATATAGGGAACCTCCCAGGCAGTGTGGGGATAGGCGGTGGAGATGATTTCCATACACCCCGTGGCGTTGGAAACCACCGTATCCTCTCCCAGGGCCTTCATGATCAGCCGGAGGGCCAGAACCTCTCCACAGCCCTGACAGGCGCGGTGCCCGGCACTGAATAATTCTCTTTTGTTAATTAGCTTCGGTGCAAATATTTCAAAATTCTCTACGGTGTTCATCATTCCCTCACCCCATAAAATTCATAGGTTTCGTCGTTCTTTTTGGCCGCCCGCTCCACCATGGTGATGAAATCCTCCACCGTGACATCCCGGCCACCTAAGCCCATGAGGTAATTAACGATGCGGGGACGATCCTTGTCGTGGAAAATAAGCGACTTGATTTCCGTTGCTACGGGTCCGCCGATGCCGCCGAAGGTCACGGAGCGGTCCATGACGATCAGGGTCTTACAACCTTTGATCGCAGCCCGGAGTTCTTCGATGGGGAAGGGCCGCCAGAGTCTCAGCTTCACG
>CAISJV010000070.1 GCA_903885795.1 uncultured delta proteobacterium | reverse complement strand
GACTTCTTAAATGGTCACGAAAATACTAAGGAATAAGCTATAGAAATGAAACCGGGGGTGCCCGGTCGGGTTGGAAGAACATATCAGGCGGGGCAGGAATCAGAAGTCCGGAGACCCTATCCAGATAGATCTGGATGGCAAAATGGGGCAATGGAAAGTCATTCCCGGTATGCGAAAAATACCTGTGTGTCTTCAAGTCATGACGTTCCGAATCACCCGGGTCATCATTGCACAGGGCCTGTTTAATTGTTTGGGTCGTGCCTTGGAAGACATTCTGCGCCGCAAAGTCATCCGTCGTTACTGCTGCCAGAACAAAGAACAACAGCAAGATTTGCAAAACCTGCGGGACAACCCGCCTACGTAGCCACGACATCATAAATCTGCCTCTTTGGAATTGTTGAGGGGATTGTACAGAACCATTTCCCGAAAAACAAGAACTTCTTTACAGTACGACAGGAAACAAACTCTCTATATCCTTTCAGAAAGTTGTGGAGGGACAAGCTGAACAAAAGTTTTGCTGTCAAAATCCACGACTTTCTCCCCGTATTCATTGTTCTGATCCGATCAGCCTATGTGTAGACTTGTATTTGAAGAAATTGACTGCAATTCGTAAAATAATGACATGCAGAGGACCTTGTGCTCATCTATTAATGCTTGCTAGCGGTCCTTCTATTGAATCAAAGAGTGCGGGTCGTAATGTGCGGCTAACACCCCCTGCGGTGTTCCCGGAATATCCAACAAAAATAATCCTTAGCAATTTATTTTAATATCTTCATAAATTTATCATAAATATTATCCTCGTTAAATAGAGAGACATCTTTTATGATACCGCCTGCCATATCATCATGTCCTCCTCCGAATCCTATGTTTTTCAGAGCATCCTGAATTATCGTACCGCAATACAGCGATGGTTCTTCATGATTTCAATAGTCTGGTTCATACCTTATCAGTCCTTACTCTCAGTGGAATTATTCGATATTCAAGAAAAATCTCACAGAGCGATTTTCGTCATTGTACTTTGAATGTACGGGCCGTTTCATGAATAGATTCGTCTCTATCACTTCAAGCGGCTGGCGCCACCCTCCACGACAAGCCGTTCCAATTCTTCATAAAGTTGGGCACCGACCAAGCCTCGCTTCCCGACCACGAAGGTAGGCACAGCTGTAACGCCCATTTCCCGGCTGCGCTGCCATTCCTGATCCACGGCGTCCCGAAATGTCCTGGTCAAGAGGGCTTCCCGAGCCTCTTCTTCAGGCAGTCCCAACCGTCGTACGACCTGGAGCAGGCTCTCGGCGAGAGCGAGGTTGAGCCCGTCAACAAAATATGCCTCGTAGAGCGCATTATGAATGGCCTCCCCATTGGGTTTTGTCTCCGCCCATTTAGCCAGTTCCTGAGCCAGCCGACTGTTGTAAGTCATGGATCGCTCGGCATTGTACGGCAAACCTTCTTCTTTCATGAGCTTGGCCAGGCGGGCCTGTGAGGCGGCAATATCGATAGAGCGTCCAGCGAAGAGCTTTTCCAGAGAGATCCCTTCCTCGGGTGTTTCCGGATGTAGGGGAAAGAGTGTGTATTTAAATTCAATTTCATAAGCAGCCCGCAGTTTTTCCATACGCACGGTGCAGAGGTAGCACCATGGTCAGATATAGTCCGTAAAGATTTCCAGAATGATGGGCGTCATGTCTCTTTCTCCTTCCGGTTTTTATATTAAACATATGAATGTCTCACCATACATTCTCGTTTGCCAGAAATCAATCCAGATCAAGGCGATAAATGTGGGTTGCCATCTAAAGTCTTTAATTCTACAGCACGAAGGATAATTGTTGACCTCAGAAAGGCTTCCACAAGACAGATGACCTGAAAATATCTGTCTGTACATGTGAATCTTTCATCCCGTAAATCGGATCAAAGGTAAAGTTTTCACCTCAACAGCCAATTGTCATTAGGTCCTCTTTGTACTTTCCTCAGCTGGGCTTGTGTCCTCGTAAAGAGCCCGGATGTTCGGGGGCAACATCGCAATCCGCTCGTTTGCCTTTTCGGGAGAGAGCGCCTCGATGGACCCATCCGGATTCTGTACCACAACGCCGCTTCTCGTCAGGAGCTTAAAACGCATCTTCCGTTCTTTCTTGTCGGGGGTACAGATCAGCTGGCAGTTGCCGCAGGTGAGGTAAAGCTTATCCTTCATCACCACGTGATAAAAGCCGCCCTCCATCTTCGGCCACTTCCACGATGCCTTGACGGCCCGCTTCAGGGCGGGCATGAAGTCATCGTCTTCATCGGGAATGGAAAAACGACCAGGTGACCAGTTGGACCATTTCCCGGAGGGGTGAAGTCCAGTGAAACCGCCACAGACGTATTCGCAGCGCCTATAGGTGCGGCGCTTTGAGTAAGAGAAGGAAACGCCACCTAATGAAATCTCTGTTTTTTCTTTATCATCCATCAGCCCCGACATGCAGGATGCCATACAGAGACGGCATTGGTCGCAATAGCTTTCTTTCTCCGGCAGAGGCTACGTGGGGATGAGTTCCGCCTCTGTGGCGGTGGCGCCGAAGATGAGGGCGGCGCCTTCGTTTTTCCGGATCACGTTCCCCGAAAGGCCGAACCATCCGATGCCGGACCTTACGGCCAGGTAGCGGAGGGAGACGTTAGGCATAAGGTCCAGGAGGCCGTGCGGCGATTCCTTCCGGTAGACCTGGTTCGAGGCCACCGGGACGGAGAGATAACCCCGCTGGGTAAGAAAATTGGCGAGTTCATGGCCAATGCCGCTTGCCATCGTGTTTGTGGCGATATTGTTTCGCTCGTGGGAAAGGCGATCCTTTTTCTGGAGAAATGGCAATATAAGCGATTGATCTAGGGGCAGAGCGAACACAACCGCCGACTGCGCCAAAGGAAGCACATACCGGAGATCGGCGGAAGGTGGCCCGCCTTCGAGGGTTTTCACTGTTGCAATCCCGGCGGCACAAGCCCCGAGCGACATGACATAATCCATGACGGTCCGGCTTAATTCTTTCATGGGAACTCCTTTCACGATACCATCTCGTCGATGATGGCCTTGACGGGCTTGACCTCCTTGATGAGCGCGGCCACCTGGCTGGCCCCCGCGGGGAAGAGGTCGAAGTCTCCGCTCATCCACCCCTTCGGGGCGTTCATCAGCGTATATTCTTCCGAGAGATCGACGTTTGGATCGGCCGACAGATCCAGGAGTTTCTTATTGGGAATGACGCGCATCTTCATGTTTTTCAGGGGCACTAGCATCGTGCCGCCGTCGCCGCAGGCCAGGATGGCTTCTTTCCAAACCTGTGGTGCGGGCGATTCTTCCGAGGCTATAAAACGCGTCCCGATCTGTACACCCTGAGCCCCCAGGGCCAGCGCCGCCCGCTGCCACCACGGGAATTTTCACCTGATCGGCCACGAGGGGTATCAGGACCATCGTGGAGGACTCAGAGCCCATGGAACGCAACCCACCGGACTCCGATCCTGAAACGATCAGGCCGTCCGCGCCTTCGCTGGCGGCGCGCATTGCATGGGAAAGCGCCAGGAGGACATGAAGCCCTTTCATGCCCAGATCATGAATGAGGGGATAAATCTTCCCAGGGGAACCGGTAGAGGTGGTGACGGTCTTTACGCCCGCTTCGGCCAGGATTTTCAGGATCTCGGGACTGGCGGGATTGATGAGCATGATGTTGGCCCCGAAGGGCTTGTCCGTCAACTCCCGCACTCCGTCCACAAGCCTCCTTGTCTCCTCGGCGTTGCTGAAGCCCAGGGAGAGCATGCCGAAAGCGCCCGCCTCGCAGACGGCAGCAGTCAGTCTGGGGCTCTTCATTTCCGCAATGGGCCCCTGAATGATGGGATATCGGCATCCTATCATTTCCAATAATGTTGACATCATCGTACCTCCTGATATTTTTTATAATCTATCATCGGAAAAATCATTGTAAAAGGGGCTCCACATAGCAGGAGGCCATTTTCACATATGCCAGGGTCTATCTGTTTCAACAACCTTTGAATATGGGGCGCCGCTTCCCCACAAAAGCATTGACGCCCTCGATACCATCAATGGTTCTCGCCATTCCGGCAATACCACGTGCTTCCTGTTCCATTTGCGTTTCCAAGGTTGTCGTAAAACTTTCATTCAAGAGCTTCTTGACCATGCCGAAAGAGCGTGTGGGTCCATTTGCAAATGATTTCGCCAGAGCTTCGGCTTCTTTCAGGAGATCTCCGTCAGGGACTACTTTGTTGACAAGGCCCCACTCAAGGGCCTCCTGGGCTTTCAACCGTCGGTTTGTCATCATCATCTCCCGCGACCTGGATAGCCCAATCATCCTTGGAAGAATGTAGGTCATGGCGCCGTCCGGTGAAAGTCCCGCTGCAGTGTAAGCTGCCGTAAATGATGCCGATTCGGCGGCGAGGATGATATCGCCGGAAATAGCAAAGCTCATGCCCATTCCCGCAGCCGCTCCGTTTACAGCCGTAATCAAGGGTTTGTCCATCCTTATCAGGCGCGAAGCAGCCGCATGACAATATACCGTCATTTCTTTCAGAACGACGGCAAGCTGATCCCCGTAACCGGCAAAAAATTTCAGATGCCCTCCGGCGCTGAAGGCTTTACCGGCACCGGTCAGAACGACGGCACGGATTTCAGGGCTCTCATCGCAGCGGATGGCGGCGTGCATCAATTCCTTGCCGGCAGTAAGATTTAACCCGTTGAATGCTTCCGGGCGATTTAATGTGATGAATGCTGTCTGTTCTTTGACCTCAAAAATAATCGCTTCGTAATTCATCATGAAATTCCTCCTTATAAGGTTGGTTTATTCGAGCAACGGGACGCCCCTGCTTTAAAAACCGATCCATTGGATCACACCCTCTCGCCTTGGCGGTTTCCTTGGCTCTTCCGCCGGATAACCTAATGGAATGACGCAAACCAATTTCTTTCCCTGTATGCCGAACAGATCATTGATTTCTTTTTCTTTGGCAAAAACAACGCCATCGGTCCATACGGTTCCCAGCCCTGCCTCATAGGCCGCCAGCATGAGATTCTGCACGGACAGAGAAATGCTCCAAACATCGTCCTGCCCGTTGGGCAGTTTCCCCGCATAGGCCAGAATGATGATAGGCGCCCCACCACAGGTCTCAAAGAATAATTTCATTCCTTCAATGATTTTCGGTTTATCTTTAAATGTTTTTTCCAGCATGGGCTTGAATTGATCAAAAGCACTGGCCGATATCTTCAGAAATTCCTCTTTCATAAGTCCCTGAACAACCACAAATTGCCAGTCCTGCCTGTTCATCGCCGAGGGCGCCCAAGTGGCGAGCTCTAAAACACTCTCAATTACGTTTCTGTTTACAGCGTCCGGTTTGAACTTCCTGACGCTGCGCCTTCCTTTGATAGTTTCCGATAGTTCCATAGCTACCTCCGATCTTCTTTTTATTTTTTCCCCTATGAACGGCGCATGTGACTTGCGCATTCACCTTATGGTGCGTTCCACGGACATATTTATGCACGACCAATACTGCCATGCGAGTAAGTTGCATACAAGCTATACGGGCAAAAAAACTATCGCAAGAATTGATTGCGCAGAGTATTTATAAGCCGCCTCAATTCTCCCGCTTCTTGGGGTGTAAATGCTTTCAGAAAATCCGCATTTGCCTCTTCCATTCTCCTGGCGACCTCCCCACAGGTTATTTTCCCCTTTTCCGTCAGATAAATCTGAATGGAGCGCCGATCATGGGGGTTATCTTTTCTGTCAATGAGACCGGCATTTTCGAGCCGATCAATGACGCCTGTCAGAGTGGCGCTGTCGAGTTCGGTCTTCTTGCCAAGATCGATAGAGGTTATTTGGTCCTGATCATACAGGAACCGGAGAACCATAGCCTGTACAGGCGTTACGTTCAAATCAGACACCTTGTGTCCCCAGAATCTGGATCCCAACTGGCCCGCCTTGGCGAGTTGGAAAAATATGCATTCATCCGCTTTCATGACTTCTTACCCATGTTGCTTGTGTATTATTTACTTGCGTGCAAGCTTTACAAGAAAGCATACCTATTGTCAAGAGCTATTTCAACGTATACTTTATCCAATTCGCATTGATTACCAAATGAAATACTGTAGCGATGGGGAAAATGAGAAAAACAACATTACAGGAAGCTATACGTAACAAAACCTGATTTTCTTATTGATGTTGATATGTTATGTTGTGTTTTCTATTGTCATAAAGTTCTACATCCGTCAAGCTGATTTTAGATGTCACCGTTACCAGCTCAACCGCAAGGAGTTATCCATGGCCGCCCCCGCAGCTTTTTTGCGGAGCAGG
>CAISJV010000069.1 GCA_903885795.1 uncultured delta proteobacterium | reverse complement strand
CTCACCGTTTTTAAACTCAAGATCCAACTGAAAATCCAGCCGAGGCTTGACGCTCACAACATCGATCAGCATTTCATACCTCCTTACTGCAATGGGGCAATTCTGAAAGGTTCATCTCCATTTACGGCAAGTTCCCAATCTTGCGCTGTACCTATTTATTCTACGGTGTAAACCAGTCTTCTAGATGCAGGTCAACAACTCTTTCAAATTCTTTGGTGTTGTTAGTCACCAATGTCATGTCTCGTGATCGGGCAAGACCTGCTATGAGAAGATCATAAGGTCCGATTGACATTCCTTTCTTTTCAAGTTGTGCACGAATGGCTGCGGCTTCAATCGCTGCGGAACGATCCAGGTCAATAATGTTCAATGGCAGAAGGAATTTGCCAAGGGCCTCCTCGGAACGTTGCCTGTATTGACTTTTTTCAACCCCATATTGAAGCTCAAAGAGGGTGATTGTGGAAATTGCAACATCCTGTGGTGAATGTTTTCGGAATCGCTCAAGAATCTCGGGCGTGTGTTTTTTTATAATGTATATGCAAATATTAGTATCAAGCAGATAGCGCATCAGAAAGATTCTCTTTTCTGCATGCCGGGTTGATTACGACCGTCTTCCATGAAATCTTCCGGAAATTCACTAAGTGATTCAAACAACGGGTCCCATGTCGTTTCTATGGGCTCCAGTATAACATGGTTGCCTTTTTTGAATATTTTTACCTCATTTCCAGGAATTCTGAATTCCTTGGGCAGCCTTACTGCTTGAGAATTCCCATTCTGAAATAACTTCGCTGTTTCCATTCTATCACCTCTTCATGCCATATATATTTTTAGTATAGACACCGATGATCTTAAAAGCAACCATTATATATAATCTGAAAGAAATCGTGATCGTGTCCGGAATTTAGCACCATAATTAATAGGGGCGCTGTCCCCCTGTTGTGGAAGGCTAGGTAGGCGTGAAATCCTTAATGTACCGTCCTTATAAACGCAAAAATTGCCTTCCAGCTTATCGGCGTGCTGCTGAAGTATATTTTTGACAATGTTCGTTTTTTCGTCTCCGTCAGCATCTTCCATCCTTAACACCAGAACACCGGCATGGGTTTTTCCCAATCGATAGACCAATTCGCCAAAATCCTTGTCCATCGTCAGGACGATCCGGGAATCTTCAACAGCTAGTTTCAAGATCTCGCTATCACCGGCCCGGGGGTCGATCTCTCTTACCGCTGCTACATCACAACCCACCTCACGCAGCCATCGCTCCACCTTTCTTCCCAACCCCAACATCCACCATAAACTTGAGCCCTGTTGCAGTCATGGCGGTTTAACCGTTCACAGCGTAAACCTTTTCATTTTCAATACGTTCCGATGCATACAAGATGGCCGCCTGGATATCCTGATGCTCCAGTTCAGGATAATCCTCTAAGAGATCCGACGCAGAAACACCGCCCCCCAATGCCTTTAAAATCTGTTCGACTGTTATTCTCATCCCCCTGATCACAGGTTTTCCAACCATGACGTCCGGATTCACCGTAATCCTAGCCAAAAGCTCAGAAAATTCTTGAGAATACATCATTACCTCCTTTACCATCCAAAGCTATCTTTCTCTTGGTCATTATTATCGCCCCTTTTGTATGTGATGTCCATAGGAAAAATAATAGGGCGCTGTCCCTAATTAAACTAATTAAATTTCACAGAGAAAAAACAACCTTCAGGGCTTGATCTATCTCCTCCATATAATTGCCCTCTAACCGGCCCCGCACGTGTGACAATCTGGAACGATAGTCAATCGGACGGGTTTGCAGACAATCGGCGATGGACTTCTTATCAAGTCCGTTCAGTGGCGACGGCATAATGGAAACATTGGTCCTGATTCGCCCTTTCTTCTCATTCCAGGCCATGATCGGCACAACCTGGATGACGGGAACGCGGGCGTTATAAATATCATTCGTCACGACTACGCAGGGCCGCACTTTCCCCGTTTCCGAACCCTGAACCGGATCCAGGTTGATATCAACGACCATCCCCCGTTCAATGGTGATCACTCCGGCCTCGGTTCCTTCCGTGGTTCCGGCTGAGACTCGCGCCGTCACTCCGGCCATCCCTGAAGAGCGGCATCCGTCAAGGTCTTGAGTTCAGCGTCGGCGGCATATGTTTCGGTGTATAACTCGGCGGACTGCCGCAATACTTGCTGCTCTTGCTCTTTTCTCAGCAGATTCAATGCAGTGCGCATCATATCGCTTTTATCTTTAAACCCGTAATCCTTATAGCTGTTCAGAAAAACAGACTGCTCTTCATGAATGCTGAATTTCGCCTGCAACATGGCAAACCTCCTTGCGGGACCCTTTCCCATTGCCCAAAAACAGGGTCACCAATTGGGGTTGACTATAGGGACTAATTTAGGCGCTGTCAACGAAAAAATGGGTTTAAGTCTTGGTGGTGAGCTCTAACTTAATAGGGGCGCTGTCAACATTTAAATTAAAAGACCTCTCCGGCAAAGAGAGCCTTTATGAAGTCGGCAAAAGGCAATACTGTGATCTTGTCGAACTGGTAACTTCGCGAACCGCAATAGACACCAAACATACGCTCCACAGTCACTCCGGAGTTATCGGCAAGGGATCGCATAGGCTTTTCCCAGGCGCGATCCCATCGCTCGGCCCGTTTCACTTCGACGGCGATCACCCGGGGTAGGCTGTCCGGTCGCCGGTTTGCGGTTTCAATGACAAAATCGATCTCCACACCGGCAGGGGTCCGGTAGTAATGCAGCGGACGTTGTTTACGGCTGACTTCGTTGTAAACTCGCAGCTCATGGTAGATCATTGTTTCGAGCGCTGCTCCCTGCCATAGCCGGTCCGCCGGATCGCGCAACAAACCGGCAGCAGCCCGGGCCACTCCCGCGTCGAACCAGTAGAATTTTGGCTGTGTTGCCTCCCGAACCTTGAGACCCGGTCGCCAAGCGGGAAGAAAGTGTCCCACCAGCGTGTCGGTTAAAACTCCAAAGTAGTTATCCACCGTACTACGGGCGACGGCGGCATCGCGGGCAATATTCTGGACATTGACAATCTGGCCATTGATCTGGCCCGCAATGGAGAGAAAACGGACAAACGGCGGAACATTGCGGATTAAACCCTCCGCCTGCAACTCTTCTTTGAGATAGGTATTCACGTGGGCTGCAAGGATGTCGGCGGCGTATTGGTGGTCGTTCCATACGAAGGGAAGCATACCCCAATTCAGCGCGAATTCGAGGTCGAACGAATCGCCCAACTCGGCGGCGGAGAAACTTTCCATGGATAATGTCAGCGCCCGGCCGGCGAGCAGGTTAGCGCCTCCCCGGCGAAGTTTGCGGGCTGACGATCCGCAAAGGGCAAAGTTCCACTTCTGCAGCCCCATGAGACGATGAACTTCGTCCAGAAGGGGGGGGGACTTTTGGGATTTCATCGAGCACGATCCAGCCGTCTGCCGCCCGCCCACCGATCAATGCCTCAAGCCGATGAGGGTCGCGCGTAAGTTCAAGAAAAAGAGAGGCATCGAGCAGGTCGAGCATGAAGGCATCAGGAAGAACTTGTTGAAGCCAGGTACTCTTCCCTGTTCCCCGGGGGCCAAACAGGAAAAAAGATCGCTCCGGATGCTGGAGCAGCCTGATCATGATATCGTTCTTGGTTAATTGCATTCTGCCTACCGTGGTGTAAGATTGCAATGATAATCTACATCATTACAGAGAACAATGCCTTGTGTTTTCGAACCAGATCCCATCATCGAGACGGTGAATCCGCTCTCGCGGGCAAACTGCCCACCTTGAGTAATTGGTGCAACCAGCGCCAGGCCGAAGCGGTTAAAATCGGACACGGTGAGGACGAGCACATAACGCTGCCCCTGTTGCTCACTGCCAAGCGCCGGATCAAGATCAAGGTGCAGGATGTCGCCCCGATCCGGAATGCCGCGTTTCACAGCAACTCCTTCCCGACTGGCTTGGCATCAATCCACTCGCGATCCTCAGCGATCAACATCATGTTTTCGTTATTGCACTGTGCTAATAGCTCGGCAAGCGTGTAACGGGGCTTGACCTTGGACTCGACTACCAGTTTGCCGTTCTCCACATTCACATCCATCTGGCTCCCTGCACCCAGACGCAACATGCTCAGGATCTGTTTAGACACTGCCATAACTACAGATCCTTCCAACGATTGTAGCACCACTGTTGCCATTTCCGTCCTCCTTCATCTGAAGCTTAAAGTAATATGCGGCACAAATCGGTCTCTTATAAGTTGTCTCTTGCGCGAGATATACGCAGATATTCTTGGATGGCCAAGTTGAAAATAGAAAAGCAATCAGATGGGCGGAATAATCGGGACAGCGCCCTATTTAACCAACACCTTTTCTCCCTTGACATTGAATAATGGATGCAGTAGATGTGTAATACATATTCACCAACGGATGAGTCAATGAGAATAGAAAAGATTTCTTGGGGTGAAGATGCTGTTGATCATATCGGGAGGCATTCCGTATCTCCCGAAGAAGTTGAAGAAGCACTCTTTAATGAGGATGAAACTCCCCTCATCCTGCGTGGCCGTGAAGGGCGTTATCTCTCTTACGGCAAGACAGGGAGCGGCCGTTTTCTTCTGATCGTCTTCGCCGTTCATTATCGCAAGACCAGGATCATAACCGCACGTGATATGACCGAAAAGGAAAAACAGCACTACCGAAGGAGAAGAAAATGAAGACACCGGAATTAAAGAATCTGAAAGAAGAAAGGACCTTCTGGGATACCCACGACGCAACGGATTACCTGGATGATTTCGAAGAAGCGCCGGACGTGGTATTTGCCCGGGAGAAGAAAGCAGTGCTTTCCCTGCGCCTGGAGCCGAAGATCTCCCGCAAACTAAGAGAAATGGCCATACAGGAAGGATTACAGCCGACAGCCTACGCCCGGATGTTGATCATCCAGGGACTTCGTGCCCGGATTGGCAATATTTAAAATTCGAGACTTTTGCATAACTCAGCCATATATCCCTGACCTTACCCCGAATTCAGTAACCGATTCCGGAAGGACTACCGCGCCCCCTTCCTAAACAGCATCACCCGCACTGTTTTCAGCAGGATGTGGAAGTCCAGGAACATGGACATATTCTTGATGTAGTAGAGATCGTATTGAAGCTTTTCCAGGGCTTCCTTTTTGGATGCGCCGTAGGGGTAGTTTACCTGCGCGCAGCCGGTAATTCCTGGCCGGACGGAATGGCGCAAGGAATAATAGGGAATCTCCTCCTTCAGAATATTAACAAATTTAGGTCGTTCCGGCCGCGGTCCGACGAAACTCATCTCCCCCGCCAGCACATTCCACAACTGGGGTAATTCGTCTATCCGGAGCAAACGGCTCAAGAAAGAGGAGTGGTATCATTGGAGGGTTTCCAGAGCGATATGAATTTCAATCCATGCCTGTACCATCTTGAGTTGTTTTGGCGGAAGGTGGCGGAATTAAATTAATAGGGGCGCTGTCCCCCTATTGTTTGAAAGGATTTACAATCGTTAAGGTTTCATTGATGATTTGACCGTGACTCATATCTTCTGAATATAGGTACACACATCCGCTTTCTAACGACGATGCTATGATCAGGCTATCCCAATAGGTAAATTTTGATTTGATACTGATGTCAATTGCTCTTTCAGCAGTCGTTTGCATTATACTAATCGGAGGGAAAGACGATACCACATTTTCAAGGATGCTTTTTGCCTCTGTCGCACTCTTGATGCCTTTCCTTGTAAGGGTGTGATAAATTTCTCCTATAACTTGGACACTGATGACTATCTTCGAGAAGTGCTGTTTAATAAGTTTTGCTATAATCTCTTGCTTCGGATCTTTTGAGTGCAGGTAGATCCACAAATTGGTATCAATGAATATCTTACCTGTCATACAAAGAATCCCGATCAAAGTGATAATTTTTTGGTATGTCGAACGAAAACTCTTCGATTTTTTTAAAGAATGCTTTTTGATCCGATCGTACGTATGGTATTTTCTTCACAGCCAAGGTTTTGTCCATATCCATTTTTGTAGAATATTTATGCAACAAATATTCATAGAAATCGGCCATTTCCTTTTTCGCCCCATCAGGCAATCGGTCAATTTTAATCGTGGTAAATTGTTTCATTCCGCGCCTCCTTTTTGTCAATATCCTTGGCCATTATTATCGCCCCTTTTGCGTGTGATGTCCATAGGAAAAACAATAGGGGCACTGTCCCTGTTTAAACATATTTAACCAAGGATAAGATTGAGTCCTGCTTTTACTTTATCAAAAAGGTTGCGAGGCAGGATGCCGAGACACTCTGTCAGAAAATCTTTGTCGATGGTGATAATTTGAGAGATATTTGCTACCGAATCATGAGGAAGACTGGTGCTTTTCTTCGGTAACATGACGTTTCCCGGCGCCTCAGCCAAACGGAGATTTCGGGTGATGACGACAACGATAACCGTTGATATGGCGCTATCATTGAAAGCGTCTTTCTGAACCACCAGCACCGGTCTGCGAAATCCCGGTCCCGATCCGGCCGGGTCAGGCAGCTCCGCCCACCAGATTTCACCCCGTTTCACCAGTCAGTCCTCATCAGTGCGCCAGTGCTGGTTTCCCCTCACCCTCACCAGTCCTCCTTTGCTAAGCCTATCATTTGAGCGTTATTAAATATAGGATCGATCCGAGAGTTCTCATCGGCATAGATCTCATTTAACTTTGCCTTGATGCTGTCTTCCCGATGCTTCTCCAAAAATTCAGCAATTGCTTCCGTATATAGCCGACTGCGATTCAATCCCAGCACTTTTGCCGTTTCGTCAGCCTGAAGAAAAATATTCTCCGGGATTGAAATGGCCGTTTTTAAACTTCTCATACAATTCACCTCCTGTAATACATAGGGGCAACGCTCAATAATTTAGACGGGCTCCATGAGTATAACAATCGTTATACGATATGTCAAGATGAATGGCTGAATAAATAGGGGCGCTGTCCCCATTTAAATCCCAGGAATTCTGAATTCCTTGGGCAGCCTTACTGCTTGAGAATTCCCATTCTGAAATAACTTCGCTGTTTCCATTCTATCACCTCTTCATGCCATATATATTTTTAGTATATACACCGATGATCTTAAAAGCAACCATTATACATAATCTGAAAGAAATCGCGATCGTGTCCGGAATTTAGCAACATAATTAATAGGGCGCTGTCCCTATTAAATTCACCGCGCCCCCTTTCTGAACAGCATCACCCGCACTGTTTTCAGCAGGATGTGGAAGTCCAGGAACATGGACATATTTTTGATGTAGTGAGACCTTTGCACAACTCGTCAACTTTTTCATCCTTGGATCACCAATTTGTCGCCGAAAAGGTGGCTATGCAAAGCTAAGCTGATGTTATTACTTGACATTTAATTTATTATGTGCCATATTTCCTTTAAATAAACAACTT
>CAISJV010000068.1 GCA_903885795.1 uncultured delta proteobacterium | reverse complement strand
GGAAAGTCTTGAAAAATAGATTAAATAAAGAGGGCAGTGAAACGGTTACAAAATGTAACCGTTTGAAGATGGTTGCAGAAGACGGCAAGATGCGCCTTACTATTGAAGCGGCCGGGGGGAACTGCAATTATCCCATCAGGAAAGATTCTTGCTCGGGGGCGACTCAGTCTCTTCCTGCCCCTCTCCCTCCGGGGTCCAGTTCATGTCCTGGAGCATATTATTGATTGTCTGGCGAACGCCCAGCATTGCATTCAACAGATCGCCGCGGTCGTCCTCCGACCAGTCCCGCCAGGGCAGATCCATCAATTCCCCGCTTAAATCATCGGTTTTTACGATTAGGGAGCGCTCTTTGGTCAGGCGAGGTTTCCGGTTAGTCGGTTGATTTACCTTCCCGGCATTTTTCATGTAGGTTTCAAATTTCCGGCGCATGCTTTTTTCCGACTTCATCTTGGCGACTCCCAAAAGAATGCTTTTGGGAATATTCGGATTGGTTCGGCAGGCGCTGAGGATGTCCTCGGGGAGGCTGTTCAGCAGCATGCTGTCTGATACGGTCGGCTGGCTTTTGCCAATGGCTTCGGCAAGCTGATACTGGTTCAGGGTATACTCCTTCATCAACGCCGCCATCTCTTCCGCCTCTTCGACGGGTAGCAAGCCTTCCCGCTGGAGATTCTCGACGAATCCCTGGAGTCGGGTATCACCGGCGGTAAAGGTTCCGGTTATTTCCACCAGGCCTGCCCTGGCTGCTGCCGCGACCCGGCGATGTCCGGCAACGATGACCAGCGCCCCCTCTTCGTTCCGACGGAAGAGGATGGGCGTCAACACCCCGTACTTCTGGATTGAAGCGGTAAGTTCGTTCAAGGATATTGGATCCATGAACTTCCGCGCCTGGTTGGTATCAGACAGCAGGTCGGCTATTTTCAGCTTGTAAGGGCGTCCTTTTACGTATGTGGTAGCCATGAATATATCCTTTTTTACATGAATTTTATATAAGGTAACATCTGTTTCATTAATGTCAAGGAGAGAATGGAACTGTGTTGCGAGTTCGTGACATGTCCGGTTTGTAGCACGTAATCTGTCCGGTTTGTTAAGGTGACCTATGGAGGTGACCGATGCGACGGACGGAGATGCTGCAGGAGATCCGGAAGATGCGATTTGAAGAGGTGTATTCGGAGTGGAACGAGAGTCGGTTGAACCAGGAGGAAGCAGCACGCATCCTGGGAGTATGCGATCGGACGTTTCGGAGGTACATTGATCGGTACGAACATTTGGGGATGGATGGTTTGTCTGATAAGCGGTTGAGCCAAGCCTCGTTTCGTCGTGCACCGGTGGATGAGGTGATGGCGGTTGCCAACCGGTATAATAACTGTTACCGGGGCTGGAATGTGAAGCATTTTTATTCAAAGTATCAGAAAGATGGTGGGCAGAGGAGTTACAGTTGGGTAAAGAACACACTCCAGTCAAGCGGCTTGGTTCCCAAGGTTTCTAAACGAGGGGTTCATCGTAAGCACCGGGACAGATCTCCTCTTCCCGGAATGATGCTTCACCAAGATGGGAGCACTCATGAATGGGTACCCGGGAAAAAATGGGATCTGATCGTGACGATGGATGACGCAACAAACGAGCATTATTCCATGTTTTTTGTAGATGAGGAAGGAACGGCGAGCAGTTTTCAGGGGGTTCGGGACGTGATCGTTCAGCGGGGTTTATTCAGCTCTCTTTACACGGACCGGGGAAGCCATTACTGGTTCACGCCCAAGGAGGGGGGCAAGGTGAGTAAAACACAGCTTACCCAGTTCGGCCGTGCCATGAGACACTTGGGGATTCAATTGATCGCGGCCTATTCTCCAGAAGCCAGGGGACGAAGCGAACGGGCCTTCCTGACTCACCAAGATCGACTTCCCAAGGAGTTGGCTCTTCATGGGATCACCGACATGGATGTCGCAAACCGGTATCTGGCCGAGGAATATAGCCCAAGTTTCAACACCGAGTTCATGCATCCATCCCCCGAAGAAGGGTCAGCCTTTATTCCTTGGATTGGGGCAAATCTGGATGACATCCTTTGCCAGCAGGAGGAACGAACCGTCAATGCCGACAACTGTGTCTGCGTGGATAGTTATAAACTGCAAATCCCGGCGAACCAATATCGGTGCCATTATGTCCGGGTGAGGGTGATGGTCCGTCGCTATCGGGACGGCTCGCTCGCCATTTTCCACGGCCCGAGAAAACTGGCCGATTATGACAAGCAGGGAAAACTGATAGAAGTAAAACACAGAAAGGCGGCATGACCCAACGGAGTTACCCACAACCATATTTCCCGCCATGCTCCGCAAGGACTGCGGGAAAATGGCTATGGATAACTCCTCAGCAAGAACCGCTGACGAGGAAAGCGAACATCCGCCGCTCACCTCCTGTTCTCAAATGGCCCTCCATTCAAGAACAGTAAAAGCGGACAACTCATTTGCTACAAAACCGGACAAGTCTATTTGCTCTTGACAGCAGGAATATATGCACTTGCTTGTTTTTCTGATGGATATCGTTAAGGCGGCGTTGAGATTGGGATTAAAAAAGGCAGTTGGTGCTATGAGAGCCTTGCGTAACCGCAGAAAAATGGTTCGCGAGCGGCGAATCAAATGTTTTTCGCCGTTCCGAGATTGGATTTAACATTGGGCAATCAATAACAAGTACATGAATACTGACGGGAAGCGAAAAAGATTTTTGAGCCGAAGCGAAGCCATTTTTCAAGGGTCTCGCTATGGCTTTTTTTACTTCACCTTTTTGACAAGATCGTTTAAAGTAGAAGGTATTAATTTAAGAGGGGC
>CAISJV010000067.1 GCA_903885795.1 uncultured delta proteobacterium | reverse complement strand
TGCAAGAAGGTAATCCTTGTAGATCACAACGATATGGATCAGGCTGTGGACAATCTCAACATTGAGAATGTTGTTGAGGTCGTGGACCACCACATGATTGACGGTTTTATCCGCAGTAAGGCCATTTTCTTCCTTACCGAGCCCGTGGGCGCTACGGGAGGAATTGTCGCGAACCTCTATGAACAGAACAAGATTCCCATCAATAGGGAGATGGCCGGACTGATGATGTCCGCAATACTTACAGATACGGTTCTTTTCAAGTCGCCGACGACTTCTCCGCGCGATGTGGTTGTGGTGGAAAAGCTGGCCAAGATCGCGGGCGTCGACCCCAGGAAGTTCGGTATTGAGATTCTCAGGATTAAAACCAACGTTGCCTCCAAATCTGCCAAGGACATTCTCATGGGCGACTTCAAGGAGTTCAATTTTAGCGGCACCAAGTTTGGTGTGGGCCAGATAGAGGTCGTGGACCTGAATGATCTGACACCAAAGCGAGCTTCCATTCTGGAAGAAATGAACAAGTTGAAGGATTCAGAGAATCTGGCCATGATAGTCATGATGCTGACAGACGTCATGAAAGAAGCCAGCGACCTTCTCTTCGTGGGTAATGCGGCTGCAGCCAAAAGCTTCGAGAAGGCCTTCGGCGGCAAGATCGTCGACAATTCCATTTACAGGGAGAAGGTCCTATCAAGAAAGATGCAGGTCATCCCGCTTTTGGAAGAGGCATTGAAGAAATGAGCCTTACCAGCCGTATCAATTATCGGTGCTAACCTGGTAGGTGCATAAAGAATCAGTCATATTGACAACAAATACAAATCTTCAGTAACAAGCATCAGCTCATTTCAATAGGAAAAACGGATTATGTTACGTATAGGTAGGTGAAAGCGGCAAATGCTTCACGCATTTTTACTTTCGTGTGCAATCTCTGTATTTATGGTAAAGTATCTGTGCATTTTTACCAGTACACTTTGTTTCTCTGTTTTGCAATTTTATACTAGGTCAAAAGATCGCCTGGATGGCAAAGAAGCTCTGCGGCTGAAACCGACCGTGGGAAAAGACTCTGTTGAATTCTGTCGTCATTCCCTTTCTATCGGATAGACAGAATGATATTGATTCCACATCAATGTTATTGAAAATGGAAAAATTTGTAGTAAAATTGTATCCATATGAAACGGAGATATATTTCTATGGAAGAAGCTCATTAAACGGCTTATCAAGGAGGTGTCGGCCATGAAGAACAGTAAATCGAGGCAAGGGATCAGCAGGAGGGATTTCATCAAAGGGACAGCTGTTGGTACGGGCGCATTGGCTGTAATAGGCATGAATGCAGCCTCAGCAACTGCCGATACGCAAATACCTAAAAAATGGAACAAAGAGGCCGATATAGTCGTTGTTGGATATGGCGGCGCCGGGGCGGTGACGGCCATAACGGCTCGTGACAAAGGCTCAAAGGTCCTTATCCTGGAGAAACAGTCAGAAAAAGGACATACCTCGAATACGCAGATGTGCCTGGGTGTTTTTCTTTCCCCATCTAGTATTTCCGAGGCTATGGCTTACATGCAAGTGGCTTCACGCGTGAATGTGGATATGCCCGAATCGAAAGATATCGATGATGACGTAATCGAGATATGGGCAAGATATATGGTTCAGAACAAAGAATGGCTCACCAATTTAGGGGCAAAAGATTTTGTAACGTTTGCCTCAAAGGGACGGGACCCGAAATGGCCGGGAAACGATGCCATCAAGGCCTATCAACTGAAAAAAGCAGACGGTTTTCCCGGCGTAGGTGTTGACTTTTTTAACTTTCTTGATGAGAAGGTCAAAAATAGGAAGATAGACATTCTCTGGCAGTATCCCGTTACCAGGCTAATAAAACATAAAAACGGGCATATTGCAGGTGTTCTGGCTAGTGTTAATGGCAAAGAAATTTCCATCAAGGCAGCGAAGGCCGTTGTTTTGACCTGTGGCGGATTCGAGTTTGACCAGGCGGCACTCAAGGCGTATTTCCCCGCCTATCCTCTGACATTCTACGGAAATCCTGATAATACAGGTGATGGTGTCCGAATGGCTCAGGAAGTCGGAGCGGGTCTATGGCACATGGCCGTTTTAGGTGGTGGATTGAAATTGAAGTTTCCTGACTTCCCGACCGCTTTTGGCGAGGCTTTGGGTATTGGCAGTTTTATCGTTGTTGATAAGACGGCAAAGAGATTTAAGGCTGAAAGCCAGCTCGGTGGATACTCAGGCTACTGGAATGCTCTGATATACGATACTGTCAATTATACATGGCCGCGTATCCCTGTCTACTGGATTTTCGACGAGAAACGTAGAACGTCAGGTCCGTTAATTCGAACCAATCTTGGCGCTGCAGGTCCTTTGGGCATGTATCAATGGAGCAAAGATAACAGCGAGGAAATCGATAGGGGTTGGATTGTCAAAGCCGAGAACATAGGCGAACTGGCAGAGAAAATTCATCTCGATCCGATGGCGTTAAAGAATGAGGTGTCGAAATTTAACACATTTGTCCAGACGGGCAAGGATGATGATTTCGGGCGGCCTGTCAACACCATGCGCCCATTGGATACATCTCCGTTCTATGCCGTGCCCCTGTGGCCGGGGTTGAACAATACTTTCGGAGGTCCCAGGCGCAACGCCAAGGCGCAGATTGTCGATGCTTTCGGGAAACCTATTCCCAGATTATACAGCGCGGGCGAACTCGGTTCCATTTATGTGCAGTATCCTCAAGGAGGAGCAAATATCGGCGAATGCATCGCCTTCGGACGTATTGCCGGTGAGATGGCTTCAGCTCTAAAATCCTGGAAATAGGATCAACACAAGGCCGCCGGGGGGATGAACCATAAAAATACGCCCCCCGGCAACAAATTTTCAGAGGATATCTAAGATGCAGACACTATTTAAATATAAGATCCTTTTCCCCTTCGCGCTGCTTGTGGCATTGAATGTTTCCTTTTATATTGGAATGGCCGCAGGAGATGATAAAAATAATTATTTGGCAGACCGGCACCAGGTCAGAGGGATGACTTGTAATTCGTGCCACAAAGAAAGTCCTCAGAAGGCGAGCTTACCTGCTACCGTGTGTACCAACTGTCATGGTCCTTATGCAAAACTTGCCGAGCGAACCAAAAAGGCTGAACATAATCCCCATGCCTCCCATCAGGGAGATCTGGCCTGCGATGCCTGTCATCATGCCCATAAACCCTCGGTCGATCAGTGTTCATCATGCCATACGTTTGGATTAAAAGTACCATGATGTACATAGATCTGATGAGGGGAATTTCCACTGAATGATGTTTTCTGAAAGAGATACCCGACTATTGAGTCTCACCAATAATTCCCCTGCGACACGAAATCAGCTGGTTAGATACTCTTTGCCGCTACCTATCCCGACAATATCAGATCAATAAAAGCTCAAAGATATCAATATTTTCCTGAAAATTCAGGAATTATTTTTCTGACCGGTCATACTCAAGGAAAGCAGTGGGAGAAGCTTTTATCAAAAACGACCAAAGCATGGGTTTTATATAAATATGTCCCGGTGCCCATGATCAGGATGAAAATTTCCATCGTTGTCCTCCCATAATAAACTGTATGATTATTGTTCAGCCTGTTTATCAAAAAGATTATACCTAACCGTCACACTCGTACTGCTGCCTTTTTGGGGGATTTTGATTGCTTCGTTCTTTTCGGTCATCGAACTTTTCATCTCACCTGCAATACTCTTGATGTTGTTCGGAACTGGAGGATTTTAGAGGCCCAAGGCTATGGGTAAGTTGCCCTGTGTTTAGTATTCTCTTAATTGAATTTCTATGCAGTCATTTTACCTTCTGGAACGTTATTACTTTAGCCCCCACCTTCAACTCATCAAGATAGTTCGCCCATGTCTGCATCATCTTCCGACGTTCGGCCAAGTGTGCTGTCCGATTGTAAGCTCTGCCATTTGGGTCTCTGACAGCATGGGCAAGCTGATGTTCTATGAAATCAGGTCTCACCTGTAACACTTCGTCAAGAATGGTTCTGGCCATAGCCCTAAAGCCATGCCCCGTCATGGTATCCTTGTCGTATCCCATACGGCGTAGTGCAGCAAGTATGGCATTATTCGACATAGGCCTTACAAATGAGCGCCCTGACGGAAACACATATCTGCTTGATCCTGTCAGTTCTTTCAGTTCCGTCAATATTTCAATGGCTTGATTGGATAGGGGGACAATGTGATCCTGCTTCATCTTCATCTTGTGCTTTGGTATCGCCCAGACAGCTTCGTCAAGATCAACTTCCGCCCATTCTGCATTGCGTAGTTCCCCAGGACGCACAAAGAACATAGGAGCAAGTCTCAAGGCGCACTTTACGACGAAATGCCCTTGATAGCCATCTATAGCCTTTAGAAGTGGGGCGACCTCCTTCGGGTCTGTTATCGCTGCATGATGTTTTTCCCCCGGCTGTGGCAATGCTCCTCGAAGGTCGGCTGCTGGGTCCCGTTCGGCTCTTCCCGTAGCAACGGCATATCGAAAAACCTGCCCAGCAATGGTTCTGATTCGGTGCGCCGATTCTAAAGCACCCCTGCTTTCTATCCTGCGAAGGACTGTCAAAAGTTCAGGAGCCTTGATTGCAGCAACCGGTCGTTTGCCAATCCAAGGGAAAATATCGCGTTCCAGACGGCCCATGATCGTGGCGGTATGCCCAGGGGTCCATGTCGGGGTGAATTTCGCATGCCATTCACGGGCTATAACCTCGAAGGTCTCTGTTTCTTCGGTCTCTGCTTGCTTCATAGCCTTACGGAGGACTCCCGGATCTATATTATGGGAAATTTGCTTTCGGGCTTCATCTCTACGTTGTCTGGCATCAGCGAGGGATATTTCAGGATAGGTTCCTAAAGCGAGCAGCTTTTCCTTACCCTCGAAACGATACTTGAATCGCCACAACTTACCACCCGATGGTGTAACCAAAAGAAAAAGTCCTCCACCATCAAATAAAGTTATCTGCTTGGGTTGAGGTTTTATTTTACTGACCTGCATGTCCGATAGAGGTAGTATCCGTTTTGGCATGGCAATTTCCTCCACTTTGGGTATACGGTGTTTGGATTGGATATATGCTCCCGGTGTTTCTATACCCAAAAACACCGGATTCAGATAACCCTATAGCACATCCTCGGACAAGTGGCAAGAAAAAACCCGCTATTTCTAGCGGGTTTTGCACTTCTTTGGACCTTGCTGGATTGTCATCTGGTGGAGGCGGGGGGAATCGAACCCCCGCCCTGCTTTATAACTATCTGTTTTTGTTTAATTAGAAATGATACTGATACACAATTGATACAATATGGAAAAAAAGACAAGAGCCAATAGTATTCTATGAATCTATTACATGAAGACATTGAACGTGGAGGTATGGGTTCGATTCCCATGCACTTCCGCCATTTTATCTACAGATTTCAACAGTTTCTCTTCTCAGAACCGATCCGATGCCGATCCGATAACCGGATTGGTGTGTTTGATTTATATTGATTCCGCCCTGCCCTCCTCATGGTATGAGGCGGCAATATACACCACCAATATTATGTTTAAATAGAGCCCCTTCTTTAGGGGCTTTTTTATTTTAAATCACTGATTCAAAAAAGCGCCGGATCCTGCGTTTTTTTGTTTAGAAAGGAGGTAAATCTGCCCACCACATAAAAAAATATTTCCGAAGTAAGCGTTCCAAGTTGAGCCGCTCAGAATTTCTGGGCGGCTTTTTTGTTTCACTGACAACTAACAAAAAAATATAGGAGCTAAAATCATGAGTAATAATCAAAATGTACCAAGTGGCAGTATCGTTCCGGAAGCAACCAAATTACCGGAAGCAGCAATGTTCGGCCCAGAAACCTCAGGTGGCTATGGCAGCGAATCCCCAAAGCCCCCTTCCCCTCCGACTACAGGACTCGATCTGGCGGCTTACCGACGTGACTTTGGGGACCATTACGGAATCTCCGGGTATGACATATCAAAGGCCAGACCGGAAATTCCAGCGGAGAGTGAAAAGGCCCTGGAAATCTGGAAGGCAAAGATGAAAGAACCTGCACCAGATTATAAGCAGCTTCTTGATGAGGGTGTCAAATACCTCAAGATGAATGTAGCCGATTTCAATACCTATGATCACATCACTCTGAAGAACAAAGCAGAATGGGCCATCTTCATCGGAAAGATCCTCTTGCGGATGAAATTCCTGGTCAAAAAGGCGGGATACATCTGGGGTGATTGGGCGGCAAAGAAGGTATCCTTCATCAGCAAGCGAAGCCGTGAAAAATTTATGAATCTGGCGAGAAGGAAGGATTGCCACCTCTACACATTCCTCGGAATTGATCGTCTTGATGTCCTTTGCAGCGCGACAAAAGAGATTGAAGGCATTGATCAGATCGGATCATTCCTTTTCAGGCATAAAATCCAGATAGATCTGACCAAGGAGTTTGACCTTGAAGAGTTCAAACAGCTGGTAGATACGGCGCTTAATCAAGATCGACTGACAAAGCATGAAATAGAAGCCGATCCAACCCTTGTTCGTGACCTTACTCTGAATCACATCTCTTTCGATAAGGCACTTATAAGCCGGCTTGTGACCATTAAAGAATGTGGCGGTGATGTTAAAAAGCATCTCGAAAACCTTTCCCTGAACAGAGGCAAGAAAGCTGAAAAGGAAGAAGAAAGGTTTAAGGACTTCAACAGCCTGTCGAACAGATTGATCAAAACCATCGATTACATCCTGGATGACAGCGAACAATTGGATAGGGTGGACATGGAATCTCTGGAAAACCTTCAAAAGAAGATTGAGGCACTCCAGAAAGCTCACAATACCATCGAAATCTAATCACTTAACCTGTGCTCCCCATCTCTTTTCATATCAGGGGTGGGGAGCACCTTTTCATAAGGAGGAAAATATCATGAATCTTTTCCATGCGTCTCTATCCCTTGCGGTTTTGCAAAGGTATTACGAGATTTTCAAGGCCCCTTTGAATGTGCTGCTTTCCGTTGCTTACAATGAACAGGAACGGAGCGGCTTCCTTGTTGACTTTCGGTACATGGTGAGAAGGATCTTCGGTGATTCGGGAGCGTGGTCGGTAGCAAAAGGCTCTTCGAATCTTACATTTGAATCGGTTATTTCCCATTTTCAAATGTGGGGGCATCTGTATGACCTCATCTTCAACTTCGACACAGATTTCAGCGACAAAGGATTCAATAACAACATCGTGAACCAGATCATCATGGAATATAGAGGCCTCAGGCCGGTGCCGGTTGTCCATAATTTCTTCGATCAGGAGATCCCATATTACATCAACGCTGAAAAGTATGACTGGCTGGCGCTCGGATCAAGCCAGAGCAGCAATTTCGATGATTTTCGGTACGCAATTGACAGGATTAAAAAGTGGGGAAACCAGAAGATCAAAATCCATTGGTTTGGCGGATCTAAATTTGATTGGCTGATTCAGGTTCCGGTGGCTTCATGCGACACAACTTCATGGGCTGCAACAGGGGCCTATGGTTGCATTCTCTACTGGAACGATGAATATGACGACCTTTACAAAATGAACAAGATCTATATCAGCGGCCCCATTCAGGAGAAATCCGGAGACGAAGGAAAGCGGCAATTTCATTTTACCGAATATCCATGGCGGAAAGAATTGGAGGAATATCTCTTCAAGACCTTCGGCCTGACCTATGGCGATCTCTGCGGTTATAATGAAAAGTTTCATATGCAACTCGTCAACACCCGATTCTTCACGGAATTGGAACGAAGAATCAATGAGGAGCGGATTAAGCGCGGAATACCGCTTGTGTAAAACCAGAAAAGCGCCGGATCCTGCGTATTTCAGAGAAAGGAGGGAATGAATGAGCTAAATCGATGACGTAATCCAAAAAATGCGGTTAATTATGAGCGAAGGGGGTTGTCTCCAGGTGGGGCGCCCTTTTTTTATTGCCCAGAATCAGTCAACAATAAGCGACCATGCCCTGGCTGGCGCTTTATCATTGAGGAACTCCAACGAAGTTACTCAGAAGGAGATGTAAATATGAAAGATATTAATAAAATAAACAAACAGATCTTTAATGACATGAAACAATGTATCAAAGATCTCGGATTGAAGATTTTGGATGAGAAGGACGAAGGTGGTATCCTTTTCGGGCTCTCTAAGCGTAAATATCCCGGTTACAATATGAATATCGTTTTCTCGTATGACCCAGCAGACAATAAGGCCGAAGTATTGATGCAATATGCAGATTTACCGGCTGAGAAGCTCCCGGCTCTATACGAATTGATCAATCACATCAACTGCAATCTGTTATTCAACCACTTTATAATCGATTCTGGTCCACGAATACTTGGGCTGCGGTCAGGAATTAAAGTGATAGACAACTTTCTAAATAAGAAGGTGTTTAAATGGATTATGTCTCATAACCTTGGCGTTGGCCACAAATACATGCCCTTCATCGCGACTCTCATATTTACTAATGAGACGCCCCAGTCAATCATGGATGTATGTTATTCAACAAGGGATACTATACCTCCGCAATTACTTGGGTCGAATGGGACATGGGTAGCGGCAAAGACAACCAAAGAGCATCAATTTACCATAGATGCTTGTCTCGAGACCCCTGCTTTCTCGACACACACTCATGGGCTTACAGAATTAGGCATGCCTGAGTTTCTGATGGATCTGTTGTCTTTTGGTGCTGATGGAACAGGAAGTCGAATCAAATGGTCATACGAATATTTTGTCAAACCCGAAAATGTCGGTAAACTCGATGCTATCAAGAATGGAGAAACGGTAAAGTTAAGTATCATAGATCTAAAACCGGATGCCACTCCGGAAACCTATGTTTATTGCTATCGCAGGGTTTATCCTGAGCTTGAGATGGTTAAAATGGCATATGCCATTGAATCACCAACAGATGTTGATCCCAGCATGTCGTTTATCCAGATATACATTGAAGGTGATGATTTTGCGTTGAAGGACGATTACTACAAGGGCGGAATCAAGTGGTAGGATAAAAACAGGAAACTTAACCAACATAAAAGGTGGCCATTCTCTTAACCGGGGGGATGGCCACTTTCATTTTAAACATGGAGGAAATTTATCATGACCCACGAAGATAAAGAAAACAATGCCGTTGATAATAGCGGAGACAAAATCCCTAAATCGATCAAGAAGCCTTCTGTTCTGGAATATCTCGGTCCGGACTGGAAGGAGTATTTCCTCAAACCTGAAACGATAAATAGGATAGTCCATGAAGCTATCAGACGAAGACTTATTCATGAGGATAAAAGGATATTTGATTTTGTTGACATAGAATCCATAACTCAGTTTGGAGCCAATCGACAAAGAATAATCGTAATGGTTAGGCAAATAGAAAGGGGTTTGATTAGAAAATGGAGCATTGATATTTCATCAACCACTTTATTGTGGGATCAGATTCTTGATGCATTGTATGGTTTGGATGACGTTTGCTCTGCGAAAATTGTCTTGTTTTTTGAGCCGCTTGCATGGCCATCGAAACTTGAAATCATGGTCGACTGCATGGCACGATCTACTATCATGCTTAGGAGCACGACTTTCAAAAATACGATATCTTGGATTGATGTAATGATTGATGAAGATTGTGCGAAGAAAAATGATGATGCATTATGGTTCTTATCTTGGCCAATAAACATAGGTGTGCATATATCAGATAAATTACCGCCTCGATCAGAGTGTGAGAATGGCATATGGGAATGTTATTACGATGCTTTCCAACATTATACTGTCGAAAAAGCCTGTGAAAGCCCGTTGATTACTGACCAATATGAAGAAGATTCAACAATTCCTTTTCTTGCTATACCCAAATGGACAGAAAAGGGACTCTTTATGAGACTCTATGTCGAGTATAATTGTCCGGAGATGAACTGGCTCATTAAGGACAAAAAGGAAGAGCTCGCAAGGCGTTACCCTGGATGTAAAATGAAAGTGAATGTGAAATCACGAATACCTTATTGTGTTGGCATTCAGCTTCACGATGCGCCGGTTAAAGATTTCATCGAATCATCAACAATGGACAAGTTTAGCTACGCTTCGGAGATCCGCGAACAGGTGATGGCTCTGATAAAGCATGTCGAAGAGATTTTTCAAGACTACGTGCCTGAATCAGAATAGAAGACACGTCTAAGTTTATAACAGCCTGTACATGAATAAAAGGGGCTCATCTCTCTTAACCGGGAATGAGCCCCTTTTTCTATGCAGCTACGCCAGAAACAAACTCGCGAAATTTAAAACTAACATCTACCCGCTTCGAGAACAAATGAATGATGAAGATATTTTTCATCAAATTCAATGTTCAAGAAAGGAAAAAACCAAATGAGAGAAGCATGTTTTACCAGACCGTTGACAGTAGCTCTGCCCGAAGAGGTTTTCAGACAGATCAAGGAAATCACTGACGAGAAGCGGATCTCCATGGCGCAGTGGTTCAGAGCAGTAGCCGAAAAGGCGTTAATTGAAGAAAATAAAAATCGAAATTAAGAAGGAGGAAAGTAATCATGAAAACACGTGAAATCGCATTATCATATTTGGCAAAGGGGCTTTCGGTTATCCCGATGAAGAGTCCATCGACTGTGAAAAGATCAACGAAATTTAAAGAAAAGGTTCTGAAGGAATTTGAGAAGAATGCCGCCCTGTCAGAGCCACGGCCTGAGAAAGATATTTATACAGAGATGTTTATCAAGGAGTGCAAACAGCCTCTACTTGCATGGACAGAGTATCAAGAGAGGCTTCCATCTGTTGAAGAGGTCAATCACTGGTTCAACACAAATCCTGATGCCAACATAGGAATTGTCACTGGCGCCCTCTCCAATCTGGTCGTTTTTGACTTGGATTCAGAACATGCCGTTGAATATGCCGATGAACAGGGTGGATTTCCTGAAGATACCGTCAAGGTTAAATCCGGCAAAGGTTATCACGTCTATATGAAGCATCCGGGTTTTGATATCAGAAACAGTGTCAATAAGGATATCGACATAGATATTCGGGCCGATGGAGGTTTAATCGCTGCTCCTCCTTCCATGCATGGTTCAGGTCATCAGTATCAATGGCTTGAGGGTTATTCTATCTTTGAGATTGATCTTGCTGAATGTTCACACTGGATGATCGACTATCTTCAGGCTATAAATAGAGCCGAAGGAAAACCTAAATCGGACATCAAACCAAAATCTGAAGTCAAGAAAGATGTCCCAGCTCCTATCATCTCTGTTCCTAAAGAACCTGCCGGCAAAGTAACCAGTGAATCAGGGGAAAAGAGTTTTACGGACATAATTGCCAATGGCTGTGCTGCCGGTGAACGCAATCATATGGCGACAAGTCTGATTGGCCACTTGATAAAAATTATGCCCCAGGAAGAAGCATGGCAGTTTGTCAGTTTATGGAATGACAATAAAAATAAGCCTCCCATGACCGTTGACGAGCTGAAATCAACATTTCAATCAGTTATGAAACAGGAACAGAAAGGAAAGGTTGATGTCAATACCTTCCTTGATAATGCCAATGCCGCCATAGACGAGTATAAACAGAATTATGTCCGGATTCCGTTTGCAGGCAAAGGATCGCTTCAGAATCTCCAAAAACAGATGAATGGAGGTCTGGCAGGTGGCAGATTCTATATCCTGGGTGGCATTCCCTCTTCCGGGAAAACAGTCTTAGCGAATAATATGGCGGACAATATCTGCCTCAATGGTTATCCCGTTCTTTTCTTCAGCTATGATGATGGCAAGGATGAATTGCGATACCGTACATGTGCCCGTTTCAGTGATCACAAGATTGAAGAATACAATAACAACCGGGTTTCAGACATTAAAAAGGTCTTTGCCGATCCAGCCATCAAGCAGATCCTTTCCCTGAAATACATCATCAAGGACATGATAGCCGTTGAAAAATGGCCTGATCTCATTGAGCAGATTAAGAAAAAGCATGGGAAAGGGCCGGTGATCATCGTTGACTACCTGAGGAAGCTGAAAACAGAAAAGAAGATTTCAGATGAAAGACTCCGGGTGGATGACATCATCACTAAACTGACCAAACTTGCCAAGGATCAAAATATCCCAATCATAGCCATCTCGGAACTTGCCAGGGATTCCTACAAATCCGGACAGAGATTGAGCATGGCGTCTTTCAAGGAATCAGGGACAATTGAATATGAGGCGTCCTGGCTGGGAATCCTGGCTGCTGTGGAGGAAGGCAAGAACGGAGGGTATATTCTGAAAGAAAATTGGGAAGACATCATCAAGCATGATGGAAACATTGATTTGATTGTCTTCAAAGCGAAACGTGGCACTGGGGATACGGGAAAGGTGCCGTTGAAGGTCGATAGAAGCAAAATGACCGTAGTGGATAGGCTCGTCACCGAATCCATGCAAGCTGCAAAACCAAATACCAAGAAATCAAAGTTCGATTGATCATGCTCCATCAAATTATCCAATTCCCTCCTAACCTCCCCTTAAAGGGAGAGGGAGGGGTTGGAGACGGGCTTAAAAATATCATCTGCCGAAGTGGCATAGAAAGGAAACGATAATATGACTCAACAAGAAGCATTGGAGATTTTTGAAATCATAAATACTGGATACGATGCCCTGAAAGAACCCAAGTATAAATTCATCGATAATGAAACCTTCAGACAGCAATATGAGCAGGTTTTGTCTGTCAATGATTATTTGAAGGATAATCAAGATTACAAAAATCTGGTCAATGGAATGGCCCAGGTCATCAAAAAAATCACCAGAGCCGCTATAAAGAATAAAAAAAAGGATTGGCGTAATGTCTCTGAGAGGGGCATGAATAAAGTGATCATGCCGGTAACCAAAAAAAGGGATCAGCCTGTTTCCTTTCCCCTTCAATGGGTAGATGAAAAGTCACAGGAAACCTGTTTCATAAATAACGGCTACTGGGGCGTGAAGAACTTCATGGTCATGGATGTCCTTGGATATTTCCTGCTTCTCAAGAAAGGCAATAATCTCCTTCCCAAGGAACCTCTACCCATCTTTTCTGATTTGGACAGCATCACCAGAAGAGAAAAGGAACTGGATAAACCCAATTACGTTGTCAAATATCCACCAACAATGAATGAGCAGGACGTTGATGTTTTTAAGAGCATGAAATATTATGCTCATTTCACCGATGATCATTTTCGAAAATCCACATCCACAAACATGAATTCCAATGACATATTGAATCTCTTGCTGGAAACATCACGTGTGGAATTCAAGATTGTTTATCCAGTGCGCCTCAAAACGGGGAAAGACCAAAAAAATAAATATTACTACATGAACCTCTTCAGCAGATTCTTTGAACTTGGCTACATAGACAAGAAAAGCAGAAGTGACGGTATCATCCCAAGCCGTGAATATTACGTTGGCTTCAACACAATCCTAGGAGAAATCTTCGCTCATAATCTCTTGTCTAAAAATTATGATTGGGTGGAGCCCAGTTTCTATACCCTTCCATATTCAGCGCAGATCTTATACAGGCGGTTTCTGATCCATAACAATTACCGCAGAATCCCGTTGAATTTGGAAACGATAGCGGAAAAGCTCAATCTCAAGGACAAGAATACCTCAAATCTGATTAAGACAATCGAACAAAGCGCCTTATTGCCTCTCATTGAACAGGGACTGATTCATTCCTATGAGAAAGAGGAAGGCTTGCAAGGGCTGAAATTCATCATCAAGCGATCAAAAAGAAGCCAGCCTGAAGTGGAAATTCACATTTGATTGCTTGTGAAAATCGAGAGGGATGGAGGGTCAGTAAAGTTTTGATACAGGGTCAGTAAATGAATGATACAGGGTCAGTAAAGTTTTGATACAGGGTCAGTAAATGAAAAAGCGAATCAAATAATTGATAATGGTGAGGATCTCAAAAGTGCATGGAAATAATAAGATATCATAAGATATCTTAAAAGAGAAAAGCCTTCCCCTTCGGGTCGGCTTTCTCTGGGGACCGTAGTAATTAATTTTTAGTTTTAATTTTCAAAAGGAGAAAAGGTTTTCCCCTGATAGAAATACTTGCTTGAGATTTGGAGTAAGGTAAGGAAGAAACTTCAACTTTAACATTTTAGAAATCTTGGACGTAGAGGTCTTGAAGTTCAGGAAGTTTCGAAGGAGTCTTCAAGCAGGTATTACATTTGTTTGTAAAACTAAAACTAAAATTAAATGGTGAGAGAGTAATGAATCGGCTGCTCCTTTTTTCATTACATCTGAAGGACAGCTACTCAAGCCTTCCTCAGTCCTCTCAGGCAAAAGATCTCTGGAAAGATATACATTGGGTCATGGGAACAAGTAATGACTCTACAGCCGCTCCTTGCTCTTTTAGAAGAGGATCATGGCTTTTCATTCCGGCATGTATGATGTATGAATCGCAGCAGGAGAAAGGCAAATGACATGATGAATAAACTTGGCAAGAAAAACAAGGGCGAGTCTGAGGAATCAATTGGCCAGATTACATCACTGCCTGATTTTTACGAAGGCTTTAGTCCCGAGCAGATAAACGAAATCTTTTTCACTGAATCCGCACAAAGAGAGCGAAGCATCCATCATGAGAATCTGTTGTTCTTCACGTGGTGCTGACACTGATGACTTTGATTATACATGGAGGATAGCGACTTGAGCACTCTGGAAGTCGCTTGGGAGTGAGATCTATGAATAGTCGGATATGGAGGGGGTAGCAGAAGTAAAGGCTCCCGAGCAAGTATATGACGGTGCTGAATAGATCTATGTTTTTAGGAAGCGCAGGAGTCTGCGTTTTTTAGAAAGTGGATTAGGGAATAAAATTCCCATACAAACGCTTTGATGTTAATATAGAAGACAGATCTGAAAACGGAAAGGCATATAAAGGAAGTAGTTCAGATTGTCAATAAGCGTGTCATAAAATGAGGATTAAGGACATCAAAAGAATCAGACTGCTTCTGTTGATGAGTTTGCTGTTATGTTTCGTGCTGGGCTGTGCGGCAAAGACCGGGACACAGGCGGCCAAAGTTTATCAACAACCAGATTTGGCAAAGCCAGGATCTTACCATCTCAGGTTTCTACTTGATGGGCAGGGCACGCTGAATGAATATCTGGAAAAGGAAATTACACGAAATCCAGAGTTAAAGGACTTTAAAGTTTCGGAGTTATTGAAGCTTTTCCGCAATGCATATCCGCAGCTATATCTGCCTGTCCAGCCGGGGATTCCGCTGTGCAACCTGGAAACGAACTTCAGGCATTGCAAGGGAATCGAATTGCTGGCTGATCTTGAAACCTATAACGATGGTTTCGTTGTTTTACACAATGATGTTTATTATCACATCAAGCTTCGTCTGGAGGGTAATTATCCCAATTTCTTCCAGGCAACCAAAGCTCAGCGTGACCGGGGAGAATTTGCCCTGCCCCGTGGTTATTATGTCGGCTCCCTCGTAAGTGCCATACAGAAAGCGTTGCCAATCTTGCAGGAAATTGCTACCGATTACAGCAAATACATAAAAAATGATCAGCAGGAAATTGAAATAGAACTGACGCTCGAAGAGTCTCCTGAAAAGACTTCAGCAAAGAAAGCAGACCAGGATCAGACCAATGCAGCACATTTTAGCGGCAGGATCATCATCATTTCAATCCTACCGAGCATATCTTTTGTTACAGGATTAACAATCTCGACATTAACCTCCGGGGGAAAAACCTTCTGGGAAGTCCTGAAAGAAGAAAAGAGCTTTGATCTCCACAAAAGAACTCTAGCACTTGATAAGGTTGAATTTTCTTACACAGAAAGTACTACGCGGAATTTCTCCCAAATGTTCAGTGGTTTTTTTAAGCCGCCTTCCGACATGTATATTAGGGAAATCACCATTCGCTTGTGTCAGAAAGAACCCCGTCCATCCTCTTTTCCAGAAAATACTGTCAATATTCAACCTCCGAAAACATAGCCGCTCCTCTTTCCGATGCGTGTCATGGAGCGACAGAAGAAGTAATGGATCTTGAGCAGGTATTTGGACACGATGCAGTGGACCTGGATTTAAGAAAGCGCCGGATCCTGCGTTTTTTAGAATATGGTTTGGAAAATAAAAGGGGGTGGATGGTCTAGTTTTTCTTGAATCTGGAAGGTTGAAATCAGTGGATGTGTGCTTTCTGATGATCAACAAGCGATTATCTGACTGTATTAAAATTGCTTATCAGATGGAAATGATAACGTCTGCTTCATCCTGATTATTCAGTGAACATTAAATTATCTTGACATCTGAAGAGTTTAAGAGCCTCATCTACCCTATACGTTATCATATTGATTGATTTGTAACCTTCATCCAGGGAGGCTACCATGAGGAGATTATTGAAGCCATGTTTTCTGAAAAGAAGCTTGGTTTTGTGTTTAATGGGAAATGCTACTGAATAATGAGAGGTGCGTTATGAGAAAAGAGAATGATGCTAATATTTTAAAATATCTATTCCGCATTGGCGTTATCCTGCTTATGACTCTATCCATAATAGCGTGTGCAGCAGCACCCATAGATTATGCAATGACTTCAAAATATTATTATGAAAAGGGTCAGTATGATGAGGCAATAACGAATGCTAAACAAGGTATTGCGCTAAATCCCAACCATGCTCCCAGTTGGTTCTGGCTTGGCGTAGCTTATTACAATAAAGGTCTGTACGATGAGGCAATTCAGCCGTTTCAGAAGGTGATTGAGCTTAGGCCTGATGATCTACTTCAGTCAAGTTACTCCTTCTTGGGTTCCACGTATCTGGCGAAGGGGAATTATGACGAAGCAATCTTAAATTATAGTAAAGCGTCAGAACTAAAGCCCAATGATATTAACGCCATGGTAAGTTTAGGCACGTCTTATTACCAGAAGAGGAATTATGACGAAGCAATCTTAAACTATAATAAGGCTTTGAAACTAAATCCAAACGATATTAATGCCACGGGAAGTAGGGGCTGGTCATTTTATCGTAAGGGGGATTTTACCGCGGCAATAAGGGATTTTAACAAGACAATTGAAAACCTAAAACCGGAACAAAAAAGCACATTACAATATGTCTTGAGAGGCAAAGCGTTTTCGTATCTTGGTCTTGGAGATGGAGAAACCGCCATCAATTTAGTGAAACAGGCAAAGTCGGCTTTAGACTACAACTCTAATCATGATCTTTCACTCATCTACTATGTTATGGGAAATAAAGAAAAGGCAATGGAACTCCGGGGCGGAAAAGGTGCCATTGGATTAGAGGTAAGTGATTATAAAAAGGGAGGAATAAAGGGTGCTAATGTTGTAAGAACAATGCCAGGCGGTCCAGCGGAAAAATCAGGGATTATGGCCGGAGACGTGATCGTCAAGCTGAATAACGCGCAGGGCTTAAATGTAATGGATTTTTTAAAGGTGATAAGCGCATTAGAACCAGGAACAACAGCAAATATAAAAGTTCTACGTGAGGGTATGGAGAAGGAAATCGTTATCAAGGTGGCCTTTGCTGACTTTCTCATTGAATCCGATCAGCTCATCGCGCCTATTTTGGCAAAAAACAAGGGTGAGTCTGGAGGGAAGGCATCGAAAGAATCGACATTCATTAGCCATACGGAGTCGGATGTCGACGTTCCTCCCGTATTCTCATCAAGAATGAATAAAAACGCTTATGCCATAGTTATTGGTATTGAGCAATATCGTCAGAAACTACCAAAAGCAGATTATGCGGTTAATGATGCAAAGACAGTGACCGAATATCTCGCAAAGGTGATGGGATATCCTGAGCAGAACATCATTACACTTACTGGTGAACATGCCGCCAAGAGCGATTTCGAGAAATACTTTGAAAAATGGCTCTGGAACAATGTTGAGAAGGACAGCCTGGTTTTTGTCTATTTTTCAGGTCATGGTGCACCGAACCCCAAAACGGGAGACGCCTATCTTGTGCCTTATGATGGAGATCCTTCTTTCATAGAACAGACGGGTTATTCTCTGAAGAGGCTTTATGAATCGTTAAACAAACTTCAGGCTAAAGAAATCATCGTTGTTCTTGATTCATGCTTCTCGGGAGGTGGAGGTAGATCGGTTCTTGCTAAGGGTGCAAGACCGCTTGTGATGAGTCTCCAAAGTAACGTGGCTATGTCCAAAAACATGACTGTTATGTCTGCCTCTTCTGGAGACCAGATAAGTTCGACATATGACGAAAAAGGGCATGGGTTGTTCACCTACTTTATGCTCAAAGGCATTAAAAACGAAGATGTTATAAAGCCGGATGGATCAATCAAGATGGATGACTTATTTGGCTACGTAAAGCCCCAGGTAGAACGCATTGCGAGGAAACAATATAACAATGAGCAGACACCTCAGTTGATCGGAGCGAAAAAATAGTAAAAGGTGTTTTGAAGGAGTAAAATGGGGATGTCTTATGAGAAAAATATCAGCGTATATATTAATCATTACAGCATTAAGCTTCATCAGCGGATGTGTGTCTATGCCTTCGCCCAAGACACCTTTAAGCTCAGCGGCAGTAAGAGGCGACATTAATGCTGTTAAAGACTTGCTAGCCAAGGGTGCTAATGCGTGTGAAAAAGAAGGAGAATATGGATTAACATCATTTATGTGGGCTTTCTCGGGTGAAAGTCTACAGGGTGCCAATACATGTAGAAGTGAAATATACCGAATATTAATTGAAAGTGCTTATGGGACAATCAATAATGGTGGTCAATGTCCATGGTTATTTTACTATGCTGCCGGCGGTGGATGTAACGATATAGTAAAAAAACTTTTGGAAAAAGGATATGACCCGAATGGAAAGTTCGGAACTTTAACCATATTAAGCTTCGCTGCATATAACGGTCAACCGGAAACAGCAAAAATATTATTTGATAAAGGTGCAGATTTGGATTCAGCAGTATATGGGCTAAAAGATACCGCAGCAAAGCAGTTGCCATACCTTGACTCTCCAATGAACAGATCGGCATACGATAAAGCCAATTTGGGCGTTGAAATGTTAAATGGATTTAAGAGGAGACAGATAGAGCCAAGGACTATTATTGCTAAATCTACAACAGCAGCCCCTGTGCCGGAAAAAATAACTATCAAATCCGATATTGACGAACTCCCAGCAATCAAAACAAAACCAAACAGAAATGCCTATGCAATAGTGATCGGCATAGAAAATTACCGCCAAAAACTGCCCAAGGCAGATTTCGCCACAAACGACGCAAAACTTGTTAGTGAATATCTCTCAAAGGTGATGGGTTATCCTGAAGAAAATATTGTCACTTTGACCAATGAATATGCGACGAAAAGCGATTTTGAAAAATACTTTGAAAGATGGCTTTCCAATAATGCGGAGAAGGGCAGCACGGTGTTCATTTATTATTCTGGCCATGGTGCGCCAGATCTCAAGACTGGAGGGGCTTACCTTGTCCCCTATGATGGTGATCCATCTTTTATCTCCGAGACAGGCTATTCTTTAAAAAGAATGTATGATGCGCTCGGTAAACTTCCGGCAAAAGAAATTGTTGTTGCCTTAGATTCCTGTTTTTCCGGTGCAGGTGGCAGATCAGTCCTTGCAAAAGGTGCCCGACCTCTGGTGATGAATCTTCAGGACAATGTGATTCTACCAAAGAATATGAAGGTTCTGTCAGCCTCTGGTGGAGACCAGATTAGCTCAACCTATGACGAAAAAGGGCACGGACTTTTTACCTATTTCATGCTCAAGGGGATTAAGAACGAAGATGTTGTAAAGCAGGATGGTTCCATTGCAATCAGCAATCTATTCGACTACCTGAAACCTCAGGTGGAACGCATTGCCAGAAAACAATACAACAACGAGCAAACACCACATCTGATGGGGGCGAAAATAAATTAAATCCTTTGGTGGAGAATATCAAGGGCAAGTATTTGTAAGGAATGTGATGTTGGAATAATGTGATTATGGACTGAGGAGGGTAACATGAAGAAAAAGACTTCACATGTGGTTTTACTTTTAGTCATATTAAGCATGCTCCTTGGCGCCCGCTGGTCTGACCCATTGGTCGCGCCAAATACGCGGGAGCAGCAAATAATAGAGGGCATGAAAAAGGATGCGCCTAAGGCTCCACAATCAACTGACCCAATACCTGCTATGACAGTCCGGTCCGATGTTGACGAACTGCCTTTGATGAAAGCCAAACAAAACAAGAACTCCTATGCCATTGTGATCGGAATTGAGCAGTACCGCCAGAAACTCCCCAAGGCTGATTTTGCGGTAGCTGATGCAAAGATCATCTCGGAGTATTTGACGAAGACAATGGGTTATCCTGAAGAAAACGTGATTACCCTATTAAACGATAGAGCGCTCAAGAGTGACATGGAGAAATATTTTGATCGTTGGCTGAGTAATAATGTGGAGGAAAATGGCAGAGTTTTCATCTACTATTCCGGACACGGCGCCCCAAATACCAAAACTGGCGATGCCTATCTTGTCCCCTACGATGGTGATCCAACCTTTATTGCCGAGACCGGATATTCCATAGCACGTCTTTATGATTCTCTGGGAAAGCTGAAAGCAACAGAAATCACGGTTATTCTTGATTCCTGTTTTTCCGGTGCGGGTGGACGTTCCGTCCTCGCCAAGGGAGCAAAGCCTCTTGTCGTTATGATCAATACTCCAAATATTCAAAAGAACATTACCGTGATGTCTGCATCATCGGGAGAACAGGTTAGTTCGGCATATGAAGAAAAGGGACACGGTCTGTTTACCTATTATCTGCTCAAGGGCATAAAATATGAAGATGTGGTTAAACCGGATGGATCTATCAAGATGGACGACCTGTTTGGATACCTGAAACCCCAGGTGGAACGCATTGCCAGAAAACAATTCAACAACGAACAGACGCCCCAGTTGATCGGAGCTAAAAAGAATTAGAGATCGTTTATGAAAAAGATTCTCTTGATATGTTTCATGTTACTTCTTCTTCCTAACATCTGTCTTGCCGCAGAGAAACCGGTCTGGATCGAGGCAACGGGCGAGGCATTATTGGGGGAGATTGAGACCCAGAAAGAGGTTAAAGAGAGGGCAAAGATTGATGCCCAGAATAAGGCAGTAGAAAAGGCAGTCGGCGTATTCATCAAATCTCATACCTTGGTTTCCAATTATCAGATTGCCGAAGACATGATCTATGCCGCCGTCAGAGGAAAGATAGAGAAGGTTGATATTGTCAAAGAGGAATGGGATGAGAAGGACAGAAATCTTTATAGGGTCAAACTAAAAGCCCTTGTTATGCCGGTGTATCCTGAGAAGGGAGAAGGTCTCTCCGCAAAGCTATCCCTCTCGAAAACTGAATTGAAGGAAAACGATGAAGTAAAGATATTCTACCAAGTAAGCGCAGACTCTTATGTCTATATCTTCTCCATTGCGGCCGACGGTTCCGTGACCCTCCTTCTCCCCAATTCAAATATGACGGACAATTTTACCAGAGCGGGAATGGCATACCAATTTCCTCCCGCAGATAGCCAAATTCATCTGAGGGCCATGTTTCTGCCAAATCATAAAGAAAACTCTGCTGAAGAGAAAATCAAGATAATTGCCACTCGGAAGAAGGAATGGCTGCTTTCCATCGGGTTTAGAGAAGGGATTTTCCAGGTCTATGATGCAAAATCAACGGGAATGATAAGCGACCTTGTGAGGAGGTTGAACCAGATTGATCTGACGGACTGGACAGAAGCCACAGCAGCTTACCATCTTAAGAGATAAGAACAAGTCAAATATAAGCTTTTCTGACAGAATACAACAGACGCAACATGAAATGGAAAATCACAGATCCACAGACATACCTTAATCTCATCGGCATAATTATCCTTCTGGTTGGTTTGGGCAGTGCCGCCTTGATCTATAATGCAGCTGAGAATGATTCGAGAGACGTTTTGGGCTACGAAATCATAGATGGACAAGCATATCCCATTCATCCAGAAGATTCCAAGATGTATGTGCATGATTTGCAGGTCATCGGTGGAAAGGCAAGTGTGCTCATAGATGAATTCAGGCGCTGGTTTGTCGGGATATGGCGTGGGAAATCACTTGCTTTCACAGTGGCCTTTATTTCCATTTTCATATCCATTCCGTTTTTCTTTTTTGCCGAGCATTTGCCAGGCAGTTATGAATCTGACATAAACAATGACAACGATTGAGATTTTAAAAGCGCAGACTCCTGCGTTTTTTAGAATATGGCTTGGAGAATAAAAGGGGTGGATGGCCTGGTTTTCCCTTGGATCCGAAAATGTTTATCAGATTGAAACATAACTTCCTGCTATCAGCAAAACATCAGCCTCTACAAAGACACCTATTGCCTCTCCTTTAAATATCAATTTTATTCAATAGATAATTTCTATAAACAGTTGAAGATATTATTGTAGACATTTGCTAATTTGCGGTATATACAGAACTAAATAACCTTATAGGAGGAATTATGACAAAAGCGGAACTCGTAGCGAAGATTGCAGATGGCGCAGGACTGACAAAAGTTCAGGCTGAGAAAGCGCTCAACGGCTTCATTGCTGCAACTACGGCTGCTCTCAAGGCTGGCGACAAGGTCGCTTTGATGGGTTTTGGTACTTTCAGTGCGGTAACCCGTGCAGCTCGAGTAGGCAGAAATCCTCAGACTGGAAAAGCATTGAAGATAGCTGCCAAGACCAATGCCAAATTCTCACCTGGGAAAGCGCTCAAGGATCTGAAAGCAAAACCCGTCAAGGCTGCACCGAAGGCAAAAGCTACAGCTAAAAAGAAATAGACCTCAGAAACCTATAAAAACGATTCTCTCAAAAAGGCCCGGTCCAATATTCCTGGATACGGGTCTTTTTCGTTGTGTTTGCTTCCAATATTCAGTTTCTGGATGCATATTAGGCCTTTTTCAGGATGCATGGATTCTCAAAAGCGCCGGATCCGGCGTTTTTGAGGGATATGGAATTGGGGGGTAGTCGGTTAGCTCCACCTGTGCCATGGTGCAGGAGTAAACTTCTTGCGTTATGGAGGAGCCGTGGAGTCGTTAACAATCAGGACGTGACTAAATCGTCGAACATAGGGAAAATGTGAGGGGCAAGACCACAAACCGGATTGCCATAGAAAGGTTGTCTGATTTTCGTTTGACCGGAATATCTTCTTATGTTAATTAGCACTTGTATATGCTTGATATATGAAATAAATCCAATCTGTGATTAAGGAGGTTACTACTGATGAGGGATTTTTCTCGAAACTTGACGCAAGGTTTTATGCCTATTTTAGTAATTCTTGCAGTGCTGATATTTGCAATCTTTGGTTGCGCTGGCCAAGGCTCCTCCATCAAACTGACCAGAGTAGACAAAATACCAAGCAGACAGTATGAACAAGTCACAGTCATAGAGATTCCAACGGAACAGGCGAAAGGTAAAGATAAATATTATGCTCTGGTGTTTGGCGGGAAAGTAAAGCTCACAGGCAATGATAGTAAAAATATGGGGTCTGGAACACCTGAACAATACAAAATCGACATGCCAGGCATGATATTTTACGAGATAAAAGACAGTAATGGGAATACCAGCTACACTGCGTCAACGCCTGGAATATCCGTCAACGCCTGGCAGGGGGAAGACATTGTAACCGTAACTATTGACACCCCAGAAGACGACTAGTTACCCGGATAGGACAAAATATGCGGATAATAGGGGATTAATCAATTAAAGGTTGCTCCTCTATTTTTAGGTCATAAAATCCAAAAGCGAGACTGATTATAGGGGGTAATAATAAACGGGAATCTGGGGTTGACCTAGCAAGGCTGACTCTTTCTTTTTTCATCCGGTAAGAAAAATATTTACCCCAAAAACCGGGATGTATTTATTTTTGGGGGTAGTTTTGGGGATATGCCAAAAAATGGTGCTTATATATTATATTATTACAGATTGTTAAGCGTTGAATGTGAGGGACGGATCGCAATTCAAATCCTGCTTCTCCGTCATCTTCTCGCCCTTCTTGGAGTGTTGCCGGACAGACAGGAGTTCTTTTGGGTTCCATCCCTGGCCCTTCATGGATACGGGTCTTTTTTTATTGTGGTTTGCTGCCAACAATTCAGTCTCGGCAACATATCAGATTTTTTCGCGATGCATGGATTCTCAAAAGCGCCGGATCCTGCGTTTTTTAGGAAAAGGTGGTCAAGAAGATTCCCCCAGATTTTATTTTTTATGACATAATGGCGACTACTTCACAGTATACCCGCGTCCGTCAAGGCAGGCACCCTGCGCCCGTTGATAGTCTGCACGAATTTGATTCCGTTGGGCTTCTGTCATGTTTCCAGCAGATGGTTGTGTCGGATCGTGATTTGTCTGGCTTACAGCCCAGCTATGGCATTCGTAACGATCCTTCGCCTGTAACTCTTCATTTTGGCCTTGCCGGGGATAGACAAAGATTCTCGCAGTCGGCGATGGGGTTAAAGATTGCGCTGGTTGAAAATACACCTGAGGCTGTTCACGGATCACCACCGTTGGAGGTGCATAGTAATATGGTGCATAGTAAGGAGATAAAACTGCTGCACCCCCTATTACCGCCCAAGGCGCCCACCAACCCCACCAATAGCCGCCACCATAATAACCGCCTCCATGACCGCCTCTTGCTTCACTGAATATTGGGTTTATGAGAAAGATGACCATTATAAGAATAAAAACCCAACAGACTACTTTCTTCATATTATACCTCCTTGTTTGCGCTGGAGTAATGTATTTTTAAACTTTATACTCCACCTTTCAAGTTGTTTCCATTAATAATACGCAATAAGTAGGCCAAAAAAAGGGAAACAACATAAGCATAGGGTATCAAATCACATATCGTGATTATAGATTTTTATGATTGAATTCTTTTCATTAAAAATGGATAGAATTTATGCAGTTATCCATATACACTTGAATAAAAAGTATCCAGAGAGGAAAATGATTATCATGCGGCAAAAATCATTGATATTGATATTGTTGGTGGCAGTGGCGGTAATATCAATATCCTGCTCTCAGCGTGGTCGCAGTCGTGGGGATGATAACCCTGAGCCATATCAACCGGAGGAATTTCATATTCTGGGGACAATACCGGATATTCTCTTATTGGACTTTAACCTGACCGCAGACCAGACATCAAAGATCACAGTCCTTAGAGACAACCTGATTCAAGAAATCAAATCTCTTCAAGAGAAGATAAATCTTGAACGGGAAATACAAAAGGGCCAATATGCGGCAGGCCAAAGTAGTGGAAAATCAATTAAAGAAAGTCCGTCTTCGAACATGCAATTGATTCAAGGGATGATGAACGATAAAAGGACACAATACATGCAAACCGTTTTCCAAATTCTCACAACAGAACAAAAGGCTATGTGGGCGCGGATTATGCGTGGTTCGGGCAATTCCACCAATAGGCCGGTGGGTTCTGATTCGGATAATCAACGTGGTTCTGGTGGAGGCAAGGGAGGCCGTCAGAAACCTGGAATGTAGATTTTTGATATGTCTTGAATATTAGTAAGATATTAAATGATAAAGATTGCCGTTACACCTATAACTCCTTAGAAATGCAAATCATAGAGAACATTGAATACAGTTTGAAAGAAAGCAATGTCCAACCGGGAAAAGCATCTTGGTTATTTATCTCTTAAGATAGTAAATTGCTTTGCTCTCTGCCCAGTCTGTAGGTTCGATCTGGTTCAACCTCCTGAGAAGTTCGCTAATCATTCCTGTTGATTTTGCATCATAGATCTGGAAAATCCCTTCTTTGTGGCGGGTGGCGATAATCTTGATTTTCTCTTCGGCAGAGTTTTCTTTAAGATTTGGCAGGAACATGGCTTTAAGATGAATACGGCTATCTGCTGGAGGGAATTGGAATCCCTTCCTGCCTTGGTAAAATTGTCCGGCATATTTGAATTGGGGAAAAGGAGGGTTACTGAACCGTCTGCGGCAATGGAAAAGATATAGGCATAATAGTCTTCGCTTACCTGATAGAAGATCTTAACTTCCTCCCCCTCGTGGAGCTCTGGTTGTGAGAGAGATAGCTTTGCGGAGAGACCCTCCCCTTTCTCGGGATAGACAGGCTCGACCAAGGCCTTGATTCTTATCCTGTAAAGGTTTCTCTCTTTTGCATCCCAGTCAGAGGTGATTATTTCTTCTTTTGTTATTTTTCCCCTCACGGCAGCATAGACCAAGTCTTCGGCAATCTGGTAATTGGAGACCACGGCATGAGATTTGATGAATGTTCCAACTGCCTTTTCCACCGCCTTGTTCTGGGCATCCCGTCTGGCCCGCTCTCTTACCTCCTTCTGCGTCTCAATCTCACCCATGTATGCCTGCCGTCAGCATCAACCCAGACGGATTTCTCTGCGGCATGAGCAGTGAGAGAAAGCATCAGAAATATGCAAAACGTTGGAATATTCTTCATAAATGATGTCTAATTCTTCTTTGCCCCTATCAATTGTGGCGTCTGCTCATTGTTGTATTGCCTCCTCGCAATGCGCTCAACCTGGGGCTTAATGTAGCCAAACAGGTCATCTATCTTTATTGATCCGTCGAGTTTGACTACATCTTCATCCTTTATTCCTTTGAGCAGAAAATAAGTAAACAAGCCATGCCCTTTTTCATCATAAGTTGAGCTTATCTGTTCACCCGACGAGGCAGACAGGATGGTTAAGTTCTTGGAGAGAACCATGTTGTCCTGGAGATTCATGACAAGCGGTCGTGCCCCTTTCGCAAGAACACTTCTTCCCCCGGCACCGGAAAAACAAGAGTCGAGGGCAACAATGATTTCTTTAGCTGGTAGTTTCCCGAGGGTCTCATAGAGCTTCTTCAAAGGATACCCTGTCTGTGCGATGAATGAAGGATCACCGTCGTAAGGAACAAGATAGGCATCACCGGTCTTGGGGTTGGGGGCGCCGTGACCGGAGTAGTAAATGAAAATAGTGCTATCCTTTTCAGCATGGTTCATAAGCCACTGTTCAAAATATTTCTCAAAGTCGCTCTTGGTCGCATATTCATTGGTCAGGGTGACAATATTCTCTTCCGGATAGCCCATAACCTTGGAAAGGTATGCGCTCACCAGCTTTGCGTCGCTTACAGAAAAATCAGCCTTGGGCAATTTCTGACGATACTGCTCGATTCCTATCACAACGGCATAATCTTTATTGTTTATTCTGGTCTTTGCCGGAGGGAGAGAGTCAACATCTGATTTGATAGTTGGTGTTACCTCTTCTCGTGGTTTAGAGACTACGGCAACAGCTTGACTGGCAGCCCTTTCTCTTTTGGCGTCCCTAAGAAGCTCAATTGCGTTTCTTGTCCCAACGCCTTTGTCCAATCCCACGATTGCTTTATTTACATCGGCGCCTTTATCCAGCAAGAGGTTTACAATGTCAGTATGGCCCTTCCATGCTGCGGAACTCAAGGGTGTCCACCCCATATTTCCATGTGCTGTATTCACATTTGCGCCTTTGGCAAGCAAGAGCTTCACAACGTCGGTGTGACCAGCCAAGCATGCAATAGATAAAGCGTTGTCGTCATTTAATATCCCGCCTCCGCCTTTTCCATTCACATCAGCGCCTTTATCTATCAGTTCTTTGACAGTGGTTATATCCCCCATCCTTGCTGCTTGATACAAAGGGGGAACGGTCGCACATCCTACAAATAGGGATGGCAAAGAAATAACTAAAATGAACGACAGAAGCCTTTTCACAACAAATCTCCTAATTTTAAAGCGGTCACTGGCCTCTGGAAGAAAAGTTGGCAAAGTGATGAAGACCCCACCTATTTCTTGTTTCCTCCATTTACGCCTGTTTTCCCGGCGGTGCCATCCTATTTCAACAATTATTGATTATAATCTTGCATAGTTCTTAAAATTCATCAACTGATGAGAAGAGGAAGTTCTTCTCAACCTCACCGCCTAATATTTTATAGGCATTTTTCTCCCTCATGTCCATAAATATTTACGATCTTCAAATAAAAAAGAACCCCCCTTTCCAAGTAGCGGACTGAACCCCTATTTTCGCATCCAGTCCTTCACTCAAGGCCATTTTTCGGCCTTAGTTCTATACTCGCCGTATCCTCTCAATATCGTCACCACTGACCTTGGTCCGTTCTAAGAACATAATATTGATCAAATAAAATTTAGGATCAGATCTGAATCAGAGAGGAGGTGACTTTTATGAAGAAGAAAACCCTTACCAGGCCAGTCTGTGTAATGTTCTCTCAGGCAATGTATCTGCAATTATCAGAGCTTACAGACCAGCAGGAGATCAGCGTATCGGATTACATCAGGGATGCAGTTCAGGAGAAATTGACAACAGAAAATCAAATAAAAGCTTAATAAAAAGGAGGATTTATCTTATGAGTAATACAAATTTTTCAGATGAAAAAAGGCAGTTGCAAGAGCCAATCAAAAGGCTTCTTCAGAGCGTAGATTTGGGCTATTACAACATCATAGACATACCTACTGTTATGTCCATCAACGGTGGCGAAAGAACCATTTACATTGTCGATGTGAATAGCGAAAAGGAAAGCAGAGACTCAAAGATCATCATCGACATGATCGCAGGACCTCCTATTCTTGAACAGGTCATTGATGTCACCCATCGTTTTGGTGCAGATTGTAAGCATAAAATTATTGTGACGGCATGTGATAATGTGATGTTATCCACGAGAAATGATTATGAGAAAGAAAAATGTTATTCTGCCTATAAAGAAATTGAACGTAATAATTTGCATGGATTCATGACGTATCTTGTGCAGACCATTGGATTGAAAATTGCGGATATAAAAAAGGCAACTGATTTTGAAGCAATTGTAAAACCTAATCCATTTACATTTAATCTGTGGGCACCATTACCTACAAGCACTAATGCCATAGATCAAGATCTCATTGGGAAGATCCTATCGTATAGGAAAGGTCCCAAGAGCAGATTGTCAGATGACTACAAGGAACTCAATAAAAATATTAGTTTTATTTGCATGACTAACTTCGGACTAATCTCTATAAAAGTAAATGACATATGGAATGACGAAGGAATGTTTTTCATTATTAGCGGGAATGAGAAATATCAGAAGGATTCGCTTAGGACATTTTGGAAATTCCATGAAGATGAGATAAAGGAAAGGTGTGAAGGTTGCAGTGTGATATATAACGAGAATTCGGATATTGTCATAAAACTTAATGAAATTCCATTCTTCTATGCTCTCAATGCTCCTTTGCAGGAACAGGAGGATCTCTTTGAATTCATATCTGACAAGAAGGAAGCATTATTTGGTCTCTGTGGCACTCAAGTAGAAGAGAAATAGAGTATGAGGATATGTACGAGTAACTTCAGCCAGTCAATTTTTTAATCTTTAAGTTTAGAATAATAATCTATCAATTTTAGGAACATAGGCCGCCTGGAAATCTAATAATCCTAGCGGCCTTACTATTTTAAGGAGGAATAATCATGAAGAAACGAACTTTTCACACCTCGGTAAACTTTCTCATAGAGCCGGGACTCTACCAACGTCTAAAAATGGCAGCCGAACTAAAAAGGACCGGCATGTCCAAGCTTATTCGAGAGGGCATCAAGCTCAGGCTGGCCCAGATCGACAAAGAAAACAATGTAATTCAATTGAAGGAGGATCAAGATAATGAATGTACCCGCAACGAAGAAACCAGACAATAAAGGTAAGACCAAGCCAGTCACCACCAAGGCAGGCTCCGATCAGGAAAAGGCAATAAATCATCTCCGACAGGAAATCAGGACTCTGGCCAAGGCCGTCAAGGAGATGCAGCAGAAGCCAGATACTCAGGCGATCATTATCGAGATGCCAAGTGAATTTCTAGCCAGGCTCAATCCGATTCTGATAGATTTTAAACAATGCACGGGCAGAACAATGAGCATATCGGAATATATCATTGGATCGGTTGAATCCTGTCTATACTCTGATGAAGATGCTCTTCGGAGAGAGACTGAGGAAAAGCTGGCTGAATTGGAAAAGAGTAAGCAGGAAAAGATTCAAGAGTAGAACCACATATCAGAAGCAATGCTACAGGCCGCTTGGAAATCTAATAATCCAGGCGGCCTTGCTATTTAAAGGAGGAATTATACTATGATGACCAATAATTTGCAGGATACGATTAAATCAGAAACCCTTTTCGATTTTGAGGATATAGATTTCGATCCTAATTACACCATGCCGGATAAGAAAGCTGACCTGGCCACCGGCTTAATCTCTTCAGAAGCATCCCTTATCCCGATAAAGATGCCGGAAATCCCGGATAGCAATTATCAACCGGAAACTGAAGAGGCGCTTATTGATTATGTCGCGAGCCAGAATAACAAACTGGAAGTGGCCACTATCTTTGTCAAATGGGAGATAGGTCGGAGCATAAAATCATTCTATCAAGGGAAATATGGTGCTCGTGAGTTAGAAAAAATTGCCCAGGCAACTGGGATTGGAAGGGACAATCTCAACAAGATGATCAAATTTGCTGAGCAGTATAGTCTGGAGCAGCTCAACGCATTGATCAAAGGAAAATTTGCCCTTTCGTGGAATGGCATTCTTCAGAATCTGACTGTTAATCCTGACGTTCTGATCAAGGTCTATGAAAGTGTAAATGATATTAGTGCTTTTCATAAGGCGATCATAAGTTTCAAGAACCCTGCTGAAAAGAGGGGAAAATCAAGATCTGCCCAGCGAAATAATGAGTTCAAAGCACTGGCTAATGAAAGCTCCGGGCAATCAAATATTGCATCGACAGAGATCACCGTCGCCCTGATTCCAGAGAAGGTTGCTGATAAGCCGATTATTGCTGCTCCTGATATCATTCAGGACGAACCTTTCCGGGCTGAATATGACGATGTCCAGAAAGCTGATATTGAGAAGAACAGGCAAGATCTGGAGCAGTGTTCAAAAGATCTGGAATATTTTAAAACTCAAAATGAGGGTCTGTGGAAAGAACTTTCGAATACAAAGCAGAAATTCTCCGAATTATACTCCGTTATTGATGAACATCTCAGAACTATTGAGAAAAGAGACATACTCATTAGAAAATACAGGGAACGGTTCAATCGGTTAAAATACATGATCGAAGATGGCTATAGTGCTGATGAAATTATTGAGCTACTGGCGGCCGTGGAGTAGAATTGGCAGTTGATAGAAATCCCTCCCAGAGATTGGTATTGGTCTGGGAGGGATCATGGCTTTAATTTTACTTATTTTCTTTTAATCCATCAGCGGCGCCAGCAGCGGCACCAACAACTGATCCAACAGCAACGCCCACTGCTGTTATTGCACCAACTGCTCCAAAAACAGGCAGCGCAGTAACTAAAAGCACTCCTGAACCTGCACCAATAATGGCTTTACCAATTGCACTTAAAAACCCCATTTTTGTTCCTCCTTTTCAGATTAGCCCCACCATTTTGAACCCTTTTAAATACATGGGCGTTATTTCATTAATCCAGTCAATGGCGTGTTTTCTGAAATCATCTGAGAAAGAAAAACTAGCTTGAGCTTGTTTTACTAAATTCTCCTCCGATTTTGTATATTCTCCATCTGCAAAGATTAATGCCGTCATTTCAACAAAAACAATCTTTTTGATTATATCATTTCGGGTAGAAAAATAACCTAGCACATCTTCTACAGTTTGTGGCTGATGAATGATCTGTTCGTCAGACAATCCCATCTCGGTAATATAGACGTTAATTTGCTTACGTTCGATTTCTGAAAAATTTCCATCAATATTGGCTGCCAGATTAAGAAGATTTAAAAACTTTACTTTTTCCTCAATAGACAATGCACTTAAGAACATTACGAGGCACCTCCTTTAATATCCACAAATCGAGTTATAATTCTTAAAATCCCGCCGCTTGCCACATAAATTTATCTTAAAGCTTTGACCAATTCCCAAATGACAAAGCATTAACCACATATTTTCGGCAGTGATCACCAATATACCTAACATATCACGACTGTCAATAAATATTAACGCATTTATACGGTTTATTGATTGCATAATTACCTATAAATACATCTTTATGAAAAAGATAAAAGATCCCGATAGTATTCTCCTCGGCAGGCGTATCCGTTCTCTTAGAGCAGCCAAAGGATTAACCCAGCAGGAACTTGGACATCAGGCAGATGTCGATTACAAATTCATCGGAGAGATTGAACGGGGCAACATGAACCCATCCTTCAAGGTGCTGGTAAAGATTGCCAAAGTCTTGGATATTGACCTCCCCGAAATCCTTCGCTTTGAACAGGAAATATCAGATCCAAAAGAGCTGGAAATCCGCATCAAGCAGATCATCGCCACCTTGCCTGCCGAAAAACTTCAGAATGTTTTGATGCTCCTCCGTGTCCTCTATCCTGTGCGTTGATCAATTCTCTGCCGCTTTAATTTTCCGATACCGAAACCATAACCACACCAATATCCCCGTCAATAAAAGGGCCACTCCATTCCCGAAAATGAACACGATATCCTTCACATGAACTGCGTAGAGCAGGATCAAGATCATCCCGATCATCAGAATGGCAAGATATGAGCCACTAAGACCATCGGCACACTTTGTCCTATACGTCTTGATAATCTGGGGAACGGAACTGGCACACATGATCATTGAACCAGCCGTCCCCATCATTTCAAAAATATGGCCCGTATCCATATTCATCAAGTTTTACATTCCTCATCGGATTGATGCTTTTCCTGCGCCTCTTCCAAGTCTTTTATCCTCTGCTTTAAGTTACTTTTCAAATCGCAAGGACCGAATTTGATTAGCTCATGTGCAATATCATTAATTTTATCCAGGACCTTCTTGACATTCTCGTTTTTCATACATTAGTTCCCGTTTGCTCTTCCTTTTCAATATTCTTGGATTGTGCCTCTTTCCATTCCTGGTATCTCAGAAGATCCTGTTCGATCATTGCCAGACATAGGGCGATCACCAAGGCATCATCAAGCAGACCAATGATCGGGATAAAGTCAGGGATCAAATCAATGGGACTAAGGACATACAGAAGGGTAAAGACAACCGCAGCAATCACCCACCAGGAAATTTCCCGATAAGCACCTGACCAGTAATCCTTGACCATAGAGATCAGAAGCGCCACGTCTTTCAGAAATCTCTGCAATGGTCCACTTTTGACCACTTTCTCCGTTATCTCGTTTGCCTTATCCAGCACCTTCTTTACATCTTCAGAATTAACAGTAGCAGATCCCTTTTTAATGAAATCCGTATCAATGCCGCTCAACACCTTTTTTACGTCCATCGTCTTTCTCCTCTCTTTGCTGTTCAGATCAAGGTTATGTCTAAAATTATTTGCCAATATCTATTTGCAGAGCCTCTACCATAACACCTGTCTTCTTGAATTCACCAATGCGAAAATCCAATATTGTAATTACATAAATGAATATATATGCTTACTCACCTTATCCTGAAAAAGAACGAAATTCATATTGGGTGAAATCGTCCCTTGGCTACAATAAAAAACCCCCAAGAAATGATGGCTACCACTTCGAGGAGGCTAATCTTTAAAACAAAAAAGGCCTCCATGAGCAGTAACGATAACTCAGGAGACCAACTTTTTCAGATCTCTTAGGGCCTGTCCGTCTCTATCGGAGAGATAGATTCACAAGCAAGATTTGAGAATATTATAATGACGCTGATCGAAGATGTCAAATGGAAAATTTATTGAATAGTGGTGACTGATGCTACGTCTATCTAAAAAGTCTCTGTTGGCTGCATCACTGAGAATCAATGATAAGAGTAAAAACACCAGGCCTCCAAATCGAAGAAGGCCTGGTGGATGATCTGTTTTTTATCGAAGTGAATTATTGTGTCAGTGTCAACTTGACACCTTCAAGGGCAAGTTTGAAATTGACACCTGTTGTGAGGGCAGAGAGTTTAATTGTAACTCCGTTCTGATTCTTCATCGTAATTACGCCGGCGCCTCCTGCTAACGTAGCCTCAGCGGATGCGGTGGTGTAGGTTCCGTTAAAGTCTTCGAGTTTTTTCAAGTTGAAGACTTCGCCATTTGCATCCACTTTGCTAATACCCACGTCAATTACAGACAGCCCGTTAATCTTGAAGCGATATTCTTTTACCTGATAGGTTAAGACGCCATCTCCCCAACTATAGCCGATGCCAACAGCAACCTGACCCTGTGAGAACCTGATGGTAGCATCCGGACTACCCTGACTGAAGGCAGGACCGGAGATTAGAAAACACATTACCAGAACCATTACACCCAAACTCAACGCCTTTTTCATGAACAATACCTCCTTTTCTGTTTTGGGATTCTCTCCCGTCTGATCCATCTCTCGCCCAATATAGTTTCCACTGTTATTTCCAACCATAAGAGAGCCACCTCATCCGACCATCGGCATTCAGCATATCACAATTATGACTGAAAAGAACATCAATGATAGTTTCATTTTGATGCTCGTTATCGTAACGGACACTTACTAACGAATTCTACCAGTTGCTTTTCGTCCAATCCTACTCCCAATACTCCATCCAATCTTTTTGAAATGACTCCCTTTTCAATGAAAAGCACGGTCGGATAAACTTTCACTGAATATTGATCTGCTATCGTTTCCTGATCGTCCTGCACAATTACAAAGCTTTGTCCATCTCCCTCGGCATGCTTTTTAAATATCGGCAGGAACCTTACACAAAAAGGACACCAGGAGGCATAAAAAAGGGTGATGACATGATCTGTTGTCTTCAGTATTTCGTGTAGATCGTGATTGTTATGGACCAAAGCGCACTTATCGTTTGCATTCATTAGACATCCTCCTTATCCATCCACCCGCTTCTTCAACTCCCTGCCCACCTTGAAAAACGGCAATTTCTTCGACTTCACCTCAACCTTATTGCCTGTCTTTGGATTCCTTCCCTTATAAGCTTCATATTCCCTCACAGTAAATGCCCCGAATCCCCTGATTTCAATCCTGCCGCCATTCTTTAGTTCATTCACAAACCCATCAAAGACCAGATTGACAATATCCGTGGCTGCTTTATCCGTCAGCTTTTCTTTCTTTGCCAACTTTTCGATAAGATCAGACTTATTCATGGTAAAACTCCAAAATGTTTATTTTCGTGGTAACGGCTTTAATCTTCCTTTCAACTCATCTACCCTTTCCTTGATGGAATCAGCAAGAGTCCTGAGCTCCTCTTCATCCAATTGATGGAGAAAAAGCATATCCATATCTGCCTTTAACAATCCTTTGATTATTTCTACAAGTTTCTTCTTAGGCATGACTATTCCTTTTGAGAGTATGACCGGATGTCTGAATATACCATATCTTTCACCCTTACCCTTACGGTCAGAATATCATCGAGTTTTATCTTTCATATCAAACATGAGGCAATCCATTCCAGAGTTCATGCACACCTCTATTGAGGGCAGCAGCCGTGACTTGAAACCTGCTGATCGGCACCCATAAGGAAAACTCAGGTCATGGGTAATATAGAAATGCTGACAGGAAAAGCAGTTTATCTCGGCCCCCTGCCTCTTTTGTCCTGCCTGTGAAGGGAGATCCGACTTATTCATGCCATAAAACCCCTTCATTTTCATTATAAACTCGGCAAGTATATATATTAATTCATAGAAAGACAAACAATTTATCACGAAAGGAGGGATAATTTCAGACCATCTTCGGCCGTATTCAAACCAATGTTTTTCAAAACCATAACAAGAAAGGAGAACCAACCATGATAAACAATTGCACCCTGACAGGCAACCTTGGCGCAGATCCCGAAGTATTCTACAATCCCGAGGGCACTCCCATCACGTCCTTCAACATCGCTTTTCAATCCTCCAAGAAAAAGACCGGCTGGATCAAAGTCGTTTGTTTCCAGAAACTGGCAGAAATTGCTTCCCTCTATCTCCATAAGGGAGCACGAATTGCCGTTGTTGGATACCTCGATCAGCATAAGTGGATCACAGATGATGGACAGAACCGCAGCAGCTTTCAGGTCATCGCCAACAACATCGAATTCATCAAAACCGATGGTCGTGGATTCAAGGATGGTGAAACACCCGAGGAGGGAGTCCCCTTCTAACCACATCTGATCTCAAGGAGGAATTCGCATGATCAATAGAGGTACCATTAAACTGATCCTGAAGGTGGTGGAGATATTAGCCAGTGTCTTAGTGATTTTCAAAACAGATAAAGGAGGTAAAAAAGATGACAACCGCAGAAGCTCAGAAAAGAAGTGAGCGCTCTCAGGGCCTGAAAGTCTGGCAAGTGGATGATACATGGTTTTACGTTGAATCCGAAGATGGCAAGATCGCCTATAAATGCTGCATCTCCGAGCATGGAGATTCTTGTAACTGTGGCGATTTTGCTCAAAGGGCCAAGAATGATCCCAGTTTTAAATGTAAGCATATCCTGGCGGTCATGAATTCCATTCCCAGAGATGAGGTCATGGAAGCACAGATATTGGAGAAGAGAAAACCCAAGCTGGATGAAAGCTTCATCAAACAGATTGATGACAAGGACTTCGTCCTTTATGGAGGACTCCTTGACGTTGCCCATCAGAAGAATCTCTCTATGGTCGATGTGGAGCTCATTCAGTTTCCTTCGGATGAAAACAAGCAAACCGCCATCTGCAAGGCAGTTGTGCAGACAATTGATGGGAAGAAATTCTCCGACATAGGCGATGCAAATCCGATGAACTGCAATTCCAAGGTGGCCAAACATCTTATCAGGATGGCCAGCACCAGGGCAAAGGCACGGGCATTTCGTGATATGGATAATATCGGCATGACTTGTCTTGAGGAATTGGGAGATCTGAATGATGTTATCAGCGATGGACAGAGACGGCCTGCCCAGCAGAAAAAGGAGAATGTGAGAGCATTTACCAAGCCTGCAATCAAGGCAGCAGCGCCTCAGGGAAATGTTAATTCTCAGGGAACTGTGAAAACGGATCAACAGGCTCCAATAAACGCACCCCAGTGCGCAAATCCAGAGCAACCTCCTGTGACCGATAATGTCAATGTTGATATTCCTGCCAATGTCCAGACAGAGGAAACAAAACAGGCTGATCAGGTTCCCCAGGCAGAAAAGAAACCCAGAACTACGAAACCGAGTAATGGCAATGGCAACGGCAAAGACAAGGCAGATAAAATCATCCTGATGTCGGATGCACAGAAATCGGCACTGTTCAATCTCTCCAGACGAAGAGGCATATCCCTTGAGGATCTGGAAGGAAGATCCATGGGAAAATATGGAATCCCTACCGAGCAGCTCACATCTGAAAATGCCGGGGAGTTCATCCGATCTTTGCAGCAATCAGCCTGATCCCTAAGCTCCTTAATCAATCACAATTCAAATCATAAGCGCCCTCCCTGTAATCAGGGGCAGGACACCCTTATCTCTTCATCTCCCTATTTTCGGGAATGGTGTCCTGTCCCTATTCAGAAAAACGCAGGATCCGGCGCTTTTTAGAAACGAGGTATCTATGGAATTATCGGAACTACGAAAGGAAGCGCATCTATCCGCCTCATCCATCGGAGATTACATAGACTGCGGGCTCCTTTACAAATTCGGCAGGATTGACAAAATCCAGATGCCATACAAATCAGATGCCCTTGAACTCGGATCTGCGATTCATCTGGCATTGGCTGATTTCCATCACGCAAAAATGAGGGGCGATTGGCAGACAACAAAAGAGCTGCATGACTGCTTTGAGACTCATTGGAGAAAGACCACCGAGGGAAGAGACGATATTCACTATGCCGAAGGCAACAGCGTCGAAACCCTTCTCCTGCAAGGTAAAGAACTCCTGACCCAGTATTACAATAAATCTTCATGGCGAGAATTTGAATGTATAGGCATTGAAGAAGCCTTCAGCTTCATTATTGATGGATGCGACCTGCCTATTATCGGTGCAATTGATCTCGTTGAACAGGATAAAGGGGGTACTGTGATCATCACCGATTTCAAGACTTCGGGAAAAGCCTATTCAAACGATGATGTTGATCGGAACTTTCAGCTTACCCTTTATCAGATGGCTTCCAAGGCAAATGGATACGCTGATTCCGACATTCTGCTCCGGTTCGATTGCCTGATCAAAACCAAACAGCCGAAGTTTGAATCCTATTACACAACTCGCTCCAATATTGACGAAATTAGGGCCAGAAAAAAGATCATCGAGGTCGCCAAAGGCATCGACAGCGGCATATTCATTCCCAATGATGGCGCTGGAAACTGGAAATGCAAATACTGCGCATTCAAGAGAAACTGTGATGCCTGGTTTATGGAGGAAGCGGCATGACAAAACAAGTCATTCTCGAAGCACAAGAATATCTGACCATTGAAAAGGACGATGGCTACAAGCGGATTATTGATATTTATGACTTGATCAAGCGCCATGGTCCAAATGAAGTGATCAGATTCCTGAAAGACTATCTCCGGGATAAGGAAAAGGGACTGAAGAGTCTTATTCTAATGGATAAGACTCAACATAGAGTCGATCAATACGTGGCCACAATGTTCCGGATGCACATGGCCATCAAAACACTTGAAGAAGGAAAGGAGGTGAAATCCATTGCATGGTCTAAACAGAGAGCAAAAGAAAGCAGCCAGCTTCACGCACGGAATCGCAGCAATCATAGCCGTTCCCGGTTCGGGAAAAACGGAGGTCATGATGCGCAGAATAGGTTTCCTTGTGAACAATCACAACGTGTCGCCTGAGTCAATCCTCGGACTGACATTTACAAGGAATGCAGCAGAGGAGATGCGCCAGAGATTAATCCCCGTATTGGGAGATATGGCATCAAGAGTCACCTTATCCACAATCCACAGTTTCTGCCATTACCTGCTTCGGAATGAGGGGAAGATATTTGAGATACTTTCCGGCAAAGAGCAATTGAACTTCCTCAGAAATCTCATGAAACACAAGCGCATAAAGGATCTGTCCGTGGGCACAGTCCTGCGGGAGATAAGTCTTGCCAAAAATAATCTGATCGCTGTTGATGAATTCAGATCCCTCTATGAAGCAGACAAGACCATGTTGAAAGTGGCGGACATCTATGAATCCTACGACCTGGAGAAGACAAAGAAGTATCTGATGGATTTCGATGACCTCCTGATCGAGACATATTCCCTGCTAACCGCCAATGACAATATCAGGGGTAAATATTCTGATCGTTATCAACATCTCCTTGTCGATGAATTTCAGGATACAAACCCTGTGCAATTGGAGATTATCCGCTGCATCATTGACGAATCAAGCGGCAATGGAAAGAGCTTCTGGTGTGCAGGGGATGACTGGCAGTCCATTTTCAGCTTTGCAGGTGCATCAGTGGGAAATATCCTGAACTTCCAGACCAATTTCAACAAATCAAAGATATTCATCCTGAATGTCAATTACCGCAGCACTCCCCAGATCTTGAAGGCATGCCAAAACCTGATCCGCCATAACGTGAGGAAGATTGAAAAGAACCTGCAGACAGATAATGCCGATGGAGATGAGGTCATTGTTCTTGAATCCTCATCCGAAGAAGGAGAGGCCCTGAACATGGTAAATGAAGTCCGGGATCTTATCGAGCATCAGGGCTATGAATACAAGGACATTGCCGTATTGTATCGGGCCAACTTTCAATCCCGAGTCGTTGAGGAATGCTTTGCTCAAAACAAGGTCCCCTATTTCATCGAGAATGGCCTCAATTTCTATCAACGCTCAGAGGTCAGGTATCTCCTTGATTACCTGCGGATCATCGTCAATCCCAATTCTGATGAAGGCAATGAGGCCTTAAAGACCATTCTGAATGTGCCGAATCGTTATATCTCAAGGAAGTTTGTCCAGGAGCTGACTGAATTCTCGGATAAGCAAAAGGTCTATCTCTACGAAGGATTGAAGACCATGCCCGTTGATCTTCCCTATGTCAGGAAGAACGTAAGAGATTTCATCTCATTTATTGATCCGCTCGTTGACTATGCGCCTAACCTCACACCCGCAGAAGTCCTGCAAATGTTGAGGAACCATTTCGATTACGACAGATTTATCACCGATGAGGATATCCCTACTCCTGACGATGTAAAGATTCAGAACCTCAATCAGCTTCAGTTATCAGCGGCAAGGTACTCCAATATCCAATCATTCCTTGAATACACTGATACGTTTCAGGATGAGATGAGCAATGACAAGGAGGGAGTGGCTTTAATGACCATTCACAAGGCAAAGGGATTGGAATTTCCCGTAGTATTCGTAATTGGTCTTGTGGAAGGCATCACGCCAACGAAAAAGGGAGATATGGAAGAGGAAAGGCGGATTGTATTTGTGGCCATATCCCGAGCGATGAAGATTCTCTACATCAGCTATTCCCACACCTACATGGGACAGGCGGCCAAGAAATCACTATTTCTCGATGAGATCATAGGCACCGAAAAGAAAGAATAAGGGCTGCTCAGGCGGTCAATAAGCTTCTCCAAGGCGAGATCCGTAAACAATCAATCATTGGTCAAGGGAGGGATAACACCTTCCCTTTTCCATTTCTGAAAGGTCAGGAGGTTAAGCAAGCAATGTGGAAACCGAATAAAAAAACTGTGTATCCCAGCCGTCCGGAAGCAGAAATTATCAAAGGAAACCAGTCCAGGCCTGCCTATCATCCCGGCTATGAAGGATTCCGATGCAGAGTCTATCTGCTCAGGGAAAATGATGCCCAGGAACCAATTCAGATTTCAGATGCACAAAGCGCCTATAATCTTGTCAGGGAGGAATTGAGCTCTTCGGACAGAGAAATCATGCTGGCTATTCTCTTAACCGGACAAAATAACCTCATTGGCGTTGAGACAATCTGTATCGGTTCAATTCAGACCTGCGCATTTACGCCTAGGGAAATATTCAAGGGGGCGCTGCTGGCAAATGCGGTATCAATCATTCTCTGTCATAATCATCCCGGAGGTTCTTTGGAAGCGAGTCAACAGGATATAAGGATGACAGAATCCATGACGCAGGCAGGGAAACTCTTGGGAATCATGATTCTGGATCACCTCATCGTCACCCACAAAGGCTTCATAAGTATCATCAACAAATAACATGGAGAATCCTATGAATAAAGAGAGAAGAGCATTCGTTAGCATCTACTGTAAGATTTATACGGAGAATTTCAGCGATGAATTGATTTGTCACAGTGCAACGGGCACGGAGATCTACAATTTTCTGATGAAGGATGCAGGGCAGTATTTTGACGAGAATTCCAAACCGCTGCCTGGCGATGCAAACATCTGGTATCTGGGCACCAACGAGAAGTTTGGAAACCTTATTTACAAGGAGAAAAGATGGAACTGGGGATTTGGGGAATCGTCATTTGATATCGTGGAGGCGTTTGTCCAGGCAATCTACGATGATGGACTCTTTACAGAAGAGCAATACCAGAACCTCATGGCCAAGATCGAGGAAGGTCATCAGATAAAGGACATGTATGCCATCGGCAATCACCTTTATCGAATAAAAAATGAACTAAACAGAAAGGAGAACACGAATTATGCCGTTTGAAATATTGCATTTCCGGGGATCAGACAAGATCCTTGAGGAAAAAAACATGACCAGGGAGATTGAATTGGCCATGGAATACCTGAATGATTGCCTCTACGGGAGCTATCGTAAAGGTGAACTGCTTCGTCAGGCTTTAACCGAGATGGATTTCCGGCAGAATGGGGATCTTAATATCCTTGATGGCCGGAGGTATTTCTATAAGGGCTTCCGGAAGAAGGTGGCCATTGATGGATCATTCAGTTCCTACGAATATATCCAGGATGCCCTGCTCCGGCTTCAGATTGGCTTCGATAAAGGAAAGATTGATATGGGAATTGTCCTGGTCACTGCCCAACGAAGTGAAAAAAGCAAACTGGGGACTACGAGGGACCTTATCTTTCAGGAGATCGAGATGCTGCATCCGACCATATCCTTGCCAGTCACGATAGTCCTGTTTGACTTGGGAAAACCTGGGGAACTATATGAACAGGCAGAAAGCTCAACAGCTCCGGTCATGGCAAATGTTCCAGAGGCTGAAAAGGTGGAATCCAAATCGGTTGAAGAACCTCCCAGCATGGAAACATCTCCGGACTCCGATCAAGCTAATACCGGGGTTGATGAACATTACAATGCCGAAGTTGTCGCCTACCATGAAGCTTTGAAGAATAAGAAGAAACCCCGCGCCAAGTCCAAGAAAGCTGTCCTTCAAGAACAGGCAGCAGCCTGAATCAAAAGTACAATTTCATAATGCCCTTATGAATTTGCACCAGTCAATTAACCTTCAATAAATCAATCGGGAGCCGCCCGTCCGCTTCTATGGATAAGCATCCTGTAGAGTCGTCAGGAAAAATATAATGCATCAGGCGGTGCAAGATGATTCTCCCGATTTCAATTTCATAAGCCCTTATGAATTTAACCAAGGAGGAACCTATGTCCTACACGCCGGAATTAAGTGAATCTGCGTCTGCCACATTAAGAAGAATAGCCTGGTCTCTGGGAAAACCTATGACCATGACCATGAATGCGATCTTCATGAGAATTCCAAATCTGATGGACCGGAAAAAGGTCTGCGAATGCTGTAGGGATCCATCTGCGTGCAATATCTGCGGCTTCAACGGTTCAGAAAAGGCAGCATAAGGAGGTAAAGCCATCAAAAGAAACTATCTTAATCATGACGCAATTTCAAGGGATACCGTTATGGACATCCTGAACAGATTTGAGCACCGGGCGATAGAAGATATTCAACTAGATAACACGATCGACGCCGATAATTATGCAAGCGTTGGCCAATACAAGCTGATCATGAAAATCAGGAAAGCTATTGGCATGGCGTTTCGTAAAGATTGGCCAAAAATAAGTTATTCACTTGATGATATTCTGAAATCCGGCAAGCTCTGGAATTGAAGCCTGCCAAAGAGATCTTACCGTTAACAATCAAAACAGAAAGAAGGTGAAGCATGCACCCAACAGAAATATCTCGGGAACAAAGGCTGTTCCTCGTTAATTTGAACAATCGGTTATCCGAGACTGAAAAGAAGTTAAAGAAGGAGGCACTGGAGATCATCGATACGCTGAATAAACGTGCTAACGATGACGCTGACTGGATTCACGATTTTGACCTTGAGTGCACCTTGGAATTCTATATGCGGGAAGATGATCCGGACTATTCAAGGGAGAAGGTGGGTATTCCGCTGAAGCCGCCAGTCGATTACGAAGGAAGCCGCCACCCTGTTCCGATGCAAAGCGCCAGGGTGTTCCGGTTGATTCCGCCACCCCTGGTCGGAGCGTAGCGACGCTGGCTTTTTAGCTCTTTCTCATAG
>CAISJV010000066.1 GCA_903885795.1 uncultured delta proteobacterium | reverse complement strand
GGTTGCCGGTATTTCATACGAGGTGATACGCTTTACAGGAAAACACCAGGAATGGAAATGGGTCCAAATCTTAAGCTGGCCGGGATTGCTGTTGCAGAAGATTACAACTCGGCAACCGACTGATGATCAAATCGAAGTGGCGATTGCTGCTATGAAAAAAGTCATTTAAAACTTCCACTTATACTGGACTATGACTGATCAGAGAATAAAAATGAAGGCATGTCGCATGATTGATTTTGTACCTTACAGAGGAATTTAAAAATGATTAAGAAGAAGTTTGCATTCATACTGGGTGGTGTCTTGTTAACCATGTTTTGCTTCGTACCTTATCCAATGGCCCAAATGAAAGGATCAAATACATTTATCAGCCACATATTGGGTGCGAAGTTTGTCCTCATCCCCGCCGGTACTTTTATGATGGGTTCTCCCAGTGACGAGGCGGGGCGGGAAAGCGACGAGAGTCCCCAGCATCAGGTAACAATCAGCAGTTCTTTTTACATGCAGACAACTGAAGTGACCCAGAGACAGTGGAAGAAAGTGATGGGAAGCAATCCCTCGCATTTCGGAAGTTGTGGCGACGACTGTCCCGTGGAGAATGTTTCCTGGAAGAACGTTCAGGAATTTATCATCAAGCTGAACAAGATGGAAGGGACGGGCAAATATAGATTACCCACGGAGGCCGAGTGGGAGTATTCGGCACGAGCAGGGACGACGACTCGATTTTATTCGGGAGACAATGACACCGATTTATCAAAAGCCGGGTGGTATAATGGAAATTCCCTATTGAAAACACACCCTGCGGGTCAAAAGACTCCCAATGCCTGGGGTTTATATGATATGCACGGCAACGTCTGGGAGTGGGTCCATGATCGTAATGGTAATTATCCCTCCGACAGTGTGACTGATCCTACAGGTCCCTTGTTGGGCTTGCATCGCATGGGTCGTGGCGGCTCCTGGATCAACAATGACGAGGGCTGTCGATCAGCGAATCGACTCAGCAGCGGCCCGGATGAACATGACGGCTCTATGGGTTTTCGCCTTCTCAGGACACAGTAGCCTTTTGGTTTTTACCTTGCTTCTTGGGAAAGGCGTTTTTGACCTCGTCGAATTCTTCCTCAAGACGGTTGCCCCCGATTCAGTTGCAGAGATTCCTCGGCGGCCATGAATGGGCAGGGACATTTCCATTGTGAAAATTACGGGAGTCTGTTATTTGCCCATCAGGAGAGGCAAATAGACGATGAAGCATATTGTGCTTGGCACTGCCGGTCATGTGGATCACGGGAAGACTTCCCTGGTCAAGGCCCTGACAGGCATCGACACGGACCGCCTCAAGGAGGAGAAGGAGCGGGGCATTACCATTGAATTGGGTTTTGCCTCTTTGCAGCTCCCCGGGGGGCTGGTTTTGGGCATCGTGGATGTTCCGGGGCACGAGCGGTTTATCAAGAATATGGTCGCCGGGGCTTCCGGTGTCGATCTTCTCGTCCTGGTCATTGCCGCCGATGAAGGGGTTATGCCCCAGACGCGGGAACATTTGCACATCTGCACCCTCCTGGGGATCCGGAAAGGTCTGGTGGCCCTGACCAAGATCGATATGGTGGACGAGGATTGGCTGTCCCTGGTCATGGATGACGTTAACGGTTATCTCGGGGAGACCTTTCTTGCCGATGCGCCCATTGTTCCCGTTTCGGCGGTAACCGGGGCCGGACTGACGGATCTTGTGCAGGCCCTGGATGCCCTGGCGTCGGAGGTCGGAGAAAAGAAGGATCACGGCGTTTTCCGCCTGCCCGTGGATCGTGTCTTCACGATGAAGGGATTCGGGACGGTGGTGACGGGAACCCTGGTTTCCGGAAGCATCAGTGTCGGTGACGACGTAGAAATTCTGCCCTCCCGGTTGAAGGCCAAAATCCGGAGTATTCAGGTCCACAACCAGACTGTGGACACGGCCGAAGCCGGTCAGCGGACGGCGATTAACCTTCAGGGGGTCGAAAAGGCCGCCGTCGAGCGCGGCGAGGTAATGGCGAGACCGGGGACCGTTGAGCCGTCCCGGCGTCTCGATGTTGCCATGGACTACCTGGCAAGCAATGGGAAAGCATTAAAAAACAGGAGCCTCGTCCGTTTTCATGTAGGGACGAAAGAGAGTATCGGCCGGATCATCATCCTTGACCGGGATGAGGCGCGGCCCGGGGAGCGCCTCTATGGCCAGATCATCTTCGAGGAGCCAACCGTGGTGATGACGGGGGATCACTTTGTTATCCGGAGTTATTCACCTATTACCACGACCGGAGGCGGGGTGGTCCTCGATATGCTGCCCCGGAAACACAAACGTCTGCAGGCGGCAATAAACGAGGAATGTCGCCTTCTTGAGGAAGGGACGGACGAGGAGCGGGTAGCGGCTATTACGGAGCGATCCGGATATGAAGGGATCAGCCTTGTTCGCCTTGTCATGCGGACGGGACTTGCGGAAAACCGCCTGCGGAAGATTATCGAGGCCATGCTTTCCGCCCGGAAAGCGATTCTCCTTGAATCCGAAACCTTGCAGATCGTTTCTGCCCCCGTTTATGCCGCTCTTCAACAGCAGGCCCTGCAAGAGGTCAGGGTCTATCATGATAAGAATCCCCTCCGGGAGGGGATGCAAAAAGAAGAATTGCGCATGACCATCGGTGATTTCATCAATGCGAAGCTCTTCAACAAGGCCCTCAAGGATCTGGAAAAACAGGAAAAACTGGCCCTGGAGCGGGAAACGGTCCGGCTATCGGAGCATCGGGTCCACCTGCAAGGGGAGTTGGAGACGATGAAGGAGAAGATCCTGACCCTTTATCTGCAAGCCGGTCTGTCGCCCCCGACGGTCAAGGAAATTTATGAACAATTCCCTGACCGGAGCAAACAGGTGGATAGCGTGCGGGCCATTCTGCTCCGGGAGACGATTCTGGTCAAGATTAACGAAGACCTCCTCTACCACCGGACGATCCTGGATAAACTGCAGGAGGACTACCGGGGACTGCTTGTCAGGGAGGGGAAGGCAACGCCCGTTACCTTCAAGGAGATGACGAATCTGACCCGGAAGTTCATAATTCCCCTGATGGAATATTTCGACCAGATCAAAATGACGGTGCGTTCGGAAGATCATCGTATCTTGAGAGAAAAAAGATGAAACATGGCCATCCGGCCACCGTCCCTGACGGTTTACATACATACGAAACGGATTCGGGAATTATGAAAAAAAGCATTTATATCAAAGACATAAAATCTGGAGAGAAAATTTGTGACTTCTTTTTTGTAACGGAAAAGAACCTGGCTTTTTCACAGAAGGGCGCCCCTTACCTGAACCTGCGTCTCAAGGATAAAACGGGAGAGTTGGATGGAAAGGTGTGGGACAATGCCCAGGATATGGAAAAGGTCTTTCGCAAGGGCGATTTTATCTATATCCAGTCCCGGGCCGTGCAATATAAAAATATAATTCAATTGTCCGTTATGAGCGCCCGCAAGGCCGAGGATGAAGAGATCCAGACGGAGGAATATTTCCCCGTGGCCGAGGAAGATCCGGAAAAGATGTTTTCCGACCTGATGGCCTTTATCGCCGCTGTCGAGACGCCTCCTTTGAGGACTCTCCTGGAAAACTTCTTTCAGGATGAAGAGATTTCCGGTCTCTTCAAGCGCGCCCCCGCCGCCAAGGGATTTCATCATGTGTATATCGGCGGCCTTCTGGAGCATACCCTATCGGTGGTGAAAATCCTCGACTGGCTCGCCGGCCATTATGAGGGCCTGAACCGCGATCTCCTCATGACCGGCGGCATCCTCCATGATATCGGCAAGATTTACGAATACTCCTATGACGGTATCGTTGATTACACCAATGAAGGTCGCCTCGTCGGCCATATCGTCATGAGCGTGGAAATGCTGGATCGCAGGATTTCGGCCCTTCCTGATTTCCCCCCCCAGTTGGCCATGGAACTGCGGCATATCCTCCTGAGCCATCACGGGACCCTGGAGTTCGGCTCCCCGAAGCGACCCAAGACCCTGGAGGCGCTCGTGGTCCACTTTGCAGATGATCTTGACGCCAAGGTCAACGCCATGCAGATCACCATTTCCGGCGCTGTCGGTAACGAGTCGGACTGGACGCCCTATCATCGTCTCCTTGAGCGTTATATCTACAAGGGGAAATAGCTACTCTTCCAAAACATTACCGTCCTCAGGGAGTATACGACGCCAGCACTAAGAGGATCAGGGCAATAATTACGAACAGATTCATGGTGATCAGCATTCTGCGGCGCACCAGGAAGGAGATGAGGTCTTCTTTGAGAATCAGCTCCGCTCTGACGTCGAAAAGAAAAGCAGAGAGCAGATAGAGCAAGAAAACAGGTAGGCCGTAGATAAAAAACAGGGTGTAAACCAGCGCCCCCTTGCCTGCCAACTGATGGACGAGCTGCTTTGCCGGTGAGGATAAAAGTACCACAAACAGGCATATCCACAGGCCGATATAAACGATGTATAGATGCTGTCTTTTCATGGCCCACGAATTGTATGAAGTTTAAGGGGTGAGGTCAATATTTATATTGGCGAAATTGGAAAAGGGAAATATTTATCCATGAATGTATTAAGCGGTTCGGCGGCGGAAAGGATGGACTGGCGTTGGCAATACGGCAACCGTCTCAGCCGCCCGGAGCACCTTGCCGAACTGGCGGGCGGGAATAGCAATCTTCTCGATGAATGGCGCCGGGTTGCCCAAATCTATCCATTTGCGATTACCCCTTATTATGCATCGCTCATCGATCCGACTGACCGGGATGATCCGATCCGTCGGCAATGCCTTCCCGATATTCGGGAACTCTCAGATATCCATACCGGCCAGGATGATCCCTTGGAAGAGGACCTTCACACGATGGTTCCCGGACTTATCCGTCGCTATCCGGACCGTTGCCTTACCCTGGCGACAAATCGCTGCGCCGTTTATTGCCGCCACTGTAATCGAAAACGTTTCTGGATGCAGGGAAGCCGACGATTTTCACGGGCCTATTTTCAGGAGATGATCGACCAGGTCGCGCAAAATCCCTTTCTTCGGGAGGTGATCGTGTCCGGCGGCGATCCCCTGCTGCTTCCGGCGGCAACCCTGGACTGGTTTTTAGGGTCTATGACGGCCATTCCCCATGTGGAGATCCTCCGGGTCGGCAGCCGGATTCCTGTGGTGATGCCGATGCGAATTAACAAAGAACTGGTTGCTGTCCTGAAAAAGTACCGCCCCCTCTGGTTCAATACCCAGTTCAATCATCCCCGGGAGATAACCCCGGAGGCGGCCCAGGCCTGTGATCTCCTCCTCACGGCGGGGATTCCCGTTTCCAATCAGGCGGTTCTTCTCAGAGGCGTCAACGATGATCCGGAAACCCTGGGGGAATTGTTTTACGGTCTACAGAGAATTTCCGTCCGTCCCTACTATCTTTTTTCCTGTGACCCCGTGAAGGGTGTGGATCACTTCCGGGTAGATATCCGTCATGGTATGGAGATGATGGAACAACTATGGCAGCGGGCGTCGGGACTCTGCCTGCCACGCTTCGTCCTGGATGCGCCTGGGGAACATGGGAAGATCCCCCTGCAGCATTTTTCCATGCAACGGGAGGTGGACATGAGGGAGGTTGAAATTTCTTTGACAGAAAATGGAAAATACATTAAGACTCACCCTCTGTTTCAATAACCGGAGAACAAACAGGAGTCAGAATCCAAATTTGTTTCCATCATTTAAGGGGTTGGTATGTACGCAGCCAGTGATTTAAGAAAAAATCTGCGGATCAAAATAGACAACGAGCCGTATATCCTTACGGAATTCAACTTTGTCAAGCCGGGTAAGGGGCAGGCCCTTTACCGATGCAAACTGAAAAACATGATCAGCGGCGCCCAGTTCGAACGGACCTTCCGCTCGGTGGATGTCTTTGAACCGGCGGACCTCCAGGAAAAGAAGATGCAATTTCTCTATGAACAGGACGGCAAATACTGTTTCATGGACAACGAGAATTACGAGCAAATCTTGTTCACCGCTGACCAGGTCGGCGATGCGAGGAATTATCTGATCGAAAACATGGAGGCGGAAGTTCTCCTCTTCGAGGACCGCCCGTTAGGGGTGAGCCTGTCTAATTTTGTTGATCTTGTCGTTACCAAGGCTGATCCCTGGGCTAGGGGGGACAGTGTTTCGGGAAATACCAAACCCGTAACGGTAGAGACGGGTTATATTCTTCAAGTTCCTCCGTTTATCGAAGAGGGAGAAAAGATCCGCGTCGATACAAGGACCGGAGAGTATCTCACCCGTGTCAAGGACTGATAATTACGCTTCTAAATCAAAGCGCTATCTTCGTTGGCATCGGCAATCGGCTCCTCGACGTATGATAAATACGACTGCGTCGCCTCTGCCTTGCCGCCTTGATTTCATCTTTGATTTAGAAGCGTAATTACAACAGGTAACGCTTCCTTTCTCAGGCTGAGCGCGTCGCGCCTCTGGCGCTTTTTGTGCCGCCGCCCTTCAATGGTATTTGCACTCACTTTTTATAGGCTTGTTATGGATGGCTCCTGGTTACTGGCCAAGAAACAGAGTGCGTTGCGGTTGCGCGCCAAGATACTTCAAGAGCTTCGTAACTTCTTCATGGCCAGGGGTTATCTGGAGACGGAAACCCCCTGCCTTATCCCCGCCCCCGCCCCGGAATTCCATATCGATACCATGATTTGCCACGGCTGGTTTCTTCATCCCTCGCCGGAACTGTGCATGAAACGCCTCCTGGCGGCGGGATACGACAACATATTCCAGATCTGCCGGTGTTTCCGTCAAAACGAGCGAGGCTCCCACCACCTTCCCGAATTCACCATGCTGGAGTGGTACCGCCGGGATGCCGATTACCGGGATCTGATGGAAGAATGCGAAGATATGATTCTTCATCTTGCCGCCGCCCTCGGTCATGGCGGCGCCGTTTCCTATCAGGGACAGGTTATCCGTCTGCAGAAGCCTTGGGAAAGGATCACCGTCAAGGCAGCCTTTGAAAAATATGCCGCCCTGTCCGTTGAAGAAGCCCTGCGCGGGGATTGTTTCGATGAGGTCTTGACCGCTCAAGTTGAACCAAATCTGGGGAAGGGACAGCCGACGTTTCTCTATGACTATCCCCTGGACTTGGGGTCATTAGCCCGGGCCAAGAAGGAAGATGCTTCGGTGGTGGAGCGTTTTGAGCTTTACATGGCCGGTATGGAATTAGCCAACGCCTTTACGGAATTGACCGATGCTGATGCGCAGCGCCGCCGCTTTGTGAATGAGGAGGATAAGCGCCGGCGAGCGGGTAAACCCCCTTATCCCGTTCCGGAACCTTTCCTGGAATCTCTGCGGGATCTTGAGGAATCGGCGGGGATCGCTTTGGGCCTTGACCGCTTGGTTATGATTTTCGCAGATGCCTTACATATCGATGATGTTGTTGCTTTCCCGCCTGAAACATTATAGACGGCTTCGTAAAAAGTCCGGATGCTGCGTTGCGCTGCATCCTTCGTCACTGCGGCGTATGATAAGTACGCCTCATTCCTCAGGGTTGGCGCGCCTTGCCTGCGGATCTTTTTACGAAGCCGTTGATATTGGCCAAAATTTTAGGCTTTTTATGGGATCATCATTATAGATTTTGCGTGAAAAGTATTGTTGACAAGGCCCCGGTTTTCCTTTACAGGTAATGCCGCTATAGTATATCACCGCTGGGAGAGGATAAAAGTGAAAGAAATTCCGTATGTTGCCGTTGCCGGTCTAGGCGGGCAATTTCAGGGGAGTGTATTCGGGATGATCCTGGATGCGGGGCTCATGGTTCAATTTGTCCTGCTCCTCCTCCTTGGGTTTTCCGTTATTTCCTGGGCGATTATCTGGCTGAAGCATCGAAGCATCAAAAAGGTCAAGAGGGAGAATGAGCTGTTTCTTGATGTTTATGTGAAATCGACAAAACTCTCCGATATCTTCTCGGAATCGAAAAAGTTCCCCGAATCGACCATGGCCGAGATCTTCCGGTCCGGATACAGCGAACTGGTAAAAATCACCAAAGCAGCGCGGGAAAGGGTCTCCGTAAGAGAAACGGGGGAATATGCAGAATCGGGTTTTGAAATGAAGGGTATCGATAATATCGAAAGAGCCCTCAACAGGGCCAGCAGCAGTGAAACCGGCAAACTTGAGCGGGCCTTGGGATTCCTGGCGACGACAGGGAGCGCCTGTCCCTTTATTGGCCTTTTCGGAACTGTCTGGGGCATCATGGACACCTTCAAAGGCATTGGCGCCCGTGGGTCGGCGACGCTGGCCGTAGTCGCCCCCGGTATTTCGGAGGCCCTGGTGGCGACAGCCGCCGGTCTTGCCGCCGCCATTCCCGCCGTTATATTCTACAATTACTATACGAACAAGATTAAAAATATGGCGATGGATATGGATGCCTTTGCCTCGGAACTAACCAATATCATTGAAAGGAATTACCTGAAATAGCGGGAGAGGACGATGAGATTTGCGCGCAAACGCCAGTACTTCGAGAGCAGACTCGTGGCCGAGATCAATGTCACCCCGCTGGTGGATGTGGTCCTTGTCCTGTTGATTATTTTTATGGTCACTGCGCCCATGTTGTCCATGGGTATCGATGTCAATCTGCCCCGGGTCAAATCCAAGACGATTGACGTCAACGAAGAAAAACTTGTCCTTTCAATAAACAAAGACCGGGAGATATTCATTAACCGCACGAAGATTCCCAAGGATGATCTCAAGGTAAAGCTGGAAAATATCTTTACCGCCAGGCTTGACAAGGAGATCTTCCTGCGGGCCGACAAATCCGTTGCTTACGGTTTTGTGGTGGAAGTCATGTCGGAGATCAGAAAGGCCGGCGTCGATAAGCTGGGAATGGTCACCGAAACCCCAGAGGAATCACGATGACGTCCCTGCACTATTCGGGAGGTCATCGTGAGCAGGGTGCTCGCCTGTCCAGAATGATCGTCCTTTCCCTTGTCATTCATCTGACGCTGTTGTTTTTAGTTGTTTTTTGGCCCACCCATACATCATCGCCCCGTTTCACCCTTGGTCCCGCCTATTCCGTCCAGTTGGTCAGCCTCTCCGAAGCACTGCTCAGCCAGAGGCCGACGAGCGACACCTTGCGCGATCTCGCCGGACCTTCCCTGCGCGATCAGTCCCTCGTTATGAAGAAGCGGGTAACCACGCAGACGGCGCCGCCGATCAGGAAAATGGAGACGAAGAAGAATCTGAGCAATCCCGCCGTGGAAAACCTGAGAAAAAAACTCGGAGAAAAAAACTCGGCAGATAACGCCAGGGCAGAATCGTCGCCTGCTGCCGATTCTGCCGCCAGCGCTGAAGCCAATGCCCAGTTGGCCGATTATTATACGATTATCTGGTCCCGTATTAAAAGCCAGTGGAACCTTCCCGGGGGCAATAATCCCAAGGACAATATCGAGGCCATTGTGCAAGTGCGGATCATGAAAAACGGGGCCATTACGGGCATCAGTTTTGAGAAAAAATCGGGATTGGCCTACTTCGATAACTCCATTCTCAGAGCCCTTAAAAAGGCAACCCCCCTGCCGCCGCTGCCGCCATGGTATCGGGAAAACGGACTGGATCTTGGCATTCGCTTTCTTTCCTCGGATCTTCGGAGATGATATAATCCCATGGTGACGTTTTCAAGAACAACCTTAAAAAGTACGAACCTGTTTTTAGCCGCATTTTTTTTGCTGATCACTTTTCTTGCCCCCGGCCCGGGGGCGGCGAAGGACTATCTCGATATAGACGCCCCGGCTTTTCAAAAATTCCCCATTGCCATTACCGGCTTTACAAAGGCAGGAGCAGATAGCGATAAGGAGGGGCTTGCCACATGGTTTCCCGATAACCTCTCAAAATATCTCGAGATGACAGGATATTTCAATATCATTCCCCGGAAAGCCTTTCTTGAGGACCCGGCCCGCAGTCAGGAGAAGATCCTCTTTGGCGACTGGACGACAATTGGGGCCGATTATCTGGTCAAGGGCCATTTCCGCGGCCAGGGCAAGGACCTGGTGGTCGAGATGCGCCTCTACGATACGGTCCGGGGCGAATTGATGCGGGAGAAAAAATACACGGGGAAGACCGCTGACAGTAAGGATATGGCGATCCAGTTTGTCAATGAGATTCTGCTTGCCCTTACGGGGGAGCGAGGGGTTTTCAATACCCAGATTGCCTATGTGCAGAAGCAGGGAAAGAACTCGGAGATTAGGACCATCACCTTTGACGGATCAGCTCAGAAGCAGGTCACCGACTACCATTCCTTGACCCTGGCCCCGCGCTGGTCCCCGGACGGGAAATGGATCTCCTTTACCTCTTACCGGGACGGAAACCCGGATTTCTACGTTGCCGGCCTGAAGGGTGGGGCAGCAAAGAAGGTTTCCCACTTTCCGGGATTGAATTTGTCCGGCGCCTGGTCTCCCGACGGCCGCAAGATTCTGCTCACCCTAAGCAAGGACGGCAATCAGGAGATCTATGCCATGGACAGCACGAGTGGTTATCTTCAAAGGTTGACATACGAATATGCCATCGATGTTTCTCCAGTCTGGTCTCCCGATGGGAAAAGCATTGCCTTCGTATCCAACCGGGCCGGATCTCCTCAGATATATATCATGGATAGCGATGGAAGGAATGTGAAAAGGCTGACCCGTGAAGGCTCTTATAACACCTCTCCCTCCTGGTCGCCAAAGGGAAACCAGATTGCCTATGAAAGCACCACGCAAGGGGTATTCCAGCTCTTTACCATCGGCCCCGACGGGACGAATCCGCAACAGCTGACCAGTCAGGGAGGTGAACATAAGCACCCTTCCTGGTCTCCCGACGGTAGATACCTAGCCTTTACCGTCAAGAGCGGGGGAATCGACAGGATTGCCGTTATGAACGCCAACGGGACAAACATCCGCATTTTATGCGAAGGATCGAACCCGGCATGGTCGCAGTATTTCAAATAATTACAATGTGATAACAGTATTCGTCAATTTGTGGTTGACCTTTGGCGCTCTTTTTGATTAAAGAGTGCCCGTCAGCCAGCGGCATCAAGCGCAGTAAGGAGATGTAGATTATTATGGAGGTGACATTATTGAAACGGCTAGTCAGGCTTTTCATTATTCTCTTGTTTGCTTTGCTTACCGGATGTGCCACGGCAGGAGATCTCAGACGCGTCCAGGGGGATCTCGGCACGAAGATCACTGATCATGATGGCAAAGTTGCCGCCATGCAGACAGATACAGCCACTTTGCAAAAGGAGTCCGCGCAACATACGGAAGCTGTTGCTGACATCCGCAAGAAACAGGCAGATATGGGGGCGGATCTTACAGATATCCGTGAACAACTTCAGAAACTGCGGGGAGCTGTTGAACAGATTCAGAAGGATATGGAGGCGGTTCAGGGCCGCATGGGTGATGTCAAGGACCTCAAGGAAAAACTCGACCAGACATCCTTCAAGATAAATTTCATTGAAAACTTTCTTGGGATCGGTAAAAAGGAAGAACCTGGGGAGAACGGGGAAAAGCACAGTAAAAACAAGTCAAAAAATGGATCAAAAGGAAAGACGGACAAAGAATCCATCTATGCCTCCGCCTACGAACTCTACAAGGAAGGAAAGTACGAAAAGGCAAGGATAGAATTTCAAAGCTTCATTAAGGCCTATCCCAACACGGAATATTCGGGGAACGCTCAATTCTGGATTGGAGAATGCTATTATTACGAAAAAAGTTACGAGAAAGCCATCCTGGAGTATGAAAAGGTAATCAAGACCTATCCGGAAGGTAACAAAGTTCCTCAAGCCCTCCTGAAGCAGGGACTTTCCTTCCTGCAACTGGGAGATAAAGCCAGCGCCAAGCTGATCCTGCAGAATATAATCAAGGACTATCCAAATACGAGTCAGGCGAGGGTGGCGAGGACTAAGCTGCTCGAAATCAAATAGCTCTTTGATTTAGACTCGGAATTAGTTATTTGAGGATAATGGTTCTCACTCCCTCGGGGACCGGCAGATCAAATATCCGCTCAGTTTCATTGGTTAACGGCGCAAATGTCGCGCCGTCATACCTCAAAGTAATGGTGCGCTCGTCCCTGCCAGGCATTTGAAAACGGACACGGCTGGGCATGGAGGCGTCATTGTCCTGAAAATACTCATCAAAATAAACCGTCAGAAGCTTATCTCCGTCTTTCCCAAACCCGTCCAAGCGGGTCAGGTAGAGGTTTGCAGGATCGATCCAGAGCGACTGCAAAAGATGGTTTTCCCTGGACAGGATGTCCACGCGATAAGATTTCCCCTCTGAAGAACCCTTGAGAATGGTCTGTTCTGAAGGCACGGTCGGACGGCAGCCCATCAAAAGGGCAACCAGGTCGGGAACCGCCAACTGGATGGGAAAGAAGGACTTGAGATTATTGATAGTCGCCGGACCGACATAGTATTCGCCGTTCTGGGGGAGATAAACCTTCATTGTCCTGTCGTGGATTGACAAAAAGAAGTTTGGTAAACCGATGATCGGAATGGCTTCCAAGCGGAGAGACTCCGGTTTGGATGCGATGATGGCCAGCTTTACCGGGTATCGCCCTTCCTCGGTGTTCACTACGACCTGAGCCACGGCCTTCATGAACAATTTCCTCTTATCTCTGAGGTCGATGGTTCCTAATGCCTCCTCGGGGGAAAGTCGATAGTCTGTTGCCGGCATCGGTTGCAGAGGGTAGAGGGCGCACCCGCATAAAGATGAGACCATGACAGTAATCACGAGAAAAAAACCCAAAGAAGAGTTGTTCGCGCCTATCTTGGGGATGGTACATCCTAAGATTTTCATTTCTTGGGTAGGTCGGCTATCTTTTTCGGCAGGCTGCTATTGGTGGGGTTGAATTTTAGCGCCCGTTGATAGGATTCGAGGGCCTCCTGCCTGCGACCCGCCTTGAGATAGGCATCCCCCAGGTGTTCGGCGACGGTGCCATCATTAGGTAAGAGACTCGAAGCTTCCTTTAGATGCTGTATGGCGAGATCGATGCGGTTCTGCTTGAAGTATGTCCAACCTAAAGAGTCGATGATGTAGCCGTTCCCCGGTTTTAGCTGGAGGGCCTTTTGAATCATTTTTTCGGCCTCCCCAAGATTTATTCCCCGGTCTGCGTAACTGTAGCCGATAAAATTCAGGGCATCGGCATGATCGGGATCAATTTTTAAAAGGGCTCTCATCTGCCGGATGCTTTCTTCAAAACGGCCGGTCTTTTCGTAAAGGGCCCCCAGGCTGTAATACAAATCAACATTTTGTGGCAGGAGCAGCATCCCTTCTTTGAGGGTCCGTTCCGCTCCGGTCAGGTCCTTCTCTTCTTCGTAAAGGGAGGACAGGACAATATACAATCCCGGGACTTCCCGCTTTACCCTAATTGCCTTCTCTATGATGGCAATGGCTTCTCTGGTCTTCCCTTCTTTTTTCAGGATCATGGCCAGACGAATCTGTGCGCTTCCATAAAGGTCGGAGTTGATGGGAATCTTCATCAGGATTTGGATTGCCTGGGCATATGCCTTTTTTTCTTCATAAGCCGTTGCCTGGAGGTAATAATACCGGTAATCATCGGGAAATTTTTTTATCAGCTTTTCAAAAGCCTCGATGGCCTGGTCGTACCGGCTGCTATCAATATACAGCAGGCTCAGAGCCAAAAGAACCTCCCGATTTTCAGGGTCCAACCTGAGAATTTTATGAAATTCCTTTTCCGCCTCGTCATATCTCTTTTCGCGGAGATAGATTTCCCCGAGTTTAACGCGAACACTGAGCTTATCCGGATGAAGGGAAAGATAATCCCTAAAGGTATCGATGGCCATAGCCGTCTTTTGCTGTTTTTCGTAAACCAGGGCGAGATCGATGAGGGCCGCTTCGAAGTTCGGTCTCATGCTCAGGGTCTTTTCGAGCATTCTTACGGCGTCTTCATATTTTTTCATATCCATGTAAATCTTGGCCTGATAGTATGCGGCCATAAGGTGCTGGGGATCCAGAAGGAGAACCTTTTCGAACATCCCGATAGCCTCCGGGTATTGTTTGGATTCTCCGTAGATGATTCCCAGGTAAAAACAGGCGGAAACATTCTTGGCATCCTGGCGGATGACCGTCTGGTAGTGGATGATGGCCCGGGGGTAATTCTTGGCATTCATGTAAAGCCCTCCGAGCATCAGATTCAACCCCACATGCTCCGGATTAACTTTCAGCGCCTTTTCACAGACGGCGATGGCCTTGTTGCTTTCACCCTTCTCCACATAGGCAGCCGCCAGTTCCGTAGCTATATCCGGGTCTGTCTGGTCATGTTGCAGGGCTTTTTCGAATTCCTTGACGGCTTCGCCAGGGTTCTCATCAAGCATCTGCAACACGCCCAAAGAATAATGATAGGTGGCAAGATAGGAGGGGGAGCTCTTTCCATAAAGCTCCGGACATCCGCATAAAAGCATCATTATCCCGGCGGTGCAGGTGATGCGTATCCATAAATGGTTCATGTTTTAATTTTTAATGGTCTTCTTAAAGATGTCCCAGCTTTTCAACATGTCGACGGCGGCTTTAAGCTGGTTGTCCGTATTTACATCGCCCAAAGTCCTTTTAACGGGCAGGTCCTTGCGGGTTCCGTTATCTTTTATTATGCGCTGTGGTAGCTTCAGATCCTTGTCCTTAGAGGGCTCATCGCCCTTCTTTTCCATTTCCTTTACGGATTTGATATGTCCTTTCAGGTCCTTTTCCCTGATGGGCTCGTAATCATCATCATCAGCCTCGTCCCCGGGGCGTAGATATTTGACGATGATGTCCGGAGCAATTCCTTCCGCTTGAATGGAGCGCCCCTTGGGAGTGTAGTAACGAGCTGTCGTCAATTTCAGCGCGGCTCCGTCTTCCAGGGGAATTACGGTTTGAACGGAGCCCTTGCCGAAGGTCTGGGTTCCCATGACCAGGGCGCGGCCGTTATCCTGGAGGGCGCCTGATACAATTTCTGCGGCGCTCGCCGTTCCTTCATTCACCATCACAACTACGGGGGCGGTGAACTCATCGCCCGTATCTCGGGCGCTGACTTTGCTTTCCATCCCCTTGGTTCGTCCTTTCGTCGAGACAATAACCCCGGACTTGAGAAAAACATCGGAGACCTCGATGGACTGGTTCAGGAGCCCTCCAGGATTATTTCGCAGGTCCAGGACAATTCCCTTGAGGGATTTGTTTTTGGTCGTCATCTCCTGAAGGGCCTTCTTCAAATCATCTGAGGTCTTGTCCTGAAAAGAGGCGATACGTACATAACCGATCTGATCGTCGAGAAGCTTGTGTTTGACGCTGACGATTTTGATGATCGCTCTGGTGATGACAAAATCACGGAGCTTGTTCTCATTCCCTCTCAGGATGGAAATTGTTACTTTGGTATCTTTTGGTCCCCGTAGACGATTGACCGCGTCCATAATAGTTATGTCCTTGGTGGATTTCCCTTCAATCATGATGATCTTGTCGCCGGCCTTGACTCCAACTTGAAAGGCAGGCGTGTCTTCAATAGGGGATACCACGGTGAGGATATCCTTATGGATGGTGATCTCGATGCCGATGCCGCCGAAGCTGCCCCGGGTCTCCGACTCCAGCTCCTTGTACATTTCCGGTGTCATATAGCTGCTGTGGGGGTCGAGGTTTTTGATCATGCCGTTGATAGCCCCCTGCAGCAGGGTCTTGGAATCCACCGGCTCTACATAATTCTTTTCGACAATATCGAGAATCTCATTGAAAGCTTTGAGATTTTTATAGACAGACCGGTCCAGGGCGGCCGATACCACACTGTAGCGGTAGAGCCCCATAAAAACGAGCAGGGCCGTCATCCCTAGAAACACTATCCATTTTGTTTGCTTTTTCATTCCCACCTCCAGATAATACCCGCAACGCTTCTGTCATCGCTGTATGTTTATAACTTCTTAACGCTAACACTTTTTATTGGAAAATTTCAAATCTTTTTTATTTCTGGAGGTTATCGGTTTAACAGGGATGCGGCTGCTTTCAAGAGGGATTCCCTGTCACCCACGTAAAGTAGGCGCATCTGCCGATTGATGTTCTTGATCAATCCGGAGAGGACTCTGCGGGGGCCGATTTCCACCACCGTGGTTACGCCCAGGGCGGTCATTCTTTCCACTGTTTCCTGCCAGCGCACAGGAGAAACTATTTGCCGCCGCAGAAGTTCCCGGGAATTTTCAGGGGAATGAAACCTGGAAGGATCATAATTGGAAATGACCGGTATCAGGCAGGGCTGAAAATCTATCTTTGCCAAATCATCGCCGAAAAGTTCGGCGGCTTTACCAAGCAGACGTGAGTGGCAAGGGACGCTGATGGGTAGGGGTACAAATATTTTGATCCCTGCTTCCCGGGCCATTTCCCCTACCCGTTCGACCGCCCTGGCGTTTCCCGAAATGACGATCTGGTTTGGGGCATTAAGGTTTGCCAGATCAAGGGGTTCTCCCGGGAGGGAACAGGTGGTGCAGATCTTCGCCACGGCCTCGTAATCCAGACCAAGGACGGCCGCCATGGCCCCGATACCGGGAGGTAAAGCCTCCTGGTGTCTTTTGGCCCTTGCCTGGACAATGTTTATGGTTTCTTCAAGTCCCAGCGAACCTGCCGCATACAAGGCGCTATATTCACCGAGGCTGTGCCCGGCAGCCACTGTCGGAGCTGTGGCGCCGATATGCTCCTTGAAGATCCCATAGGCGGCCAGTTCAAAGGTCAGAACGGCTAGCTGGGTATGGATAGTCTGATCCAGAGCATCTTGGGGTCCTTCCAGGCAGCTTCTGGCGATATCCATGCCGGTGATATCCTGGGCTCGGGAAAAGACATCCCGAAAGGTGTCGAATTCACTGAATAAATCGGCACCCATCCCCACAAATTGCGAACCCTGACCTGGAAAGACCAGCGCCCATTTCTCCATATAGTTTCTCCTCATTGCTAATTTTCTGTAACGTATATCCCGGGTGAGTTCTCCAGGGGAGGATATGTTCGGCATCCCATGGCTGGCGGTTTTTGCATGGTCGAGCCACGCTGAACCAGCCATTCCGTCCAATCCCCCCACCAGGAACCGCGCCGTTCCTCTTGACGGTTCAGCCAGTCATCCGGGTTCTCTGTAAGCTCGACTGTTCCTGCCCAGAACTTCCTTCTTGACCCCTCCGAATGGGGGTTGATGATACCCGTGATATGCCCCTCGCTGGAAAGTACATACCGCCGGGGGGACGTGATCAGGGAGCAGGTGCGGAATGTTCCCCGCCAGGGGCAGATGTGATCCATTTGTGTTCCCACGGCGTATAAAGGTTGTCCGACCTTTGCCATGTCAATGGGACGATTTCCCAATGACAGGACGTCTTTTTTTGCAAGGTTATTATGCTGGTAAAATTCCCGAAGATAGAAGGAGCACATAGCTTCAGGTAGGCGGGTGCTGTCGCTGTTCCAGAAGAGCATATCCGATTTCGGAGGTGTTGCGCCATAAAGATAATTCTGGACAAAATTCCTCCAGATCAGGTTTTCCGAGCCAAGAATTCGGAAGAGCCAGCTCAGGTATCGGGCGTCAAGAAAGCCGTCCATTTTCATGAGAGCCTCGGTGGCTTCAATGGATCGTTCGCTTATGAAAACCCCCAGATCTCCGGGCTCGGAAAAATCAACAAGGGTGGAGAACAGCGTCCAGTCGGCCACGGGAAGATGACCCTTTGTAACAGAGCCCCGGTTCAGCCAGGCCATGAGGGTGGCCAGGACCGTACCGCCGATGCAGTATCCCGCCGCATGGACATGGGGAACCTTGCAGATGTGACGTGCCGCCTCCACGGCCTTCAGTGTCCCCGTGAACATGTAGTCGGCAAAAGTGACATCACGCATAATCGCTGTCGGATTCTTCCAACTGATAACGAAAACAGTGAATCCCTGATCTCTTAGAAAACGGACAAAACTCGTCTGAGGTGTAAGGTCAAAGACGTAGTATTTGTTGATCCAGGGGGGGATCAGCACGATCGGTAGGGCGTGCGTTGTTTCTGTCGATGCCTCATACTGGATCAGTTCCATCAGGTTGTTCCGGAAAACTACAAAGCCTGGTGTTATGGCAATATTATCACCAACTTTGAAGGCCTTTTCATCGGTGATTCTGGACAGATAATCGCCACGGGAAAGATCGTCCCATGCCTGGCTCAAACCTTGTGCGAGACTGCTGCCGCCTGTATCGATAAATTTTTTTATGGCCAGGGGATTGGTCCAGAAAAAGTTGGCTGGCGCAAGAGCATTGGCCATCTGCTGGGTCCAGAAGAGTGCCCGCTGCCGGTCTTTATCATTAAGATCACTGCTTCTTTCTACCAAGCCCCTGAGCCAGTCATTGAAAATGGATTGAAATCGCCTGCTTAATTTTGCATTTTTCCTGACATATTCGAGGAATACCTCCGTGGTGTCGGACTTGTCCTCCGCGGGCAGTTCAGAAGCAAGAATGTGGGGGAATTCCTCACGGGTGGCCTCCTCCAGATGCTGGAAGAGATCGATGACCCGCTGATTCATTTCTTCCGATCGATCCGCCCAGGAACGCTGGACCTTCCAAAAAGAGGTCAGAATATCAAGAGGGTCCATCATTACGGCCTTTGTTTTTCTGCAGCGGCCAGCTTGCCGGGGTTGTCGATAAAATCCACGATATCTTTGAGGGTTGTATCTTCCCCAAGGAGATCCAGCTGAATGGCGACATTAAAATTCTCTGCGATGAAGGTTTGCAGATTTACGGCCGCCATCGAGTCGAAATCCGGAATATCACCCAGACGGGTTTCTCCGGTGACGGCAATATTTTCCACCTCCGGAAACAGGTCTTCAATTCCCACCTTGAGTTTCTTAAGAGTGTCTGCCATGTTTTCCTCCTTTCAGACATTACTCGATTCAGATCCTAATGATGTTGGCTCCCCAGGACAAACCGCCGCCGAAGGCCGCCGTGATGACAAGGTCCCCCTCGCCAACAACCCCTTCCTCCCGGGCCTCGTCGAGGGCAATGAGGACGGAGGCGCTGGCTGTGTTGCCATACCGGTCCAGATTTACATAGAACCGTTCGGAGGGGACGCCGATGTCAGCGGCGATCCCGTGGATTATATTGATGTTCGCCTGGTGACAAATGAAACATTTCACCTCTTCCAAATTTATGCCGGCTCCTGACGCGACCTGGCGAATTATCTCGGGACCCTTGTCAAGGGCGAAAGCCAGAACATCCTCTCCTTTCATGCGGAAATAGGCCAGCCGGGGATTGTTGATTTTCTCATAAGGCATCATGGCGCCACCGCCGGGGACGCAGATCGTCTCGCTACGGCTGCCGTCTGTGGCCAGGCAGGAATGAAGAACGCCCCGGGAAGAATCTTCTCTGCCTTGCAGTAAGACGGCCCCCGCCCCGTCACCGAAATAGGGAAAGGTGGAAAAATCCTTTTTGTTCAGAAATCTCGAATAGACCTCCGCGGCGACAAAAAGAATGTTGTCATACTGCCCCGATTTCACAAGGGCGTCAGCCAGGTGGAGGCCATAGACGCTTCCCGAACATACGGAATTGATATCAAAGGCAAAAGACCTTTGGGCGCCTAGGAGGTGCTGGAGTCTGGTGGCAGTGGCTGGCTGGACGCGGTCGGGAGAAGAAGTCGAAAGGATGATTCCCTCGATGTCTTCGGGGAGGAAATTGATCTTTCCCAGGCAGGACCGGGCCGCCTCCAGGGCCAGATCAGAGGTGCACTGACTTTCTCCGGCGTGGCGTCGCGCCAGGACCCCGGTCTTCTTGCCGATCAAGGATTGGGCTTCCCGGGAAAAATGTGTGAGCTCTTCATTCGGTACAACCGTTTCCGGTAGGTAAGATCCTGTAGAAGCAATAACGGCCCTTCTCATTTTAATGTACCCACAAAAAGATCCTCTTCGCCCTTATCTGTCATTTCGTATGGGGACGTAATCCAGTGTTTACGTTGTTAAAGTAGAACCCCCTCATGAGGTGCCGGTGTGGAACTCAGCAAGACCTTGTCGATCCGGTTACCGTCCATGTCCACGATTTCGAAACGCCATTCTTCCCAGTCAAAATGGTCTCCTGTAGATGGTATCCGTTCCAGATAGGACATGATAAAGCCACCGAGAGTGTGAAAGTCGCCCTTTTCCTCGGCCGGAAGTCTTTCGACGTGGAAATGGGTTTTAAAATCCTCGATGGACCAGGAACCGTCCACGAGCCAGGAACCGTCTTCCCTCTGGACAATGGGATGGTCCTGCTCCTCGCTGATTGAGGGAATATCGCCCACGATAGCCTGAATTACATCGCTGATGGTCACCATCCCTTGAATGATTCCATATTCATCAACCACCATGGCGATGTGGATGGGGGAGGTCTTGAATTGCCCCAGGACCTGCCAGGCGGTTATTGTTTCCGGGAAATAAAGGGGCCTTTTCAGCAGGGGGATCATATCCAGTTCCTCCGCACCCGCTGCTGCGACTTGTTTCAGGAGATCCTTGACATGGAGAAACCCGATTACTTGATCAAGACTTCCCCTGCCCACGGGGAAGCAGGTGTGCTGGCCCGACCTGATGATCTCAAGATTGTATGGAAAGGGCTTTCCCGCATCCAGCCAGAGGATGTCCGGACGGGGCGTCATCAGATCCCTGACCCCCAGGTCGTCGATATGGAAGGCCCGGTGGAAAATCTCATGTTCCATGGCGTGAAAAATACCCGCCTCCGTTCCTTCTTCAAGAAGCACCTTGACTTCCTCCTCGGACACGGAACTTTCCGATTTCTCGATGCGGAATGCCTTCAACAACAGCTCGGAGCTGACATTTAGGAGCCAGACAAGGGGATAGGTAATGATGGAAAGGTAATATACCGGAAAGGCTGCCAGCGAGGCGATCCTCTCTGCTCTGAAAAGGGCCAGGCGCTTGGGGACAAGTTCTCCCAAGACAAGAGACAGATAGGTGATCACCAGGACCACCAGGGCAAGTCCCAATGGCTCGCTGTAGGGACGAAAAATTGAAAACTGCTGTAGATAGGCGCTTAGAGATTTGGCTATGGTCACGCCGCCATAGGCTCCGGACAGGATACCGATGAGGGTGATGCCGATCTGGATGGTAGAGAGAAAACTTCCCGGTTCCTCCGATATGCTTAGCGCCTTCTCAGCCCCTGCATTCCCACTTTCCGCCTCGACCTTCAGCTTGGCCCTTCGTGAGGAAACCAGCGCCATCTCCGCCATGGACAGTGCCCCGTTAAGCAAAACGAGAAACAGCAGGACAATGGCCTCAAGGGGCAAAGAATACATGATTTATGATTTCCAAGGGAAAAGGAGTTCCTGATGATCTTTCATATTTACCCTGATGTGTTTTTCAATTGTAATATAAGAATAATCTTCATCTTAGTCAAGGAAAACAGTGACAGGAGATATCCATTATTGTGTAGATCGATATTTTGTGCTTTATCTGACCGCCAAGTCGCTGGCGTCCGGGGCGACAGTCAAACCAATAGTCGGGAGGTCTGATTGAGCCATCATCTTGTAAAAACAGGTTACACCGGCCTCGTTGAGCGGCTCAACCGCTTTTCTCAGGGGGCGACGCCTTCGGAGTCCCTCTTCAAGATCCTGAAGATTCTTTTCAGCGAACGGGATGCGGTAATGGTCTCCCAGTTGCCCATTCGTCCTTTCTCCGTGAAGAGGGCGGCGCGGATATGGAAGCTTTCAGAGGTGGAAACCAGCAAAATACTTGAAGACCTGGCGGAGCGGGCCATCCTTCTTGATGTGGAAAAAGACGGGGTCCAGACTTTCATCCTTCCACCGCCGATGATAGGTTTCTTTGAATTTTCCCTGATGCGCCTCCGGGGAGATATTGACCAAAAGGCCCTGAGCGAGCTTCTTCATCAGTACGTCCACATGGAAGACGATTTTCTCAAGGCCCTCTTCATGACGGGGGAAACCCAGGTGGGACGCATCTTCGTCCACGAGCCAGCCATCCCCGAACCCGATGCCGTCAGTCTGTGCATCCTCGATTACGAGCGGGCAACGGAGGTGATAAAAACGGCAGCCCACCGGGGCATCAGCCTCTGTTACTGCCGCCACAAGATGGCCCATCTGGGCCGGGACTGCGACGCCCCCAAAGAGATATGCATGACCTTCAATGAACCTGCCCAAGCCCTGATCAAGCACCACCATGCCCGCTCCGTGAGCAAGGAGGAATGTCTGGATCTGCTCCAGGCCGCCTGGGATCATAAGCTCGTGCAGTTCGGCTCCAACGTCCGGGAAGGGATCGGCTTTATCTGCAACTGTTGCGGCTGTTGTTGCGAGGCAATGGCGTCGGCCCGGCGGTTCGGCCTGATGCATCCTATTCATACGACCAACTATCTGCCCGCTTTGGAGCCCGATCCGCAGAATGAAAAGTGCAAGGGCTGCGGTCGTTGCGTTTCGGTTTGTCCCGTTGCGGCCATGAGCCTCGTAACGGCCAATGATCCCCGCAAACCAAAACGTAAAAAAGCCCACCTCAACGAAGAGATCTGTCTGGGTTGCGGGCTGTGCGTCCGGGAATGTCCCGACGGCGCCATCACCATGAAAGAGCGGCTCCAGCGGGTCATTCCGCCTCTGAACGCAGTACATCAGGCCGTCGTTATGGCCATCGAGCGGGGGAAGCTTCAGAACCTCATCTTTGACAACCATGCCCTCATGAGCCACCGGTTCATGGCGGCCATACTGGGGGCCATCCTCAAACTCCAGCCGGTCAAGCAGCTCATGGCCAGTGAACAGGTGAAATCCCGTTACCTCGAAGCACTGTTCCGGCAGGTGGGTACGTCAAAGTAACGAAATATGGTGTCAGCGGTACAGTAGGTCCATCATGTCGAGCATCGGCCCGGCCGATTCTTTCTTGATTATCCGGACGGATGTTTGCCGGTCCACGCCTGCTTCCCGCAAGAAGGTTTCCAGAGACGGTCTATCTGGGCAAGAGCCGGAGCCGCCGTAGGTGGTACAGGCGAAGGATGCCCAGACGCCGGCTTCCGCCATGGCATTATGGAAATCAGGGAAGGTGAAGTCTTTTTTGCCTGTCAGCGACGCGGCAAGACCGGCGGCAAAGGCATCGCCAGCCCCCGTGGTATCCATAACCCTTTCCGGGGGAAGGAGGGACTGGCCATAGATGAGGCCGTCTTTCCCATCGCCATAAGTGCCCAGGGCGCCGAAACGGCCCATGCTGATTACGCTATTGATCTTTCGGTCCGTAAGCCAGTCGATGATCTCCCGCAGGGAGGGGAGACGATCTTCCTTTTTCATCAGATTCTTGTACTCCCAGATATTCATCTGGATAACCGTCGCCTGCTGGAAGGCTTCTTCCCAGAACCCGATGCCCAATTCGATCTGGCTATGGCCGAGATTCATGAAAATAGGCGCCTTACCCTGCCAGCGGTCGATTATATATCGGGTGCATTCGCCGGGCACATGCGGATGCCCGTTGCTCTTGTCGCTATAGATGTGGCCGATCATCACCGCCCCCGGCATGATTCCGAGTCCCTCTTCAATATCTTGAAATCGTTCTTCCAGATGTTGCCGGAAGCTTTTACCCTCGACGAATTTTTCTGAAAAGACGGTAGTCTGGAGCTGGTTGACAAGGATCGTGGAACGGGGGGTTTTGACGTTGGGGACGAAAAATTGACGGGGGCCCAGAAACTTTTGCATACGTTCCGGGCCAGGGACTTTTTCTACGGCGGCAAGGATGCTTTCCCGGATCAATTGCCCCAGGGGATCATCGCCTACGGGCAGGATGGGCAAGACTTCCATGCCGGCGGCAAGGAGCCTGAGGGTGTAATTCAAGCCGCTTCCCCCCAGACTTTCTTCCTGTTCAACGATATGTTTTCTGCCCAACTGGAGCGCGCCGTCGCAGAGAAGGATATTTTCAAAGGCCCCGCTGCCAATAGCGATAACAGGGGATCGGTTTTCTTGCAATGTCTGCATCTATTTCTCTGTTACCTAATTCTTGTGAACACGTGAAAAGTCGAAAGTTTATCCTATCGCCGCCTTTACTACCGCCGCCACCTGCCGGCAATGTCGCTCCGTTTCCTCATCCGTCGGGCCTTCCACCATGATCCGGCACATGTTCTGGGTTCCCGAATAGCGCACCAGGACCCGTCCCTTTTCTCCCAGAATATCTTCCACAATCTTGATCGCCCGGACAATCTCGGGGATGGTTTCAATTTCCGGTTTTGATCTTACATCGATGTTGATCAATTTCTGGGGGAAAACGGCCATTACCTTCGCCAACTCGGAGAGGGGTTTCTTTTCTTCCTCCATAGCGATAAGGACCTGCAGGGCGGTCATGATGCCGTCCCCGGTCGTATGATCGTGAAGAAAGATCAGATGCCCCGATTGCTCGCCCCCGATGGATGCCCCGCGAGCCTTCATCTCTTCGAGGACGTACCGGTCTCCCACCTTGGCGGCGACCATGTCAATATCCAGAGATTTAAAGGCCTGAAGGAGGCCGAGGTTGCTCATTACCGTGGCAACGACCAGATTGTTGGTGAGAATCCCCTTTTTCTTCATTACTTTTGCGCAGATGGCCATGAGGTGATCCCCGGTCAGAACGTTGCCCTTTTCATCAACGGCGATAAGGCGGTCGCCGTCGCCGTCAAAGGCAAATCCCACGTCGGCATTCCTTTTCAGGAGTTTCTCCACCAGCATCTCCGTGTGTTGGGAACCGCATTTGTCGTTGATGTTCGATCCGTTCGGCTGATCGAAACGGGTGGTGACGTCCGCGCCCAGTTCCATGAAGGTCTGGGGGGCAACGCGATAGGTGGCGCCGTTGGCGCAATCCAGTTCCAGTTTCACGCCCTCGAGTGTGAATTCCTTGGGAAAGGTGCTTTTCAGAAAGACGATGTAACGATCTCTCGCCCCTTCGATCCGGTAGGCCTTGCCCAGTTCGTGGGACGAGGGTTGGAGAGTGTGCATGTTGTTCCGGAAGATCAGTTCTTCGATCTCAAGCTCTTTTTCATCGGGCAGTTTGTAACCATCGCTGGAAAAGATCTTGATGCCGTTATCCTGATACGGGTTATGGGATGCCGAGATGACGATACCGGCATCGGCCCGCATGCTTTGGGTAAGAAAGGCAATCCCCGGTGTCGGCATGACCCCGACCAGAATCGCATCGACGCCCATGGAGCATATTCCGGCGACGAGGGCGTTTTCGATCATGTAGCCGGAAATCCTGGTGTCCTTGCCGATGATGATTTTTGGGTGGTGGCCCTGGCGCTTGAAATAATGGGCGGTCGCCTTGCCGACATTCAGGGCCATTTCGGGCGTCATGGGGTATTCATTGGCCACCCCTCTGATTCCGTCTGTCCCAAACAGTTTTCCCATAAAAAGTCTCCTTCGTTATTAACAAAGATCGCCGGTGTGTATCCCCGGCGACCTATTAAGTCAATCAATTTGTAACGGTATTCCTTACGCTTTCTGTCTGTGATAGATAAGGGAAGCCTCGATGAATTTCCGGAAGAGGGGATGGGGGTCCGTTGGCCGGGATTTGAACTCCGGATGGAACTGACATCCCAAAAACCACGGATGGTCAGGGAGTTCGACGATTTCCGCCAGACGGCCATCGGGAGAAACGCCGGTGATTTTTAGATTATTTTCTGTCAGTGCCCCCTTGAAATCATTGTTGAACTCATAGCGGTGTCGGTGCCGTTCATCGATTTCTGTGACGCCGTAGGCAGCGAAGGCGAAGGAGGACTCGCTCAGTGTACAGGGGTATGATCCAAGACGCATGGTCGCCCCTTTTTCCCTGACAACCTTCTGTTCCGGCAGGAGATCAATGACCGGATAAGGCGTTTTCTCGTCAAACTCCGAACTGTTGGCTCTTTCCATACCGCATATGTAACGGGCGTATTCTACGACGGCCATCTGCATCCCCAGGCAGATGCCGAAGTAGGGGACCTTGTTGGTCCGTGCATAATGGGCGGCCTGGATCATTCCTTCGATGCCCCGGTCTCCGAAGCCACCGGGAACAAGAATGCCGTCCGCGCCGTCCAGTTGATGATTGATGCCGTCTTTTTCTATCTTTTCCGAATCGACGAATTTCAGATTAACCCGACAATCATTGGCGATCCCGCCGTGCACAAGGGCCTCATTGAGGCTTTTATAGGAATCCGTGAGATTCACGTATTTCCCGACGATAGCAATGGATACCTCTTCGGCAGGGTGGAGCATTTTCTCGACCACATTCTCCCAGGCCTCCAGATGGGGCTGTCCCGTCCAGATATTGAGGAGATCGACGATCTTTTCATCCAGTCCCTCACGGTGATAGATGAGGGGCACTTCATAGATGCAACTGACGTCCTTGGCGGTAAAGACGTTGGCGACCTCGACATTGCAGAACAGGGCGATCTTGGCCTTGATGTCCTCGGAGAGGAAGTTTTCCGTACGGCACAGGAGAATATCGGGCTGGATGCCGATTTCCCGCAGGGCCTTGACGCTGTGCTGAGTAGGTTTTGTCTTTACCTCTCCCGCTGTTTTGATGAAGGGGACCCAGGTGAGGTGGATGAAGGCGGCGTTCTGCCTCCCCACCTCGAGGCGAAACTGCCGCACGGCCTCAAGAAAGGGGAGGCTCTCGATATCCCCGACAGTGCCGCCGATCTCAACGATGGCCACGTCAAAGTCCTCGGCGCTGTCACGAATGAAGCTTTTTATTTCATTGGTGATATGGGGAATAACCTGTACCGTTTTACCAAGATAGTCGCCCCGCCGTTCCTTGGAAATGACGGAAAAATAGACCTGGCCGGTGGTCAGGTTATTGGACTTCTTCATGCGGGTGCGGGTGAAACGCTCATAATGGCCCAGATCAAGATCCGTTTCCGCGCCATCATCGGTTACAAAGACCTCGCCGTGCTGGAAGGGGCTCATCGTCCCCGGGTCAACATTGATGTACGGATCAAGCTTCTGATTGGTGACCCGCAAGCCCCGGCTCTCCAGGATGGCGGCGATGGACGCGGCGGCCAGACCCTTTCCGAGCGAGGAAAGGACGCCCCCCGTAACAAAAATGAATTTGGTGTTTTTCATATGGGTTCCTTTCGTGTCTTTTCGATATGGGACTCTTCAATTGTGGTCTTGATCTGACCCGCAATGACCTCGGCGGGCTCGCTGAGCAGGCATCCCACCGAACTTTCTTCCAGATATTGATCTGCCCATGGCAGGTCGTATTCGTTGATAAGATTCCTGATATCATTGAACTTATATCCGAGAACGGCGATCTTTTCCCGGAGGGATAGATTTTCGTTGAAGGTAACATGGAGGAGCAACAGATTCCTGACGGTAAGCTGGCTTCCCAGCAGGGGGATGATGACGATGGATGCTCTATCCAATTTCCCTTTCCCTACATAGACATGTCCCATGCTGACCATCGTTTTTTTCGTACCCATGAGCGTACGGGATCGTTCCGCCCGGGAGGTCATCTGTAGCGAGACGCCTTCCCGCTTAACAATTGATATGGTAGAGGCATCGGTGGGATGACCGTCCATATCGAGGTTATTCACCTCGTAGAGGGTATAACCGTTGACGGCGGCAATGGCCGGTTGAATTTTGGTCAGGGCCAGGACGTTTTTGCTGGTCAGGGCCTTTGCAAAGAAGCGAAGCTCCTTGATAATCTGGAAGATCGTTCCTTCCAGGATCTGTTCCTTCCTGCTGGTACCCACGGTGACCGTCTTGGCCTGATGACGGATGGCGTCGATTGGGCGCGACATTTCATCAATGGCATGGCCAAGGCAGATGTCAAGGCGGTCCAGAGGCGAGACGTCATCGTCTTCACTGAAGTCGTGCCAGAAGTCCTCCATCGGAATCTTGCCTACGGCATACTTCAAAAGCAGGACAAGGTCGGAGAGGGTGTTGGCGTTGGTGGACGACAACGTCCCGGCGGTGCGTTTCCGGTTCAATTCATCATTAAAATCACGAACCATTTTCCGGAATTGCCGGTCGGCGATCTTTTCGTAAAAGGATACCTGCCGTTTTCCATGGTCCGTCAGGGCAAGGTTCAATTGATTCCGGAATTCTCTCAAGAAGTGGGCGTCCTTGTCGATGGTCAGGGCGGCATAGTAGCCCCAGAGGTGCCCGGCGACGGTATTGAGAATGACCGGCAAGGGGTGGGAGGCCTTGGGTAGTCCGATGACGGCGTCGGCGATGAGGTTGAAGCGGTCTTCATCTTCATCGGTAAAGACGACGACGCCGGCTTTGTGGGCCTTGAAGATAGCCACGTCCTTGACAATGTCGCCGATGACGGCTTCCGGGTTTCCGGCGGCGCAGACGATGATCAGCGGCTCTGCCGAGAGGTCGATATGTTTCTTGTTTTCGATGACGTCGGAAGAGATGGTCTTGTAGCAGAGTTCGCTGAGTTTGATGCGTATCTCGTCGGCGGCGGCCTTGTTGGGTCCGCTGCCGACGACGGCCCAGTATCTCTTCTGCTTGGACAACAACTCCACAGAGTGCCGTATCTCTTCCTTTTTTTCAATAACCCGCATCATAAGCTGCGGCGCCCTTTCGAGGTTTCTCAGTTCTTCGGCAATAACGTCGTCGGGCAGGGTCTTCAACATCTGGGCAAAAGACAAGGCCAGAATATGACCGGCAATAATCTGAGAATAGAAGGCCTTGGTCGAGGCGACAGACATTTCAATGTCCCGGCCGTCGCTTGTGTAGAAAACTCCATCGGATTTGGTGGTGATGTCGGACTGCCTCCGGTTGACAATGGCGATGACAAAGGCCCCCCGTTCCACTGCCATGGCCACGGCCCGATTCGTGTCCGTCGTGGTTCCCGACTGGGTGATGGGTATGATCAGGGTGTCACTGAGATCCTCCTTCGGTAGGAAACCACTCAGTTCCGAGGCCACCTTTCCTTCGATCTTAATGGAAGTGTCCCGCAGATATCGTGCCATGGAGTCCGCGATTGCCACTCCCGCAACGGCTGCCGTACCATGACCGATGATGGTGATGTGACGGATACGGTTTTGAACCAGGGCCTGACGAATCCTTTCCGGCAGGATGTCCTCCCCAAGATTGAAAACGACATTGTCCTCTGGAGAAATGCGGTATTTTCCCAGCAGAGTCTTTTTAACCGACAAGGTCGATTCGGTTATTTCCTTGAGAAAGAAATGGGGATAATCCCGCCGATCGATATCGCGGGTCGTGATCTCCGCTCGTTGAATATCTTCCGGGGTCAACAGCAACGGGGTCCCGTCATAGAAACAGGCTTGAATTCCGTCAGTTCCACCGGAACTGTCTTGATCGAGGATAAAAATCTGGCCGGTACTGTCTGGTTGGTCGATTGTGGATGGTTTCTCTCCGTCCATCTTGACGAAAAATGGAGTCCCTTCCACCAGACCATACAATTCCGAAGAAAAGATATACCCGTCTGGATTCAGTCCCACGTAAATGGCCTGACCGCTACCCTTCAGGGCTAAAAAAATCCTGCCCGGTTCGACGCTGCTTCTCATGGCTATGGCATGAGAACCCTCGAAGTCATTCAGGGACTTGCGGAAGGCTTCGGCAAGATTGTCTCCCTGTGATAGGTGCTTTTCGATCATTAGGGGGATGATTTTGGTGTCCGTCGTGATTTCCGGGGCAATCAACTCTCTGTCTGTCTCCAGGAAAGCGCGGAGGGATTGATGGTTGTCGATATCGCCGTTGAGGACCACGTCAATGGTCCAGTCGCCCGTTCCGTAAAACGGGAAGTTTTTAGGGGCATTATTTTCCGACTGTGTGTAACTGCCCAGGGGGTGGCAGTTTTCTTCCGTAATGGAGCCCACGGAGGCCCAGCGGGTATGGGCGATGGTCGCCTCCCAGGGTGTATGATACTGCGCACAGGCGAGAAAGACTTTATCCTCGGTCAGGGTCCTTCTCAGGGCTTTGACATTTCTCCCCAATTTGCCCACAACCGAGCAGGTCTTGTAGATAAAGGACAGAGAGGCATTTTCTCCGGATGATACCTGAATGGACCCATTCATTAGATCTCCGGGGGAGGATCGCCGCTTAAAATCTTCGTAGAGGTTGTCTTCCTGGAAAAGTGCCTTGATTTTATGGTCGGTAGCCCCATCCACCAGGGGGAAGATCATCTCGATGCCCGCCGAATCACGTCCCCGGACCTCCAGGCGGTCCAGACAATTTAAGAGAAAATTAATGCTCCGGTATTTTCTGAGGGCCGCCGGAGGGATGTCGGAGGTTGACGTTGCTCCGGCAAGGTCTATGATCTTGTTAAGGTTCTCCAGGATGTCCTTATCCAGAGCCCAGACGATATCCTTTATCCGTATCAGTTTGCCGCTGATCGCTTCCGAATCGACGGTGGAAAAATGGTCGGCGTGGATCTCGAAAGAGGATTCTTCCGCTGCGCGAAAGGCCTTCATGTCTTCAAGGAGGGCATAAAGGTTAGCTATCCTGGCGGTGTCAAAAAAGATGACCCCAAAGGCGTCATCACCCTTCAACTGCCTGATTGACTCATCCATCGCCTCCAGGGTTTCCTGACTCTCAAGATACTTCCTAACCGGGACGGTTCCCGTGATTAGGGTTTGAATGCCTTTCCCACGGATGGTTTCGAATATTTGCCGAAGCTTCTCGTCCGGGCCATTATCCAGTGTCTTTCCTTCTCTTTTCACCTTGAGAATACCCGCGAGACCACAGCAAAGAGTCGTCAGGTTCAGAGGGAAAAAGATGACGGCCGGGGCCGGGGCCTGAGACGGGCGGCAACCGCAACGAATGTGCCAGGAACTGAATGTGCGCCTCATCCTACGGATGGTTATGATCGTCACGGCCAAAACTGTTGCAAGGATAAGGGAGTCGATGAAGGCTATAATTATCTGCATGCTGGTATTAGGGAAAAGATTCGTTCGGCAACGTCATCCACAATCGATTGCAGCCAGCAGATGCCGATTTTCACGGCTGCCGAGTCGAGGTCCTGGATGCAAGAGACGTAGTCCATGATCGTTCCCGTATTATTTTCCTCAATGCTGTTTTGCAGGGTTTGTCTATTTGCAGCCCCGATATTCGCTTCCCTCCCACTGGTCAAGGAGGCCTCAATGGCCGGCCAGTTTTCCATGAATTCCCGGGATTGCCGGATCAGATCGTCCCTTCGTTGTCCGGAAAGGATTTTTTCGCTAATCCGGATCGAGGTTTCCATCTTTTCCGAGAGGATGCGGAAGCGGGCGAGCCTTTCCCCCAGGATCAAATCCAGCTTCTCCACGGCTCCTTCGTAAAGGGGGCCATCGTTTGTTTGCATGAAGAAAGGGCGCCGAATGTAATCATACCACTGCCGGAGGGAGAGGATGTTGGCGATGTAAAGGATATTATTGCAGATACGCCGTTTGATGTCGGCGTAGAAGCCCATGTGAAAGCTGATTTCGTAAGCCATTTGGCCCTGTTGGCCGATTAGTTTGCCCCCTTCGGGACAATCGCCCCGGTAGACCGTGCCCGCGGCAATGACAGTTCCGTAACCGATCCTGACCGGCCCGATAATGCCTCCCTGACCACCCAGAAAAATGGGGGACTGGTTCAGCATGACTCCTCGGGGGACATCACCGATCAGGGAAGCTGTAGCTTTATCCTGATTGGGGGTATAGTTGAAGTGGATATAAGAACTGCCAACCTCACTGTGGTTCCTGCGGCTCGTTCCCCCGGCCATAAGGCAGTCACAGCAATTGATCAGGCTGCCGAGAGTGACGAAGGGAAACAGGATGGTCTGTTTCATCCCGACGGTATGAGCCCCGTTGGCTTCTTCTTCCATAAGGCAGCCCTCACGGATCTGGGCGCCGCTACCCATACTGCTGTTCCCTAGAAATGTCGAGGTAGTGAAGAACCCGCCTTTAAGTTCCACATGGGGCCCCATCTGACAATTGACTAAGGTTACGGGGGCTTCGAGTCCCAATTTGACACCCTTGGCAATAGACGTTTTCTCACCGTAAATCCTTGTTCCCGCGAAAAGGGACACGCCTTCGCCGGCAATCCTCTCAGCGACGACTTCTTCGCCAATATCCACCATTTCTGGATTGGGAATGTACGCCCCTTTTTCGAGAAGTTGATTTATTTTAGTTCGCTGGGTCATGGATGCTGATTGTTATTCAATCTTCCAAGTGAAGCTTCACCATCTTTTTCTGAAAGGTGTTTCGATTGATCCCCAGATAATCGGCGGCCCGGCTCTTGACGTCATGGGACCTCTGCAAGGCGATTCTGAACAGGCAGCGTTCGACGATGGCCACGACATCTTCATGAAGTCTGCTTTTCCCGTTTCCCGATCCGCTGAGAATGGTGGCGATGTCCTCTAATTTCTGACCCAGGATATCCTCAGCGACGGCATGGAGCGAGGATAGCCCCTCGTCTTTCTTTCCACCGGGTTTATTATGCATTATGTCGTTCATACGTAGCGGTCTTCCTTGTCCTATGAAGTGAATTTAACGTAAATGATACAGGTGAGGAGGGCAGCTGCGATCCACACGGCAACGAGGTCAGAGAGATTTTCCACAGGTTTCTCCATCTGCGCTCTAACCTCCCCTTCGACTTCGATTTTTTCCGTATCCAGATGATTTACTATGTCCCGCACAAGGGGTGAAAATGGTTCATATGCGTTGGACAGGATATGAAATCCCTTCTTGGTTGTCAAGAGGATGTAAACCTTGCTCCGCATGCTAAGGCAACCGACATGGGTGATGTCGCTCCAGAGGAGTTTCTTTATTTTCATTAACTTTTTTAACGTTATACCAACGTCGGTGATCACGATTTGCCGGTTAACCGCCTCGATCATGATCAGTAGTGAAGCGATGAAAAATCCGGACAGGACGATTTTTTCCGTTACCGATCCTTTTACGGCAAAGGACAGTAACAGGAGGACGCAGAGAAGCAGGACGTCTATGGCCAGGGGCATGATAAAGGACCGGCGTATGCGGTAAACGGCTTCAGGCATGGTCATTCTTCCTTGTTAAATATTCCGCTTTTGCCGCCCCGCTTGGTGATCAGCCTGATATCCGTAAGGATCATACCCCGGTCGGCGGCTTTGCACATATCATAGATGGTCAGGGCAGCGACGCTCACAGCGGTGAGGGCCTCCATTTCCACACCCGTCCGTCCCACTGTTTTCACCCTCGCTTCAATGATGACCTCACCCCGGTCATGGTTACTTTGAAAGGAGACATCTATCCCCGTTAATTCAAGTGGATGACACATGGGGATAAGATGTCCCGTTTCTTTTGCGGCCATGATCCCGGCGATTCTGGCAACGCCATAGACGTCCCCCTTGGGGATTTTGCCGTCCTCCACAAGCGCCAGGGTATCCGGCTTCATGATGACCATGCCCCGGGCCACTGCCTCCCTAATTGTAGGCGTCTTCCCGGTAACATCCACCATCCTGGCCTGACCGTATTCATCCAGGTGAGTTAACTTTGCCATAAATGTTTATCCTGATTGGCGCGGACTTATCACAGCCTTTCTGTCCCGTCAAGATAGTAGAAAAAACTTCTGATCTTAGAGCTTGTCCGTAAATAATCCTTACCGGCTCGCATCCCATCTTCACGTCATCTTTCCCCGTTTGCGGGAAGGGATCAAGGAAATAGCGAATAAATTCGCGAAATATTTCATTATTCGCCATTTACCTAGCCTTCACCCGTCAAAGGGGGAGGGAATTTCTGGACTTTTTGCGAGGCCGTCATATATGTTCACTAATCTTCAGACCAAACTCAGGAAGGAGGTCTTGAATGATTGTAAAAGTATTTGGCAGTTCGGTTATCGGCATCGAGGCCTACCTGATTGACGTCGAGGTCGATACCTCGCCGGGGTTGCCCCAGTTCTCCACGGTAGGGCTTCCCGACGTTTCCGTGCGGGAGAGTCGGGACCGGATCAAGGCAGCCGTAAAAAATTCCGGCTACCCCTTTCCCCGGCATCATGTCACCGTCAATCTTGCCCCGGCGGATATAAAGAAGGAGGGGACTGGTTTTGATCTTCCCATCGCCGCAGGTATCCTGGCGGCGGAAGGTGTGGTCGGGCCGGGCATGCTTCATGACTATATCCTTCTGGGAGAACTTTCTTTGAACGGGAGGATCAAGGGGGTGTACGGGGCGTTGCCGGCGGCATTTCAGGCGCAGAAAGCGGGGCTTCGCGGTATTATCCTGTCCCCGGATAATGCCCCCGAAGCGGCTATGGTTGCAGGCATTGAGGTCATTCCGGTGGAAAGCCTCTCTGAGGTAGTGGAATTTCTCAGTGGCGCCAGGGAAATCAAACCGGTGCAAATGGACGTGGAGGCGATGTTTCAGGGGCCCTTGCCTGAGGACCACGATTTCCTGGATGTCCAGGGTCAGGATCAGGCCAAACGGGCGATGGAGATTGCCGCTGCGGGAATGCACAATATACTTATGCTCGGACCGCCGGGGAGCGGAAAAACGATGCTGGCCCGGCGCCTGCCGTCCATCCTTCCTGCCCTTTCCTTCGCCGAGGCCGTCGAGGCGGCCAAAATATATTCCGTTGCCGGGCTGTTGACCAGAGGGGACGCCATGATCAGGCAGCGCCCTTTCCGGTCGCCCCATCATACCATCTCCGATGCTGGACTCATTGGCGGGGGGCAGATCCCCAAGCCCGGAGAGATCAGTCTGGCCCACCATGGCGTGCTTTTTATGGATGAATTGCCGGAATTTAAGAAGAATGCCCTGGAGGCCCTGCGGCAACCACTGGAAGAGGGGACGGTGACGATTGCCCGCTCGGCCATGACGGTGACCTATCCGGCGCGTTTTCTTTTCGTAGCGGCGATGAACCCCTGTCCATGCGGGTATTATGGCGCTGCCCATCGGACCTGCCGTTGCAGTTCCCAGCAGATACGCCAGTATCAGGGAAGGATTTCCGGACCCCTCCTGGACAGGATCGATCTCCACATCGAGGTCCCCGCCTTGCGCTACCGCGAATTGGCGGGCCGTTACCAGGGGGAGTCCTCAGAAGCCATCAGGGGAAGAATCGATGGGGCGCGAATCATTCAGCAAGTGCGTTTCGGGGTAAGGGTGGCGCCCTTCAACGCCCGGATGTCCGATGGAGAGGTCAAGCGATATTGCGAAATCGACGGGGAGTCACAGAAGTTGCTGGAAATGGCCATGGAAAAGCTGGGCCTGAGCGCACGGGCCTACAAGCGGATTTTGAAGGTATCCAGGACGATCGCCGACCTCGATGGCCAGCCGTCCATTCAGGCTTCCCATGTTGCCGAGGCCATACAGTATAGAAGTCTTGATAGAAAACTTGTTTAATGATACGAAGGCAACCATCTCTTAAATAATCACAGGGGGGAAATATTTACATGGGAATCATCACCGTTCCGGTCGATCCGGGAAAGAGAAAGCCCAAGCCGATGGATGAGTCAAAGCTCGGGTTCGGGAAAATTTTAACCGATCACATGTTTACCATGCCCTATCATTCCGACAAGGGATGGTATGATCCTGAGATCAGACCTTATGAAAATATTCCCCTCGATCCGGCAGCCATGTGTCTCCATTACGGGCAGTTGATTTTTGAGGGCATGAAGGCCTACCGGGGTAAGGGAGGGGAGATAAATCTCTTTCGTCCCACGGAAAACATCAAGCGCATGAATGAGTCTGCGAAGCGGCTCTGCATGCCGACCCTGGATCCGGGGATCTTTTTAGAAGCGGTTAAGAAGCTCGTCCTTCTTGAGCAGGACTGGATTCCCCGGAGTAGCGGCGCCTCCCTTTACATCAGACCAACGATGATTGCGACCGAGGCGGCTCTGGGCGTCCATCCCGCCAACGCCTATCTCTTCTATATTATTGTGGGACCAGTGGGGGCTTACTATCCCGAAGGTTTCAGCCCGACAAAGATATACGTCGTGGAGGAATACGTCCGTTCCGCTCCCGGCGGCATCGGCTACTGCAAGGCGGCGGGGAACTACGCGGCCAGCCTGATGGCCAGCGCTATGGCCATCGAGAAGGGTTACACCCAGGTCCTTTGGCTGGACGCCGTCACGAGAAAATTTGTGGAAGAAGTGGGAACGAGCAATATCTTCTTTATCATTGGCGACGAATTGATCACGCCGCCCCTGACAGGAACGATTCTGCCCGGCGTCACCCGCGATTCCGTTCTTCAGATCGCCCGGTCATGGGGACTGAAGGTTTCCGAACGGCCCCTGTCCATGGATGAGATCCTTGCCGCTCATGGCAAGGGTATTTTGAAAGAGGCCTTTGCCTCGGGGACGGCTGCCATTGTTTCCCCCATCGGCCAGATTTGTTACAGAGACAGGGAATACCCTATTAATGAAGGTAAAACGGGTATATTGACGGAGAAACTTTACCGGGAAATACTTGAGATCCAGTATGGCGAAAAGGATGATCCCTTCGGCTGGCGCATGAAAATCGGATAAGGGGCAGCATGGTTTATGGCCCCTTTTATGGTCTCGTTAAGGATTAAAGATGATATTCCATAGACTTGCCCCGGCAATTCACATCCTTGTGGAAAACGCTGTTGATAACTGTGTGCATAACCTGCCTAAGTCTGTAAATGTCACGATTTTATGTCGGTTTGCCGCCATTTTGAGCAGAGTCAAAATATAGTAAAATCAAATAGTTATGCATGTGCTGAGGATTTTCTGCGAGTTAGGCCCCGCCCGTGTAAGATATGCACATGGATAAAAAAATGGCACGACTTTTGACTAGGGGACAGGGGCAGTCAGTGAGGTCAGTGATGTATCGGAATTCGTATCAATTTATCACCATAATTGGAATTTTAATGGGTCTGACCTATCTTGCCGGGGGGGGGACGGTCCATGCTGAAAACCTCTCCCTGGAGCAGGTTGTGAAGGGGCTCCAGGGGACATATGAGCAGACCACTGATTTCAAGGCCCATTTCATTCAGGAAGTCACGCTGGCGTCAGTGAACAGGAAGGAACGGGAAGAGGGGACAGTTTATTATAAGCTACCGCAAAAGATGCTCTGGGATTATACGAAGCCCGTAGTCAAAAAGCTGATCATCAATCCGACCAAGGCTTACCTTTATGTGCCCCAGGATAAAGCGGTTTATGTCCAGGATACTGGCAAGCTATTGAAATCACAAGTACTCGTGCGCTTATTGAACGGTCTCGGGAAGGTGGCCGAGGATTTTAATCTGGCCTTTGTCAATGCCAAGGAACCGACAGATAAGGAAGGGCATTATCTCCTTTCCCTGACGCCAAAAAAAGGGGATATGGGAGTTGACAGGATTCTGGTGACTATTCACAAAGATGATTTTACCATTATCCAGTGTCAGTTTTCCGATGTATACGGAAACCGGACGGCCGTCTTCTTCCGCAACATAGTAATTAACAATAATTTACCTGATAAACTGTTCCAGTTCAAGCCGCCCCCGAAGGTGGAAGTCTATCCCATGCCGTAAATTTGATGATAGCGTCTCTTGAGGGAAAACGGGAGGAAATATGGGAGAAATTCTGGAAATATCTCATCTGGATGCAGGCCCCGACACCTTATGCGGCGAGGATTTGAATCTTTTCCCTGACCTCAATAGCGAGTGGCTCGACGTCAACGGCCGGGGAGGTTATGCGTCAAGTACCCTGCTGAACTGTCACACCCGTAAGTATCACGGTCTTCTCGTTGCACGGCTCGCGTCGCCCCCCGGGAGCTACGTCCTCCTGTCCAAATTTGAGGACATCTTCTCCTGTGGGGCTCGTCAATACCCTTTGACCTGCCATCAGTATCCCCATAACTTCTTTCCGGAAGACTACCGCTTTCTGAAAACATTTCAGCAGGATGTGTGCCCCGAATTCATTTATGAAGGGGACGGCATTCGCATCCGGAAATCCCTGATGATGGCGGCGGAAGAGGATTGCCTGCTGGTTCGTTACGATCTCGATGATTGTCCCGCCCGGGGGGTCCTGCGCCTGCGACCTTTTCTTGCCTTCCGGGATCATCATCGTCTGACCAGGGAAAATCCTTTCCTCCGGGCAAAAATAACAACCATTAAAAATGGTTTTTCCATCCGTCCTTACGCCGGCATGCCCCCCCTCGTCATTCAGACGAATATCAAACCGGACTGGCAAGAGCAGCCTTTCTGGTATCATGCCTTTGAATATGTCGAGGAAGCGGCGCGGGGCTATGAGCATCACGAGGACCTTTTCAGCCCCGGCATCTTTGAAATTCCCCTGCGGAAAGGGAAAACGGTGATCGTTTCAGCATCCCTGGCGCCTTTTTATGGCCGTCTGAGCAAGAAGTGGGACGATGAAGAGCGCCGGAGGCGAAAGGTCGCGAAACAGAATGGATTAATTGCCGGGGCTTTGGGAATGGCAATGCCGGGGCTGCCTGTCCAGGATCAGCCGGGAGAAGGCGCGACGATTTCCGGTGGCAATAGCTCAGGTATGACGATTGCCCCGGATGAGGAAGAAGATCAGGAACTGATCCGGCTGCTGTTACGGACGGGCGGGCAGTTTCTTGTCAGAACCCCGGAGGGCCGTCCGGCGATTATCGCCGGTTATCCCTGGTTTGGGGAATGGGGTCGGGATACCCTGATCTCCCTGCCGGGCCTTACCTTCTGCTGCGGCCGCATTCGGGAAGGCGCAGATATTATTACGCATTTTACCAGATTTGAACGACAGGGACTCCTCCCCAATATCTTTTCCGAGGAAGACAAGAGTCATGCCTACAACACCGTGGACGCCCCCCTCTGGTATTTCTGGGCCGTTCAGCAGTTGCTTAAATATACGGTCAACAATGATGCGATCGTAGAAAAAAAAATCTGGCCGACCCTGAAAAACATCCTTCGTCAGTTCCTCCATGGAACCATCTTCAATATCTACATGTACGACAACGGTCTCCTCCATGCCGGCGAGGAGGGCCGGGCGCTAACCTGGATGGATGCCTGTGTCGACAACCGGCCCGTAACCCCCCGCTACGGCTATCCCGTTGAAATCAACGCCCTTTGGTACAACGCCGTCTGTTTCACCGCCGAGTTAGCTGCACGTTACGGGGATCAGGAGTTCTACTTTCAGGAGCTGATCCCCAGGATTCGCCAGTCCTTTCAGGAAACATTCTGGATCGAGGAGGATGCATATCTCGGGGATGTCTATAATAACGGTGACCTGGACCGCTCCATCCGCCCGAATCAGATTTTTGCCGTCTCCCTGCCCCACTCGCCCCTGGATACCGATCAGGGGCGCCAGGTGGTTAATAAGGTCAGAGACGAACTGCTCACCCCGGTGGGGCTCCGCACCCTTTCTCCCCGGGACCCCCAGTACCGGGGGCGCTATGAGGGATCTTCCCGTTCCCGGGATGAGGCCTACCACCAGGGAACGGTATGGCCATGGCTCCTCGGTCATTATGGCGAGGCCTGCCTCAAGGTCGCCGCAGACCGGAAGGAAACAAGAGACTCTCTACGCCTTTACGTGCGGACATTTCTGCGCCGGCATTTCCTGGAGGCAGGTGTCGGTTGCATCTCCGAGATCTTCGACGGTGATTCACCGCACCGGCCGGCCGGCTGCATTTCCCAGGCCTGGAGCGTGGCGGAACTGATCCGCCTATACGTCCTCTTGAGAAGTGCGGACAATCGTTTCACTGTCTGATAATACATCCGTCATTCAAAGTTTTTTATTGCGATAACCAGTTTGGCTTATCGTATAGGAAATTTCTTAAAGAAGAGGCTAAGCATTGGAAAGAAATTTTGACATGCTTTATTTAGTCATGGTCGCAGTGTTTCTCATTGCCAGTATTCTTCTGATGTTATGGAACAGAGGGAGGGAAAGAAATGGGACCGAGCATATCCGTGATTCGGGAATGGCGATAGTTGGGAAAAAACATTTACCAGCCAGGCGTCCCAAGATTACAAAGCGGAGCAATATTGATGCCTCCGTGGAGGATAAGATTCAAGTTAAAATGTGGTACTATTCAATAGATGGCAGTTGCAAGCATGGCCCGGTCACTGAAGAGGAACTGCGTCAGCTTCTGAGTTCACGAAGACTTCTTCCCGATACACTTGTCTGGACACAGGAATTACCTTACTGGAGCGAGGCATCATCATTTAAAAGTTTGATGACTTCACAAGAGTCGTCTTAGAAAAGCAGCTCGTGTCATATGTACATTTCCATAAGGCCTTTCCCGGGTAAAATATGGTCAACATTTTCTCAAACAGCACAACGTGGCGATCATTTTGATGTGAATCATGAAGTTGATATACGCGACCGACGTACATGGTTCCTTTGAGCGGGTTCGGGAACTCCTCAGCCTCACTGCTGCCGATGTTTACATTATCGCCGGCGACCTCGTCGACATACCTTTCCATACAGTGAGAACGGCGAGACGCTACCTTGATCTACAGACATATTTTCATAGTCTGAGAAGGGGAAAAGGGAAGGGGGACATGACCCTGGAGGACTATGTGGACGAGCTTCTGGAAGATCCCGACCTTGCCGGGGAAGTGGTGGAAAAGGGGAACCGTTACCGGTATGAGACGCTCCGGGCCCGGCAGATTCTCCAGAAGAACTACGGGCTCCTGGAAAACATGCTTTCCCTGCTCCCTCCGAGCCGCGCCTTTAGCCTCCCTGGAAATCATGATATGGATCTGGGGCATACAAACCTCCGGAACCGGGATCTGCATCTCAAATGCCATGCCGCCGGACCTTTGAAAATCGCCGGTTATGGGGGCGCCGGCGGGACCACCCCCGGCATTCCCGAACGCTATAGCGTGGTGTATCGCGCCGGTACGGGTGTCAGTGAGGACAATAATGAAATGTACCGTTTTTTCAAATCCGTTCAGCCCGATGTCATCGTGACCCATCAGCCTGCCTACGGGATTCATGACTTTGCCTCTCCCATGGGTGAAACGGGGTCCCATGCCTTGCGCCGATATTGCGAACTGAACCCGGTCCTACTCTGCCTGACAGGACACCTCCATGACCAATGGGGCCTGGAGGAGGAAGATGGTACGGTCTTTCTCAATCCCTCCCATTTTGGAGAGATAGTAGAGATCAACGGGCGGGTTGCCGAGGGGGGGTTCTTCTATGATGTAGAAATGGCTGGAAACACCCTAGCGCAGATCAGGCACCGGAAGCTGGCGGGGGGAAGAATATATGATGTTGTCGTCCATGACATCAAGGATGGGAAGTGGGTGCAGGAGGTGGTTGACCGGGGGCGTTATGGGGCGCTCCTCAGGGGACGAAACTATGAGATGGGTGAGGATGTATAATATGTCGGAAAAAACCTTAATCGACGGCATCGTAAAAAGATCCGCAGGCAAGGCGCGCAAGTCCTGAGGAATGAGGCGTACTTGTCGTACGCCGCAGTGACGAAGGATGCAGCGCAACGCAGCATCCGGATCTTTTTACGATGCCGTCAAGGAGCAAGAGGAGATCATGAAACAGAGCGAATCAGAGGTGAGACTCCTGGGACGGATGGCAAACCTCGTCCTGTCATGCCTGACCCAGGAGGAGGCCCGGGTGGTCGCCGCCCGGTTTCTGCCGCAGCTCTTCCCCGGCGAAACGGGGGCGCTTTTCCTCCGCCATGCCGCCCAGGATCTTTATGATCCCATCGTATCCTGGGGAGAGGAAAGGCAGTGGCATTCCTTCTCCAGCCAGGACTGCTGGTCTCTGCGGCGGCGGCGCATCCACATCGTCCGGGAGGATAAAGATCAGCCCGCCTGTCCCCACGCCGATCATGATCCGGAGCGATGGATTTCCCTCTGTAGCCCCATGATGGCCAGGGAGGATACCCTCGGCGTTTTCCACCTTCTTGTTCCGGTTGGATCAGGGGGAAGCAGACAGGACTTGGCTGGGGAACAGGCAGATGGTCAGGGCTCTGGCAGTGAGGTGGGACGGACAGATACTCATGACAAAGGTTGGGATGGGGGCCGGGAAAGGACCGGAACTGATTCGGGAGACAATCTGGCGGGAAAGCGGCGTCTGGCCGCTCTGGCGGCGGATCTCCTTACCCTGCTCCTGGTAAATCTCCAGTTGCGGAAACAGATCGACGACCTGTCGGTTCGGGATACCCTTACGGGCTGCTTCAATCGGCGCTACCTTGAGGAGACGCTGCCCCGGGAATTGAAAATCGCCCAGCGCGCGGGCCGGCAGCTTGCCGTTATCCTTATGGATATAGATCATTTCGGGCAATTTACCGAAGTCTTCGGTCACGGCGCCAGTGGACAGGTGCTGCGGGACCTGGGAAGCTTCCTGAGGGAGAATATCCGGGAAGTGGATATTCCCTGCCGTTACGGGGCTGATGAATTTGCCCTCCTCATGCCAGATACTTCCCTTGCTGTCTGCCGCCGCCGGGCGGAGCATCTCCACGCGATGATTCGGGATCTATACCTTCAGGATGGTCACGCCCACATGCGGCGGATAACCATTTCCATGGGCGTCGCCGCCTGCCCTGATCAGGGAGAGACCATGTGCGATCTCATGGAAGCGGTGAAAGCTGCCCTGAAGAATGCCAAACAGACTGGCCGGGACCGGATCAGTGTGGCGGAAGGATAGGAGGGCCAGGGCGGGGATGGGTTCAGGAAAGAGAGTCTATTTACTTTTTCCCGCGAATCTGCCATAGATAGACGGTGTGAAAGGAGGGGCTTGCGCTTATGCGGGTGCTCATGTTCGGATGGGAATTCCCGCCTGTTGTCAGCGGCGGTCTGGGGACTGCCTGTTACGGGATAACGAAAGCCCTCACCGGTCTCGGCAACCATGTTCTCTTCGTCATGCCCCGGATCGAGTTGTCCCGCCCCTTCCCGCTTCTGACCCTTATCTCGGCTTCAGACATCCTGAATGACGCTTCGGAAATAAAAGGGCCATTTGCTCAAGAATCCTCGTTCCTCCCTTCTAATCTTCCCTTCTTACCTCCTTCCCTAAGTGGTCCCATTATTCTCCGTCCTTATCTGAGAGCCGGACAATCGGGAGGAGAATACCTGGGCCCATCGGATTGGCCGGCGGAAAGCTATCTGGCTGCCGGGGAAGGTTATGGCGTCGATCTCTTTGCCGAGGTCTGCCGTTACGGGGAAGCCGGGGGACTCATCGCCGCCCGGGAGACATTCGACGTCATCCACGGCCATGACTGGATGACCGTTCCGGCCGGCCTCGCCGCCCGTCAGAAATCCGGGAAGCCCTTTATCCTCCATATCCATTCCCTGGAATACGATCGGAGCGGCGAGGAGGTGAACGAGGGAATTTTTGAGCTGGAGCGCTTGGGGATGGAGGAGGCGGACAGGATCATTGCCGTCAGTCATTACACAAAAAAAATGATCGTCAGCCGGTACGGGATTCCCCCGGAAAAGATCTTTGTCGTGTATAACGCGATGAACCAACGGGAGGCGGGGGAGACATGCCATATCCGGAGGACTGGTGATGACAAGGTTGTCCTGTTTATGGGTAGAATTACCTTTCAGAAAGGTCCGGATTACTTCATTGACGCTGCCGCCCGGGTGCTGAAGGAGATGCCGGAGGTGACCTTTATCATGGCCGGGTCCGGGGATATGATGCCCCGCATGGTCGAGCGGGTGGCGGAACTGAAGATCGGAAAGCGCTTTCATTTCACCGGCTTTCTCCAGGGTCCGCAGGTAGAGGAGGCCATGGCCCTCGCAGATCTGTATGTCATGCCCAGCGTTTCGGAGCCCTTTGGCCTGGCGCCCCTGGAGGCAATGATGTACGATGTCCCGGTAATAATCTCGCGGCAGTCCGGCGTCTCCGAGGTCCTGAAGCACGCCTTGAAGGTCGATTTCTGGGACGTTGATGAGCTGGCCAACAAGATGATTGCCGTCCTCAAATATCCCCCCCTGGCGGGGGAGCTTGTGGAAAGGGCAAGAGAGGAGCTGAAAAACCTGCGCTGGGAAAAGGCGGCGTTGAAGATCCTGGAAGTCTACAAGGTTTGACGCCATGACGGCCATCTGTCTTTACTTTCAGGTACATCAGCCTTGCCGTCTGAAAAGATATACCGCTTTTGACATCGGTCGTGATCACGACTATGAGGATGGGGAGGAGAACCGGCGGCTATTGGATAAAGTTGCAGAGCGCTGTTATCTCCCTGCCAACGCCCTGTTATCGAACCTGATTTGTAAGCATGAAGGACGATTCCGGGTGGCCTTTTCCATCTCCGGGGCCCTGCTGGATCAACTGAAAGCGTACCGGCCCGATGTCCTGGAAAGCTTCCAGGGCCTTGGGGAAACGGGATGTGTCGAGTTTCTCAATGAGACTTACTACCACTCCCTGTCCTTTCTCTTCAGCAGGGATGAGTTCCGTGCTCAGGTAAGCAGGCATCAACGGAAGATTAAAGAACTGTTCGGTCAGGATGGAAAGACCTTTCGTTTTACCGAACTGATTTACAGTAACGATCTTGCCCGGGAGGCGGAAAGCCTTGGCTATGAGGTGATTCTGGCGGAAGGGGTGGAATCCTTGCTTGGCGATCGTTCTCCCAACCGGGTTTACCGGGCTTCGGGAATCGAGAGCGGGTTTGGTGATAGTGCGGGGGGACAGGACGGAGTCGGGGACGGATGCGGATATGATGCCAAAAAAGAGGCCGGGACCGGAGATGGACGGATCAAGGTGCTCCTGCGCAATTACCGGTTATCCGATGATATCTCTTTCCGTTTTTCCAACCGGGACTGGCGGGAATATCCTCTGACAGCGGAAAAATATGCCCATTGGATTCATAGCGAAAACGGGGCGGCGACGGTGATCAATCTGTTCATGGACTATGAGACTTTCGGGGAACACCAGTGGGCGGAAACAGGGATATTTCCCTTTCTGGAAGAACTTCCCGGGGAGATTCTCAAGCATCGGGACTTCGTATTTGCGACCCCCGCAGAGATTGCCGGGACAGTCGAACCGGTCGCCAGTATCGATGCGCCGGAGCTGTCCTCCTGGGCCGATACGGAGCGTGATCTGACGGCCTGGCTGGGAAACGCCATGCAGCAGGATGCCGCCGGGACCCTTTACGGCCTGGAGGCGGACGTCAAAGCCTGTAATAATAGTGACTTGCTGGATAGCTGGCGAAAATTGCAGACCTCGGACCATTTCTATTACATGTGCACCAAATGGTTTGCCGACGGGGATGTCCACAAATATTTCAATCCCTACCCTTCGCCCTATGACGCCTACATCAACTATATGAATATATTGGATGATTTATCGAAACAGATGAAAAAGGAGAAAAGGTTATGACAGAAAACCGGCAAGGCTATCTTTTTGAAGTCAGTTGGGAGGTCTGCAACAAGGTCGGCGGCATTTATACGGTCATTACGAGCAAGCTGCAGGAGGCCCTGCGGGTCTATGGAGACAACTATTTTCTCCTGGGACCGGATCTGAAGACCAATGTGGATTTTGAAGAAACGGATGAGGACTGCTGGATAAAGATCCGGGAAGGGACGGCGATCAAGGATATTCCCTGCCGTTTCGGTCGCTGGAAAATACCGGGAGAGCCGAAGGTTATCCTTGTCAGCGCGGGCAAGAAATATGACAAGGAACAGCTCCTGTTTCGCCTCTGGGAGGCTTATGGCGTCGATTCCATCGCCGGGGGGTGGGATTATATCGAGCCGGTGATGTTCAGCTTTGCCTGTGGGGAGGTGATTGAAACCATCTATAACCTTTCCGCGCGCCCCCATAATCTTTCCGCCGCCGCCCAGTTTCATGAATGGATGTGCGGAGCGGGCCTGCTTTACCTGAAAAAGCGGGCTCCCGAGATCGGCACCGTTTTCACTACTCACGCGACTATTCTTGGCCGTTCCCTGGCCGGTTCGGGGATGGACATCTACGCCATGATGGAGCATATTGCCCCCCAGCGGGAGGCGAGCGCCCACAATATATCGGCGAAGTATTCCATGGAGTTGATCTCCGCCCGGGAGGCGGACTGTTTTACGACGGTGAGCGAAATTACCGCTGCGGAAGCGAAGAATTTTCTGGGTCGCAGTCCCGATGTGATCACTCCCAATGGCTTGGATATGGAGAATATCCCCGACTATACCGAGGATCGGCAACCGGCGGAGCGCTCCCGGGAACGACTTCTGGCAGCAGCGGCGCGATTTCTCCGCCGTGAACTGCCGAAGGAAACAAAGATAGTCATTATTTCGGGACGTTATGAGTTTCGTAACAAAGGGGTGGATATTTTCCTCAATGCCCTGGGGCGCCTGGAGAAGGAAGTTCCTGGCGACGTCCCCATTCTGGCGCTCCTGTTTGTCCTCGGTGGCTATACCGACCTGATTCCCTCTCTCAGGGATGATCAGGCCAGAATTGAATCGGGACCTATCCCCATTGCGACCCATCGCCTCCATAATGAGGGCTCCGATCCGATCCTCCAGGCCTGTAAAAGTCTGGGTTTGATGAATCAGCCCGGCGGTCGGGTCCAGGTTATCTTTAATCCCGCCTACCTTAACGGCCATGACGGGTTCATCAATATGCCCTACTATGAAGCCCTTGCCGGTTGCGACCTGGGGGTTTTCCCGTCCTACTATGAACCGTGGGGATATACGCCGTTGGAAAGCGTCGCCTATGGAGTGCCTACGGTTACAACTGACCAGGCGGGTTTCGGCCTCTGGGCGGAGCAGACCTGCGTTGAAAACCAGGGGGTATTCATCCTGCGCAGGCGTGGGCAACCGATCCGCTCCATTGAGGATCATCTCTTTGAGATCCTGAAAAACTTTCTCGACTGGACACCTGGGGAGATGGAAAGCCGCCGGAAGCAAGCCCGCCAGCTCGCCCTGAAAGCGAATTGGCAGGAATTCTACAAAAGCTATCTTCAGGCTTACAGCCAGGCCGGCCGCATTGCCGGCGAACGGGCAAACAAGCTGACTGACGCAGACGAGCGGGCGGATGCTCGCCATGTCTTTGCCGGCGCCGTTTCCGTTCAGCCCCACTTCCGTTCCTTCACTGCGGTGGCGAACCTGCCCGATCAGATCATCCGTCTCCGGGAGCTGGCCTACAATCTCTGGTGGACCTGGAATCCCCGGGCCCTCGACCTTTTTGCCACCCTCGATCTGAAGATCTGGGCGGAAATGGGCAGCAATCCCGTACGCATGTTAGAGACGGTTTCCCCCGATCTCCTCCTGGAAGCTTCGGAGAACTTCAGCTATTTGAGTCTCTACGCCCAAACCATGCAGCAGTTTGATGATTACATGGGCGAAAAGGGACCCCGCAAACGTATCACGGCGCCGCCGGGGCTGCGCTGGTCATCCCCGGTAGCCTACTTCTCGGCGGAATACGGCCTCCACGAATGCCTTCCCATCTATTCGGGGGGCTTGGGCACCCTGTCCGGGGACCATCTGAAAACGGCAAGCGACTTGAACCTTCCCCTGGTGGCCGTGGGTCTCCTCTATAAGAACGGCTATTTCCAGCAGGTCATCGACGAAAACGGCCGACAGTCGGAAAACTATCCCGAAAATGACTTCTCCAGCATGCCCGTACAGATCGTCCAGGACGATGAGGGTTCCGAAGTTCAGATCGCCATCGACCTGCCCGGTCGCACCCTCTTTGCCAATATCTGGGAGGTCAAGGTGGGCAAGGTATCTCTGTATCTCCTGGATGCGGATGTGCCACGCAATACCCTTCAGGACCGGACAATCACTGCCCGGCTTTACAGCGCCGACCAGAAAACCCGCATCGAACAGGAAATCCTCCTGGGGGTAGGTGGGGTCCGGCTCCTGAAAAAATTGGGAATCAAGCCCCGGGTTTATCACATCAACGAGGGTCATTCAGCCTTTCTGTTGTTTGAGCGCGTTGAATCCCTCATGCAGGAAAATGGCCTGACCTTCGAGGAGGCCGCGGAAGTCGTTCGTTCCAGTAGTGTCTTTACGACCCACACTCCCGTCGAAGCCGGCAATGAAAGATTTTCCAAAGATCTCATGGAGCACTACTTTGCCGGTTTTGTGAAACGCTCGGGACTCTCCTGGGCCCAGTTCTGGGAACTGGGCCGTCGGGAAGGGGGAGAAGACAGGACCTTCTTCATGAATATCCTTGCCTTTAAAATGACCCTCCGCAGCAACGCCGTCAGTCTGGTCCACGGCCAGGTCTCCCGGCAAATGTGGCGGGACGTCTGGAAGGGTTTCGACGATTCCGACATTCCCATCGGTCATATAACCAACGGCGTCCATGTCCTGTCCTATCTTGCCCCGCGGATGCGGTCCCTCCTCGAAGCCTACCTGGGAATGGATTGGGAAAAGAACCTTACCGACGCAGAGCGGTGGACCCGGGTTCAGGATATTCCCGACGCCCTGCTGTGGCGAGTGCGTTATGAACTCAAACAGAAGACCATCGATCTGATCCGCGAGGATGTGTCCAAAAGGGGCGTGAAATATGGTCCTGCCCGGATGTGGCGGGAAGAACTATTTGCAAAAATGAACCCCGGGGCCCTCATGATCGGGATCGCCCGGCGCTTTGCCCCCTACAAACGGGCGGATCTGATCCTGTCTGACCTGGATCGTCTCGACCGGATCGTGAATCATCCCAGTCGGCCGGTGCACCTGGTGTTTTCAGGAAAGGCCCATCCCAACGACGGCATGGGGAAGAACCTGATTGAAAAGGTCTTAAATGTATGCCGGGAGGAACGGTTCCGGGGAAAGATCTTTTTCCTGGAGAATTACGATATCCGCGTCGCCCGCCACCTCGTCCAGGGGGTGGATCTCTGGCTGAACAATCCCCGGCGGCCTCTCGAGGCAAGCGGGACCAGCGGCATCAAGGTGGTGATCAACGGCGTTCTCAATATGAGCGTCTCCGACGGCTGGTGGGTGGAAGGATATAACGGCGCCAACGGCTGGACCATCGGCCCGGTCCTGAAAGGTTACCAGGAACCCCAGGGCAATGTCGATGCGGAAGACGGCCAGTCACTCTATAGTCTTCTGGAAAACAATGTAATACCATATTTTTACGAGCGCGACGCTGCCGGGATTCCGGAAAAATGGCTGGCCATGATCAAACAATCCATGCAGTCACTGACGCCGGTATTCAACACCGACCGGATGCTCCAGGAATATCTCCGGGAGATGTATGCACCGTCGGCGCACCGGGAATGCGAGCTTACCTCCGATGATTTTGCCCTGGCCAGACAGATGGCCGACTGGAAAGCCAAGCTTCCCATGCGTTTTTCTTCCCTGAAGCTCATTGACGTCAGCGTCGAGGGCATACATGGGGATACGGTCATTGTCGATCAGCCCCTGACCGTGAGCGCCCGGATCGATCCGGGAAAACTGGACCCTGGGGAGATACTGGTAGAAATGGTCATTGGTCACCGGGACGGCAATGATTTTATCGCACAGCCGGAGAGCGTTCCCCTGGCCTTGGCTGACAGGTCCGGGGATGGGATTCTGACCTTTTCCGCGGACTATATCGTGAAGCAGAACGGTCTTTACAGCTACGGCGTCCGGGTGATCCCCCGCCACAAGGACTTGGCGGCAAAACTGGAGACGGGCCTGATTCTCTGGGGGTAGGCCCGGCGGTGGCCTGGATGACGTTCCAGGGACCGCAAATAGGGGCTGTGTCGTTTAGATCCGGAGGAAATTTTTTCGATAAAATAGCTGATTGGTTAAACATATCTATCGCTTACGAGTGATTACAATTGTAATCACTCTCCGATTATGGAACGTTGGGGAGGGCATAATTACGAAAGTGCCTTGACCCCGATCGATGAATGACGTATAATTGCTTCAAATATTGTACGTCACATGCTGGAGGTATCGTATGCAAACAAAATTAACCCTGCGTCTCGATGAAGACCTGATAAATCAGGGAAAATTGTATGCCAAGGGGAAAGGAGTATCCTTGTCCAGATTAGTAGGTGAATATTTTAAACTTTTGACCAAAGAAAAGGTTGGGCCGCAGAAAATTGACGCGCCGGTGACGGATTCTCTCCGTGGTCTGTTACGCGGTGCGAACGTCAAAGAAGAAAATTACAAGCAGTATCTTGAGAAAAAATACCTGTGAAGATTCTTCTGGATACCAATGTGGCGCTGGATCTCCTTTTGGACCGTAAACCATTCTCCGACGACGCGGCAATTCTCTTTAGTATGGTTGAGAGGGGGCTTGTAAATGGATATTTATGCGCGACCACAATCACGACCATCTCTTACCTCATGTCAAAGGTCGTGGGATGGGAGAGGGCAAAAGAGTCCATCCGAGGCCTCCTGACGATTTTTGATATAGCCCCGGTTAACCGGGACGTCCTGGATGCAGCCTTGAAAGGAGATTTTGAGGATTTCGAGGATGCCGTGCTCTATGAGGCGGCGCAACAGACGGGGGCGGATTTGATCATCACGCGCAATGAACGCGACTTCAAAGGGTCGGTTATTTCAGTTCATTCGCCGTTGGAAGCAGTGAAGATTATTCCTCAATTTCTGGAAGACAACGATCGGCAATAAAGAAACCCCAATAAATAATCAAATCAGGGATTTATTTTGGATAAATCGCTGATTAGTAAAATATAATAAATATTTATGAGTGATTACAACCGTAATCACTTCCCGATTCTGGAACGCCGAGGTGTTGACGCAATGAAAAACGCAAAGGACCCGACCGTGATGACCTCACCGGAATACCGACAGTTCATCGAGGACCTGAAGACGCGGGTGGTTTCCGCCCGCATATCGGTGGCGCGGGCTGTGAACAGCGACCTGATCCTGCTCTATTGGGATATCGGACGAGGTATCGTGGAGAAGCAACAGGTGCTCGGCTGGGGGGAGTCGGTAGTGGAGATGGTCGCCGCAGATCTCAGGCGTGCTTTTCCTCACAGCCGGAGTTTCTCGTCCGATAACGTCTGGAGAATGAGGCAGTTTTACCTTGCCTACGGCGACGCCTCGTTTCTGGGACAGTCTGTCCCAGAAATAGCCACGGCGAAGTCCGAGGGTGGTCGATCGGCAATTCTGGGACAAGCTGTTCCAGAAACTAGCCCAACAGGAATCTCCATCGACAGCGGCTCGACAACTCCAGGTATTGAACTGCTGGCCACTGTTCCTTGGGGACAGAATCTTCTGATCCTCAAGAAGATCACCGACCCCGCCGCCCGGCTTTACTACCTCCGTGCGACCGCCCGGTTCGGCTGGTCACGCAATGTCCTGCTCAACCAGATCAAGGCCGGGGCCTATGAGCGTGCCGTTGTGGATAAGAAAACCCACAACTTCCCCCTCGCCCTGCCGGAATATCTGGCCGAACAGGCCGAAGAAATGATGAAGAGTTCCTATAATCTGGAATTCCTCGGTATCCGCAGGGAAGTGAAGGAGCGGGAACTGGAGGACCGGCTGATTTCCCGTCTGCAAGCGTTCCTCCTCGAACTCGGCTACGGCTTCTGCTTCGTCGGTCGCCAGCACCGGCTGGCCTTGGGCCAGAAGGAGTATTTCATCGATCTGCTCTTCTATCACCGCTTCCTCAAGGCTTTGGTGGCATTCGAATTGAAGGTCGGGGCTTTTGAGCCGGAACACGCCGGCAAGATGGATTTCTATTTGAACCTGCTCAATGACAAAGAACGTGGTGACGGTGACCAGCCTTCTATCGGCATCATCCTCTGCGCAGAAAAGGACGACGTGGAAGTCGAATATGCCCTGCGCACGAAAGCGAACCCCATCGGGGTGGCCGCATATCAACTCCAGTCAAAATTACCGGCGGAACTGAAGGGAAAACTGCCGACGGCGAAACAGCTCGCCGACGTCGTGCGGACCATGCTTCCAGGAAGGAGCGCCCCATGACTCAATGCTTTCACCTCTCGCCAGTCACTCCACCAGTGGAAGTGCTTGTGCGCCTCCTGGGGGAGGTCAGCGTCATGGGCATCGCCGAAAATGAGCAGATGATGATTAATATGGGAGATGTCTTTTCATTTTTTAGGTAAGAATGGGACTATATCAAAAAAGAAAGGGGATACAATGAAGAAGCCATTTTTCTTGATAGCATTTACATTTTTCCTCTTTTTCTTTTTATTCACAACCCCATGCACTGCAAAACAGATGAACATACTGGTGCATCCATTCGAGAATACAGGAGATAAGGAATACTCCTGGATATCGGCAGGCATGACAGACACCGTCATATCTGACCTCACGCGTATCAAGAATATCAGTGTTGTCTCCAATCAAGACAGGAAGAAGGTGCTGGAAGAGGCGAAGTTCATCTTCTCCGGTCTTGCCGAAGAAGACAAGATGATAAAACTCGGCAAGCTCACCGGCGCCAACGTTATCTTCACAGGAAGCTATCTCGTATCAGGTGACCGCATCAGGGTGCACGCAAGGCTGGTTAATTTAGAAACGGGCAAGGTAGAAAACTCCACCAAGATAGACGGTACTCTCAATGGTATCTTTTACTTACAGGATAAAGTGGTATTTACATTAATGGGTGAGACGGGAAAAATAACCATCGCCGACATTAAATCTGTAAAACTTACCGAACAAGACAAAAAGAAGATAGAAGATAAACCGAGACCAAACGTAACTGCCTATGAATGGTATGCAAAAGGTTTGGAGGTTCAGGATACCAACCCTAAAGAGGCGCTTACCAATTTCAAGAAGGCCCTCGATATTGACCCGAACTATACCGATGCACTGATAGAAGCAGGTTGGACTGCGGGGGATACACTCAATCTCTTTAGTGAAGCCCTCGGATATCTTGAAAAAGCTGAGATAATATTTAGGGGCCGCAAGGAAACTAAATCTTCCGGATATGCCGGTCTCATGATGGGCATCGGGCTTGTTTACCAGAGCAAAGGCCAGCTTGACCGTGCGCTGGAATACTACTTGATCTCCAAATCCGTTTATAACGGGCTTGGGTTGCAGAATACCGCCGATTATGCCAGTCTCATGATGAATATCGGTATTGTTTATAGAAACAAGGGTCAGCTTGACCGTTCGTTGACATACTACCTGATCTCTCAATCCGTTTATGACGAGCTCGGGTTACAGAATACTGCCGCTTATGCTGGCCTCATGAATAACATCGGCGGTGTTTACTGGGACAAGAGCAAGCTTGACAGTTCGCTGGAATACTACATGAAATCCCAATCCACTTTTGACAGACTTGGCCTACAGAATACCACCGATTATGCCAGGCTGGTATACAACTCTGCTTTGCTATACGAAAAACAGGGTAAACGTGACTTAGCCGGGAAGTATTACAGGATGGCATACGATACATATGTGAAATCTGGCTATTCAGGGGAATGGAGAGACAAGGCGCTTAATAATGCAAGAAGATTAGGTTACTGAAATTATGGTAGAGCTATTTAAAAATAGACGATGCCATCCGTATTTGGATATTTCGTTATTCAAGTGGACTCAAAAAATCAAGCCGATCACTCTCGGCAAAATATTGCCGCTATTAGTTGGTCTAATCTATGTTAGATTTCACTGGAGGCGACATTGAAGCAACGTGAAAAGTATGAGAATGCTCTTCTGACGATCCGGTTTATAGGGGAAGATATTGACGAGCAAGGCGTCAGCATTTACGACTTCGCCTCCTCGCTTCTTTCGCTTCAGCGGATCGTCAACAAGGCGCATTTGTCTATTGAAGGACGATTGAGGAAGGGTGCCTTTCCAGACAAGCAAGCCCGAACGCGAATCTCGCTTTCTATCGGTGAACGCCGAAGAACATCAGACGCGTTCGCTCTAATCCCCCTGCTCACAGACTCTACCACACTCGAATACCTCAAGAAGATTGCAGACTACGTAGCATCTGGCTTAGTCGGTTACTGCGTCGGCGATGTCATGAAGCGGATCCGGGGCGAGAACGATGAGGACAAACAACAGTTCATTGGCGCGATTCATGCCGACGTTGTCAACATCGTCAACCGCATCGACGCTGCTGGTGGTATCGCGAAAATAGAAATAGGCGCGCCAAATCAATCAAAGCCGTTGCTTATCGAGTTCGACGAAGGTAAGAAAGACTATATAAACGGACTCGCGAATGAGTACTACCTTGGCCGCAACCAAACAATTGAAGGTGGCGTGTACAGGCTTTACCCGAACAGCCTAATCGTCACCATTCGACGCCCTAGAGGACGGAAGGTAAACATATTCTTGAGTCAAGAGAACTTTGACAAGATTCGCTACAACCAAGGTGACGAATTGCAGGTTAAGTTCAGAGGCCGACCGCGATACAAGTTCGGCATTGAATCTCTTACAATTACGGATTTCGAAGCAGATAATATTAAGATTGAGGGCGAAATCTAACCTTTCGCTCCAGCGGATATTCTTCAGCGTCCGCTGAACTCGAACGTTAGACCAGACCTGAAAAAACAATTGTATCGTAAGTCGAGTAAAAATGAACAGAAATGACTTCCAAGAGGTATCAAAGCTACGAGTGCATGAGGCCAAGCAGCTGATTGATCGTCAATGTTATCCGGGCGCTTATTATCTCCTTGGGTATGCTGTAGAATGTTCCATCAAATCCTGTATCGCAAAGCAGACAAATAAATACGATTTCCCAAGCAAGACAGTTGTGCAAGATTGCTATACCCACGACCTGAAAAAGCTCCTTCAGACAGCTGGCCTGTGGCAAAAGCTCATAGATGAAATGAAATTGAATCAGCCATTGAGTGACAATTGGGCCGTAGTTAAGGACTGGAAAGAGACTTCCCGCTATATCAGTGGCGTGCCAGAAAAACAGGCACACGATCTTTATTCGGCCTGTACAAGCAGAAAAAATGGGGTATTGTCATGGTTGAAGAAGTTTTGGTAACTGGTGCATTGACACAAGAAATGATTATGGCTGGCGAAAGCCTTCTACGGAGCTTGGATAAATCCAACCTCGATACTCGTGGTGCCCTTTGGCTATACCTCTCTGAGGAGAATTGTTGGAGGCTGCTCTTTGCTCTTCCAGCAGTCAGAGTACTAGGGCCAAAGGCAGTTTACAAAAAAATTCGTTCTATTATTAACAAGCTTCCCGAAAATGAACCTAAGCTTGAAACCAAGGACATAACAGTCACCGATGAGAATGCGCCGCTAATAGTATTGCTTAAAGGCGCAATATCCACCGGTCCAGGCATAAGCGGTACTAGGTTCTCCCGCAATACGATCAATGGTCACTTTATCGAGGATGCTTATATATATAGATTGACATAAGGCCTAACAATGCCAAGACACCCGTCGAGCGGGTGATCGTCTATTCGAGAAGGTTGAAGGCGAATTGAAATGAAGCGATTGTCCCTACTTTCCGCTGCCGGCGATCTTGGCCCATGAATCCCGCAAGGGGACGATCCGATTGAAGACGGGTTTCCCGGGCAGGGAATCCTTCAAATCTGCACAGAAATAACCCAGCCGCTCAAACTGATAGCCTGCTCCTTGGACTGCATCTTTCAGGCTTGCCTCTACATAGCAGCCGGCAAGGGTTGCCAGGGAGTCGGGGTTCAAATCTGCGGTGTAGTTTTCATCTTTCGGTTCGGGAACCCGGGAAAGGCGGTCGTACAGCCGCACTTCGGCAGGAACGGCGTGATCCGCCGCTACCCAGTGTAATGACCACGGGAATCTTCCGTCCGTCCGCCGGGGCGTTCCTGGTCTCCGGGTCATAGGTGCAATGAATTTCCTCGAAGGGAACGCCACCTATCCGGAAGGAACCTGAGAGGTCATCGACCGGAAGAATTACCTGGATTTTATCATCTGATGCGTCTTCAAGCCCAGGCTCGGTTGTTGGGAGTAAAAAAGAAAACAGCAACGAGAAAAACGGGTTGCATTTGTGTTGCAGATGTGGGACAAAAAACCCATGAAAACTTCAGCCGTCCATGCCCGCATTGAACCACAGACAAAGGAGAAGGCGGAAGAGATTCTTCGGAGCCTTGGCCTTACTCCCACGGAGGCCATTCGCATCTTCTACAGGCAAATATCGCTCCGTGGCGGGTTGCCTTTCCCGATTACGATTCCGAACAAGCTTACGGCCTCGACCCTGGAGAAGAGCCGACGTGGTGAGGATATTCAGGAATTTGAGTCGATAGAGGGAATGTTCAATAGCTGGAAAAAATGAAGAAAGTCTCGCAGACCAGGCAATTCTCCCGTGATGTCAGCCGCATGCAGAAACGAGGGAAGGGCTTGGAAAAGTTGCAGGAGATTGTCAAGCTTCTGGCCGAGGGCGCCCCTCTCCCAGCTAATCATAGAGATCATCCACTAATAGGACCGTGGCATTTGTCGCGTGACTGCCATATTGAGGCCGACTGGGTACTCATTTACACAACAGATCAGGATTCGCTCCGCCTGGAACGTACCGGCACACACAGCGACCTTTTCAAGAAGTGACATCCTCCCCTCCATAAAGGCGCTGCCGCGCAGACACCCCATTCATGATTATCAATGAGGGCTGCCGGTGATCTTGGCCCATGAATCCCGCAAGGGGACGATCCGGTTGAAGATGGGTTTCCCAGGTTGGGAATCCTTCAAATCTGCGCAGAAATAACCCAGCCGCTCAAACTGATAGCCTGCTCCTTGGACTGCATCTTTCAGGCTTGCCTCTACATAGCAGTCGGCAAGGGTTGCCAGGGAGTCGGGGTTCAAATCTGCGGTGTAGTTTTCATCTTTCGGTTCGGGAACCCGGAAGAGGCGGTCGTACAGACGCACTTCGGCGGGAATGGCGTGATCCGCCGCTACCCAGTGGATGACCCCGGGAATCTTCCGTCCGTCCGCCGGGGGGGCGTTGCGGGTCTCCGGGTCGTAGGTGCAATGAAGTTCCTCGGTTTGCCCCGTCTGCTTGTTTTTCACCATGTTCTCATAGCGGATGACGTAGGCATTCCGGAGGCGGACCTCCCGCCCGGGACCGAGGCGGTGATATTTTTTGGGTGGATCCTCGAGGAAATCATCTTGTTCGATATAGAGGACCCGGGAGAAGAGAACCTTCCGGGTGCCCATTTCCGGGTTTTGCGGATGGTTGGGGCATTCAAACTCTTCGACCTGATTTTCCGGGTAGTTGTCGATGATCACCCGGAGGGGCCGCAAGACGGCCATCGCCCGGGGCGCCCGCTCGTTCAGGTCTTCGCGGACGCAGTGTTCAAGGAGGGCGACGTCCACGAGGTTGTCATTCTTGGCCACCCCGATGGCGGCGGCAAATTTCCTGATCGCCTCCGGTGTGTAGCCCCGCCGTCTCATACCGGCCACCGTTGGCATCCGGGGATCATCCCAGCCGGAAACGTATTTCTTTTCCACCAACTCAATGAGCCTTCGCTTGCTCAAAACCGTGTAGCTGACATTGAGGCGGGCAAATTCGATCTGTCGGGGACGGCGTCCGGGAATCAGTTGTTCCACAAACCAGTCGTACAAGGGACGGTTATTCTCGAATTCCAGGGTGCAGATGGAATAGGTGATTCCCTCCAGGGCGTCGGACAGGCAGTGGGCGAAATCGTACATGGGATAGATGACCCAGTCGGTTCCGGTCCGGAAGTGAGGTTCCCGTTTGACGCGGTACATGATTGGGTCCCGCATCACGATATTGGCGGCGGCCATGTCGATTTTGGCCCTGAGGACATAGGCCCCATCGGGGAATTCGCCAGCCCGCATCCGGGCAAAAAGGTCAAGATTCTCCTCTACGGAACGGTTACGATAAGGGCTATCGATGCCCGGTTCGGTGAAGCTGCCCCGGTGTTCCCTTGTCTCCTCGGCGTTCAGGCTGCATACATAAGCCTTGCCTGCCTTGATGAGGGCAACGGCAAACTGGTACAATTGCTCAAAATAGTCGGAAGCAAAAAACAGGCGCTCCTGCCAGTCGAACCCCAGCCAGTGGATATCATGGATGATGGAATCGACATATTCGAGGGACTCGCCGGCCGGGTCCGTGTCGTCCATCCGGAGATTGCAGGTTCCTCCATACTGGGCGGCAATGCCGAAATTCAGGCATACCGACTTGGCGTGTCCGATATGGATATAGCCGTTCGGTTCCGGGGGGAAGCGGACGGCGACGATGCCGTCATTTTTATTTGTTTTGAGGTCGTCTTCGATGAAATCACGGATAAAATCTGTCGGGGTCGGGTTGTCTGGTTGCGTCATGGATTAATGCTCCTTCCTAATATTTCTCCTGGATAGGCCGTTCCTGGAAAGGCGGGCTGTGTATTCAGCCGGATTGTTTCTGAAACAACGTCTCGAAGAAATTGCGTTTCTTTTTGGGCACGAAAAAGGACCCCTCGTCATAATCGACAATAAGCTTGCCTTCCAGGTGGTCCATTTCGTGTTGAACGATGCGGGCCACAAAATCGAGATAACGCTTGCCGATTTTATGGCCGTGGACATCGAATCCTCGCACCTTGATCTCCGGATAGCGGGCAATTTCCACCTTGATGTCGGGGCAGGAAAGGCAACCTTCCGCAAGGACGATCTGATCGCCCCGGTTCTGGGTAATTCTGGGGTTGATGAGGACCTCGACGTCTTTCTTGGTCCAGGTGTCATCGGAAGCCCCGTCCTTGGAAAATCCCCGATTGCGGAAGATGATGATATTCTTGGAGATGCCGATTTGAGGGGCCGCGAGTCCCGAGGCGTCATTCCTTTCGAGAAAGGCCTCAACAAGGTCCCGGACGGACTTCTTTGCTTCCGCGTCCAGGGGAATGGGGAGATCCGCGCATGTCTCTCTTAAAATGCGAGATTCTTCTTCATTGATCTGATCATTGGACCACAGGGCCAGGACTTTTTTCATTGCCGTACTTATACCTCGTTTAGTATGAATGTTTCGCTGCCCCTATAACACCGGGAAGGGATTATTGCAAGATGCAGCGGTGCCAAATAATCTTGAATATATTCCGATGATTTGATAGGGGAATCGATATGCTTCAGAGATTGATCAATCAAACCATTACCACCGTTGTCCGCCGGGAGTTTTCCCGGGCCATGCGTTTCGAGGAAGGCAACTCCCCCGTCCTTCCTTTTGCCCCCAAACAAACACCGCGCTTGTTATACCTACATGTGCCCTTCTGTGAAAAGCTCTGCCCCTATTGCTCCTTTAACCGGTTTCTCTTCGATGAATCCGTGTGCAGAAGCTATTTCCAGGCCCTGAGGAAGGAAATTCGGCTCTACCGTGAGCGGGGTTATGATTTTGGCGGCATTTATGTCGGCGGTGGCACCCCGACGGTCATGATCGAGGAATTGGCCGATACCCTCCAGGTTGCGAAAGAGTGTTTTTCCATCCGGGAAATATCGGTGGAAACGAATCCCAACCATTTGACGGAAGACCGGCTCAGGATACTTACGGAGGCCGGCGTCAATCGTCTCTCCGTGGGGGTCCAGAGTTTCGATAACGGTCTGCTCAGGGACATGGACCGCCTGGATAAATACGGTACAGGGGAGGATATTGCGGCACGTCTTGCCGCCATCGGCGGGCGTTTTGATACCCTCAATGCCGACATGATGTTCAATTTCCCCTCCCAGACGCCCGATATCCTCAATCAGGATCTGGAAACCCTGTTAAAGATCGGCGTCGATCAGGTGACCTATTATCCCTTGATGGTATCGGACTCGACCCGTCAGCAGGTTGTGAAAACCCTGGGGAAGGTCGATTTTGGCAGGGAAGAGCGCTTCTACGCCCATATCCTCCGGCGGCTCCTGCCGACCTACCGGTTTTCCTCGGCCTGGTGCTTTTCCCGGAAGGCCAGCATGATTGACGAGTATATTGTGGATTATGACGAATATGCCGGCCTGGGGAGCGGTTCCATCGGTTTCCTGAACGGCGTCTGCTATGCCAATACCTTCAATGTCCCGGAATACATTCAGAAAATAGATCGCGGGGAGGCGCCCCTGATGGCGGACCGGGTTTTCACCCGGAAAGATCAGATGCGATACGATTTCTTGATGAAACTTTTTGGAACCCGTCTCGAAATGAAGACCTTCCGTGATAAATATGGAGTTAATCCATGGTCTTATCTCTGGTTTGAGATTTTGTCCTTTATTCTGGCGGGACGTCTCCGCTACGATAAGGGCCGATTGACCCTGACCGACAAGGGGTGCTATAGCTGGGTCATCATGATGCGGGAATTTTTCACTTCCGTAAATAATTTCCGTGATTTTTGCAGGGAGCAGCCTCCGGGCTGAGATAAAGGCCTCGACAGGAGAAAGCTATGGATGACCGGAAAAGGGAATGGTTGAAGCAGTTGCCCAAGATAGACGAACTCCTCCTCGATCTGGAGAAGAAGGGGTTGCTCGACAGGGCACCCAGACCACTGGTGAGGGAGACTTGCCGGTCAACGGTCGAGAGGTGGCGTCAAAAAATCATGTCCTGGAAAGAGGGAGAACGGGGATTTCCTCCCCCTTCCTCGGCGGGGCTTGCTGAAGAAATTATTCTTAGTATCGAGGGCTTGCATACCTATCGGCTCCGACAGGTGATTAACGCAACCGGGGTTATCCTCCATACCAATCTGGGTCGGGCTCCCCTTGCCGCCTCCGCCCTGGACCGAATCATTGAGGTCAGCCGTGGTTATTCCAATCTTGAATTCGACCTGGAAAAAGGCGAGCGGGGACTTCGCTACGATCATGTGCGGGATATCATCTGTCGTCTGACCGGGGCGGAAGACGCCCTGGTGGTAAACAACAACGCCGCTGCCGTTCTGCTGGTCCTAAATACCCTGGCCCAGGGGGGCGAGGCTATTGTATCCCGGGGAGAACTGATTGAAATCGGCGGGGAATTCCGCATCCCCGAGGTAATGGAAAGAAGCGGCGCCCGCCTGCGCGAGGTGGGGGCGACAAACCGGACGCGCCTGAAGGATTATCAACTGGCAATCAACGCCGATACCCGTCTGTTGATGAAGGTTCATACGAGCAATTTCCGGATCATCGGTTTTACGGAAGAAGTGGATCTCAAAGCCCTGGTGGCCCTGGGTCGTGAGCACGGCATCCTGGTGATGAACGATTTGGGAAGCGGGTGCATGATCGACCTGGGCCTGCACAACCTGCAACGGGAACCGACAGTGGAAGATGTTGTCGCCGCCGGAGTGGATGTGGCGACGTTCAGTGGCGACAAGCTCCTCGGCGGTCCCCAGGCCGGGATCATTATCGGCAAAGGGACAATTCTGGAAAAGATCAGGAAAAACCCCCTCAACCGCGCCCTGCGTATCGACAAGCTCACCCTGGCAGCGTTGGAGGCGACGATGATTCATTACTTGAATCCGGAGCGGGCCAGAAAGGATTTGCGGGTTCTCAAGGCCCTGACAGAGTCTCTGGAGAGGGTTGCCGCCCGGGCGAAAAAACTGCTCCGGAAACTGAAGAGGGCCGATCTTGAAGGGATGCGCTTCTTTTTGAAAGAAGGAATGTCGGCGGCGGGGGGCGGTTCCCTGCCGGGTCAGGAGATTCCCACGATGCTTGTGGTCATGACGCCGCTACTCATGTCTGCCGTTCGTCTGGAGGAGAAGCTGAGACGTCTGGAGATCCCCATCATTGCCCGGATCGCGGCCGCAGATGTCCTCCTGGATATGCGCACCGTGGAAGAGGAGGAATTCAAGTTTATTTTAGAAGGTTTGAAGACGGCAACCGCTGGCGAAAAAAGTCCTGAAATCCCCTCTCCCCCAGGGAGAGAGTGAGGTTTAAGTGACAATTATGAAATTATAACCCCATCCCCACCCTAACCCTCCCCTTGAAGGGGAGGGGAAATATAGTTCAGTGAAAACAAGAAGATGAGGCCGCATTTTTAGATGAGAGAATCTGCCGATACACAATGCTTCATAGTTGAGGAGGATGAGACGGGACTGCGCCTCGATATCTTTCTGTCCCACAGGCAGGTTTCCCTATCTCGTTCCCAGATGCCGAGGATAGTGGCGGCAGGACATGTCCTTCTCAACAATAAGACCCCAAAGGCCTCTTCCCGGCTGAAACCGGGGGACGAGGTGCTGCTGCAACTTCCCGAACCGGCAGACAGCGGTGTTTTGCCGGAAAATATACCTTTAAAAGTGGTTTATGAGGATGCGTTCCTCCTGGTGATCGACAAACAGCCCGGACTGGTGGTTCATCCCGGGGCGGGCAATCGTCAGGGCACCCTCGTCAATGCCCTTCTTTACCACTGCCATGATCTCTCGGGAATCGGCGGGGTTCTCCGGCCTGGCATTGTCCATCGCCTCGATAAAGACACCTCCGGACTCATGATTGTGGCCAAATCCGATGAGATTCATCGGACTCTGGCGGAACATTTCGAAGCCCGACGGGTGGAAAAGCATTACCTGGCCCTGGTTTATGGGGACGTTACGGATGATGAAGGAGTTATAGACCTGCCGGTGGGGAGGCATCCCGTCGAGCGAAAGAAGATGTCTACGAAGAGCCGTCAAGGGAAAAGCGCCGTCACCCGCTGGCGGGTCCGGGAAAGATATGGCATGGCTACCCTGCTTGACGTTGCTATCGAAACGGGGCGGACCCATCAGATCAGGGTCCATCTGACCGCCCTGGGGCATCCCGTGATGGGGGACAAGATTTATGGAAATTCCAAGAAAATCATGGATATTTCCGATCAGTCCATCCGCCGCCGCTTCAAGGAAATGACCCGGCAGGCCCTCCATGCCCACCGGATTGCCTTTATTCATCCGGCCACCGGGGAAAAGTTGGTTTTCGAGGCTCCCCTTCCCCAGGATATGGACGATCTCTGTAAATTTCTGAACAGTTTCCGTGAGACATAATGAGTGACAACCTCTATTTATTTTCTGTCATACCCGTGAAAACGGGAAATCGAAGATTAATGTTCATAATCCAGGTTTTTTAACGGATTATCGATGGTCTGGATTCCCGCCTGAGCGGAAATGACGACTTCTTGCGAGGACATAATGATTGAACTAGTCAAGCAAGGCAGCATCGAGTATTTTGCGGTGCCTCCCTGGCGGCCCTATCCCTTTTTAACTCATGCCTTCTGTACTCGCCGGGGCGGGGTCAGCGAGGGTGCGTTTGCCAGCCTCAACACGAGCCTGAAAGAAGGTGACACCGATGAAAACATAAGCAAAAACTGGGACATGGTTGCCGCCGCCTTCGGTGTCTCAAGACGGAATTTTATTCAGGTTCATCAGGTCCACGGGGACCGAATTCTTACCATTGACGATGCCGAATCCCAAACCTTTGACCCGCAGGATCTGGGCTATGACGCCATTATTACGAACCGGCCGGGTCTGGCCCTCTGTATGAAGACGGCGGACTGCGTTCCCGTATTGATGGTTGATACGGAAAAACGAATTGTTGCCGCCGTGCATGCCGGGTGGCGGGGCTCGTCCCTGAACATCTCCGGAAAGGTGCTAAGGCTGCTTTCCGAACGGTACGGGACAAGGCCTCAGGACGTCCAGGCGGCCATAGGTCCCGCCATCGGGGCCTGTTGTTATGAAGTGGATGCTAAGGTTTATGAAGCGATGGAATCACATCCGGCAAGAGATAAGATTTTTGTCCCCCTTTCAGGGACGGGGACGGGAATAGGCATAGGAACAGAGATGGGAAAGTGGAAGCTGAACCTTGCCCTTGCTAACCGTTGTCAGCTTCAAGAGCTGGAGGTTCCCGGGGAGAACATTCATGATGCAAATCTCTGTACGTCCTGCGCAAGCGAGTGGTTCTACTCCCACCGCAAAGAGGGAGGGATAACGGGAAGAATGCTTAATTTTATTATGATAAATGACAAAATTCTTTCATGAAGAAAAATTCTTGACATTACATTTCCAATAGGCTAAAAATACCGGCACTTTCAAAAGGCGCAGGTCAGGTCCTACCGTTTTGGAGAGTTTCCGGCGTTCAGATGAGCAGACCTTTTGCAATCCACTTTTCTTTATAATCTATCGTTGCATGATACATTCTTATTCGTCACGTCCAGAGGGAAACGCATAATCTGCCAAAGGTTATTGACCAAGTCCCGGTTGCGACTCCTTCAGGGACTGCCAATATAATGATTTTATTTAGGATATCCACACATGAACATCGAAGACATTAAAAGACTTCCCATCAGTGAACTGGCCAATCTGGCCAAAGACCTAAATGTTGCCGGCTACGGCGGCATGAGAAGGCAGGACCTGATTTTTTCCATTCTTCAGGCCCAAACGGAGAAGAACGGTTTGATCTCCGGCTCCGGAGTCCTGGAAATTCTCCCGGATGGTTTCGGATTTCTCCGGGCGGTGGATTACAACTACCTGCCCAGTCCCGACGACATCTATGTTTCGCCGTCCCAGATCCGGCGCTTCAGTCTGCGTACGGGAGACACCATTTCCGGAGAGGTTCGCCCTCCCAAAGAAGGAGAGAAATATTTTGCCCTCCTCAAGGTTGACATGATCAATTTTGAATCTCCCGAAGCCTCCCGTGACAAGATTCTCTTTGACAACCTGACGCCTCTCTATCCGGAGGAGAAATTTAACCTTGAATCGGATCCGGAGAATTTTTCGACCCGGATCATGGACCTGTTTACCCCCATCGGCAAAGGGCAGCGCGGTCTCATCGTGTCGCCGCCCCGGGCGGGCAAGACGATGCTCCTTCAGGATATTGCCCGCAGTATTGCCGCCAATCATCCCGAAGTGGTTCTTATGGTCCTCCTTATCGACGAGCGGCCTGAGGAAGTCACGGATATGCAGCGCAGCGTCCAGGGAGAGGTAGTTTCATCTACCTTCGATGAACCGGCTACCCGGCACGTCCAGGTGGCGGAGATGGTGATTGAAAAGGCGAAAAGGCTTGTGGAACATAAGAAAGATGTTGTCATTCTTCTCGACAGCATCACCCGGCTGGCCAGGGCCTACAATACCGTCGTCCCGCCGAGTGGAAAGGTTCTCTCCGGAGGCGTCGATTCCAATGCCCTGCATAAACCCAAACGCTTTTTCGGAGCCGCGCGAAATATTGAATACGGCGGTAGCCTGACGATCATTTCTACGGCCTTGATCGATACGGGCAGTCGTATGGATGAAGTCATCTTTGAAGAATTCAAGGGCACGGGAAACATGGAACTCCATCTCGATCGCCGCATTGCCGACCGGAGGATATTCCCGGCCTTTGATCTTGTCCGGTCCGGTACGAGAAAAGAGGAACTTCTGATCCCGAAAATAAATCTCAACCGGATATGGATATTGAGGCGCCTTCTCCAGGAAATGAATCCTGTCGATGCCATGGATTTCATCATCGACAAGATTCGCAAGACGGAGAACAACCAGACGTTTCTTGATTCCATGAATTCATAACAATAAATATGAAAAATATTTCTTGAATTTCTCAATTCAAAGATTATAATGCGATCCCATTTTCCAAGGGAGGAAGGTTGAAAACATGAAGGAAGGCATCCATCCAAAGTACGAAGAAACCACCATTACCTGTGTGTGTGGCAATGTTGTCCATACCCGGTCGACGAAAAAGGATATCAAAGTGGAAATTTGTTCCCAATGTCATCCTTTCATAACGGGGAAACAGAAGCTGATGGACACCGCAGGGAGAGTTGAACGCTTCAACAGGAAGTATGCGGGCTTAGTGAATAAGAAGGATAGCTGATTAAATTTCCGATAGCCATGAACGAAGGATCGGCCGCTCGCTCATGATCATGTCCAGCGCCCGTAAGGAAGTTCCCGCCACGATCCCATTGTGGATCTTAGTGCCTGGCCGTGCAGGACGGAGTTTGTGCGTCTGCGGTTCAGTGGACGCTGTTCCCCCTTGTTTCCTGTATTTTAACCGTATCAACAAATAGCCGCCCCATTCATCAGGAAGGGAATCTCCTGAAGGATGTCGGGAGGATTTTCTCTTTAGATCCCGGTAAGGTAACGATGTATAAAAAACTTAAAGAAATTGAGGACAGATTCGAGGACTTGCAGGTGTTTTTGAGCGATGGTGAGGTTGTTGCCAAGCCCGCTCTCTACCAGAAATACGCCAAAGAACACTCCGATATTCACGATCTGGTCGAGGTATACCGCGCCTATGAAGATGCCAGATTGAGGATTGAAGAAGGTCAGAAGATCCTGAAAGAAAATGACGAGGAACTCAGGGAAATCGTCAGGGAGGAAATGCCGCTGCTGAAAGAGCAGCTCGAAGAATTTAACAGCCGCTTGAAGATCCTGCTCCTTCCCCGGGACCCGAATGACGAGAAGAATGTTCTCCTCGAGATCCGGGCGGGAACAGGGGGGGATGAAGCCGCACTGTTCGTGGGCGACCTTTTTCGCATGTACGGCCGGTATGCAGAGAGATGTGAGTGGAAAGTTGAAGTGATCAGCCATTCACCGGCGGGAGGCATGGGGGGATTTAAAGAGATCATCGCCCTGATCGAAGGAAAAGGGGCCTACAGCAGGTTAAAATATGAAAGCGGCGTCCACCGGGTGCAGCGGGTTCCGGTCACGGAGGCCCAGGGGCGTATTCACACCTCGGCGGTTACGGTGGCAATCCTGCCCGAGGCGGAAGAAGTTGATATAAACATCGATCCCAATGAGCTGAGGATAGATGTTTTTCACTCCAGCGGTCACGGTGGCCAATCAGTCAATACGACCGATTCCGCTGTTCGTATTACCCATTTGCCAACGGGAATGGTCGTTTCCTGCCAGGATGAAAAGTCCCAGCTGAAAAACAAGCATAAGGCCATGAAGGTTCTGAGGGCGAGACTTCTGGATGGTATGATCCAGAGACAGAATGCCGAGATCTCCCAGACAAGAAAGAATCAGGTGGGAAGCGGGGACCGCAGCGAGCGGATCAGGACCTATAACTATCCCCAGGGCCGGGTGACGGATCATCGCATCGGACTTACCATCTATAATCTGGAGAATTTCCTTGACGGCGAGATCCAGTTGTTTATTGACTCTCTGAACGCAAATTTCCAGGCGGCGGCCCTTAATCAGTCCCCTGCAGACAATGAAAGATGATCTTGTATGACAATACGGGAGGGCCTCGAAGATGCGGTAAAAGTCCTTCGAAAGGCCGGAATAGCCTCCCCCAGACTTGACGGCGAGGTGCTACTGTGTCATGTGCTGCATGTTGACCGGACGCAGATTCTGATGCGGGGGCATGTCCTGCTGACGGATCAACAGTCGCGATGTTTTCGTCAGTGGGTGGCGCGTCGGGAGCTCAATGAGCCCGTTGCCTACATTATCGGGGAGAAGGAATTCTGGTCTCTTGCTTTTTATGTGAATAGCCATGTCCTCATCCCCCGCCCGGAGACAGAAATACTGGTGGAAGAGGTCCTGAGGATTCTGCCCGGGATTGATCACCGTCCAGCCAGGATTCTTGAAATCGGTGTTGGCAGCGGCGCCATAAGTGTTGCCTTGGCAGCGTCGCAGGAGAACTTGCAGATGGTTGCGACGGATATATCATCGGAAGCGATCGCGGTGGCCAGACTGAACGCCGCAAACATGGGCGTCTCCGAGAGAATCCAGTTTCTCGTCGGCTCCCTTTTCGCGGACCTTCCCGGGGTTTTTGATGTGATCGTCTCCAATCCTCCTTATATCTCCGATGAAGAATTCCTCAGCCTACCCGATGACGTCAGGAAATTTGAGCCCTCCGCGGCGCTTCTAGGGGGACCGGAAGGGATTTCTTTGCATCGGGAAATCATCAACGACGGTTCGCAGTATCTCGAATCCGGCGGTTATCTCATCATGGAGATAGGGGCTGGGCAGAGGCGGCGGCTTGAGGATCTGTTGCGAAAAACAGGTTCATATGCAAACATATCATGTCGGCAGGATTATGCCGGTTGCGACCGGGTGATCCTGGCTAGGAGAAAATAAACGTGGACAAGATACTGATCACGGGCGGGCAGCGACTGGAAGGGGAAATTGAGAACAGCGGCGCCAAGAATGCCGCCTTACCCATCATTGCGGCCTCCCTGCTGACGAAGGGTTGGAATACCTTTCATAATATTCCCGATCTCGTGGACATCAAAACCATCAAAAAACTGCTGGGAAGTTTCGGGGTTGTTTTTGCGGAAGAGAAAGGTTCTCTCCGGATCAATGCGGAGGATATTCAGTCATGTACGGCCGCCTATGACCTGGTCCGCACGATGCGGGCTTCGGTCCTTGTTTTGGGACCATTGGTTGCCAGATTGGGAGAAGCCCATGTTTCCCTCCCCGGGGGCTGTGCTATCGGGGCTAGGCCGGTCAATCTCCATATCCGCGCCCTTCAGGACATGGGGGCGGAAGTGGAGCTGAAAGACGGCTATGTGATCGCCAAGGCGCGACGTTTGAAAGGCGCCACCATCTACTTCGATATAATCACGGTAACGGGCACGGAAAATATCATGATGGCTGCCGCCCTAGCTGATGGGACGACCCTGCTGAAAAACGCCGCCCGGGAGCCGGAGGTCGTAAATCTTGCAGAAATCCTCAATGGCATGGGGGCAAGGATTATCGGCGCCGGGACGGACGTCATTCGCATCGATGGTGTGTCAGCTCTTCATCCGGTGGAAGGAACAATCATTTCTGATCGCATCGAGGCGGGGACCTTCATGATCGCTGCCGGAATTACCGGTGGGGACATCTGCATCAGAAACTGTCACCCCGGCCATCACGACGCCCTGATTGTCAAACTCCGCGATATAGGGATGGAGATGGTCTTGGGGGATCGCTTTATACGGGCGATCGCCAATAAACGGCCTCGGAGCGTTGATGTCAAGACCCTTGCCTATCCTGGTTTTCCGACGGATCTCCAGGCCCAGATCATGTCCCTCATGACCGTAGCGAGCGGCCTCAGCGTAATGACGGAAACGATTTTTGAAAACCGTTTCATGCATGTAAGTGAATTGATGCGCATGGGTGCGGAAATTGCTGTTCAGGGACACAGCGCCATTGTCAAGGGGGTTCCGAAACTGCATGGGGCCCCGGTCATGGCAACGGACCTGCGGGCCTCTGCGTCATTGATTCTCGCGGGTCTGGCGGCGGAAGGAAGTACGGAACTCTCTCGAGTTTATCACCTCGATCGCGGCTATGAGCGGATTGAGGAAAAGTTTTCCCGCCTGGGAGCGGTTATTGAACGGGTGAAAGCATGACGAGGTAATCTCAGTGAGAGTAATCAGAACAGACGAGCCAATATTTGAAGAGGTCTTCCAGGGGATCATGAATCGCGGTGGCGGCAGTGATCCGGCCTTGCGCACCATAGTGGAAAACATTTTGCGGAACGTGGCCGCAAGAGGCGACGCTGCCCTGTTTGAATATACAGCGAAGTTCGATGGTTATGTCTTGACTCCCCAGACGGTTCAGGCATCGCCGGAGGAGATCAGAGCAGCGGCGTCCCTAGTTGACCCTGATGATCGCGCCGTCCTTCAACTTGCCGCGGTGCGGATAGAGAAATTTCATCGGTCCCAGATCATGAAGGACTGGCGGGATGAATCGGAGGAGGGTGTCCGGATCGGGCAGCGGATCACGCCCCTGGAAAGGGCAGGTATTTATGTCCCCGGGGGGCTTGCCTCCTATCCATCAACGGTGCTTATGGCGGCCATCCCGGCCCGGATTGCGGGAGTCAAGGAGATTGTTGCCGTAACCCCGCTGAGGGAGAGGACAATTAATCCGCTCGTTGCCCTGGCCATGGAACTGGGAGGGGTAAACAGGATTTTCAAGATTGGGGGCGCCCAGGCCATTGCGGCCCTTACCTATGGAACCGCATCCATTCCCCGGGTCGATAAAATTGTCGGGCCAGGGAATGCCTACGTTGCCACGGCAAAACAACTGGTCTATGGGCACGTTGACATCGATATGATTGCTGGTCCCAGTGAAGTTCTTGTCATCTGTGACCATACGGCGCCAGTTTCCTTTGTGGCCGCCGACCTCCTCGCTCAGGCGGAACATGACGAGATGGCAAGCGCCGTGGTCTTGACTCCCGATGCGGCCACGGCCCGGCGGATTGTTGCCGAAGTCTATCGGCAACTTGAAAGTTTACCAAGGAAAACAATTGTGCAGCGGGCGATTGATCGCTATGGCGCTGTTCTGGTAACGAAAGATCTTGGAGAAGCAGTGCGGTTGGCCAACCGTTTTGCCCCGGAACACCTGGAATTGATGGTGGAGAATCCCGAGGAACTACTGTCCGAAATAACGCATGCCGGGGCCGTATTCCTTGGACAATACACCCCGGAGGCCCTGGGGGACTATATGGCCGGGCCTAATCATATTCTTCCCACGGGAGGAACGGCCAGATTCTCTTCTCCTTTGGGGGTCTATGATTTTGTCAAAAGGACGAGCATCCTTTCCTTTACCCGGGATGCCTTTCATCGCTATGGACGCCAGACGGAAAGATTTGCAACCCTGGAGGGGCTCGATGCCCATGGCAGATCCATCGCCATTCGCCTCAAAAACTGATTAAATGTATAGATGAAGGAAGCTAACAAAACGATAAAGCAATAGACTGTGGCGCAAAAAGCCCCAGAGGCGAGGCGCGCTCCGTCTGAGGAGCGAGAAGTACTTTTCCGTACGTCGCAGTGACGAAGGCGGAAGCGGAACGAAGCATATGGGGCTTTTTGCGCCACCGTCAAATATGGCTTGACAAAATGACATCTTTGATTAATATGTCCCCTGAATTTCGGGGAGTGCGGGCGTAATTCAGCGGTAGAATGTCAGCTTCCCAAGCTGGACGTCGCCGGTTCGATCCCGGTCGCCCGCTCCATTTTTATCTCCCGGGAAGCCCTTGATTTTTGCTTGCATTTACCGTGCAGTTGTGTTAGCTGGGGATCAACATTATCGTTGAATTTATGACGAGTGGGCTTTTGCCCACTTTTTTTTTCTGCAAAGAATGAGCTTTTTAAGAAAAAATTACGAGAACCGTATCTGGGAAATAGCCGAACCCGCGATTCAATCGGAGGGGATGGAACTTGTTTGCGTAGAGTGCGTCCAGATGAAATCACGCTGGATTGTGCGCCTTTACATCGACAGGGAAGGGGGAGTGACCATCGACGATTGCGCCCTGATCAGTGACCAGGTGGGCGATCTTCTCGATGTGAACGATGTTCCTCCAGAAGCCTATACCCTGGAAATATCTTCTCCCGGTTTGGACCGACCCCTGGTTAAGGATAAGGATTTTGTCAGGTTTATTGGGTGCCGGGTAATCATCCGGACGGATTATAAAATCGATGGCATAAGGAATTTCAAGGGTCTCCTGAAAGATTACCAGATAGGCGAAGACGGGAAAAAGACGATTATTCTGGATTTGGCGGGAAAGATATTCAGTGTTCCCAGGGAATCGGTGGTCGAGGCCCATATTGAAGGCTTATTAGATCATAGATAATTTGAGATAAATCATCCTAAGCGATGAATGGAGGAAGAGGGCATGTTTTCGGAGCTGAAACGGCTGGTCGAGCAGATGAGCAAGGACAGGGGAATCGAGAAGGAGATTATTATCGAAGCCCTTGAGGCGGCCATGCTGAATGCTGCAAGAAAGAAAATGGGACCCAATGTCGAAATCGAGTCCCACTATAACGAAGAGGCCGGCGAAATTGAGGTATTTCAATTCAAAACGGTAGAAGAAAAGGTAACGGATCCGGATATGCAAATATCCATGGCCGAAGCAAGGGATATGGATGAGGAAGTGGAAGCTGGAGACAGCCTGGGGATGAAGGTTGACACGTCTACCTTTGGCCGTATTGCCGTCCAGACAGCCAAGCAGATTATCATCCAGCGCGTAAAAGATGCCGAACGAGACAATGTATATGAGGAATACAAGGACCGCAAGATGCAGCTCGTCAATGGCTTCGTCCAGAGATTTGAAGGCGGCAGCATCATTGTCAATCTTGGCCGGTCGGAAGGCGTTATCCCAGTGTCGGAGCAAATCTTCCGGGAAGTCTACAAGCGGGGCGAGAGAATTCGTTCATTTATCTGTGATGTCAAAAGGATATCCAAGGGACCCCAGATCATCCTTTCCAGAACCCATCCGGCCTTTTTGAGAGCCCTTTTCGAAGTGGAGGTTCCGGAAATATCAGAGGGGTTGATTGAGATTGTCAGTATTGCCAGGGAACCTGGAAAGCGGGCAAAGATTGCCGTCAAGAGCAAGGATAAAGATATCGATCCCGTCGGCGCTTGTGTAGGCATGAGGGGCTCCCGTGTCCAGAGCGTGGTCCAGGAATTGAGGGGAGAAAAGATTGATATTGTTCCCTTTTCCGATGATCCCGCCAAGTATGTCTACGCAGCATTATCGCCTGCCAAGGTGGATCGGGTGCTCATCGATGAGGAAAATCGGTGCATGGAGGTCATTGTTCCCGATGACCAGCTTTCATTGGCGATCGGCAGAAATGGACAGAATGTTCGCTTGGCAGTCAAGCTGACAGGCTGGAAAATCGATGTCAAGAGCGAGTCTTCTTCAATTCAGCAAGAGGAAGACAGCCGCACCGACCTGATGGCCCTGCCGGATATGAGTGAAGCGGTTGCCGAGGGCCTCCTCAAGGAAGGAATAAAGAGCCTGGCCTTGATCGTAGCGGTGGACGTGGAAACGCTCATGACGGTGCCCGGGGTGAGCAAAGAGCAGGCCGAGGGCTGGATGCAAGCAGCGACGCGCATGATTGAGGAAGCCGCGGTCGCGGGGAAGTGATAATCTTTAAAAATGAACATATCCAGAAAGTTTAATGGTACTTATCAGAAGGTTCAAGGGTTGAGCACGCTGTAGCGAGGAAATTATTCATGTCAAAAATGAGAGTTTACGAATTGGCCAAGGAATTGGGGATCGATAACAAAGATTTAATAACCCGTTTGGAGAAGATGGGTATTTCGGTCAAGTCCCACTCAAGTACCCTCGAAGACAGCGAGGTGGAGAGAGTTAAAAGGGATTATTTTGCTGACCAACCTCATGAAGTGGTCGAGAAGAGGGTCAAATCTACGGTCATCAGGAGAAGAGCGGTTCGCACCGAGGTTGAAGAAGAGGCGCCTGCACTGGCAGAAGAGCCCCCCCCCGCGGCGGAGGTAACGGCGGAACTTAAGGGCAAACCCATATCCGAACCCATTGTTGAACCTGTAAAGGAGGTTGCCGCATCTGTCGAAGTTATCCAGAAACCTGCCGAAATGAAGCCTACCGAAGAAAAAATCGTTGCAGAGAAGGTAGTGTCGACCCCGACCTCTCAAGAGCCCCTGCCGCCACGCAAGGAACTGCCTCCGGCCCCCGTCTCGAGCGGCGCCCCTCTGGTAGAAAAGGCTGAACCTGTCATCGGCAAGCCGGTTATGAAACCTGCCCCCCAGGTTATCCCTCCGCCTGCCCCCAAACCGGTAAAAAGAGAAATAAATCGGATTACAGCACCTCGCAAGCCACAAGAACCGGCAGTAGCTGGCGCCCAGAGAAGACCTGTGCCTAGAAGAACGGACGCAGTTGCAGGCAGGGACCTGGCTCCCCCGGCGGGCACGAAAAAACCTGTGAAGTGGGAACCTGATAAGGACAAAAAGAGGGGGAAAAAACCGGTAGAAGTTGTGATCTCTGATCCGTTTCCCCGCAATAAGGCCTTGATTAAAAAGGCTGTCGATCGAAAGGGAAAGATTAAAGACCTTGAGCGGGATGAGCGGATCTCCCGCTGGCGGGATGAGAAAAAGGCCGGGGTCGTTAAGCTTCAAAAAACAGTTATTACTGTACCTAAGGCCAGTAAACGGAGGCTCAAGATTTCCGAGACGATTACTGTGGGTGATCTGTCCAAGAAGATGGGCGTAAAGGCCAGCGAAGTTATCAACAAACTCATCGGGTTGGGGTTGATGGTGACCATCAATCAGTCCCTTGATTTTGACACGGCGACCCTTATCGCCGTGGAATTCGGTTATCAGTTGGAATTGGTCGGTGTTGAATTCGAGGATACCTTTCAGCAAGAGGATCAGGGTTCGCGTAACCTGCAACCACGAGCGCCGGTTGTTACGATCATGGGCCACGTCGATCATGGTAAAACGTCTCTTCTTGATGCGATCCGGGAAACAAAGGTGATCGAGGGTGAAGCCGGCGGGATAACCCAGGCCATAGGCGCCTATCATGTCCACATCAAAGACAGGGACATCGTCTTTCTCGACACCCCCGGTCATGAGGCTTTCACCGCCATGCGCGCCCGAGGCGCACAGGTGACGGATGTGGTTGTGCTGGTGGTGGCGGCGGATGATGGGGTCATGGGGCAGACCATAGAGGCCATTAACCACTCCCGCGTGGCGGGTGTTCCGATTATTGTGGCCATCAACAAGATGGACAAGCCAAATGCGGATCCGCAGCGGATCAAACAGGGTCTGACTGAATACAATCTTGTTTCTGAGGAATGGGGTGGCGAAACCATTTTTTGTGAGGTTTCTGCCAAGCAGAAGCTGGGCATTGATGCCCTTCTCGAGATGATCCTCCTACAGGCCGATATCCTGGAACTTCAGGCTGATCCGGAAAGACCGGCAAAAGGGATTATCATTGAATCGAAACTGGATAAGGGGCGGGGGCCAGTGGCTACGGTTCTTATCCAGGAAGGAACCCTCCGGGAAGGTGACGCCTTTGCATCGAAAACGGAATATGGCCGGGTGCGCGCCATGATCAACGACCGGGGACAGCGGGTAAAGGAGGCCGGACCCTCGATGCCGGTAGAGGTGATCGGATTTTCAAACGTCCCCCAGGTCAGCGCGGAATTCCTCTGTGTCGAAGACGAAAAGAAGGCGCGAAGTATCGCCGATTACTGGACGAGAAAGGAAAGGGAGAAGGAACTTTCCGCGACCTCAAAGATAACCCTGGAACAGCTCTATCAGAAGATCAAGGAGGGTGTGAAGGATTTCAACGTGATCATCAAGGCGGATGTCCAGGGGTCCATGGAAGCCATTGCCGAGGCCCTGAACAAGTTGAGTACCGCGGATGTGAAATTGAAGGTCATACACAGCTCGACGGGGGCGATCACGGAAACGGATGTCATGCTCGCGTCTTCGGCCAACGCCATTGTCATCGGTTTCAATGTGAGACCGGACAGCCGGGTGGTTGAGGTGGCTGAACAGGAGGGCGTCGAGATAAAACTCTATGATATCATTTACAATGTCATCGAGGACGTCCGTGCCGCGATGGAAGGACTGCTCGATCCGATATACAAGGAAGTTGTCCAGGGCCGGGCCGAAGTAAGGCAATTGTTTAAAATACCCAAGGTCGGGACGATTGCGGGATGTTACGTCACAGACGGTAAGATTGCCCGGAGTGCCAATCTCAAACTTGTGCGGGAGGGTATTGTTGTATATGACGGGAAAATTGCGTCCCTGAAGCGGGCGAAGGACGACGCCAGGGAAGTAGCGACGGGATACGAATGCGGCATAGGGATTGAGAACTATAATGACCTCCGTGAAGGGGATATTCTGGAGGCGTATATAAACGAGCAAGTGGACCGAAAACTATGATGACGGCGGCGCAAAAAGCCCATATGCTTTGTTGCGCTTCATCCTTCGTCACTGCGGCGTACGAAAAAGTACGCCTCATTCCTCAGGCTGAGCGCGCCGCGCCTCTGGATCTTTTTGCGTCGCCGTCTCCTATTTGCAGTTTTGCAGATAGAAGACTTCTTTGCGGATTTATTGAATAATGGTAGTAGGCGCCGGGCTTGTGGATCTGTGGATACAGGAGTGCAGGTCCCTCAAAGAAAAAAGGTCCGTTTTAACCAAGATATTGAAACGGACTCAGAACGCCTTCAATGTCTCCATCGCCGAGGTTGGAGACAATGATTCATGGAAGAAGGCGAAGGTCGGGTTTTGTGTGGTCGGGAACGACCGTCGCTATATTAACGCAAAAATGGATCACATATTAAACTATATCGAGGAGATGGGCCTTGCCCAAGTCATCGGTTCGAATCTGGAAATAACCAGTTATTCAGAATGGCTCAACATGCAATCTGCAGGGGCAGATAAATATGGCGACTTTTAAGAGGGCGCAGCGGGTGGCGGAGCGGATCATGAGCGAGGTCTCCGATATCCTGATCCGGGAAGTCTCCGATCCGAGAATTAAACAGATGACCATTACGGGGGTGAAACTCAGCGATGATCTGCGGACGGCCAAGATCTACTTTGTCGAGATGGGGCAGGATACCTGCCGCTCCGAGACTCAGAAAGCCCTGGAAAAGGCGACGGGTTTTTTAAGAAGAGAACTTGCTAAACGCATGGAGCTGCGTTACGTCCCGGCGATCGTCTTTTACCCCGATCCGTCCTTCGCCTACGGAAGCCGCATCGACACTATTTTTGCCCAGATACATGAACAAGAGGTTGCGGATGATCCAAAAGATAGTTGATATCGTTAATCGTCATCAAAAGTTCCTCATTACGGCGCATGTCAAGTTAGACGGCGACGCCGTCGGTTCGGAGCTGGCCTTTTATCTTCTCCTTAAAGGCCTTGGGAAAGACGCCACAATCTATAATCAGGACAAAACTCCTGATAATTACCGTTTTCTCCCTGGGTCGGATATTATCCGTAATATCCTTCCCCCGCCGGACTCCTTTGAGGTTGCCTTCATACTCGATTGCAGCGAACTGGATCGGGTGGGAGGTGAAGCAGTCAGGATAGGGGCCGCCAAGACGCTGGTGAACATCGATCATCATGTTTCCAATGGCGGATTCTGTGAGGTCCGATTGATCGATCCTACGGCAAGTTCCACGGGAGAGCTTGTTTTTCGCCTCCTGAGGGAGATGAAAACAACGATCACCAAGGAGATGGCCACGAATCTTTATACAGCGATCCTCACCGATACCGGTGGTTTCCATTATGGCAACACGGGTAAAGACACCTTTATTGCAGCCGGTCATCTGGTCGAGAGCGGCGCTGATCCCCAGTGGATATCAGAAAATATTTATGAGAGCTTCCCCAAGGCCAAAATCCGTTTAATGGCGAAGGCAATGCAGACCTTGAGCTTTGATTGCCGGGACCGGGTCGGCTCGCTGGTTGTCTTTCTCAAGGATTTTGAAGAAACGGGGGCGCTCTGGGAGCATTCCGAGGGCCTTGTCGATTTGCCAAGATCCATTGAAGGTGTGGATATGTCAATCCTCTATACGGAACTGCCGGACGGAAATTTCAAGATCAGTTTGCGCTCCAAGGGTGCGACCAACGTCGAGCGGGTTGCGAGGGTGTTCGGTGGTGGTGGCCATGTCAACGCTTCTGGCTGCCGGATTGAAGGAAATATTGACACTGTAAAGCAGCGGCTCCTGGAGGTTATTTGCTCATCGGCCTGGAAATGAATGGGGTAGTTGTCATCGACAAGTCTCCAGGCATGACATCCCATGATGTCGTCCTGGATGTCCGGAAGGTTGCGGGGGTAAAAAAGGCAGGTCACACGGGGACGCTGGATCCTTTAGCGACGGGTGTTCTGCCCGTCTGTATCGGCGAGGCTACGAAACTTGTCCCTTTCCTGGTGTCCGTAACCAAGGACTATCTGGTTTCCATGCTCCTCGGTGTCCGCACGGATACACTGGATATCGAGGGTGCGGTGCTGGAGGAAAAAAAACCGCAGGTCACCGGCCAGAGCGTCGAGAATGCCCTGCAGGGATTTCTGGGGCGGAGCGAACAGATTCCCCCCCGCTATTCGGCCATCAAGGTTCAAGGCCGGGCCCTGTATAAGTGGGCGAGGAAGGGGATCCTTGTCGATCCGCCGCCACGGATGGTGGAGATCTCCCATTTGACGGTTGAAGAAGTAGCGTTGCCCTACGTGAAGTTTCGCATGTCCTGCTCGGGGGGAACCTATGTTCGCTCTCTTTGCGCCGATGTTGGCGACCTCCTCGGTTGCGGGGCCTGTGTTGCCGGGTTGCGGAGGACCCGTAGCGGTATTTTTTCCGAGGCGTCGGCGGTCGTCCTGGACCAGAAAGACAGGCAGGGGAATGATGACCGTATCCGTGCCGCCCTTATGCCCCTGGCGGACCTGCTTCCGGATATGATGGCCATTGTGCTGGAAGACCCCTGGATGAAAAGGATCAAGGATGGTGTGCACCCCCGTGCGGAAATGGTAAATCATCGTGATGATATTCCTTTTCTTGATTCGGGAGATATGGTAAAGTTGACCGGTAGTAATGGAGAACTCATGGCGATAGCGGAGCTTCTTTACGGGAGCCGGGAGCTGGCGGATCTTCAAAATGACGTTCCCGTCATGAAACTGTTGAGGGTATTTAACGAAAATTAAAAATTGGGATAACCAGTTAAAGAGGGAGGAATAAAAGTGTTAGACGCAGAAAAAAGACAAGGAATTATTTCTCAATACAAGTTGCACGAAAAAGACACCGGGTCACCGGAGGTACAGATTGCCCTGCTCAGTGCGAGGATTGAATATCTCACCGAGCATTTCAAGGTTCACAAAAAGGACCATCATTCGCGGCGGGGTCTGTTGAAACTTGTTGGTCAGAGAAGGCGACTTCTGGATTATGTCAAGAAAAAAGACGTCGAACGTTACCGAGCCGTGATCCAGCGTCTTGGCCTTAGAAAATAGCATTGCAGAGAGGATAACAAATTAGATGAAAGAAATATTTGAGGGCGAGTTTGCGGGAAGAAATCTGTCGATAAAGGCCAATTATCTGGCGGAACAGGCCGATGGGGCCGCATTGGTAACCTATGGGGATACGGTGGTGCTCGTTACGCTCGTATCACTGAAAACCGCGCGGGAGGGACTTGATTTTCTTCCCTTGACGGTTGATTATCAGGAACTGACCTATGCAGTGGGGAAGATCCCCGGAGGTTTCTTTAAACGGGAAGGGCGGCCCAATGAGAGGGAAATCCTGACCTCACGCATGATCGATCGGTCGATCCGCCCGCTCATTCCCAAGGGTTATTACTACGAGACCCAGATTGTGGCCAACGTCCTCTCCCTGGACACGGAGAACGACGCGGGTGTGGCGGCCATGATTGGCGCGTCGGCGGCGCTCGAGATGTCGAATGTTCCCTTCAAGGGACCGATAGCGGGTGTCCGGGTTGGGAGGATCGATGGTCGGTTGGTCTGTAATCCAAGCGCAGAAGCATTGAAAGGAAGCGACTTCAACATCTTCCTCACGGGGAGGAAAATAACCCCCGGCACCCAGGGAAGGGAATTTGATGTCAACCTGGTCATGCTGGAAGGCGAGGCGAACGAGGTTGCCGAGGATGACCTGGTTGCCGCCATCAATGCCGGTCTGGAGGCGCTGCGTCCCATCATCGAATTGCAGGATCGGATGCGTCTGGCCATCGGGAAGGCGAAAAGAAACCTGGCGGAAGTCGCTGTGGACGAAGCACTTGTAAAGAAGGTAGCCGATACGGTGACGGCGGGCATTCAGGATGCCTATCAGACCGTTCGCAAACTTGAAAGATACGACAAACTGGATCAGCTTCGAGATCAAGCCAAGAAAGTCTGCGCCGGAGAAGACGCCGCCCTGGTTCCGGTGGTGGGCCGCATATTTGAAAGCCTGGACAGAAAGATCCTCAGAGAGAAGATCCTGCGGGATAAGCGGCGCATTGACGGCCGCTCTTTTACCGACATCCGGCCCATTTCTTCGGAGGTTGGCCTCTTACCCAGAGTGCATGGTTCCGCCCTTTTCAACCGGGGCGAAACACAGGCCCTTGCCGCCATGACCCTCGGGACGTCTTCGGATGAGCAGCGGATCGATTTTATCGGCGGCGAGGAGCGGCGATCCTTCATCCTCCATTACAATTTCCCCCCTTATTCGGTGGGGGAAGCAAAGCGGATCGGAAGCCCTGGAAGGCGGGAGATCGGGCATGGAAATCTGGCGAGAAGGGCGCTGGCCCCGGTTTTGCCAGCAGCGGATGTGTTTCCTTACACGATTCGTATCGTTTCAGAAATTCTTTCCTCCAATGGCTCGTCTTCAATGGCGACGGTCTGCGGCGGCTGTCTGTCCCTTATGGACGGCGGGGTGCCCATCAAAGCGCCCGTTGGTGGCATTGCCATGGGTCTCCTCAGTGAAGGCGACGAGGTAGTCATCCTCTCCGACATCCTGGGTGATGAAGACCATGCCGGGGATATGGACTTCAAGGTCTGTGGAACAAAGGAAGGCGTCACGGCCATGCAGATGGACATCAAAGTCGACAATCTGACGGAGGACATCCTGAAACGGGCGCTGATGCAGGCCAAGGAGGGAAGAATCCACATCATCGACAAGATGCTTCTGACGCTCTCCGAATCCCGTGACGATATTTCTCTTTACGCCCCGCGGATTACCACGGTGAAAGTAAGACCGGAAAAGGTCCGGGATGTTATCGGCAGCGGCGGTAAGAACATCCGCCAGATTGTCAGCGAGACGGGAGTGACCATCGATGTCGAAGACGACGGTACGGTCACCATCGCCTCCAGTGACGCCGAAGCGGCGGCCCGGGCGGTGGCCATGGTAAAATGGCTTACCGAGGAAGCGGAAATCGGCAAGATCTACAGCGGAACAGTCAAAAAGGTTGTTGACTTCGGGGCCTTTGTTGAAATCATTCCGGGCACGGAAGGACTGGTTCATATTTCCCAGTTGGCCAAGGATAGGGTCAACAAGGTGACGGATGTCGTCAACGAAGGAGATGTGATCATGGTCAAGGTTATCGAAATCGACAAGCAGGGCAAGATCCGCCTGAGCAGGAAGGAAGCGCTGGGGGCGGATGTATCATAAGACCATTCTTGATAATGGAATGCGCATTATTTCCGAAGAGATCGAGCATGTCCGCTCGATCTCCATCGGAATCTGGGTAGAATGCGGCTCCCGTTACGAAGACGATCAGACCAACGGGGCCGCCCATTTCATCGAACATATGCTCTTCAAGGGTACGGAGAGGAGAACGGCTTTCGACATCGCCTCCACGATCGATTCTGTCGGTGGCGTCATGAACGCCTTCACGAGTAAGGAGTTGACCGCTTTCTATATCAAGATTCCCGATTACCATCTGGCCCTCGCGATAGATCTTCTTGCCGATATTTTCAATCATTCCAGATTTGACGAGGATGAAATCACGAAAGAGAAATCCGTTGTCCTCCAGGAGATCAGCATGTTGGAGGACTCTCCCGACGACTATATTCACGATTTTTTTGAGGCCAATTTCTGGAAGGGCCATCACTTGGGCATGCAAGTGCTTGGCACACGGGAGCGGGTCGAGGGTTTCACGAGAAACTCGCTACTGCAGTTTTTCCACAACCGTTACCGGGGACGGAACGTCGTCCTGACAGCAGCGGGCCATCTGAAACATGAGCTGCTCGTGGAACTTGTGGAAAAAGCCTTCGGTGACATGGGAGTAGATACAGAAAAAATAACCTTCACCATGCCCACTGCGGTTCCCTCAAGTATTACTGTTCTGGAAAAGGATCTCGAACAGGTTCATATGATGATTGGGACCCTCGCCCCCTCTTCGATCAGCGAAAGCCGCCATGCCAGTTTTCTGATGAATGCCGTCCTCGGAGGGAGCATGAGTTCCCGCCTCTTTCAGGAAATTCGGGAAAAAAGGGGACTTGCCTATGCCATTCATTCTTATCTGACCCCCTATATCGATACGGGCATGCTGGCCGTGTATGTAGGCACAGGTAAAGGAGAAGTCCGGGAAGTCCTGGGACTGATTTTCGATGAACTGATGCGCATGGCCAAGCAGCCCTTGACGGCAAAAGAACTTCATGGAGCGAAGGAACTCATCAAGGGAAATTTTCTTCTTTCCATGGAAAGCACGGACAACCGTATGACTAGGCTGGCCAAAAACGAAATCTGTTATGGTCGGCATATTCCCCCGGAAGATATCGTGATCAAGCTCGACGCCGTTACCAATGAGCATATCCAGGATCTGGCGCAGGAGATGTTCAATCCCAGTACCATATCGATTGCCGCCATCGGTCCCGTTTCGGAAAAGGATCTGACCTTGCACATCTTGAACGGATAGGTAACGGAGTAGGCAATAGGCAGCAGGCAATAATCCTGGAATAACAGATGGTTTACCACTCTTCTGAGAGGATGGTTAGGGTGGAGATGGGTTAAGGTTGTCAAATTTGTCGGTTAACGAGGTCGAGATTGCCATCGTAAGATTGGCGGGCAGCGACGATTTGCCGTTGCCACGGTATATGACGGAGCAGTCCGCCGGCATGGATATCTGCGCCGCTGTCGATCAGGAGATCACGATCCTGCCGGGTTGTCGGGAGGCTATTCCCACCGGGTTGGCCATTGCCCTTCCTGCTGGCTATGAGGCCCAGATCAGACCTCGTAGCGGTCTGGCCCTGAAACATGGAATTACCCTCGTCAATTCTCCGGGGACGATTGACGCCGACTACCGGGGAGAGATAAAGCTGCTCGTGATCAATCACGGGGAGAATCCTTTTGTGGTAGGACGGGGCGATCGCATGGCCCAGATGGTTATTCACAAGGTTTGCCGGGGACGATGGCGACGACAGGAAATCCTTGATGAAACCGCAAGAGGACAAGGCGGCTTCGGCCATACGGACTAACGGGGTTTGATACTTTTTGCGACACCATAAGATATTAAGAGGGGATGTTCATGAAAAAAGGCAAGGTGAGCAAAACCTACCAGGAAATTAACGAAAAAATCCGGCAGGGTAAGGCGGTAGTGGTAACCGCCGAAGAAATGATCGATGTGGTGGAACGCCATGGAGCTGTGGAAGCGGCCCGTCGGGTGGATGTCGTAACGACAGGGACATTCAGCCCAATGTGTTCTTCTGGGGCTTTTCTTAATTTCGGTCATACCTCCCCCAAGATCAAGGCCTCCCGGGTGTGGTTGAATGACGTCCTCGCCTACGGGGGCGTTGCTGCCGTCGATTGCTATATCGGGGCGACGGAGGTCGCCGAAGGGGATCCTCTCAACAGTGTTTATCCGGGCGAGTTCCATTACGGAGGGGGACATGTAATCGAAGACCTTGCGGCGGGCAATGTAATCCGGTTGCGGATGGAGGGTTACGGAACAGACTGTTATCCCTCCCGTAAGCAAGAGAAGAACATGACCCTTTACGACATGCGGGACGCCATTCTTTTCAATCCCCGGAACGCCTATCAGAATTATAGTTGCGCCGTCAATATGTCCGACAAGACGATTTATACCTATATGGGGATGCTCCGGCCCCGCATGGCAAACGCCAACTATGCGACCGCGGGCCAATTGAGCCCCCTTTTCAACGATCCCTGTTACAGGACCATCGGGTTGGGGACGCGGATTTTTCTAGGCGGGGCACAGGGATATGTGGCCTGGCAGGGGACACAACATAATCCCCATGCCCTGCGGGGTGAAAACGACGTCCCCCGGGAAGGAGCGGGCACCATTGCGACGATTGGCAATCTCAAGGAAATGTCCCCCAAATGGCTGGTCGGAGCGAGTATGCTTGGATACGGTGTGTCCCTTTACGTCGGGATCGGGATACCCATTCCTATCCTGAATGAAGAGATGGCAAGATATACCGCCGTCAAGGACGCCGATATTTATACTCAAATCTATGATTACAGTATGGATTATCCCAAGGGAGAGTTAAAAAGCCTGGGCGAAGTGAGTTACAAGGACTTGAGAAGCGGAGAGATCATCCTGAACGGCAAGAAAATTGCCACGGCACCCCTCTCCAGTTACTATAAAGCAAGGGAAATTGCAGTGATTCTTAAGGAATGGATCGAAAGGGGGGACTTTCTGCTGGGAGAACCGCAGGTGCTCCTGCCTGCCGGTGGTTAATGGGATAATATTTATTTTCCGCCGAAGGTATTATTTTTATTGCGAAGAAAGGAAATTTATTTTATTATAGCCGAAATTTGATCATTAAAAGCAGGCATCATGAGAATCGGTCGCTATGTACTTGCCCTTGCGTTATTGATCGGCGCCTTGATTGTTTTCGGCAACCGGGGCCTCGTAGATAATTACGTAAGCAGAGAGCGATTGCAGTCCCTGAAAAAGGTTAATCAGGAAATAGACCGTGAAAACAGAGAGTTACAGAAGACGGTCCATTGTTTGCGGACAGATCTCGCCTATATCGAGATGGTCGCCCGCAACGATCTCGAAATGGTTAAGAAAGGGGATCTGGTTTATCGAAACGCCAAGTAAATCTATGAAGATTGTGTATGTTTGATATCAAGTCACTTTTTTCAAGGAAGAAAGATCAGGTGGGCGTTTCGCCGGTGGTCGCTTCAAAATCGAAAGAGAACGGAATCCCGCCGAAGAAAGAAAGTAAGTTCGAACTCGCTCTCCATGCCTTTGCCCTTCTCAATCCCAAGAATTTTTTTACCGGGAAAAAACAATTTGTCGGTCTGGACATCGGTTCCAGTTCCCTGAAGCTCGTTGAGATTCTCGGTGAGAAGGGTTCCTATACCATGAACCGCTTCCTCGTGGTTCCCCTGACTAAGGGGATCATCGTCGAGGGCACCGTTGCCGATATCGACGGCCTCGCCGAGGAGCTGAGTCGTCTTTTCAATAATTCCGGTTGTAAGAAAAAGAGCATTGTCACTTCACTCTCCGGCTATTCCGTTATCATCAAAAAGGCCACTTTCCCGCAGATGGAAGCCCACGACCTCCAGGAAACAATTCATGACGAGGCCAGCAAATACCTTCCCTTTGACAATATGGACAACGTCAATTTCGATTTCCAGATCCTCGGTCGGAATGCCAACAATCCCAACCAGAACGATGTCATTATCGTGGCTGCAAAAAAGGAGATCATTGAAGGCTATGTGGAGGCCATCGAACTTCTCGGGATGTCCCTGGCCATTATGGACGTGGATTCCTTTGCTTTGGAGACGATGTATCAGGAAAATTATGAGCACGAAGAAAAAGACGTGGTCGTTATTGCCAATATCGGGGCCAGTATCACCAGTTTGAATGTTCTTAGAAACGCCACCTCCATATTCACGAGGGATTTCCCCCTGGGTGGGAACATGATCACAGAGGCGATTCAGTCCCAGTTCGGGGTACCCGTCGAGGAAGCGGAACAGATTAAACTACATGGACCCGAAGGAGACGAATTAGCGAAAGGAGAGTTCTTCCGCAACACCCTCCTGCCTCTTGCCGATCCCCTTTGTGCGGAGATTGAACGATCGATCGATTATTTCCGCTCGACCTACAGTGACGAGGATGTGAAAATGATACTTCTGGCCGGTGGCGGGGCCAATATTCCCGGCATCGTGAACGATCTTTCCCAAAGACTGAGTGTTCCTGTGGAGATCATCAATCCTTTCAAGAAAATAAATTACAACCGCAAGATGATGGATGTTGATTATATCAAAGAGATTGCTCCCATTGCTGCGGTTGGGGTCGGTCTGGCATTGAGGAAACTGGGGGACAAATGATCCGGATCAATCTACTTCCCTATCAGGAAAAGGCCAAGAAGGAAACCCAGACAAAGCAGCTCGTCATTATTGCCGGTTGCTTTATCCTCTTTTTCCTTATCCTCGGGATGGTTCACCTGTGGATTACCGCCTCCGTGAGTTTCCTGGATAAGGACGTTAAGGAGAAAGACGAAAAGATTCTGGCCCTCAACAAGATCATTGGTGAAGTGGAGCAGATCAAGAACGAGAAAAAGATCCTGGAAAAAAAGCTGGGGGTTATTCAGACCCTTGAAAAAAACCGGAGTTATCCGGTCCGCCTATTAGCCGATGTGGCGTCTCAGGTTCCCACGAAAGATGTCTGGCTGGATAAACTCTCACAAACCGGAATGTCCATGCAGGTGGAGGGCAATGCACGGGATAATTTCGCCGTTGTTAAATTTATCAAAAACATGGAAGGTTCCATGTATATCCAATCTGTGGAGTTGGTTTCGTCCAAACAGTTGGAGCTGTCAGGAATCAAGTTGCAGCATTTTGTCCTCTCCTGCGTCCTGAGAAGTGGTGTGTAAGTTATGGCGATAACCGTCGAGGATCTGAAAAAACTCTCTCCGAAGATGCTTGCGCTTCTGCTGGTCGCGGCCTTCCTGTTGCTGGGCTATTTCTACTGGTTTCTCCTTTTTAACGACGCCTGGGAGAAGCGCAGCGCCCTGCAGGCAAAAGCAGCCGAATTGGGTAGACAGATCGCAGAGAAGGAAAGGATTGTTGCGCAAAAGGGGAAATTCCTTAAGGAAGTCGCTCTTTTGAAAGAAGCGTTCGCCCTTGCCCTGACGAAGCTTCCCGATCAGCGGGAAATTCCCGGACTCTTTCAAGCCGTTTCCGTGGCGGGGAGAGAAACGGACATCGATTTTCTGCTCTTTGAACCGAAACCACCTGAAAAACCACCGGAAAAGCCGCCGGACAAGGGCGCAGAGGTCAGGGCCAATCTGAAACCATCGGACCAGCGGGCCGAACAGAAGCCGGGCGATCAAAAGAAAGACGGCCCCAAGCCGCCGCCTGTTCCGGATAAATTCTACGAAGAGATACCGGTAAGGGTAAATATCAACGGCAGCTTCAACAATGTGGTCTATTTCTTCGACAAGGTTGCCAGATTGCCCAGAATCATCAATATCGAGGACATTTCCATCAGCGACGCCAAAGATGTGATAGGACGGGGAAGGATCGTCAATACCACCTGTGTGGTAAAAACGTATATGTTTACCGAAAAAGCGGGAGATAAAGGCGGAAAACCGGATGACAAAAAGAAATAAAGAAATGATTTTCTTTTCTGTCTTGGCGTTACTCTTTGCCGGACCGGTTTTTTCTGCATCCCCGGACACCGCCTCGAGAAGTGCGGTCAAGAGCGTAACCGCCACGCCTGTGGCAGACAAGCCGGCGGCAGTGGATTCACTTATTTTCAGTTACGACCCGATAGGGAAACCTGATCCCTTCAAACCTTTTGTAGACGCCGAATTAGCCCTGAGGAAATTGAAGGAGGCGCAGCTAAAGAGGCAGCAGCAGAAATTGCCCCTTTCACCCCTGCAACGGGTGGGGATTGAGCAGTTCAAACTGGTTGGTATCGGGGGCAATGAAAAAGGCAGAACCGCCGTCGTTCAGGATACGGCCGGCAAGTATTATACCCTGTCCATAGGCACCCCCATTGGCATGAATAATGGCAAGGTAGCTAAAATCCTAGGTGACACCGTGGTTGTCGAGGAACCAACGGCAAGGGGCAAGAAGGGAAAGACAGGGGCAAAGAAGGTGGAGATGAAACTTCTCAAAGAAAGTGAAGAGGTAAAACCATGAAAAAACAAAAGTGGTCAGTGGGTTTTGCCCTTTGTTTTTTATGTGCACTGTGCTTGTTGGTCACGGTGGGAACGGTAAAAGGCGAGGGGACAGGCGCGGCAGCGCCGGCCGTGCCGACAGGATACCTGGAAAATATCCTTTTTGAGAAAATAACCGGAAAAGAGCGGGTGACCATTATGGCCTCGAGGCAGGCCGATGTACAGGTTGAAAAGCTGGCGGGCAAGTCAATCGCAGTTAAAATGGACAATATGTTTGTCCCGACGGATTTAAGAAAATCCCTTGGGGAAGGGGCCCTGAATAACGTCATCCGGGCCGTTCCGGAACAATCCAGTACTCTGGGGAAGCAGACTGTCAGCATCGTCATCGAGTTGCGGGAATCGGTTCCCTACGGCTACCGCCAGGAAGGCAACCTGATCATTGTCGATTTCAATGTTGCCGCCATAATACCGACGGCGGCCTCGGCCTCACCCCCTGTGCAGGTTGCCGGGACCTCCACAAAGCCTGCTCAGGTTACGGGGTCTTCCGCACTACCTGCGATGGTTTCCGGCGGTGTTCTGGACAGCAAGCAGCCAGAGCCGGCATCGGAATTGACGAACATCAAGGAAAGGGAGACCGGGAGCAAGCACACAATCACTTTCCAGGAAGCCACAATCAAGGAAAGCCTTGCCGTTCTGGCCGGGTTGCAGCCCAGTGTCAGCATTATCTCAACGGACGATGTAGACCTGAAAGGGAAAGTAACCTTAGAGCTAAGGGATGTGACTTGGAGCAAAGCCTTCGAGACTATCTTGAAACTTAAGGGGCTGGGTGTGGCGCAACGGGATGGGCAGATCATCATTGTAAGTACCCTGAAGAAGATTAGTGATGATGAAGACGAAATGGCTAAGAGGACGAAAACAATCCAGGATAGAGAAGAAGCCAAAAAGATAGCGGACAACAAGGCCCTGCTTGAAAAAGGGAAGCTGAAGCAGCTCATGATTGAGGCGAAGATCCTCGAGGTCAATGATACTTTTGTCCGGACGCTAGGTGTTCAGTGGGGTGCCGGCGTGTCGACCAGTCTTGGCGGCGCAGACCAGGAGGGAAACAGGAATTATAGTGTGGGTCTATTAGGTGGTACCAGTGCCTTGGGGACGCCCCTGACTAAATTGACGACTGGCGTTGCATTGACCAGAGACTCCCTGGCCATGAGCTTGGGAGGGTTGCCTCTTTCGCCAACGCTGGGAATAGTTTTGGGTGGATCGAATGCGGTGCTTAACGCACGAATTGCAGCGGCGGAAACAAATGCCACGGGAAGGGTCTTGTCCTCGCCCCGTGTCCTGACCCAAGATACTCAAAAGGCTATCATCTCGCAGGGTGAAAAAATCCCGATTATAATGCCGGCAACGTCCACTAATCCCTCATCGACGAGCTATACAGACGTGGAACTGAAACTAACGGTCACCCCGGAAATCAAACCGGATGATCATGTCCTGTTGACGATAGTAGCGGAAAATAATCGGCCTAACAGGGCTGAAAAAGACATCAATGGGAATTATCCGTTCTTCACCGCCAAAGTCGATTCCAAGGTCGTCGTCCGGGACGGTGATACCGTTGTTATCGGTGGCATTCTCAAGACGGATGACACCAAAGGGACCAGTGGCGTGCCTTGGCTGTCGCAGATCCCGATTATCGGCTGGCTTTTTAAAGTTGAAGAAATTAATAAAACACGGCGAGAACTACTCATTTTTGTGACACCGCGCATTCTCAAGTCGGCGGAGGATGCGGCGCATACACGAATGTAAAGGGGTAGACATGCGGGAAGAACCCCGGATGGGTTTACAGTGGATTTACTGGCACAGCGTTAACGGAATCAGTTCTCAAGCTGGTTTGCAGTTTCAAAGCCTTGTATCGTAGGACAGGTAATTCTCCGGCAGTTGTCTATCCCCATTGCAGCCGCTCACATCGTCGGCTCAGCTAATATCTCATAGGGGGGGGTGTCGGCGCGCCGACACCACTAAAGTATATGTAATTATAAAGTAATTAACTCCACAAAAAAGTTTTGTCCTTCCGGAAATGCGAGGTTCGTTACTGTCCTACGGCCCCGGCTCTGTCCCCATATCCAGTTCAAAAACTCTCGTTGTCTTGTTACCGTCGGTGTCGGCCACGGTGGCGCCGAATAGCAGTTTCCCCTTAAAAACTCGCGGGGGCGTCCAGATAATCTTTCCCGTGTAACCGTCGATGGTCATTCCTTCCACGAAGGGGGAGATCAAGGAATAGACGACCTTATCGCTGTCCGAAGCGGCGGCCGTGATTAACTGGATTTCGAACGGCTCTCCCAGACGGATCTTCGGCGTTAATATCTTCATCTCCAAAGTGGGAGGCAGGCCGTGGATAAAAACGATCTGGCTTTCCGCAGGCGGTCCGGAGGCGCCGTTACGGAAGGCCGTCGCCACAACGCTGATCCGATCCCGGCGTTTGAGGGGAATATCTTTCAGAACGTTGGCTGTTGCTTCGGGGATTACCTGGCCATTACGCTTCCACTGGTAGGTGAAGGTTGTTACCGAGGCGTCCCCGCCAACGAGAGAAACGACTGCGGTGATCGGATCTGTCGCCACGGGTTGGGTGGGGCTGACCCGGACGGCGGCGATGATGAGGCCGCTCCCCTCCCCTCCGGAAGTCGCCGTTTCCACCCCCGGCGCCGTCGTGACCGCCGCCAATGTTCCCGTCTCTACACCAGCGGGCGTGGCAGGCGCTGTCGCTGGGGAGCGGTTCCATTGCCAGATGATTATCAAGGCACTGAAGACGGCAAATGCGACGATGGCGCTCTTGACGCTAAGTTTCTTCTGCGCTGTCGGTTTTCCCTTCGGCTGCTGAGACCGGTGAAGGGGAACAGCCTTTGTTGCCGTCGCTTTGGTTTTTTTCAAAAAAATTCGCCTCTGAAATCCCACCTGTTTTTTACTACTGCAGCCGGCGATCCTTCCAGTAGAGTATATTGGTCATGCTCGCCGTCGAAGGGGCGGTCCCCAGCTTTTGCGTCAAGGCACTCGTTCCGGCGCCACCGCTTGCCGTTGCATAGATATCCGTAATGCCGGATCCTCCCGGACGCATTGACATTACCGGGGCAGAGCCGATGCCATGGCCTACATATTTGGTTCTGCTGTCGTTTTCCAAGGCCCCGCCCCCGGAGGTATATTTTAACCCGTAAAGGAAGGCATCCCCCGACTCGCCGCAGGCGCTACCCCCCCCCTGATGGGGGACATGGGTTGTAAAAAAGACAACGCCACCGAATACCGTCGGATCGGAGATCATTTTCTCCCCGACGGGATTGGCGATTGTGGTGCCGTCGGAGCGTGTAAGGGTATTGGTAGAAAGATTTATATACCACCCATAAGTTGTGGAACTATCTTCATAAGTTGTGCCTGAAGACGTGATATCGGTCAAATTGGATGTTGTGAGTGCAGCAGCAGGGCAGTAGGTGCTGCAACCTGTTACGGGGCTGCTCCAGCAGAACCCGTCTCTGCATCCGCTTCCAGTGCAGCTCGTTGTGTTGGCGGTACAAGAAGAACTTGCGCCGTATCTATTATACGCGGTATCTTTGACGCCGTATAATCGATTCTTGGTATTGCTTGTATCCGTGGGTTTAACTGTTGGGTCATTATTTTCACCGGTGCCGAAATATACCCATAAATTGCCGCTGGCGTCCTTGGTTGCGGTCGCCGCGGTAAATATTTGTTTGTGTGAATTGCTGGTCGGGGTTAAACCCGATCCTCTTTCGACGGCAGTCGTCTGATAGAGGAGACTGCCGGACCAGTTGGAAGTACTGCATGTGCCACAAGGATCGGTGTATCCGGTGGGAGTGTCGTCATAATAGGTATCCAAACCGCAGGCGTAACAGATAGGGTCTCTGGGGCATAAACGGAAGCGCCACATATTACCGCCCATATCTCCCATATAAACCGTATCGATGAACCCGTCGTTATCCAGATCCAATGGCAGCGGTGACGCCGGGGCGGAAAAGTCCATGGCCGGGTTGGTAGTAGAGGTGGCGGTTGCTCCATGGGTAAAGCTCCAGAGGATATTGCCGTTTGTCAGATCGACCACAAAAAATCCTTTTCCGGCGGTGCTTTCACCTGTTCCATTGCAGTTGGTTGATGATTCGCAGTTTGCATTGTTGAAACCACCGCCGATGAAGCCGACCCATCGTTCATTGCCGGCGATATTTACCCGGCCGATCTGCATCTTGCTCCAGGCCTCGCCAAGATATGGAGCCTGGGATGATGACGGATTCGGGTGCCACATGTATGATGGTTTAGTGGCAGTAGTGCTATCTGTGACGTCCAGGGCGTAATAACCGCAGTAGTATGGATAAGTAAGAGAATAAGTGGCGCTGAACCCGGACGTGCTCGCGGAATAGCATGATGATGAAGAGCTCCAGAGATAGCTTCCGGATCCCTGTCCCTCGCCGAAGACGGCTATGGTTTTCCAATCGGTCGCGGCTTTGGTTATGCCGCTGCTTGCCGATGACGGCAGCCAGACATCCGATATCTCAATGGGACCATCCACGAAGTAAGCATGGGAGGCCAGGGTGGTGCGATCGGCATGACTGTTATGTGCGATCGGCGATATCTTCTGGAGCAGATTGGGGGGGATGAAGCTCCATACCTCGTCCCCGCCGGTGGTGCAATCGGAACTGCTGCTTCCCGCGCGAATTGCATGGAATTGGCCGTCGTTGGCCCCTACGAGGATGAGCTGCTTGCCGTTGGCCGCTGTCCGCTGGTTGTTTGCATCGCTTTGGAATGACTTGAAAGCCGTTGCCCCGCATTGGCGGGGATCGTAGAAATACGATGTCGGCGTCCTGATGGCTACGGGATTGCTATGAAAAATATCTCCCAATTTCCAGTTTTCCAGGTTGTAAGCTGCCTCGCCGCGGTAAAAACCGACAACCTCATTTCTTCTTGTGTCGGTAGTCACGCCGAGATCAAGGGCCGTAATATTTGTGGTATTGAATGCGACGACGGACCCTTTGTATGTCCACATATTCCTGGCGGTGTCCGCCTGATCTCGCATTTTTGCCCCTCCATCCCAGCAAGCGGGGGTTATTAATTCACCTGCGGAATTCAGTTCATACTTTTTCAGATGCCCAACCCAGAAAGGTTCTTTATTGGATCCTGAATTATTCTTGGGTTCAAAGGATGCCTCATAGAGGAAATTTTCTTGCTGAACCCGGGCGGCGGCTACGGAGGCCTGGGACGAAAAGGAATAGTTGGACTCCTGTATGGATGTTATGGCGCTTTTGAGGGCCGACGCCAATTCCGCCGGGTCACTCGCCATGAAGGCATAACCGCTGAGGTTGTTGGCGACGGTGCCTGGGTCACTGCCGCCGCTGCATGGATCGCTGGCCACGGAGAATCCACTGGGGACCGCGGACTGTGTTTGACTCGGATTTCTTGTGCCGCCGTAATAAGCCATCCAGTTTAATGTTCTGATATCTTCAGCCGCCATAGTGGTTCCGAATCCGACGACGTAAACCTTGTAGTTGGCGTCGGCCAGATCCTTTGCATACTTTACGGGGGCCCTTCTTTGTGAAAGGCCGGTGGAAGAGCCATTACCGCTGCATGCGTATGTATCTGCTCCGTCGGTGATGACGATGACGGACTTCTGGCGGCACGTCCGGGAATCGTCCAGGGCCTTGTGATCGTCAAGATAACTTCTGCCCTCTCGCAGGGCGATTGCCAGGGGGGTGCCGCCGGTGGTGCTATAACCGGCGATGCATTCTTTAGCCGGGTTCGTTACCGTACACGAGGTAACTGTTGATGCACAGGTTGTATCGTTGCAGTATATGCTGGAATAGGGTGTTGTGGTGGTATTGTCGGCCGCTGTAATACCCCAGGAGAGTTTAATGCAACCGTTTGCATCGGTATAAGCTTTAGTGCCACTGGTGGAATCGCAATTGTAATAACGCATGAAGCCGATCCGCATCCCGAGACTTGAGACATCTGCCGAGGTGATGGTATCGGTATTGTCATCATCCAGGATGTCAAAGAGGGCGCGTTTGGCGATATCTATCTTTCGGCATTTTGTGTCGTGACCTGTTCCGGATGACGAGTAAAAAGTTCCCGTACAGGTGCTGTTCGCCCAGTAATGATCTGATGAGCCCGAGGGACTCGACGCCATACTTCCCGACAGGTCGAGGATGATCAGCACATCGGGGGTGGTCACCGTTACAAACAGGTCTTCGTCTGTGGCGCGGGATATACCGGTGAATACTGATAAGCACATTATTATACTTATGAGAATGAGCATTTTTCTTGATGTCATCATGACCTCCTAATCAGTATGACGTGCCTATAGGCACGGGACCATACCCGATGCCGACATCCACGCTGACCGATGAGTTGTAGGAATCGTTTTTACCAACCACCCTGGCGTTGTATTGCATCATCCCCCATCCACCGGACCCCAGGGCATAGCCGGGTATGGGTATGGGGGGCCGGTTGCTATTCGTAGGGGCGCAGATGGCGTATTGGGTGCTCGCATCCACACCGGAAGCGATTGTTCGCCAGATGTATGTGGGCGTTGTTGCTGTGCAGTTTGTGGTGTAGTTATTGGCGGTCGTCCAGGTTGTGGTATCGGGATTGAAATCCTGCACCAGTCTGTGGGTGCCGCTCTCCACGGCGGCAAGGGATTTATTATTTCCCACGGTTACGGAGCTTGTGCGCAGGTCTTTCGTGGACAGGTTGATAACCAGCATGCCGATGGCCAGAAGTATCAGGCAGGCAATGATTGCCGCCACCAAGGCAAATCCCCTTTCATCGGCTAATGGGTTTTTTTTCGATGTCTCCATATTTTTTCTCAGTAGGAATAGGTAGGAATATGGTTTCTCGGAATGACGCTTGTTGAGTAAACAATCCGCCTTGGGACGCCTGTGTTGGGGTCGTTATTTACCGTATCGACGACCAGGGTGATTTCTATTCGCCGGATAGCCGGTATTCCCAATACGTTATCGGTAGGACTGCTTACAACCGTAGCTGATATATCCGTGCTGGAGCCGTTATAGTACCTGAAAAGTGGCACCCCCGCCTCGTCATTGACGACAAGGACGGTCTTGAGGGCTTCGTTGGCGGTTGTGTCCCCCAGGAACGGCTGGGCGCCGCTTGTGGTCCTTGTTCCTGAGGCGCAACCGATAGTCTCTCTTGTGATATAATTATTAGCTATATTATAGCTATAGCTAATAATTTCATTTGAGTCCCCGATGACGCTGTTTTCGGTCAAATCCATTTCGAGAGCTATTGAGCTTGCTGCCGCTGTTGGAATCCCCCGGTAAGCAGCACTGGCCGATGCGCCACAAGTTGCCGGATTAACCCAGATATTCGGTGTTAAGTTTGGGTTAAAGGATGCCATGCGTATTTCCATAGCCATCAAGTCCAGGGCGCCTCGCGCATCCTGCTGGGCAACCACCTTTCTTTCAATTCCCGTAGAAGACCTCTGCGCCGAGTTGACTGCCAAATAAATCGCCATCAACATCATGACGCCGATGCCCATGGCGACAATAACCTCAACTAATGTGAATCCTTTTTCGCTTTTCATGCGTCCGGACACCCCGTTGGAAATCTGCACATTTCCTGACGTGTAATGGTCATGCTCTCCGTAATGCCCGTGTTGTTAAGGGGCGGCCATGTCACCGTGACCGTAACTACGAAGGCGCTCGCATTGGTTCCGTCTTGAACTATGGTTGTCTCTACGATATAAGTCGCATCCCCGGCGACGCCACCTTGGTTGCTGACCGTAACGGCAGCCGATGTTGGTCCTCCTATGGTAACGGCATTGCAGGGATTCATGATCCTCGTTTCATTATCTTGCAGTGTTTTATACAAAATTCCCGACGCCCGGCCAAGGTAGTCGGCTCTGGCCACCGTTCTCCAGGCCGATGGCTGAAGGGAAAGAATGGCGAGGATGCCGACGGTTGTTAAAAACATGGCAATAACAACTTCGATGAGCCCCATGCCCCTATTATTGCATAGTGAAAGTGACATAGGTTTTCCCGGTGAAATTATAGATGATCCTTGCTTCAGAGCCGCGACTGTTCTGCATTACTACGGTGCCTGCGGTCGGATTTAATGTGCCCCTTGCCAGAAAGGTTAACGTAAATGTTGTTCCGCCGCCGGGCAGGGAGGTAATTACGATACCGGATCCCGCTAATGCAGGTGTTCTTGTCTGAGGGAAACCGCTTGCATTGTTAGCGCCTGCGTCTATTGCGTTAAGAGTGTAATTGTTCGGATTCACAGATCGGTCGAATGCTATTGTATGTGTGAAGTCAGGTTTCGATATGGCATTTGCCTTCATGTAATTAAAATCGGCAACCATATCTCTTGCCGCTGTGCGCAGGTTGGTGTTCCCTACGTAACGCTGCCAACTGTAAGCACTTATTCCGCCTAAAAGGCCTATGATAGCCATGGCAATGATGAGTTCAATCAATGAAAATCCGCTTTGCCTTTTCACGTCCCCATCCCTGTTCATAATCATTTTCCAGGCTGTCTTCCTCGGCTCCGATTCTCGCCTGTCTGAAAAATACACGGATAGCCGAGGGCATGATAAGGGCAATCGCGTGTGGATGTCAACAGAAATGAACAATATTCCTATTCATTTATGTGCTCACCGGATAACTGTCTGAACTGGAATGACGACTTTTTACAAAGCCGTCAAAAAGTGTTATCGTTATCCTCTACGGCGATTGTAAGGTAAGTCTTCTTGTCTTATAAAGTCAATAGATGTCTTGAGGTTAAAGCGTGAGCTACCTCACATACGATGTGTGATATGCTTCACAAAGTTCATGTCATTTTACGGTGCCAACCAATCCCAGGCGGTTCACCTCATCCCGAATGATTTTCGGATAATTTCAAATAAATTCATGATAGACCTTGACGTTATTAATGTTTAGCGTTATGTCGTCCCCGTGATCCCGTCCTTCAAGTGCAAAGAAACACAAAGGATATTCAGTAATGAAACCACGACCTGCCAAGACCAATAATCAGATCGTTTTTAATTTGAATCATCCGGTTCCGGAAGAGCTGCTCCATAGCCTACGCTATGAATTCCTCCGCCGGGAGCTCTGGGCGCCCCTGGGCAAAGAGGGAGGGCGTATCCGGGTAGTCATTGATGATCCCGACAACCTTCTGAAAAAGGATATGATCGAAAACCTGCTCCGGACGAAAGAGGTAGACTACTATTCGGCGACGAAGGATGACATCATCAAGTATATCAACCACTTTTATGGCATTGATGAATCTTCCCGGGTCAGCGGGATCGGCGTCTCGGAATCGGATAGCAAGATCGTCAGACTGGTCAATGAAATGATCAATGAAGCATGCAACCAGCGGGCGTCAGATATTCATATAGAGCCGGATGTCAAAGAAAAACAGGTCTATATCCGTTTTCGCATCGACGGGGAGTGTGTCGCGTTCAAGACCCATCCCTACGACTATCGCGCTGCGATTGTCTCCCGGATCAAGATCATATCGAACCTGGACATCACCGAGCGACGCCTTCCCCAGGACGGCAAGATCCAGTATAAACGGCCAAATGGAGAAGACGTCGAATTGCGGGTGGCGACCATTCCCACCCATGGCTATGTCGAAGATGTAGTAATGCGGATCCTCACCCGGGGAAAGATTATGACCATGGGGGACCTTCAGATGGAACCGGACACCCGGGAACGATTTGAAGGCCTCATGAAAAAGCCCTATGGCCTGATCCTGCTCGTTGGGCCTACGGGTTCGGGAAAAACGACCACGGCCCATGCGGTGCTCCATGTTCTGAACCGGCCCGGGGTGAAGATCTGGACGGTGGAAGACCCGGTCGAGATTACCCAGAAAGGGATCAGGCAGGTGCAGGTGCATCACAAAATCGGCCTCGATTTCGGCAATGCCATGCGCGCCTTCCTCAGAGCGGATCCGGACATTATCATGGTCGGAGAGATGAGGGACTATGAAACAGCCAAGATGGGCGTTGACGCCTCGACGACCGGTCATCTGGTATTGACCACCCTGCACACAAACAACGCCCCGGAAACCATCATCCGTCTCCTGGATATGGGAATTGACCCCTTCGCCTTCGCTGACTCCCTTCTGTGTGTCATGGCGCAACGCCTGGTGCGAAGGCTTTGCCTGCATTGCCGGGAGCCTTATAACCCGCGACGCGAGGAATATGACGACCTAGTCAGAAATTTCGGGGAAAAGGACTTTAACTGTCTGAACTTGACCTATGATGAATCACTGACCATATATCGGGCCAAGGGGTGTCCGGAATGTCATAGTGTTGGCTACCGGGGGATGATGGGGCTTTATGAACTCCTGGTTGCCTCGGATAACATCAAGCAGATGATCATCGGAAAAAAATCCATTGCGGCGATCAGAAAAACAGCCATAGAGGAGGGGATGCGGACCCTCATGCAGAGCGGCATTCTCAAGGTCTTGAATGGCGATACGGACTTCATAGAGGTCCTGAGCGTGTGCATGAGATAATTACATTTCTAAATCAAAGCGCTATCTTCGTTGGCTTCGTCATCGGCTCCTCCACGTATTTCCATATACGCCTGCGTCGCCTCTTCCTTGCCGCCTTGATTTCATCTTTGATTTAGAAATGGAAGAAGATAAGGGAGATAATATTTCCATTCTCTTCTTGACACGTTATAGGGGCTATGTTAGCGTGACGCATCATTTGCCATATACATTGTAAAAACAATAAGATGTGCGAGTTTATTCTATGAGCGGCCCGCTGGATTTCCGTATACAGGCCCATGGTTACATGGGCAAGGGACTGTACTCCCTGTCCTTGAATATGGCCAAGGAAAGATTGATTGCCGATCCGGACGACATTCCGGCGACCGTCATTGCCTGCCAGTCCTACTTGGGGATGGGCAACGTCGAGGATGCCAGAAATTTTCTGGCGAGATTGGATACTGTAACCAGCGAGCTGTCCCGATTATTCAAAAACTTCGGTGACTTATATCTGCAAAAGGGGGACGAAGGGCAAGCCCGAATTTTTTATAAAAGAAGCGCGGCCCTGGCGCCGGACGATGGGGACCATTCAGATGCCCTGTCACTTTTCGACGACGGCTCGGAGGATGAGGGCGGAGGGGATGAGGAGTCAGAGGTCGGTGGGTCACGGGACCGGCGCCCAGGTCTCAGCGCTGATTTCCAGACCCTGACCATGGCCGATCTTTATATCCGTCAGGGACACTATGAGGGGGCCCGGGAGATTCTGGCGGCGATTCTGGCGCGGGATCCGAACCATAAAGAGGGACGACAGCGTCTGGACGATGTGCTGGCGCTACTAAACGAAAAAATCATCGATCTTCCTATTGACAAAAAAACCACGGTTGTGCATGAACTGTCCCGGTGGTTGAACAACCTGAACATGGATCACCACGATGGCAGGTGAGGCAGCGGTTTATCGGAGGAGGCTTGCCCGTCTTCTGGAAAGGTTTCCCCATCTTGGCGTTGACGCCATCCTGTTCTTTGAGATGAAGAATATCTGTTATCTGACTGGATTCACGGGCAGCGACGGCGTTTTTCTACTCCTGCCCGACAAAGGCGTTCTCCTCGTGGATGGGCGCTATATCACCCAGGCCAGGGAAGAGGCGCCCCAAAGCTATACCATCCAGTACCGCGACAAGATCGGCGGCGTTGCCTCGGCGTTTGGAGAGGGAGGGGTAAAACGGGCAGGTTTTGAAGCGGCCTCCCTGTCCGTAGAGCTCCATGAAAAGCTGCGGGGGAAACTGGCGCCGTGCATGCTGATACCCCTGACGGAGGAGCTGACCGGGATACGGAGCCTCAAGGATAGCCAGGAAGTATTGTTGATGCGCAAGGCGGCGGACATTGCTACCGAGGCTCTCCTGCAGGTGATTGAACTGATGCGCCCGGGGGTTGAGGAAAGGACGATCGCCCTGGAAATTGATTACCGGATGCGTGCCCTCGGTTCCGAAGGAACGTCTTTTCCAACTATCGTTGCCTCGGGGCCCAATGCCGCTCTTCCCCATGCCAGGCCGGGATCGCGAAAGCTCGAGGACGGAGACCCCGTCGTTATGGATTTTGGGGCCGTCCATGGAGGATATCACTCGGATGAGACCTGCACCTTTGTCCTGGGCAGGGCCGATGCGAAATTCCGGGAAGTTTATGCCATCGTGAAAGACGCCCATGACCGGGCCATTGATGCAGTAAGAGCGGGAGCAGCCTGCCGGGAGATTGATCGGGTTGCCAGGCAGGTCATCGAGAAAAAGGGGTATGGGCCGCACTTTTCCCATGGCACGGGGCATGGTGTCGGGCTGGATGTTCACGAGGCGCCACGACTGTCTGCCCTGTCCGATCAGACCCTCGAAGCGGGCATGGTGGTGACGGTCGAGCCAGGTATTTACCTTCCGGGTCAGTGGGGTGTCCGTATCGAGGACATGGTGCTGGTAAGGGAGGATGGTTGTGAAGTTCTAACAAAAATATCAAAGGAACTGAAGATCATCTAATAAATAAAAACTAAGGGTGCACTGATTATGAAGGTTTTTCCAGACGATTTACTCTACAGTCGTGAGCATGTATGGATCAGGGTAGAAGGGGACCTGGCCACTATCGGGATCACTGATCTGGCCCAGGAGAAGCTCGGGGAAGTACACTCCATAGAGCTTCCCGAGATCGATTCGGAGGTGGAAAGAGATGAGCCCTTCGGCGCTATCGAAGCTGCCAAGGGAACCGTCGAGCTTATTTCTCCCCTGACCGGAAATGTGATCAATGTAAACGAGGATCTCATTGACGATATCGGCATTGTCAACAGCGATCCCCATGATACCGGGTGGATGATCGTTGTTGAAATCAATGACCTTGATGAGCTGGATGATCTTCTTGACTCCCGGGGCTATCACGATTTCATCCTTCAGGAAGTGGAAGGAGAATAGGGCCGTTTGGTGGTATGGCGGCTTGTGCCTTTTCATCGGTACCCTGCCCGGGAAAACATGGCCATCGACGAGGCCATCTTCAGGGAGATGCAAAGATCGGTAGGACCGCCGACGATACGCCTTTACGGGTGGTTGTCGCCTGCCGTCTCGATCGGTTATTTTCAGCATATCGATCGGGAAATCGATCTGGAGGTTTGCCGGAAAAGCGGCATAGCCGTTGTCCGGCGTCCCACAGGCGGCAAGGCGGTTTATCATGACGATGATCTGACCTATGCCGTCATTGCTCGGGAAAATACTTCTCTCTTTCCCCCCACCATCTTGGGAACATACCGTGTAATAAGTCAGTGTCTCGTCGAGGGATTGCGCAAGCTCGGTCTGGAGGCGGTTTTAGCGTCAGATGGAAGGGAGACGGAGGAAGAATCACCGGATGCCTCGTGTTTTTCTGTGCCCTCCCTCCATGAACTGCTGGTGAAGGGAAGGAAAATCTGCGGCAGTGCCCAGATGAGGTCCCGAGGCGCATTTTTGCAGCAGGGATCCTTGCTGATGAGCTTTGATCCTGGAAAAACCTGCGATGTCACACTGCCCCACCGGGAACCACGGGCAATGCAGGTGCAATCCCTGCAAGAGAAAGTGACCTCTCTCAATGAGCACCTTCCCCGGTCCATAACGAGGGAGGATATCTGTAAAAGTCTTATCGAGGCCTTTGAAACGGGGTGGGAGGCTTCATTTGCCGAAGGGTCGCTGACGCCGGAGGAAGAAAAATTGAAGGACCGCCTATTGGAGACAAAATATGGTGATCTTGCGCGGGGACATGCACCGGAAGCCCGAAGGGAGCGGTGCGTGTCCCCGGAAGAGAGCAAAGGAAGGTAAGGATATCGCATGGACATCAGTCGCTTAATCAGAAAAGAGATCCTGACGCAAAAGGCCTACGCGGTAGAAGAACTGTCCTATTCCATCAAGCTCGACGCTATGGAAACTCCCTATGTGTTGCCGGAAGACATGCGGGGTTTCCTGATGGAAAAATTAAGAAACGTCGAGCTTAATCGCTATCCCGAGGCCGGGTCGCCCACCCTGCGTGCGCGTATGGCGGCCCATCTCGATGTGCCGGCGGAGCAGATTATTGTGGGCAACGGATCGGATGAGCTCATCCAGATGCTCTGTACGACCCTTTCCGGCCCTTCCGCAACGGCCCTGGTGCCTTTTCCGACCTTTGTCATGTACCGTATCATCGCCCTTAATTGCGGTTGTCAGGTCATAGATGTCCCTCTCGACGACAGATTCGATCTGGACCTAGAAACCATGCTGGCGGTCATCGGAAAGGATAATCCAGTCCTGACATTTCTGAGCTATCCCAACAACCCGACTGGGAAATGTTTTGACGCGGGTAAAGTTGAAGAGATAATCAAGGCCTCCCAAGGGGTTGTGGTAATTGACGAGGCCTATTTTCCCTTTTACGGGAAGACATTTCTACCCATGCTGAAGAAGTATGACAATCTGGTGATCCTGAGAACCTTATCCAAACTGGGCCTTGCTGCCATCAGGGTTGGATTTTTGATGGGCTCCCGGACCCTGGTCGGGGAATTGAATAAAGTCAGGCTTCCCTATAATATCAACAGCCTCTCCCAAATGATGGCAACCTTCTATCTGGATAATGAACAAATTTTTAAAGATCAGTCGGACCGGGTGAGAGCAGACCGGGAACTTCTCTTTTCGCGCCTTGCCGGTATGAAGGGGATTCGACCCATGAAGTCCGATGCAAATTTCTTATTTTTTTGTTGCGATTTTGATTCATATCGTATATACGAATTCCTTCTTGATCAGGGGATTCTCATCAAGAATCTCCCCGTCCTCGGTAATTTGCGCAATTGCATGCGGGTTACCGTGGGAAATCCCGAAGAAAACGAGGAGTTTCTAAGGGTACTTCAGGAATTTATCGTAAAGCAAGGGGTGTGATTTAATATTAGTAACAACAAAGGGTAGGTCACGGCACAAGCAAGATGTGAAGGCGCCGTACCGCCCTTTTTTTGCGCCCTCTGTCGGGCAAGGCAAGATGAAAAGTGGGTTCTGTGAAGAAGAAAGTAATGATAAGTGGATAGAAAGGACTGGTGATATTGGAAGTAAAGGTATTTGACAATGACGTCGAAAAAGCCCTAAAGATTCTTAAGAACAAGCTTTCTAAAAGCGGCTTGTTCAAGGAGCTGAAGTTGCGTCGCGCTTACGAGAAGCCTTCCGTACGGAAGAAAAGAAAGGCTATTGAAGCAAGACGGCGTATGGCAAAGGTTCAGAGAAGGAAATCTTCATAAGCTTTGGAAGAAAAACAGTATCTCGTCGATGCCCTGACTGTTCAGGAATCGTGGCGTATATTCCGTATTATGGCGGAGTTTGTCGACGCCATTGAGACCTTGTCGGGGATCAATAATGCGATAAGCATTTTTGGCTCGGCGCGAGTCAAGCCGGAGGATCCGTATTACGCAAAAACGGTGGTTCTGGCGCGGCGGCTCGCCCAGGAGGGCTTCAGTGTGATCACCGGAGGCGGCCCGGGAATTATGGAGGCCGCCAACAAGGGGGCGGCCGAGGGAGGCGGGATATCAGTGGGCATGAACATCCGCCTGCCCTTTGAACAGAAACCCAACCCCTACGCAAATGTCCACATTGATTACAAATATTTTTTCATCCGCAAGGTCATGTTTGTCAAGTACGCCATGGCCTATATTATTCTACCCGGCGGCTTCGGTACCCTAGACGAACTCTTTGAGGCCCTGACCCTAATCCAGACGAAACGGATCAAAAGCTTCCCCGTGATTCTCATGGGGAGCGAGTATTGGAAGGGGCTTATTGACTGGATGAAAGAGACTATGATGCGGGAGTTGATGATCGGAAAGGATGATCTCGACTATTTCCAGGTCATCGATGACCCGGAAGAGGTTGTCAGGCACATCAAGAAGTATATCATTGTCTAAAGGTTCCTCCTTATTTTCTGCTTGCCATGGATATTGACAAAAAAAACCCGGCAGATGACCTGGCAAAGGTTCTCCGCGAGTTGAAAGCGGGGAAGATCGCTTCCGCCTATCTGCTCTGGGGGGAAGCATTCCTGATCCGGGAGGCATTAAACAAAATCATTGCCGCCATCCTTCCCGAAGGAGACCGGGCATTCAATCTGTTTTTTATGGAGCCGGACCAGACGGACGTCGACAAACTCTGCGAGGAACTTATTGCCGCGCCGCTGCTACCCGCGAATAAAGTCGTCGTTGTCCGTCAGGCGGCGTTTCTTTCTCCCCGTCAGCAGCCCCTGCGAATTCTGCAACAGGTCCGTGAACATCTGGATAAAGATCCCCTGCGGGCGGCAAAGGATTTCATGACCTTTCTGGGGATGGCCGGCTGGACTCTCGAAGATTTGCGGGATGGCGGGTGGAAGCGCATCAGCCAGGAAGAATGGTCCCGGGTCATGGATGGCGAGGTGGATGAAAACCGGGGAAAATGGTTGCCACGGATTCTGGATATCTGTATCGCCCGGCAGCTCCTTCCGCAACGGCGAAAAGCAGACACGGACCGTCTGGAAGAATTATTGACGTCTGGATTGCCGGATGGGAACGTGCTGATTCTGACTGCCGAAAGCGTTGATAAACGGAAGCGTTTGATAAAAATTCTCTCGGAGACCGGGCGGGTTCTCCAATTTTCGGCAGCCAAGGGCGAGGCGCGCCAACAGAGCCTGCTAATGGAAAAGACCAGGGAACTGCTTGAAAGAAGCGGCAAATCTCTTGCTCCCGAAGCCTGGCTTGCGTTGGGCAGAAAAACGGGTTTTGATCTGGCCTCTTCCACCGGCGCCCTGGAAAAACTGGTGGCCTTTACCGGCGAGAGGAACCAGATTCGGCGGGAGGATGTCGAACAGGTAATCGGTAAAACAAAAGAAGACAACGTTTTTGACCTGACCACCGCCTTGGGGGATAAAATGGCCCCCAAGGCCCTGACCGTCCTCAGAGAGCTGGTTGGGGATCAAGGTGTTCAACCCCTGGTAGTCTTATCCATGCTGGTCAGGGAGATCCGGTTTCTCCTCCACGCCCGGATTTTTATAGGCAGCGGTCGGCTGCGTTCCTGGCAGACGGGAATGGATTACGGACAGTTCCAGAGGCAGGTCATCCCGGAGATCAAGACCCTGGCCGGCGCCCGGGAGGAGAAGGGGGATCTGGGCGATCTTTCGGATGAGCATCCATACGTAATCTATCAGGCGTGCCGGCGGGCCCATCGCTTTTCCGACGCCGCCCTCATCAGGTGCCTGCAGGAGCTTGCCCGCCTCGACCTGCAGATGAAAACCACGGGCAGGGACGCCCACCTCCTGTTGGAGAGCTTCATCCTCGCCTTCTGTTACGATAAATCCGACGCCATTAAGGTTTGATGAACTCGTAAAAAGTCGATAAATTGGTCATAATCGACGAAGCCAACGAAGATCGCGCTTTGATTTGGAAGCGGAATCAGAGTTTGACGAGGCGTTTGTGATACTCCCGTTCCCTCCGGGAGGCTTTTTTCGCCTGACCTTTCTTTTTGGTTCCCTTTTTTTCATGCGACAAATCGCCTTCTTCCTTGTCGGCGATAACATGATCGTATGATGGCGATGATGTCATGGGTTGATCCCCGCTAACGATGCCTTCAAAGGTTTGCGAATCCACCACTGTACTACCGCACCGTTCCACGAAATGGCCGATGTCCCGATCCGAGGTGACCACGACCAGCTCGTCACCGGATCTTTCCGCCATGCGCTTGATGAGGTCGTCGGCCTTTTCCCCTTTCCGGGAATAGATGATGTCGATACCCCCTTCCCGATCCCTTTCTTCCTGGAAAGAACCCCCATCCCAGCCGTCAAATACCACCGTTAAACGGTGTCCTTTCCTTTCCCGGTAGGGGATGAGGAAACGAATAAGTGCATGGCGGCCTTCTTCGAGGGTAAATTTCTCCGCCCGTCGGAGGTGGTCAGACTGGCGAATAAGGTTGTATCCATCAATGATAATATGCATGAAATGCCCTGCCTTTTTCAATTGTCAATAAGTGGGCTATATGCTATAAGTCACCCACGATTTGATCGTTACGGATTCGCGTATGGATATAGACAAAACCATTGTATGCCAAATTCGTCCTCAGCGGAACCCCTTTTTATTATTTTTCATCGTCCTGACACAAGTAGAACAAATACCACTAACTTTAAATCATTGAAGGAGGGAATGTATGGCAAAGAAAGTTTATGAACCGGGTGAAAGTTACAAATATCAGCTACTCATCAAGCACATCCTCGAAATGCCCCTGTCTTTTGCCCCGAACCAGGAGATCGTTTATCGGGACAAGGTACGCCTCACTTACCGGAGTCTCAACGAGCGCATCCACCGCCTGGCCAACGGATTGGAAAAAATCGGTGTGGGAGCGGGGGATAAGGTCTGCATCTTTGATTATGACAGCCACCGTTATCTGGAGTGTTTCTTCGCCGTCCCCATGATGGGTGCGATCATGCATACCCAGAACTGGCGTCTTTCTCCCGAACAGATCCTCTATACGATGAATCATGCGGAGGACAAGATCGTCCTGATCCATCAGGATTTTGTTCCCTTGCTTGACGCGATCTGGGATAAGCTTACGACGGTCAAAAAAGTTATCCTGCTCACCGATGACGGCACTAAACCGGACTCAAAGATTCCCTTCGATACGGAATACGAGGAAATGCTGGCGGGAGCGGCTTCCTCGTATGACTTCCCCGATCTCGACGAAAACACCCAAGCGACGATCTTCTACACCACGGGCACGACCGGTCTGCCCAAGGGCGTCCATTTCTCCCACCGCCAGTTGGTCCTCCATGCCCAGGCCCTCCTGCTTGCCACCGGCTCCTATCAATCCATTGCCCGTTGCCAAACGAACGACGTCTATATGCCCATTACCCCCATGTTCCATGTCCATGCCTGGGGGTTTCCCTGGGCGGCGACGATGCTGGGGGTTAAGCAGGTTTATCCGGGCAAGTATGAACCGGCCATGCTCCTGAAACTGATCCTGACGGAACGGGTTACCTTTTCCCACTGCGTCCCGACAATCATTCAGATGCTCGTGAGCAGCCCGGCGGCCAAGAAATATGACCTCTCCTTCTGGAAGGTCATCATCGGCGGCGCCCGTCTTCCCAAGAGTCTGGCCCTCGAAGCCATGGAAATGGGCATCCAGATCTTTGCCGCCTACGGCATGTCGGAAACCTGCCCCCTCCTTACGGCGGCCAACCTCAAGCCATGGATGCTGAACGAAACGATGCAACAGAATGTGGACACCCTCGTCAAAACCGGTCTGCCGGCGCCCCTGGTCTATGTGCGCCTCAAGGATCCCCTGGGCAGGGACGTGCCCCATGACGGCGTTGCCACCGGGGAAGTCTGCGTCCGGTCGCCCTGGCTCACGGATAGCTATTTTAAGGATTCGGAACGGTCCAAAGAACTCTGGACGGACGGATGGCTCCACACGGGCGATGTAGGCCTGATCGACAAGGAGGGATACCTTCAGGTTACGGACCGTATCAAGGACGTCATCAAGACGGGAGGCGAATGGATTTCCTCCCAGGATCTGGAGAACGTCATTGCCAATCATGAGGCAGTTATGGAGGCTGCGGCCATCGGCATTCCCGATGCCAAATGGGGAGAGCGGCCTTTCCTCGTGGCCGTTCTGAAACCGGATTTTGTCGGTAAGGTCACGGGTGATGAACTTCGCCAGTTTGTCCTCCAGGCATCCGAGGCGGGCAAGATTCCCAAATACGGCGTCCCGGACCGGGTGGAGATCGTGGCGGCAATTCCCAAGACCAGCGTCGGCAAGATCAACAAGGTGGATCTGAGGAAAACATATATCATATAAATCATCGTTTCCTCCCCTTCAAGGGGAGGGTTAGTGGGGATGGGGTTAATGAATTGATTCTCAATCCCCACTTTCTTGATTCATTCCAGTCTTTGTGGGGGAGCAGATATGTTTTCTGCTCCCCCATCTTTATTCTTGCGAATCTGCTTGACCAACCGTGTGAAGGGATGTAAGTGGAGACCTTTGAAAAATGGCTTCGCCGCGGCTCAAAAATCTTTTTCGCTTCTGGTTAGTTGGCATATAATTGTGATTAATTACAGTATTTTAAATTCAATCTCGGAACGGCGAAAAACATTTGATTCACCGCTTGCGAACCATTTTTCTAAGGTTATGTAAAGGTCTCAAATGAGCGATCGACTTGGCGCTGAGTATTTTCTTGCTGTCTGGGATCATGACGCGCCGGGCATGTTGATTAGAATGAAATAGGGGTGCTGTTCCCCTGTTTTCTGGAGGACATATTTTATGAAGACACGAATTACCGAGCTATTAGGAATCAAGTACCCCATTTTCCTTTCCGGGATGAGCTGGATTAGTATACCGAAGATGGTGGCGGCAGTCTCTAATGCCGGTGGCCTTGGTATCCTGGCGACAGGTCCCATGGACCCGGAAGAGACGCGCAAGGCAATCCGGGAAATCCGCAGCTTGACGGACAAGCCCTTTGGTTGCAATGCCACTCTCCTTATGCCCGGGGCCGCAGAGAATGCGAAGATCCTTTTGCAGGAGCAGGTCCCGGTCATCAACTTTGCATTGGGGAAGGGCGACTGGCTGGTGAAAGAGGCCCACAAGTACGGCGGTAAGGTCTTTGCCACGGTGGTCAATGCCCGTCATGCCAAGCGGGCCCAGGATTACGGCGCCGATGGCGTCATCGCCACGGGAAATGAGGCGGCGGCCCATGGTGAAGCGGTAACGACAATGGTTCTGATCCCGAGTCTGGCCAATGTTCTTGGTATCCCCGTGGTGGCGGCGGGCGGCATTGCCGATGGCCGGGGATTCGCAGCGGCCCTGGCCCTGGGGGCAGAGGGGGTGGCTCTGGGCACCCGTTTCATGACGACCAGGGAGAGTCCTCTTCACAAGAATTTCAAGGATCTTTCCATTGAACTGGATGTGACGGATACCATTTATTCCAAGCGGGTGGATGGGATCTGGTGCCGGGTCCTCAAAACGAAGGCGGCGGAAAGGGCCATCAAGAAGGGCGTCGATCTGCCGGCGGCGTTTGTAAATTCCCGGGATGTTGCCAGACAGATGAATATGCCTTACCTGAAGCTGTTCATCGGCATTCTCGCATCCGGATATGGCAACGCCATGAAGATGGCCTATCTGGCCAATGGTTTCAAGGCATTTCAGTTGGCAACGGAAGAGGGGGATCTGGACAAAGGCATTCTTCCCGTTGGCCAGGCGACGGGACTGATTCATGACGAACCGACGGTGGCCGAAGTAATGGAGAGGATTGTCGCGGAAGCAAAACAGGTGCAAGGAAAGCTGGCAGAAAAACTCTCCTGACTTATTACGTTTCTAAGTCAGAGATGAAATCAAGGCGGCAAGACAGAGGCGACGTAGGCGTATTTTTCATACGTCGAGGAGCCGATTGCCTATGCCAACGAAGATAGCGCTTTGATTTAGAAACGTAATCAGGCGTTTTTCAGTGCGGTGATGGTCTGACCGTAGTCATTGCTGCCGAAGACAGCGGCCCCGGCGACGAGAGCGTTAGCCCCGGCTGCGGCAACGGTGCCAATGTTCCCGGTGGTAATGCCGCCATCCACTTCGAGAAGGACATGAGGCGCGTGGGCGTCGATCAATTTTCTTGCTGCCTGAACCTTGGCAATCATGGAGGGGATGAACTTCTGTCCGCCGAATCCGGGGTTAACCGTCATGATGAGCAGGAGATCAAGATCCCCCAGGACCGGTTCTATCTGGGTCAGAGGGGTGGCCGGATTTAATGAAACCCCTGCCTTTTTCCCTTTGTCCTTTATATAGGCGATGGTGCGATGCAGATGAGTGGCCGCTTCCACATGGACGGTAATATAATCGCTTCCCGCCGCCGCAAAGGCATCGATATAGCGGTCAGGATCGGAGATCATCAGGTGGACATCGAAGGGAAGCCCGGTCGTTTTCCGCAGGGAGGCGACGACGCCGGGTCCGATGGTCAGGTTCGGCACGAAATGACCATCCATGACGTCGATATGGATCCAGTCCGCCCCCGCCTTTTCCACAGCGATAATTTCCTCGCCCAGACGGCTGAAATCAGCGGAAAGTATGGAGGGGGCAATAATTCTCATGGCTTCCCTATACAGTAATGGAGCGGGGGTGTCAATTACAATGACTTTTTTCCTCTACAATATTGTCCTTTTTATTGCGGCGTTCCTGGCTGTCCCCTATTATGTCCTGAAGGTGGCGCTGACGGGGAAATACCGGCGGAGCCTTGGCGCCAAATTCGGAATAATGGCGGAAGAACTTTTCTCGGCGATGAAGGGGGCGCCCCGGATCTGGATTCACGCCGTCTCGGTGGGGGAGGTTACGGCGGCCGCACCCATTGTTGCCGCACTGCGGGCGGAGTTGCCGGCGGCCTGTATTGTCCTCTCCACCAGCACAGAAACGGGTCAGGACATGGCCAGATCACTGGCGACAGAGGCCACCGCTATCATTTATTATCCCCTCGACATCCCTTTTATTGTCCGCAAGGTAGTTAAAAGGGTCAATCCCGATGTCTTTGTCATGACCGAGACGGAACTATGGCCGAACTTCCTTCATACCTGTAAAAAATTGAAAATCAAGGTGATCATGGTGAACGGACGCATCTCTCCCCGGTCTTTCCGTCGTTACCGGATTAGCCGTTTTTTCTGGAAGCGGGTCCTGGCGTTTGTGGATCGTGTAGGTGTCATTTCCGATGTTGACGGAGAGCGGATTCTCTCTCTCGGCCTGTCCCCGGAGCGTTTGGAGATCATGGGAAATGCCAAGTACGATGGTCTGGCGGCGAAGGTTTCTCCGGCCCTGCAAGAGGAAATCGCCAAGCGTCTGAATATCGCGACTGGAGATAACGTTTTTGTGGCCGGAAGCACCCATGAGGGGGAAGAAACGGTGGTTCTGGATGTCTATCGCCGCCTCTTGCCGGACTATCCGGCTCTGAAGTTGATCCTGATTCCCCGCCATGTCGAGAGAGGGGCAGCGGTCCGGGAAATTGTCGCCCGCAGCGGCTTTGTTGATGTTATTACCCTTTCCGCCATCAACGGCGGCCAGGGAAGGACTACGGAGCGGATCATTATCGTCGATGTAATCGGGGAACTCTTCAAGATCTACTCACTGGCGACGGTAGTCTTTTGCGGCGGCAGTCTTGTGCACAAAGGGGGACAGAACATTCTCGAACCTGCCGCCTGGGGGAAGGTTGTTTTCCATGGCCCTTCCATGGATGATTTCCTGAGTGAAAAAAATATCTTAGCCGGAACAGGAGCGGGCATAACCGTAACTAACGGCGAAGAACTGCTTGCAGGCATCCGCAGGATGCTGTCTCAGCCTGCCCTTTTAAGAGAGAAGGGAGAAGGGGCCAGGAAAGCCATCATCGCCAACCGGGGGGCGGCAAAACGCTACGCCCGACTGATTATAGAATCCTTACGCAATCCTCACTCCTGGGACCGCCGCTGATACTCTTGCCATTTGCCGTCCACCCAGTGTTGGACCTGCTGAAGCTGCTCGATATTCATTTTTTTGAATCTTCCCTGCTTCTCCAGATAATTGATGACGGGCAGACGGTTTCCCCGCTCGGCCATGGACTTGCTGCGGCCGGTAAAACGGAATTTCCCGTTTTCAATTTCGAACAACGGGGCAATGCCCGTTTCCACGGCCAGACGGCCCATCTTCACCGTGTCCTTGGGAGAATATGCCCAGCCGGGGGGGCAGGGAATATATAGGTGAATATAGCGGGTTCCCTTGATCTTCTTGGCCTTGACGAACTTGTCATAGAGATCGATGGGATAGGACGGGGACGCCGTCGCCAAATAGGCAATGTCGTGGGCCTCCATGATCTTCAGGAAATCCTTTTTGTGCTGCTGCTTCGTCGCGATCGGCGTGGTGGTCGTGAGTGCTCCCATCGGGGTGGCGCTGGAGCGCTGGGTGCCGGTGTTCATATATCCCTCATTGTCGTAGCAGACGTAGATAAAATCCGTTCCCCGCTCGGCAGCTCCGCTTAAGGCCTGAATACCCATATCGAAGGTTCCCCCGTCCCCGGCAATGGCCATGACGGTGATATCCGTCCTGTTCATCGCCTGGAGCCCTGCGACGAGTCCCGAAGCGGAAGCGGCGGTGCTGGCAAAGGAGTTGTTAAGGGCGGGGATCATCACCGGCGTGCTGGGATAGATTCCGTGAAGGACGCACAGACAGCAGGCGGGCAGGGTGACGATGGTATTTTCTCTCAGCGCCTTCAAGGCATATCGGTAGGCCAGAGATAATCCGCATCCCTGACAGGCTCGGGTACCCGGGAGAATATATTCTTTCGCGTTTATTTTAAATAAGTTTTCCGGCATGATTTCACCCCGTATAGCAATTGAGCCAGGTTGTAGGTTTTTCGACGATCCCCGTCTGCATCTCCATCCATGACGCCCTGGCGGCGTCGGCGAGTTCCCTTGCCTTTACATCACGACCTCCCAGGCCGGCGATATAGTTGTGAGCAGGGGCCTGATTTTCCGATCCGTAGAAGGCAGCCTTCAAATCGGAACACAGAGCTCCTTCATATCCGTAACTGATTCCCTTCTCAAAGATCACAATGCCTTTGGCGCCCCGAAAGGCCTCCTTAAGGGTTTTTGCGGGGAAGGGCCTGAAGACGCGAATTCCCACGACACCAGCCTTGATTCCTTCATCCCTTAACATGTCGGCAGCCTGCATGGCCTCGCTGGCAATGGAGCCCATCCCGGTCATGACCAGTTCCGCATCCTCCATCCGGTATCCCCAGGAGAGGCCGCCGTGGTCTCTGCCGAATACCTCGGCAAAACGGCGGCTTGTCTCCTCAATGACAGCAGGGGACCGCTCCAGGGCGGCCTGAAGTTTGTAGCGCATCTCCATGTAGCCGTCACAAAGGACCCCCTCGCTGTTTGCTCGTCGCCACGGGAAAAGGACGGCATTAAGGGTGCGGGGATCTTCCGGGGACAGGATGGTGTGGGCCTGGTAGGGAGGTAGAAAATCCTTGACCAATTCTGGGTCAGGGATAGCCACAGGCATCATCGTATGGGAAAGGACGAAGCCGTCGTAGCAGACCATGACGGGGGCGTATACTTCTTCGGCTATCCGGTAGGCCTGGATGACCGTGTCGAGAATCTCCTGATTGTTTCGGCAGTAAATCTGGATCCATCCCGTGTCTCGCTGGGAGATGGAGTCTTGCTGGTCGTTGAAGATTGTCCAGGGAGCCCCGACGCCGCGGTTTACGCAGCACATGACGATGGGCAGGCGGGAACCGGCGGCCCAATGGAGCTGTTCGTGCATATAGAGCAGACCGTTGGCGCTGGTGGCGGTAAAGACCCTGGCCCCCACAGTGGAGGCGGAGATGCAGACCGTCAAGGCGGAATGCTCTCCTTCCACGCGGACATATTCGGCCTTAAGTTCCCCTCCTTCGATATACTGGGAGAGGATTTCCGCCAATTGGGACTGAGGGGTGATCGGATAGGCGGCAATGACCTGGACGCTGCTGAGTTTGGCCCCGATGGCGGCGGCCTGGTTGCCGGTCATAATCTGTACGTTACTCATGGTCCTCGCCCTCCCTTACCATAGTGATGGCCTTGGCCGGGCACTCTTCGGCACAGACGCCGCAGCCCTTGCAGTAGTCGAGATCGATTTCCACGGGGACTGTCGCCTTGACCACCCCTTCGGGGCAGTAGAGCCAGCAGAGAAAACAGGCCGATTTTTTCTTTACCGAGGGGATGCATTTGGCGTGATTGATGACGGGGCGCAGGCTGCGCCAGTCCCCCGTTTTTCCCGCTTCACCGATGGCCACCGTGCACATGGCTGAAATACTATCGTCTTTTTTCGTTGTCATAAGTTCAATCCTTCTTTTCCCTGACTATGGTTTCCTCATAGGCCGCCTTTACCGCGGTGAAGTTACGCCCCCCCTGTTCCTTCGACAGCTTGTGATTCAGGGCCTTTTCGATATTTTCCAGGGAAACGAGTCCCGATGCCCGGGCAAAGGCCCCCAACATCGGTGTATTTACCACCGGCGCCCCTTCCTTGCTCAGGTGGTGTTTCAGGGCAATGCCGTCAGCGTTAACAATAGCGATCCGGTATTCTCCCTGTTCGTCCCATGTCTCCAGGGGCGTCTGGGTATTGATGATCAGCAGGCCGTTTTTGCGGAGTCTGCTGAAAATATCGACAACCTTGAAGAGACTCTCGTCCAGGACAACGGCAATGTCCGCCTCCACGATCTGAGAGAAAATCCGGATCGGCTCCTGGGCAATCCGCGTCGAGGCTGTCAAGGGCGCCCCCCGTCTTTCCGGTCCGAACGTCGGCGCCGAGGTCACCCCTTTGAATTCCTGAAGATATGCAGCCTCCGCAAGCATCTGGGCGGCGACGACCACCCCCTGTCCCCCTCTTCCATGCCAGATTACTTCGTACATGATGGCCCTGTTCCCTTCTGCAAAAATAAATAAAAAGGCCACGGATTTACCACCCGTGGCCTCTTAGGATTTCTTAATAGATGTACTCTTTAACTCCTAAAATCGCCGGGCGGTGGGTACAGGCCCACCAGAAGCAGAGAGAGGCGCAATAATCCAAACAGATTTCTCACGCTGTCAGCGGTTCCTCTTTTTTCACCGGTCACGATATTTCAGCCTCAGAAAAGTTTGGTCGACCGTAAAATAAAAACCAAGGCTTGTCAATAGATAAAATGAGAGAGGTCATTTTTTACCTTCCATTGATTGAATGACGGCAGTCAATCGTTCGGCAATCAGTCGGTGCCCGTCGGCATTCATGTGATCATCCAGCGTGAGATATTTGTCGGCGTTCAGCTCTTTACCCAAATCAAGAACGGTGATGTTGCGAATATGATCCGGGTAGGAAGGATCTTTAATTTGTTTTTTTAAATATTCAAGAAAAGTTCTGTCGTTCGTGGCGTAAGGATTAGCCTCAAAAACAATTATCTTGAGATTACGCAGATCGGGACGAGATTTTTGCAGCACCTGCAGGAAGGCGTCAACCTCATCCGCTCGATAAGGAGTTGCCACCGGATCGGAAATGCTGATGTCCGGGCTTCTAAGAATTTTAATCAGCGTAAGGATATGTTTGCCCGGATAGTATTTGGTATTGTCCTTGTGAAAGCGACGGACGCTTTCATACTTCTCGGCAGAAGATATGTTCATCCGATAATTGTTGTCGACAAAGTAGCGGTTCTCTTCATAATCATTGTCAGCGTATTGAATGATGAGATATTTGAGCCTGCCCCTGGCAACGCGGTCGAGCATGATCATCTCCCGGGCGGTGCCATAAGATGAAACCCCCGTGTTTAATACTTTCTTCCCCGTAAGCTTCCCGATGAGCGATGAAAACTTTTGCTCCTGTCCGACGGCCCAGCCCATCGCCTGGGAATCGCCGATGACAACAATCTCAGAATTATCCAGTGCTGCCTCATCATTACGCACCCCGAGACTGTTAATGTTATATTCTACATTGAACTCGCGATTGGCAAAGCGACAGGTCCCGGGTTTGAGGGTGTAGAATAAGCCGGCGTCATAACGGGAGCAGGCCTCTGAGAATTGAATGATGTCGCGTTCAAAATTTGCGTAATAATAACGCAACAAATTCAGGGCGTATCCCTTGGGGATGAGCCGGGGGTGACTCAAGGCAAAGGAGATGCAACCTTCTGCGGCAAAAAACAGGGCAAGGGGGATCAACAGGGAGATCGCCAAGGCCGGCGCCAGTGAACGAAATGTTGATTGTTTGGCCTTATCCCGGGCCTTGGGTTTTTTTGGTTTGCTCATCCTTAATATTTATGTGCCATCTGGACTCCCGCTCGTGCTAATGACGGCTCTTCGCGAAGCCGTGATGTTGTCGATGGTTTATTTCCTTGGTGGGCGGAGTATATCGGCGGGGCTATAGTGTGTCAATAGGAGAAATTGGTGAGGAGATATCCGAGCTCCTCCTCCCCTATACGAGGTGGAGGTCAGGATGGGGATGGGGTTATGTGACGAAGTAGAATGATCACGAGAATTATATTACCGGTTCCCCATTGACCTCCGTCCGTTATTTTTGTTATGATTGAAGAAAAATGGAGGGTGTTATGAATCTGGGATTGAATAACAAAGTGGCCTTGATAGCCGGGGGCAGTATGGGCCTGGGGCTGGCAGTGACCGTGGAGATGGCCCGGGAAGGAGCGAAGGTGGCTATTTGCGCCCTTGATGATCCTTCACTGCCGGAGGCGGAAGAGCTTATCCGCAGGGAAACGGGTGCGGAGGTCCTTGCTGTGGCGGCGGACGTTTCCGATCCGTTGCAGGCGGCCCGGTTTGTCCGCAAGGCCATAGCCCACTTCGGAACCGTGGATATTCTGGTCAACAATGCCGGCGGACCGCCTTCGATGAGTTTTCTGGACATTGATGACGATATGTGGGCGTCCGGATTCCGGTTGAATCTACTCAGCACGATTGTCATGACCAGGGAAGTCCTGCCGGTGATGAAGGAGAAACGCTGGGGGAGAATCATCAACATGACCTCCATTTCCGTGAAACAGCCCATTGACGGCCTGATCCTTTCCAATACCATCCGCTCCGGCGTCATCGGTCTGGCCAAGACCCTCTCCAATGAACTGGCCCCGTTCAATGTTACCGTAAACAGCGTCTGTCCCGGTTACACCCTGACGGAGCGGGTCCGGAGCCTTGCCCGGGCCGTGGCGGAGAAGGAAAAGACAACCCCGGAAGCGGTAATCAAAAGGTGGGAGTCAACCATTCCCATGGCTCGTCTGGGAACGCCCGAGGAATTCGCCGCCCTGGTGACCTTCCTGGCCTCAGAGCAGGCGGGTTACATTACCGGCGCCGCGATTCAGATCGATGGAGGCTGGTACAAGGGTGTAATGTAGGGAAATTGGGAACGGTCCTATTTTTTGGGGATGGTATCTGAAGATGCTTCCTTTAGTCCGGCGGCAGCGTTATTGTCGCCGGGCCGGAGGTTGAGGGCCTCCTGGAAATGGGCGGCAGCCTCGGCATTCCGGGTCATTTTTAATAATACCGCTCCCAGCGTGATATGTAGATCCGGGTTCCGGGGCTGCAACTTCAGCGCCCTTGCAAGCAGTGGTTCAGCTTCCTCGTAACGTCCCTGCTTGTAAAGGGCGGCGGCAATGTTCTGGTTGGCCCCGGGGTAATAGGGCATGATCTTCAGGGATTCGGCAAACCAGATCATGGCGGCGTCGATTTGTCCCCGGGATGCCAGGGCGGCGCCAAGGTTGTTTGTTGCCCAGTAATTATCAGGGACCACCCGCGCCGCATGATTATAAAGAGTGACGTTGTCCCGCCAGTAACCCACCTGTTTCCAGGTCAGAAAGGTCAGGATCAGTAAAACAACCACCGCCAATCCGGAGATAATCCGACTGGGGACAAAGAGCTCTGCCCTCGACAAGGCGGGAATTGGGGACGGGTTCGCATCTTTCCGGGGATAATGTGAACCTCTCCCCAATTTCCGCTTCTTTTCCTGTTTCCCCGGCGACAACAAGGCGCCGACCGGTTGATCGCGTTTTGTTCCAACGAACCGTTTTATGGCGAGGAACGAAACGAGATCCCGTCCCCCCCAGGCGATCATGATAAAAAGCCCGATCAGGGGAATATAGGTGTAACGATCCGCCATGGCCTGGACCCCCACCTGGACCAGACCGATGACCGGAACCAATGTTCCCAGGTACCAGAACCACCCCGTGATCAGATATGGATAGCGGCGACCCTTCCATATTACCCCTGCCGATACGGCAATCAATAGCCCTGCCGCACACAGGACTTTCCAGAGGCCTAGGCTTTGCATCGGGTGGGGATAAAAAACGGCCAGGTTGACGGGCCAGAACATCTTGCCGATATAGGCCACATAAGAAACCAGGGCGTTTTCGAGACGGATCTGAAAAGGGAAGGGGGAGAGACTGTAAAGGACCCCCGATTGTTGCTGGACGACAAACACGATGATGCCGGCAATGAGCGCCAAGGCAAAAAGAGGAATCTTTTCCGCGATAAGACGGCTGATAGGCGACTGTCTTTGTCCTTTTTCCTCCGCTCTTCTCCCGAGGGGCCAGTAATCCAACAGCAGCAGGACAAAGGGCAACGTGACGAGCATCTGTTTGGCCATCAGCCCCAGGGCAAACATCAGGATGACGAGACTGTAGCGTTTCCAATCCGGTGTTTCGGCATAGCGGACATACATCCAGATTGTCAGGAGCCAGAAAAAGGTGCTTAGAACATCTTTCCGTTCCGCGGCCCAGGCCACGGACTCGACGTGGAGGGGATGGAGGGCGAAGAGAGCTGCCACCATGGCGCTCGGCCAGAGGTCGCCGGTCATTCGCTGCAGGAGCAGCAAAAGCAAGATAGCATTGAGAATGTGAAAGCAAACGTTGACCAGATGATGTCCCGCCGGATTCAGGCCAAAGATCTGAACATCCGCCATGTGGGAAATCCAGGTCAGGGGGTGCCAATTGTTGGAATGGTAGGAAGTGAAGGCCCAGACTATGTTGTCAATCGTAATCCCTGAGCGGACATGAGGATTTTCCGTGATGTATTCGTAATCGTCGAAGTCAATGAAGGCATGATGATTTACCTGTCCATAAACCGCAAACGTCAGCAAAGCTATAACTAGGCAGATCATCAAGGCATTTTTCGTTTGCCGATTGAGGTTCACGTAGAAGTTTCTCCTTGTCCTTGTTTCCCTGGGCCTTTGACAAGGGACTCCAGTTTTTCGATCAATGGGGGCAGGGTGTTTTTATTGAGGGCCGAGACGGCGACGGCGTTGAAACGCCTGCACAGGGTAGCAAGAAGGGGCTTGTCCGCAATGCGGTCCTCTTTGTTGAAGACCATCAGGGTGGGTTTGTCTTTGATCTCGATCTCAGCGAGGATCTTGTCCACGGCGATGATGTGGTTTTCAAAGTCGGGATTGCTCACATCGACGACATGCATCAGGACATGGGCCTCATGAAGTTCGTCCAACGTTGCCCGGAAGGCGGCGAAGAGGTCCGGGGGCAAGTCCCGGATAAAGCCCACCGTATCGGTGATCACCGCTTCTGTGTCCCTCGGAAAGCGGAGGCGGGAGCTTTTCGGGTCCAGGGTGGCAAACAGGCGATCCTCAGTAAAGACGCGGCTCTGGGTCAAGCTGTTGAGCAACGTCGATTTTCCGGCATTGGTGTAACCGACGATGGAGATTACCGGCAACCCTGCCTTCTCCCGTTTGACCCGCCGCTGCCCCCGGGCCTTTTCAATTTCCAGGAGGTCCTGTTCGAGGAGTTTGATCCTGTCCCGGACGCGGCGCCGGTTGATTTCCAGCTTTGTTTCCCCCGGCCCCCGGGCGCCGATGCCGCCGGTGAGGCGGGACATGGCCGTGTGTTTCACCGCCAACCTCGGGAGGAGATATTTCAACTGGGCCAGTTCGACCTGAATCTTTCCTTCCCGGCTGTGGGCCCGCTGGGCAAAAATGTCGAGGATCACCTGGGTCCGGTCGACAATCTTCATTTCCGTGAAATCGCCCAACGACCGCACCTGCCCGGGGGTTAGTTCATGGTCGAAGATGAGGAGATTTGCCCCCATCTGCATGGCCCTGATCAGGACATCGGCAAGTTTACCCTTTCCCAGGACATAGCGGGGATCAAGGGCGTTACGGTACTGGATGATGGTATCGAAGACCGCAACGCCGCTGGAACGGGCCAATTCCTTCAGTTCCTCCAGGGAGAGGTGGGCGTCGTCCGTGGGATTGGTCTCCACCCTAATCAGAATCCCCCGCTCCGTCGCCTCGACTTTGCGGGCCTTCTGTTTCCGCGTGAATTCCCCTTCCAGGGCGGCAATGAAGTAGGTAAAGTTGACGTCCAGCTCCGAGGGGCGAACCGGTGGGAGCAAGGTCCAGTATTTTCCGTCCGCATTTTCCGGAACCATGTGGGCACTGTGGACGATGCCAGGAAGGCCGTCAGGCATGGCTTCCACGGCGGAGATTAAATCGAGGCGGAGCAGGGCCAGGTCCGTGAGGTCGTCGTCAGTCAGCTTTTCCCCGTGTAGATGGGTATGGATCAGACGGAGGCCCTTGAAGCGGACGGAAGAAGACCGGAAGTCGTCAAGGCTGGGAATGACGATCCCCTGATGGGTTCCCACGATGACGAAGATAACTTCCCCACGCCGGCTGATCAGCAGGCCGAGCTGGCGGTTGATGTTCCTTGATGCTTCGGTGAGCTGACGGGCCAGATCGTGTGTCAGAATAAGGTCAGGGGCGATACGGCGCCGGTAGAACTGTCCGATCCGTTTTATCTGTTCCGCCCCCAGTCCGTTCAGGTTGCCGTGGATTTTCTGAATTGCGGCTTCTCCGTTAGAGAATAATATTTGTAATTAATAGGGACACTCCCCCTATTTAAATTTTTGAGGGTTGACCTTTTTCTCCATGGTATCGAGGAAGCTTGACCAGGAGTTTGTCTGGAAAGGCGTCACCAGTTTTTGCGGTTTATTTGACCCGCATTCCGGGCAGGTCAGGGCGTCGGGGGCTTCCTTCATTTTCAGGAAGGCCTCGAATTTATACTGGCATTTGCGGCATTCAAAATCGTAGAGTGGCATACACTTCCTCCATTGTCCTTAGGGGGTGGGGTTATACACGAAGAACATCCCTGAGGCAACATGATATTTTTCATAAAGAAAAACCCCGGAGAAAATCTCCGGGGTTTTTTGTTTCAAAGTTGCTGCTTGGAAAGGTTTAGAAATTCAAGGTCAGTTTGTGGGTAAGGAGGTAATTATCCTTAACCGTGGCGCCTGTATCATAGCCCTTGAAGTAGTCGCCCGTCCAGAGGTAACCCAAGCCGATCATGTAGGTGAGGTTGTCATAGATCTTGTACTCACCGGTAAGATCGAGTTCGTTACCGTACTTGGTGGAGGCGAATTCCTTAACCGTTGCACCTGTGTAATAACCAACCCCACCGGTAACGCCCACGTCGCTCTTCGGGGCCTTGTCGGCGCTGGCGATCGAGAAGGACGCCTTCAGGTCCATCTTGGGCATGGGCTTGAAACCGGCGTAGATCTGATAGAACCAGACGTTATCCATGAACTGATTGACGGCATAAGTACTGCCGGTTCTGCGGTTATTGTAAATACCGCCGTTAGCTGCCGTGGAGCCATAGGTCTGATTACCAAGCATGGGGCCAACGTTGTCGCCGTAGTCAGAGTTCCAGAGGATCAGGGAGCGGTTGAAGCCGTAGTTTGCCTGAAGCGCTCCGGCGATGTTACCGGTAACCTGGTCGCTGTTGGAGTTGTCGTCGCCGCCGAGATAGACGAACTGGAATCCGACGTAGGCGGGTTTGAAGTCATACTTCGCGTTGACGTATGCGCCCCAAGCGGTCAGGCTAACATTCTGGGCATTGGCGCCCAAATTCGGACCGGCAGAGGGGCCGCCAGTAGAGGCCGCTTTGCTGGTGCTCTCATAGGATCTCAGGGTTCCCGTTCCGTAGACACCCTCGGCCTCGATGTAGAAGTTGCCGAAGGTCAACTGGGCATAGGGGTAAAAGCCGTTAAGCTGGCCGATGTAACCGTTTGCCTGCTGCACTTTGGCCTGGGAACTCCTCCAGTACTGATAGAGGATACCTGCCTGGCCGGGAGCGAACTTGTAGGTGAGGCCGAGGTCATAGACGTCACGGTCGGCGTCGTTGGCGATGCCGATGTTATTGGCATTGAGACCGGTGTATTCCGCCCGCTTTTCAATAGCTGCGACCACCTGCACGGGGCCCTGCTCGAAGAAATAGCGGATGCCGCCGGAGGTAAGGGGGGTATTCAGGAAGGAAGTACCCCAGGTAAGGAACTGCATGTAACCGACCTGGAATTTACCGAAGGGGACGTTGAAATCCAGATAGGCCCGTTCCCATTCGATGTTTTCCTGTGTCTTGACCACCGTGCCACCGCCGGTGCCCTGGGGAACCTGGGTACGGGACTGGGTTTCACCAGTTCCACCAGCCCAACCCTGATCGCCCCATCTTTTTTCCATGGCGTCAAACCGGGTGACCAGTTTCAGGCCTTCGACGACCTGAAATTCCGTCGTCAGGCGGAACTGCTGGCCATACCAGGCGTTGGCGCCACGAACGGAATTGTTGTTCCAGCTATTCTCGGTGGCAGGCGCAGCCTTGTCCAATGCCGAGGGGTTGTCCAAATAAAAGCCCTGGGCATAATAGCTGCCGCTGAACTTTACATCTACTGCCGCGGCGGGCATGGCGAAGGCCATGATCAGACCGAGGGACAGTAAAATTACCCAAAATTTCTTCATTTTCTCCTCCTAAGAGAGTTGATTTTGTTGAATCCTTATTTTCTCCTCCAGGAACGGGCATTCCCAAAGGAGGTTCCCTTGCCGCTAACTGCCTGATTTCAATTGGATTAGACTTGCCAAGCCTCCCTCCTTTCGTTTTCAGTTGGCCGGACCCTAACATCCCGAACCGGGGATGTCAAGTCCTTTTCGACAAAAATTGCCGTTCCTGAGAAAAATTCGACAAATTTGTCGATCGAATTTTGTTAAAGCAATTTGCCTGCCACCTGAAGTCTCACAAACTTTTTTAAAGTAGCTTTCCCGTGTCGGCGTTAGACTCTGTGGTGCGCCGTCGGCATCGACATGGCTGACGTACTTGCAAATATGGCTAATTCATTTAAGAAGTCGTCACACCGTTTAAAACGGTGTCCAGTGTTCTGTAATCATATTATAGGTGTGCCATGTGCATCGATATCGACACACATCAAGAAAATTGTTGCCATTTTGACACGATATACAAGGCCCGGAGGTGGGGCGGCGAAAGAGCCAAAATGCCAAAATATCTCTTGACATGAGAGACATCTTGATATACTGCAAGTCGCGTCAAGTCGGGACCTCATGGTCACCTCGACGTTTACCTTGTCAACACCGTAAAGTAGGGATCTTGCCCCGTCGGACAGGCCAATGTAGCGGCTGTTTTTTCATGAACCGGACACCTTGTGCTTGTGGTTGTCCGGAGAGCGGCCGATCATGAGCGGGGCACCCGAAAGAGTATCCTGACAAGATCATCCAAATAATTAGGGAGGTACAAAACAGTATGGCAGAAGAGAAGGTTCAGTTGAAAGAGGTATATCCGGTACCGGAAAAGATCAAGAAAATGGCCTTTATCAGCGGCCGGGAAGCCTATGATAAGCTCTGGAAGCGTTCCATAGAAGACCCGAACGGCTTTTGGTCAGAGATCGGCAAAGAGTACGTGGAATGGTTCAAGCCCTTCGACAAGGTTATGGACTACAACTTCGATATCAAGAAGGGCGAAATCTATGTCAAGTTCTTCGAGGGCGGGAAACTGAATGTTTCTTACAACTGCCTCGATAAGAACCTCAAGACCCGGGCCAATAAAGTCGCCATCCAGTGGGAAGGCAACGAACCCGGTGAACAAAGGGCCCTTACCTACCAGCAGATGTATGAAGAAGTCTGCAAATTCGCCAATGTCCTCAAGGGACTGGGAGTAAAGAAGGGCGACCGTGTCTGCCTGTACCTCCCCATGATTCCCGAACTCGCCATCAGCATGCTGGCCTGTACCCGCATCGGTGCCATCCACAGCATCGTCTTCGGTGGATTCAGCTCCGATTCCCTGAGAGACAGACTTCAGGACTCGACAACCAAGGTGCTGGTCACCTGTGACGGGACCTTCCGGGGTTCCAAGGCCATTCCCCAGAAGGACGGCGCCGACGCCGCCGTCGCCGATTGCCCCTCCGTGGAAAAGATTGTTGTAGTGAAGCGCGTGGGCGACAAGATCAAGTGCGATATGACCGCCGGCCGCGACGTCTATTGGGATGACGCGATGGCCAAGGTACCCGCCGATTGTCCCCCCGAATGGATGGATGCGGAAGATCCCCTTTTCATCCTCTACACCTCCGGCTCGACGGGCAAACCCAAGGGCGTTATGCATACCACGGGTGGTTATCTCACCTTTGTCGCCTACACCCACAAGATGATCTTCGATTACCATGAGGAAGACGTCTACTGGTGCACCGCCGACATCGGCTGGGTCACGGGACATTCCTACATCGTTTACGGTCCCCTGTGCAACGGCGCTACCTCCGTCATGTTCGAAGGCGTTCCCAACTATCCCGACATGAGCCGCTTCTGGAAGACCGTTGAAAAATACAAGGTCAACATCTTCTACACCGCCCCCACGGCCATCCGCGCCATCGCCAAGGAAGGCAACGAGTGGGTCAAGAAAGCCGACATTTCCAGCCTGAGAATCCTCGGCACCGTCGGTGAGCCCATCAACCCCGAAGCCTGGAACTGGTACTACAACGTCATCGGCCGCGGCGAATGCCCCATCGTTGACACGTGGTGGCAGACCGAGACAGGCGGCATTCTCATTACGCCGCTTCCCGGGGCCATTGACATCAAACCGGGTATGGCCACCGTGCCCTTCATGGGCGTCTGGCCGGTCCTTGTTGACGACGAAGGGAAGGAACTGACGGATACGGTAGCCTCCGGCGCCTTGTGCATCAAGATTCCCTGGCCCGGCATCATGCGGGGCGTCTATGGCGATCCCAAACGTTTCCAGGAGACCTACTTCGAACAGTTCCCCGGTTACTATGTCACCGGCGACGGCTGCCGGAGAGACAAAGATGGTTACTATCAGATTACGGGCCGTATCGACGACGTCATCAACGTATCCGGTCACAGAATGGGTACGGCGGAAGTCGAGAGCGCCCTGGTAGCCCATCCGAAGGTTGCCGAGGCGGCGGTGGTTGGTTATCCCCATGAAGTAAAGGGACAGTCCATTTACGCCTACGTTACCCTGAAGAGCGGCATTGCGAAATCGGATGATCTGAAGAAGGAACTGGTCGCCCATGTGCGGACCCTGATCGGACCCATCGCCACCCCGGAGAAGATCCAGTGGGCCGATGGTCTTCCCAAAACCCGCAGTGGCAAGATCATGAGAAGAATCCTGAAGAAGATCGCCGCCGATCTGATTGGCGAGCTCGGCGATACGACGACCCTGGCGGATCCGACGGTAGTCGACGATCTCGTCAAAAACAGACTCTAAGAAGTAAATTTCCCCTGTCCTTATCCTTATGCGGATGAGGGCAGGGAAAATCGTTTATCGCGATAGTTTACTAAAATCGGACATTAATTATCTGAAGGACGCACCGGTTCCGAACCGGGCGTCGGTTCAGGAAGGAGGACAGTGTGAATATTGTTGCATGTGTGAAGCAGGTTCCGGATACGGAAGCCCAGATCAAAGTAAAAGGTGACGGTTCTGGGATCGAAGAGGGCGGCATCAAATGGGTCATGAACCCCTATGACGAATACGGCGTCGAAGAAGCCCTGAAACTCAAAGAGAAACTTGGCGGCGAGGTGACCATTGTTTCCATGGGCCCGGCACGGACGATGGAAACAATCCGTACCGCCCTGGCCATGGGGGCCGATAAGGGCATCCAGATCGATGATCCCGCCCTTTATACCGCCGATGCCTATGCTACGGCCGAGGCACTGGCCGCCGCGATCAAGGGCGCTCCCTATGACATCATCTTCTGCGGTCAGCGTGCCATTGACGACGACTCCGCCCAGGTCGGTTCCATCCTCGCAGAGCTCCTCGGTATTCCCCAGGTGACCTTTGCTACGAAACTCGAGATTGACGGGACTGCCGTCAAGGCAACCCGGCCCATCGAAGGGGCCGCAATGGTCATCGCGACGTCCCTGCCCTGTGTGATTACGGCTACCAAGGGATTGAACGAGCCCCGCTACGCATCCCTGCCTGGCATCATGAAGGCGAAAAAGAAGCCCGTTGATATCAAGAAAGCCGCCGACCTCGGCGTGACCGGCGCCTCGAAGTCCAAGGTTGCCAAGTTCACACCGCCCCCCGCGCGACCCCCTGGAAAGATCCTCTGCGCGGACGATACGCCCGAAGGTAAGGCTGCCGAGCTGGCAAAGCTGCTAAGGGAAGAGGCGAAGGTTATCTAAATTATCAATGATCATGGAGGAATAAGAAGATGGCAAAAGGTGTATGGATAGTAGCAGAACAGAGAGACGGCGCCTTGAGAAAGGTCAGCTTTGAGCTCGCCAGCACGGCCAGGAAACTGGCGGATCAGCTTGGCGAAGAGGTCGGCGCCGTTCTGTGCGGCTCCGGCGTCGAGGCCATGGCCGCTGAGCTTGCAAAATATGGTGTGGATAAAGTTTATGTGGCGGACAATGCCGCCCTGGAACCCTATACGACTGACGCCCATGCGACGGCCGTAGCGAAGATCGTGAAAGAAAATGATCCTGCCATCCTGTTTCTTGGCGCTTCCGCCCAGGGCAAGGATCTCTCCGCCAGCCTCGTAGGCAAATTGGCTACAGGCATGGCTACGGATTGTACGGATGTAAAGATTGCCGACGGCAAACTTTGCGCCGTCCGTCCCATGTACGCCGGCAAGTGCTTCGGCGAAATCGTAATCGATACGTTCCCCCAGATGGCCTCCCTGCGACCCAATGTCTTTCCCATCGTAGAGTGCGCCAAAGCGGGCGAAGTCGTCAAGTTTGACGCGGGTCTTGGTGAGGCAAAAACCAAGGTTGCCGAAGTTCTGAAAGAGGCAGCCGGCAAGATCGATGTGGCGGAAGCTAATGTTATCGTGTCCGGCGGGCGCGGCATGAAGGGTCCGGAAGGCTACGCAATCCTTGAAGAGCTGGCAGGTTTACTCGGCGCCGCCGTTGGCGCCTCCCGAGCGGCAGTTGACGCCGGCTGGCGTCCCCAGGCCGATCAGGTCGGCCAGACCGGCAAGGTAGTTTCCCCGAACCTCTACATCGCCTGCGGTATTTCCGGCGCCATCCAGCATCTGGCCGGGATGAGCTCCTCGAAGTACATTGTGGCGATCAACAAGGATGCCGAGGCTCCGATCTTTGCAAGGGCCGATTACGGTATCGTGGACGACCTCTTCAAAGTCGTTCCCGCGCTGACCCAGGAAGTCAAGAAGCTTTTGGCTTAAACACCAGAACCGGGAGCGGCCCTCAAGCCGTTCCCGGTTTTTCGTTGCACAACATATGTCGCGAGACTTGGGAAGATCAGCCGGCGGTTCTGCGGGCGATCCCCCAGTCACGAGTCAGGGAGGATGTATGGAGCTATCAACTTTTTCGATAGGCCATGAGGGCAGGGAGGTTTTTTGGAATGCCGAGCATTTCGAACCCATCCTGTTCATGTTGACCTTTGTCGTCATGGCCATCTTTGCCTATGGGGTTTATCGGCGCTGGCTCATGTGGACAGCAATCGGCAAACCCGAGAACCGAACAGATGACAGAAATGAACGGATTAAAGCGCTGCTGAAAAATGGGCTGCTCCAGATCAAAACGTGGTCGGATCCCTATCCGGGCATCATGCATGGCCTGATCTTTTTTGGTTTTGTCGTACTATTTTTTGGCGCCGCCTTTGACGCCACGGAGTTTCATGTGGCGGAGCCCCTGGGTGTGCCGTTTCTCGTCGGGAAGTTCTATCTGTTCTTTTCTTTCCTGATGGACCTGTTCGGACTGGCCGTACTGGGCGGTGTGCTCATGGCCCTGGACAGACGTTATCTAACGAAACCGGATCGCCTCGGTTATAAAGGGGTGCCGGATAACCGGCCCGATGACGCGATTGTCCTGCTTATCATTGCCGGAATTATTGTCACCGGCTTTATCATCGAAGCCCTGCGCATTAGCGTGACTTGGCAACAGACACCCTGGGAGGTTTGGTCCTTTGTCGGCTGGACCCTTGCCAAGGCCTTTACCGGCGTCAGTCCGGAGGCCGCGAAAATGATGCACAAGTGGGTATGGTGGATCCACACGGCTTTTGCCCTGGGATTTATCGCCTATATTCCTTATTCAAGATTGATGCACATCATAACTACCCCGGCCAACTATTTCATGGCGACACGGAAGCCCGTTGGCCAGTTGGAGCCGATCAAGGATTTCGAGAACGCCGAGTCCTTTGGTGTAGGAACCATTGAAGAATTTACCTGGAAACAGATCTTCGATTCCGACGCCTGCACCCGCTGCGGGAGGTGCCAGGATGGGTGTCCTGCATATCTGACCGGGAAGCCCCTGTCTCCCAAGAAGCTGGTTCAGGACATGAAAGAATACTGGCTGGAGAAGGCTCCGGGGGCGGTGGCCTCAAGGAAGGAACAGCTTATGGGTTCCGGTGAGGGGTCGGAGAATATCAATCCGAAGCTGAAGGCCCTCTTTGCATGGCTGGACAAGGCGGACAAAATCGTCGATGAAAACCTCCCCAAAGGGCCGGAACCGACAGAGAAGGCCATGGTTGGCGAAGTTATCGGTCTCGATGAACTCTGGGCCTGCACCAACTGTATGTATTGCATGGAAAACTGTTCTGCCGCAATCGAGCATGTGCCCAAGATCATCGGCATGCGTCAGTTCAAGGTTCTCATGGAGGCAGATTTTGCTCCGGAGTTACAGTTGACCTACCGGAACATGGAAAACAACTCCAACCCCTGGGGCATTGGCGCCCATCTTCGGGGTGATTGGGCCAAGGAACTCGGCGTGAAGACCCTTTCCGAAGATCCCAATGTAGAATATCTCTTCTACGTAGGTTGCGCCGGTTCATTTGATGACCGGGGCAAGAAGATCTCCGTAGCCCTGGCCAAGATCCTCCAGACGGCAGGCGTCAGCTTCGGCATCCTGGGAACGGAAGAGAGCTGCTGCGGCGATTCGGCCATGCGGGGCGGCAACGAATACCTATATCAGACCATGGCCCAGGCCAACATCGAGGTGATGAACGGATATGGGGTAAAGAAGGTCATTTGCAGCTGTCCCCACGGTTATAATGCCCTGAAGAAGGATTATCCCCACTTCGGCGGCAATTATGAGGTCTATCATCATACCGAGATCATTGCGGAACTTATTGAAAAAGGGAAGATCAAGATTAAGGTCCCCGTTGACGATGTCCGCTTTACCTACCATGATTCCTGTTTCCTGGGCCGTTACAATCAGCTCTATGATCAGCCCCGAAGGATCATCAAGGCGATCCCCGGCGCCCGTCTTGTCGAGATGGAGCGGAACCATGAGAAGAGCTTCTGCTGCGGTGCCGGCGGCGCCAGAATGTGGATGGAAGAGCACGGCGATCGCATCAACGACGCCCGGGCCAAACAGGCCATCGATATCGGCGCCAAGACCATTGCCGTCGGGTGTCCCTTCTGTCTGACCATGATGAGCGATGGACTCAAATTCCATGGTAAGGAAGAAGAAATAGTCGCCCTGGATCTCGCTGAGATCGTCTGGAAGGGCATGGGGCTTGAAGAAGAAAAAGCCCCGGTTGAGGTTTGCGAGGTTTAAACAGCAGGTTTTACGGCTAAAGTTCCCCCGTTGAACGTGGGAATGATCAATAAGAGTAAAAAACCCCGGTTCTGTCTGAAAGGATGGACCGGGTTTTTTTTTACACATGTTGCCTGCTTTGTGTTATGAATGAAGCCTGAGAATGAGGCAGGAATCAACAAATAATTTCCTGAAAGGAGTATGGCGAGTATGGCGGAAGAAAGCATCTATGTGAAAAAACTCTGGCTGAAATCCTACGAAAAGGGGGTTCCCGAGACTATTTCCTACGAGGACATTTGTATGCCGGACATCCTGGACCGGACAGCGAAGCAATTTCCGGAGCGACCGGCCCTGATCTTTCAGGGGACGGTGCTTAGCTTCCGGGAGCTAAAGGACAAGGTGGACCGGTTTGCTACCTGTCTTGCCGACTTCGGAGTCAAAAAGGGGGACGCCGTCGCACTGCTCCTGCCGAATGTCATCCCCTGCGTGGTGGCAAACTTTGCCGTTTTGAAAATCGGCGCCCTTGTCGTCATGAATAACCCCCTTTATTCAGACCCGGAGCTGGAGCACCAGTTCAATGATTCCGGTTCCAAGGTCCTGATTACTCTGGACGTTTTGACCCCCAGAATGATTGCTCTCCGTCCGAAAACAAAGATCAAACAGATTGTCTATACCTGCATCGGTGACTATTTGCCGACCGTTAAACGGGTGCTGGGGAAATTGCTAAAAAAATATCCTTTTGCTGATGTACCGGCGACAAACGATGTTTACAAATGGAAGGACTGTCTTGCCAAGTATGGTCCCAACCCGCCAGTGGTGAAAACCAGCTTTGACGACGTGGCCATGTATCAATACACAGGGGGGACAACAGGCGTTTCCAAAGGCGTCATGCTGACCCATGCAAACCTAAGCAAGCAGGTCCAGCAGTGTTGCGCGTGGTTTCCAAAATTCGCCAAGGGGACGGAGATCATGTTGGGCGCCTTGCCTTATTTCCACGTCTTTGGTCTCTCTGTTTCCATGAATTTTTCGATTTACATGGGCTGGTCCCAGGTGCTCGTGCCGCGACCCCAGCCCGAGCCGCTGTTGGAGGCCATCGGGAAGTTCCGCCCGACCTTTGCACCGCTCGTGCCCACCATGTACATCGGCATGCTGAATCATCCGAACCTCAAGAAAACCGATATGAGTTGCATCAAGGGCGCCTTTTCCGGCAGTGCGCCCCTGCCAGTGGAGGTGATCCAGGAGTTCGAAAAGGCCACTGGCGCCGTAATTGTTGAGGGTTTTGGGATGACGGAGACCACGCCCGTTACCCACATCAACCCCTTCGCGGGCGGCGCCAGGAAGCCGGGGAGTGTCGGGCTGCCGATCTCCGATACGGAGTGCCGCATCGTTGATCTGGAAGACGGCGTTACGGATATGCCCGTAGGCGAGCGGGGAGAACTCATTGTCAAAGGACCCCAGATCATGAAGGGCTACAAGGACCGGCCTGAAGAGACGGCCAACACCCTCAAGGACGGCTGGGTGTACACGGGTGACATCGCCACGATGGACGAGGACGGCTACTTCTATATCGTTGACCGGAAGAAGGATATGATCATTTCGGGAGGCTTCAACGTCTATCCCCGGGACATCGACGAGGTCTATTATGAACATGCCAAAGTCCAGGAGGCATGCTCCATCGGCATCCCCGACGCCAAACGGGGTGAGAATGTCAAACTCTTCATCGTCCTCAAGGAAGGGGAAACGGCAACTCAGGAAGAGATGATCGCCTATGGAAAGACGAAGCTTGCCGCCTACAAGCTGCCTACAGAGATCGAATTCCGTAAGGACCTGCCGAAAACAAACGTCGGCAAGATCCTCCGCAAGGAGCTCCGGGCGCAAGAGCTGGAGAAGCGTAAATAACAGGCAACAGGCAATAGGGAATAAGTAACAGACAGTAGGAACAGTCGGCAATGTTCCCTCCCCTTCAAGGGGAGGGTCAGGGTGGGGATGGGGTTGTTCTCGCTTGTTGAATTATTCCGAACGGAAACTAAGTTACTACTCGGGGGCAGATCTTGTAAGGGGTCTGCCCCCTTTCATTTCATGTCAAATGGTCGCTACAAATTCTATCTCCCGGGGGAGTTTATAGGAGGAAAGATATACCCGGCAGTGTCTCAGGATCTCCTTGTCGTCCACTTCCACGCCAGGCGTCTTGACGATCAGGGCCTTGACGATTTCCCCCCGCATCAGATCCTCTTTGCTTTCCACCCGGGCGGCTTGTACCGCCGGATGCATCTCCATCACAATTTCCACTTCGAGGGGATAAACATTGAAGCCGCTGGTGATGATCATCCGTTTCTTACGGCCGGTGAGAAAAATATAACCGTCTCCATCGATCCTCGCCAGGTCTCCTGTATGGAGCCAGCCGTTACGAATTACCTCGGCGGTAGCTTTCTCATCCTTGTAGTATCCCAGCATGACATTTTTCCCCCGGACGATCAATTCGCCAATCTCCCCTGAGGGCAGCCCGGCGCCGTTGTCATCGACAATCCTTACCTCCAGCCCCGGAATGGGAATCCCGATAGATCCAGGTTTTTGTTCCATCGTGAGCCTCGTTATCGCGCAGATAGGCGAAGCTTCCGTCAAACCGTAACCCTCAACCAGAGGGGTCCCGAATTTTTCCCTAAAGAGCTGGATAAATTCCATCGGTATGGCAGATCCGCCGGTGACACAGAAGCGCAGGGAGCTGAGATCATATTTTTCCCCACCCTGGTGAAACACCATCCCTAAAAACAGCCGGGGCACCGCGCCTATATAGGAGACCTTTTCCCTTTCAATGGCGCCGAAGATGCTCTCCAGGGTAAAACGCTCCATCAGGACGACACTACCGCCGATGTAGAATACGGCCAGCATATTTGCCGCCGCTCCGAAGGAATGAAAGAAAGGTATTACCGCCAGCCCTCGCTCTGCGGGGGTGCCTTGAAAATCTGTTTCCGTGAATAAAACTGCCTGTGTCATCAGGTTGCCATGGGTCAGGGCCGCCCCCAGGGCCCGGCCCGTCAATCCGGCGGTATAGATCATGACCGCCGGGTCATCCTCGGTAATATCCGGCATTTCCCAGGTAGAAGGATTGCCCTGGATGGCCTGGGTGTATGGGCAGTCCGTATCCATGCCGCTCGTCGTCAGAAGATGTTTGCAGCGGGGTAGATCGTTTTTGATTTCCTCATAGCGTTTTGCGAGGACGCCTTGGGTAATAAATATCTTGGCGTCGCTGTCTCCGATCAGATGCCTCAATTCGTAGGGGGTAGAAAGAACGTTCAGGGTTACGGCTACGGCGCCTAACTTCTGGGCGGCAAAATAGGAGATGATGAATTCCGGGCAATTGGGGAGCATGATGGCGATCTTGTCTCCCTTCTCTATCCCCAGCCCTCGGAAATAATGGGCCAAGGCATTGGCGGCCCTGCTGAATTCCCTATAAGTCATACGGCATTTTTCATGAATGAAGGCAATATTGTCCGGGAATCTTTTTGTCGATTCCTCCAGCATCTGTCCCAGGTTCATTAATTGGTACCCCCTTCTGATTTTACAACAGCTACTTCCTTAACACAGGCCCTTTCCCTTTTCAATCACAGGAATAGTCTATTTTTCCGGGTGTGGGACAAATTACCAAATCGTTCCCGATAGTCTTATCATCTACAGTTCTTCTGCATTATAGGTGCGGCCTCCTTGATCTCCAATTCAAAGGATCTGCTCCAATCAGCACAGGCCCCACTCTTATCTGCAGTAAACCATCTGCTCCATGCGCGGTTTAGATAAACACCGCCATTTTGAGGGTTAAACCTTAAAACTTCACTGTAGTCATTTAGAGCTTCGCCATACTTTTCTTGAAGCATCCGCACATTGCCACGATTCCGATATGCTTCTGCGTAATCGGGATTTAAATCAATTGCCCTGCTGTACTCAACCGATGCGCCTTCGTAATCTTTTTGGGCGACTTTTATATTTCCACGCCCGTAATATGCCCTGAAATTATAAGGATCTATCTCAATTACCCTGCTGTAATCTGTCAATGCACCTTCATAATTTTTTTGCTCCATCCTTGATAAGGCCCTGTTAAAAAATGATGGCAGATAAATTGGATTCAACTCAATAGCCTTGTTGTAATCTGCCATAGCCCCTGCATAATCCTTTGCCCCCTTGAATTTTACGGCGCCGCGATTATTATATGCCGGGGCATGCCCCGGATTTAACTCTATAGCCCTGTTGAAGTCGGCCATAGCCCCTGCATAATCTTTTCCCCACTCCATTTTTGCGTTGCCGCGATTATTATATGCCAAGGTATAACGGGGATTTAACTCTATAGCCTTGTTGAAGTCGGCCATGGCCCCCGCATAATCTTTTCCCCACTCCATTTCTGCTAAGCCACGATTATTATATGCAACATCCACGAAGGGATATTTTTCTATGACGTCACTAAACAAGGTAATACTATCCTTCCAAACCTTATTTCTTTCGTAAGAAATAGCCGAGATAGCCATGCTATAAACTGCCACAGTAATTATCAAGAGATACCTGATCCATTTAGATGAGCTATGAAGTCTGTCGGTGATCCAGCAATATGCCCAGCCAATAATAAGAAAAAAACCGATGTAGGGCAGATATGCGTAACGGTCACAAACGATTTCATCGCCCATGGGGAGCATTCTTAAGACGAGGATAATGTTGGTTAAAAAGAATAAAGAACCAAAAATAAGCTCTCTTCTGAAGTTTTGCAGCTTATGAATCAAGAATATAAATGCGGCAATGACAAGTGGGGTCAGATAGAACCAAAGCGGAAGAAATCCGTCAATCTTGACCGGGTACGGATAATATGCTGACAGCTTTATGGGAACAAGCACTTTGAACACGTAGAATATGATTGAATATCCGACAAGAAATATCCTGTCAAATCCTGAAAAAACATATTGACCGCCCATCTGTCCGGCGTCTTCCCTGTAAACAAAGGTCAAAATGCCGAATATAAGTGCAAGAACAAAAAATGGAATTTTTTCCGCGATAGCCCTTGTGTCGAATTTTCTCTTGTAATAATAATCAGTAAGTAGCAGTACGAGCGGAAATACGACCGCAGCCGATTTCGACAGAAGGGCCATCAGAAATAATACAAGGGTCAAAGCAAGATATCTTAGCTGGAATTTATTCTTTAAGTAGCCGATATAAAAAAGAAACGCCCCAAGGAAAAAAAAAGAATACAAGAGTACGCTCCGCGTGGAAACAGGTGCAACCGCTCCGGTATTCAATGGATGTACAGCAAAGAGGATCGCTACAATAGCAGCAATTTCGACTCTTTGAGTAAGCAGCCGAACAACAAAAAACAGAAGTGTTATGTTCAGCAAATGTAACAGTAGATTCGTAGCATGATATATATGTGGATCGAGCCCGCCGATCTTGTAATCTATGGCGTATGAGATGTACACGAACGGAGTGTACATAGAAAGCAACGCCTCTGTAAAATATACTTTTATGTTTTCAGATGATAGCTCTCTGATGTAGATATTTTCATAGACATTATCTCCATCATCCCAATTTACGAAACCATTGTTTATCGAATTAGAATAAACAATTATTGTCAGTAACAGTATAGCAGACAATATGAGAATGATTTTAGCGTTGCGATGAATTCCAAAAGGGTGTCCACCGGCTGCAGTTTCTGTTTTTGATGTATCAATTGCGAGGGTTATCTGCTTCTGCCTTTTTTTATTATTTTTCGATCCCACGATATTACCCAGGTTGTAAGCAGTGATGTCCGGTCAAGGAGTTACATTTTATAGACTGTATTATTTTAATATTTACCATATGCTTTATTTGATGTATTTAGGGCAAGTGGGGTGTCTCCTTAGCTAAAGTTGTCCCTATGTGCGCTTCACCCGATACAACAAATACATAGTTTTTACAATCGACAATCCCGGTTATGTCCCCTTTTTTTCTTGATCATAAAAGCGATTTCATATAGGGATAGGCTGCCTGCGGGCATTGAATAAAAATCTTAAGGAGGTTTTACTGATGAAAAGAACAATGTTGCTGGTTAGTCTGATTCTTCTCTGCTCCGTTTCTTTGGCCCTTGCCGGGGGATCGCCCGTGGGAATGTGGAAGACCATTGACGATGAGACAAATAAGGAAAAATCCATCGTTGAGGTTTATGAAGCGGGAGGCAAGATTTATGGAAAGATTGTACGACTCCTCCAGGAAAAGGACGGCGGGGCGAGCAAGCTCTGTACAAAGTGTACCGGCAGCGACCTGAATAAGCCAACGATCGGCCTGGTAATTGTTAGGGGACTGACAGCAGATGGAAACGAATACACCGGTGGGACCATTATGGATCCCAACAACGGCAAGGTTTACAAGTGCAAGATGGAAGTCATTGAAGGTGGCAACAAGGTCAAGGTCAGAGGATTTCTAGGTTTCTCCCTCATCGGTCGAACCCAGGTCTGGCAAAAGGTGAAATGACCTTATGTCCGAGATTATCAACGGTAATGAAATATCCCGGGTGATTCGGGAAGAAATCCGCAAGCAGACCTTGGTGCTCAAGCGAAAGACGGGCGTGACGCCGGGTCTGGCCGTTGTCTTGGTCGGTGCAGATCCGGCCTCCCAGATCTATGTCCGGCGCAAAGGCAAGGCCTGTGAAGAAGTCGGCTTTCTGTCCCGGGAGTTCAGATTGCCAGGGGATACGGAAGAGAAAGGGCTTTTGGATATCATTCGGCAATTGAATGAGGACCCGGCTATTCACGGCATCCTCGTCCAATTGCCCCTGCCCCGCCAGATTCGCTCCCAGGCGGTAATCGAGGCGATTACCCCGCAGAAGGATGTGGACGGCTTCCATCCCGTGAACGTGGGACGTCTGGTTGCCGGCAACCCCTGCCATGTCGCCTGCACGCCGCAGGGGATCATCGAGCTCCTCGACCGGACCGGCGTCGCCATCGAAGGTCAGGAAGCCGTGATCGTCGGCCGGAGCAATATCGTCGGGAAACCCCTGGCCCTGCTCCTCCTGGCCCGCCATGCTACCGTCACCATCTGCCACACCCGGACGCGCAATCTTCCGGAGACGACCCGGCGGGCCGATATCCTCGTGGCCGCCGCTGGCAGCCCCGAAATGATCCGGGGGGAGATGGTCAAGGAGGGCGCCGTCGTTATTGATGTCGGCATGAATCGCTTGCCCGACGGACGTCTGGTCGGGGACGTCGCCTACACAGAAGTTGCCTCCCGGGCTGCTCATATCACCCCTGTCCCCGGCGGTGTTGGCCCTATGACCATCGCCATGCTGCTGCAGAATACCCTGAATGCGGCGCGTCTGACCGGGAATCCTTGATCCTTTAAATCAAGCCGACTATATTAAATACTTTTTCGAAGCGAATCTCCCAGGAATGGTCCCGGCGGGCCCGTTCGAAACCCCGCTGCCTGATCCTTTCCGCCTCTTCGGGACTGTCCAGAAGATACCGGAGCTTTTTAAGAAGGTCTTCAAAATCCGAATAGGAGACGATTTCTTGCCCGATCTCATAAACCCGCTCCAGTTCCGGATGATGCTCGGTGAGATAGAGACCGCCGCTCATGGGAATCTCGAAGTCTCGCCCTTTGAGACAGTAAGTGTCCGAGAAACCGATGACGCCGCCAAAGCCAAGGTTAATGCGGCTTTTTGAATAGAGTCGCACCATGTCTTCCGTTGATAACGGTCCATTCGGCCAGCCGGCGCCGTAAGCTTCTACGTGGATGCCTGCTTCCTGAAGCCGGGCGATGATCGCCGGGCGATTGCCGTAACACTGTCCTACAAAAGACACGGGGATGGTTTTTCCAAGTTCCCAAGGACGGTGAATTCCCGGGTTGGCCCCTTCGGGAAGGTAAAGGGGAACGGCGCCTTCTACGCAGTATTTCTTCAGGGCATCTTCCGTACTAGTCCAGGAAAGGGTAAACCAGCGGCAAATATCCCGGTTGCCCATAGACAGGCCGTCGCGGATCTTGCCGACAAAATGCTCCTTGTCGTTCAGGGCGAGATTGATCATGGGAATACCTAGAAAGGACAACTCCCTGACTGTTTCGGGGCTGATCAATGCTCCGGACAGGTACGAGAAAATGACGTCGCCTTTCCCTTCTCTCGCATTCTTTGCTGCCCAGTCCACCAAATCGCGGTTCATTGCTTCTTTTACTGATCGATGCCATTCCCGTTCCAGCTGATGGTTGAACCGGTCATACCAGTCGTAATGCAGGACGGGGCCGAACTTTTCCAGTGACGGCCGCAGGGATTCATTTTCCCAGTTATAGTGGTGATAGATGGCGAGAATCTGCAGAGAGCCCTTTTTTTTGGGCTTCAGAAGGGGGAGTTCCTCCCGGATATGCCGCCGGATGGCTTCTTCATCGGGCAGAACGAGCTGCTGAGCCGCAAATTCCCGCTCGTAGAGTTCCTGCTCCCGTTGCAGGCGCCGATCATTGCGCCAGGTGCGGAATTGCCGCCGGTATTTTTTAAGAGGATCCATTAGCAAAGATTACCTCAGCCGGTGCTTAGAGGCGAGGGTGAGTATAGAGTCTTGCTCCGTTCGATTTATCCACCCGGTCGTTCATCATGTTGAAAACATGGCCCGCGTCAATCACGGGGATGGAAAAGGCCGCCGCAGTATCCACACATACGGGCAGGGCGCCGATTCCCGCTCCTACCAGGCATAGATCCGTATCAGCCGGTATATTCGCAAGGAGACGTTCTTTCATCGTGGACCAGCGGGTGGCCACATATTCGGCGGGTATCTCGGCAAAGACGAGTTCCGGCCGACTTTCAAAGCGGGTGAACCAGCTTCGGCAGGCCTCCCGATCGCACTCCGAACCGATGAGGCAAATCTTTTTCCCATTCATCAGGCCGGCAAAAGCGGCAGAGGAAAGCCAGGCATAAATCATATAGAAGGGGACGTAGTTGTCTCCGGTCAGGGGGATGCCGTATTTTTCAAGTAAATTCAAAAATGTCGAGGCCGATGCCCTCTTTCTGAGGCGAGGGACGAGGGCCATTAAACCCCGGCGAGGTTGCTCGACATTGCCTGGAAATATGAGGGGCGCAAGCATCCCATCCCTGGATAGTTTTGCAAAGGCATCAATGTGCAGGGGCAGGGCGGCTATTATTGCCGCCGTTGATTCCGCCTGGCGGTAGAGGCCGTTGCAATCAAGGCTCAAGGCGTAAAAGGCGTATTCCCCATCGGCGAAACGGACGACGGGGAGGGGCAGGCGGTTGGCAAGGCTCTGCTGAACCCGGTCCTGAAGTACACGGAGATAGGCGTTGCCGTCAGCGGCGGAGCGATGGAATAAACATATCTCCTCGTTCGCCATTTCCGGCTTGTTGGCAGCTAGAACATCGCTGTTATTGATGCCGTCGATAACCAGGCGCTGAAAACGAAAACCACCGGCGGGCATTACGATGTAGTCAAGGGGTGATTTTACCATGTCTTTTCAAAATCAGCCGGGGTGTAGTTCTTGTTCAGGTCTTCAAAATAGCTCTGGCGTTTGTTGGCCCGGAAGTGATCCACGAGGGAGCGGTTGAAGATCCGGTAAACAATGGCCAAAGGAGTGAGAATGAGATAGAAGGTCAGGGTAAGGATGAGCCTGGAATTAAAGGCCCCAAGAACGGTGGCAAATTTCATCCAGTAACAGGCGAGGGCGCTGGTAATCCGACTTTCAAAGGCATTGCCCAGGGTCAGGAGCAAGGCAGCCCACAATAGCCACTGGGCGTTGAAGACCACATAGGCAATCAGGATGGCCATGGTCAGGACGTTGATGGTTTTCAGGGTTGCAAGACGATCCAGCTCCATGTTCCCGCTCCTAAAACAGGGTATAGATGAAGGGGGCCACGGCGGAGCCGCTCGACATGATCAGGATGCCCATGAGGAGAAGCATTATGATCATGGGCAGGAGCCACCACTTTTTTCTTTCCTTCAGGAATCCCCAGAAGTCTCTCAGAATCTCCATTCAGTACTTTCCTTTTCCTTAGTGAGGTTGACCGTATAACAATGGGGGATTGATTTTGCAACTAAAATTCCCGGCGGTCAGGGGACGGGGACACGATCCGTTCCTTTAGGCATTTTGGATCATGTCACTGATTACTCCGGTTATGGTCAGATAACTGCTGAGTCCGTCTGGTCTCGATAACCCTGGTCAAGGTATCGGCAATGATCTTGTGGCCCAGGGCATTGATATGGTCATCCAGGACATAGAAATGCTGCTTTTGCAACTGATCGGAGAAATCAAGGACAATCATATTCTTCAGGTAAGGAGGATAATTTCCCACTGCAAGCTTCTTTTTCAGACCTGCCGGGAAATCCTTATTGTCGGCGGGATTGCGGCCGTTCATTACAAAGGCAATGATGGTTACGTTTTTCAGGTTGAGACCGCTGTTCTCGATGGCGTTCAGAAAAAGGTCAATTTCATCCCTGTCCGTGACGACCCCTGATTGTCCCCGGCGCTGTTCAATTTCGTCCCACCGTTTCTTGATTTTGATCCAGAGGTACTTTCCAAAGAAATATTGAAGCGAATCATTGTAAAGCTCCTGATATTCCTTGTATTGTTGAGCAGACATTATTGGCAGATAGTTATGATTGAGATAGAATTCTCTGTTTTCGTCGATATCGTTGCCGCAGTACTGGATGATGAGATACTTCATACCATCCGTCGAGAGGCGATGGAGAATCATCATTTCCCTAGCTGTGCCGTACGAGGCGACGGCGGCATTCAAGACCTTGATACCCGTATTATTTCCCAATTTTTTTGCAAACGTATCTGATTGGTTCACCCCCCAGCCCATGGCAAAGGAATCTCCGGCAACGATGATTTCCGGGTGCTGTAGGGACGCCTCATTGTCACGGGTGCCCAGACTGTTGATATCATAGCGATTCATGAATTCACGCCCACCGAAGGTGCAGGCCCCTGGCTTTAGGGTGTAGCCAATGGTGGGATCATGCTGGGCGCAGGCCGGTTCGAGCTGGATCGTTGGACGCTCCCGGACGTAGATATAGCCGATCATGTTGCCGATCCGTTGGGGGCAGTACTTGAGGATATCCGGATTACGGACAAGCATAAACAACAGCCCTTCCAAAATAGAAAGAAGGATCAGGAGAAACAATATATTGAATACGATTATTTTTACAGCCCTTTTCAAGGATGTTCATCCATAGTTATGTTTCTGCCATTATTGACGGTCATGCCAATTCCATTCCCACCCTGATCCTCCCCTTCAAGGGGAGGGAACTATAGGGAAAACTACGTTGCCTATTTAATCCAGGCCGTACTCCTCCTGCCAGTCGATTTTCTCCTGCCATGGTGGTTGTTCCTCTTTGGTGAAGATGAAGTCTCCCACGACCAGGTAATCCATATCCGTCCGCATGAAGCAACGGTAGGCGTCCTCGGGGGTGCAGACGATGGGTTCCCCCCGGACATTGAAGCTTGTATTGACGAGCACCCCGTAGCCCGTCTGGTCCTTGAAGGCCTTCAGCAGCTCCCAGAAGCGGAGATTGGTCTCCCGGTGGACCGTCTGTAGCCGTGCCGTATAATCGAGATGGGTAACGGCGGGAATGTCGGAACGGACATAGTAGAGCTTGTCCCGGATGGGCTGCTGGTGATAATCCGGGGGCAGGGGATGACGCCGCCGTTTTTGCACATCGGCGATCAGGAGCATGTAAGGTGAGGGCGTTTCCATTTCGAAGTATTCCGCGACGTCTTCATACAGGACCGAGGGTGCGAAAGGGCGGAAGCTTTCCCTGAACTTGATTTTAAGATTCAGACGCTTCTGCATCTCCTTGTTCCGGGCATCGCCGAGGATACTTCTGTTGCCAAGGGCCCGGGGCCCCCATTCCATTCGGCCCTGGAACCAGCCGATGGCCTTGCCCTGAGCCAGATAAGTGGCAATGGTGGCGCTCAAGGCCGAGATGTTTTCTGCGCGCTGGTATGGGGCTTGGTACTTTTTAGCCGTGCCGAGAATCTCCAGGTCGTCGAACTCAGGCCCCAGATAGGCCCCGTGCATCTGGTCCTTTCCCCCGGGAGCTTTACGGGGCTGTTTATAGTACATGTGATAGATGGCATAGGTGGCCCCGAGGGCCCCGCCGGCGTCTCCTGCGGCGGACTGAATCCAGATGTCGTCAAAGTTTCCGCCCCGGAGGAGCTTGCCGTTGGCGACGCAATTGAGGGCTACCCCTCCGGAAAGACAAAGATTCTTCGCCCCGGTCAGGTTTTTTGCTGTCCTGGCCATTTTTGCGACGATCTCCTCGGTGACCTGCTGAATGGCGAAGGCCAGATCGCCGTGGCGTTGCTCGATGGCCGTCTCCGCCGTCCGGCGGGGAAATCCGAAGATCGCTTCCCATTTGTCGTCCTTTACCATGCTGAGCCCGGTGGAATAATCGAAGTAGTCCTGATCCAACCAGATAGAACCGTCTTCCTTGACGTCTACGAGGTGATCGAGAATGGCCTTCTTATAGCGTCTGCTCTGCTCCGAGGCGGGATCTCCATAGGGGGCCAGGCCCATGAGTTTATACTCTCCGGAATTGACCCGGAAGCCCAGATAATGGGTGAAGGCGGAATAGAGGAGCCCTATGGAATGGGGGAAACGCATCTCCTTCAGGAGAGTTATGTCGTTGCCCCGGCCATGGCAGATGGAGGCGGTGGCCCATTCCCCCACCCCATCGATGGTCAGGATGGCAGCTTCAGCAAAGGGGGAGGGGAAAAAGGCGCTGGCGGCGTGGGCCAGGTGATGATCCGTAAAGAGGAGCTTCACGTCTTTGACCTCGCCGTTGCCGATCTTTTTTAGTTCGTCCCGGATGAGTTTCTTCAGGAAGATCTTTTCCTTGATCCAGACGGGAATGGCGGACAGGAAGGAGCTCAACCCCTTCGGGGCGTAGGCGTAATAGGTCTCCAAAAGGCGTTCGAACTTCAGGAGGGGCTTGTCGTAGAAAACGACGGCTTCCAAGTCTTCCACCCCGATTCCGCCGTATTCTAGGCAGAAGGCGGCGGCGCGGGACGGGAAAGCCGGATCGTGCTTTTTTCTGGTAAAGCGTTCCTCCTGGGCGGCGGCAACGATCACACCGTCCTTGATGAGGGCGGCGGCGGAATCGTGATAAAAGGCGGAGATGCCTAATATATACATGTCGAATAGTTGGCCATTTTTTTTAGACTTAGCGCAATTCATACAGCGGATAATCATTGCCGAAGTTGATGATCATGGGAACCTGTTCATGACCCGTTTTCCTTGATATATCCGCCGTTTCGAGTTTTGTGTATTCTCCAAGCTCCTCGATGGTGATCTTCCCGTCATTGTTTTTATTTAATTTCTTGTTATTAGAGAGTCCGTCGAGAAGGGTATGGGTAAACAATCCATTACCCTTGTAGCCGTCTCTGGCCTCCTGCATGGAGCTCGCCGAAGCGAAGATATGGAGCCCCATCTGCCTTGCCAGGATGGACATGCGCGCATCGTACAGGCCGCTGACGATCCAATCCACCCCACCGGCATGGCAGGTATCAAAAACGAACAACTGGTTAAGGGATTTGATCTTTTTTGACATTTCCATAATCTCGCTGGAGCTGATCATGGCGTCTTCATCGATGTTACCGTTATAGTCATGGGTAATAAGATAGTATAGATTCTGGTACAGGACGCCATGCCCGGCGACAAAAATGATCAGTCCATCTGTTGGCTTCATCTTGCCGGCGAGTTCCGTGATCCTGCTCAGGACGTTTTTCTTGGTTGCCTCCTTGTCCGCAAGGATCAGGGGGTGGATATTTCCCCGTTTATAAATACCCACGCTCTGGACAAGCAGTTTGCCGGCAACGTCCCGGGCGTCCTTTGCTGAAAACGCAAGATTGATGTCCGCGTCTTTGTATTTGTCGATTCCCACGGCGAGGATGTAGAGATGAGGCTCCTTTGGCGGCAATGTTGATTTAAAGGCGACTGTTTCCATCTTGCTCTGTACTGTATTGTCTTTGTTGAATGCAGCAATGCTTATCTCGTTAACTCCGGGAATCGCTTCCACCGCGATCTCACCTTTGAAGGAGTCGCCCTTGGTCTGGCTGATAATGGGGCTGCTGGTCACAGGGCCGGCTTGAGTTTTTTCTTTTATGGTGATGGCGCGCATGCTCTGATACACTGCGGCGCCGTTAAGGGACGCCAAAGCGACCTTATCCACTGATTTTTTCACAATGGATCTGTAATATCCGTCCGAATAAATCAACTTTCCATTATGGAAAACACGAACCTCCCCGATGCCGCCGCCACCGCTGGAAACGTTGTATCTGACTCGCACGAATTCCTCGTTCGTACTTTTGGGAACCGAAGAGATATCCACCTCGGGCGGCGGATTTTTCAATGCGTCTTCCATGGTAAGGGTGATCAATCCCCGGGTATCTTCACCGCGCAGCCCGGCGATTATTATATCGGGGCGGTAAAAGACATCGTAGAACTGGTCGATCTTGTACATAGAAAATCCCTTGATGACGCTTATGTTTTCAAGGGCGTTTGGGGACCCCGTGTAATATCCGTCCGGTGTCAGAACGACCCAGGCGTCGAACAATGGTTTGAAATCCTCTTCCTTTGCCGCCACACGGGCCTTGACGTAGAATGCCGGTAAATACTTGACAAGCTTGACCATTTTAGCGATTTCCCGGGAGGTGTTTCTATTCCAGATCCTGGTTGTGCCGTCCATGCTTCCAGTAACCAGGAGCCGTTGATCGGGAGACATGGCAACAGCTTTAATCTGTTTGGGATTTTCTGTCGTTAATTGGCCAACTTCTTTCCCGGTGGAAATCTCCCATAGTCTTGCCGTATCATCATGGCTGCCTGAGAAGGCATAAGCACCGTCATTGGAAAACACCACGCTGCGCACCAGCCCGCGATGTCCTTTTAAGGTGCGGATGTCCTTGCCGGAAGCAACGTCGAAGATCACCAGATTGCCGCCGGAAGTTCCCGCGAGGGCCTGTGACCCGTCGGGTGATAACGCCAATGCCGTAATTTCACCATGACTGCCTGAGAGCCTTTTCACCTCTTTCCCCGATGAGATATCCCAGAGAATCAAGGAGTTCCTCTCATCTGTCGAGAGTGCGTGCCGGCCGTTACGGGAAAAGGCATAGGGAGTCACTGTCCTGGTCATGCTTACCCCCTCGGCCGTCTTAAATGTCCTGTTGTCGCTGGTGGACATATTCCAGACCATAATCTGCTGGGAGTCATTTCCCGAGACGATAACGCGGTTATCGGGAGAAATAGAAACTGTATTGACGGTCTTTGCGTGAGTTTGAAATGTCATGACTTCTTTGCCGGTCAGGATATCCCACAGCGTAACCTCGCCGTCATAACTTCCCGAAACGAGCTTGGTGCTATCCTGTGAAAAGGACAGGGAGGCAATGGATCCGGCAGTGGATCCCGATCCTTTGTGGCCTTTCAAAATATGCGCGCATTTCCCCTGCGAAACATCCCAGATGGTTATGGTCTTGTCATCAAGGCCGGAAGCGACATAGCGGCCGCTTGGAGAAAAGGCCACCGCAAAAACCCGAGCGGCCAGCGGAACGGATACTTCCTGTTTGTCTAAATTGCCTATTCTCATCTCACCGGGTTCTGGCGGATCGAGAATCAATTCCATTTTTCCCTCTAACGCCAGTTGCACAGGCGAGACGTTCGCTTTTTCTGTTGTGGCGCATGCCGCGGTGAAGAAAACGATGGCAAACGATAAAAGAAGCAGGCGTTTCATGTGAACCCTCCTTTTCAGTAATGATTTTTATTCTATGCCGATACCGATTTATTGTCAACAGTCAAGGATCACTCTGTCAAGGATCACTCCTTTGAGACCTTCCGCTGCCCCAACTCTTCCTTAATAACCTTGTATTTATCAAGTTTATCCAGCATTTCTTCTTTGTTTTTCATAAAAGGCAGGAACAGTTGCAGGGTAATAATCCGCCAGCGGGCCTTCAGCATCTCAGCCCTGATGATTCTGGTGATTGTTTCCGGCCGGTAATGTTTGTCGTAAAAGAGGTATTCGGCCCTTACCTTTTTACGCCAGACCTCTGCGGAGGTTGATTTACGTTCACTCTGCCCGTGGTAGTGGACCACCCTAGCCGCCTCGATGAAGCCTATCTGCAAGCCCCGTTTCCGTATGCGCAGGCAGAGATCCTCATCCTCGCCATAGAGGAAATAATCTTCATCGAATCCGCCTATGGAGAAAATAGTCTCGCGGGGGGCGATCATGGCAGCCCCCATGACACAGGCGATAACACCGGGCAGATTGGCGAGTTCTCCGGAGGTGTAGCGCTGACTCAGGTAACGCCATGATACGGACTCCTGGTCCGTACCATCGGGATTGAGGATGTGGAGCCCCGCCAGGCCGATTTCCGGGCGGGCGTCCAGATAAGATAATGATGTGGAGAGGCAGTTTTCTTTCAATACGGTATCAGGATTGAGAAAAAGTATATACCGTCCCCGGCAATGGGTGATAGCCTGGTTGTTGGCGACCGCAAAGCCCCGATTCCCCTTGTTGGCGATCAGATGGACACCGGGAAAGTTTGCAGCGATCACGGCGGCGCTTCCGTCCGGAGAGGCATTGTCCACGACAAAGATCTCATTGTCCCCGCCTGTCTGATCGATTACCGATGTAAGGCAAGGACCGATAAGATCGGCGGTGTTGTAGGAAACGATAATTACGGATAAATCCATCATTGGGAGCCAGCGACTATTTCGAGAACTTTGAAAAATTCCATTTCAGTCTTCCTATCGTCATTCCGGCGTAGTCCGGAATCTATTATTTTCATGCCACAACTGGATTCCGGGTCAAGCCCGGAATGACAGAAGGGGATGTTTTTCAAAGCTCTCATTTAGGGGTTTTTCTATCAATGATTTTCCGGTAAATATCCGCGACCTGCCTGGCCGACCTTTCCCATGTATATTCAAGGGCTGTTTGTCTCGCGGCGGTGCTCATGGGAGCGAGGATATCTTCCTGGAGGGCGTTATAAAGAACCCTGGCGACATTCTCGGCGTCCCGGGTATTTTCGATGATAAACCCGTTGACGCCTTCCCGGACCAGATCCTTGGCCCCTACATTCCCGCTGATTACGACGGGCAGACCTTTGGCCATCGCCTCCAGGACCACCATGCCGAAGGTATCGAATTTAGACAGCATGGCATAAAGATCACCAGCGGCGTAAATATCGTCGATGTCCTCCCGGGAGACTTCGCCGGCAAAGGTGACATGATCGCTGACGCCGACCTTCCTTGCCTCCTCTCCATACTTGGGCAGGTTGTCCCTGCCTACCACCATTAAATGAAAGGGTTGTTCGGGGTGCAACTGCTTCAGTTTTCCGAGCCCCACCAGGAGTGGATCCAACCCCTTGATATCGAAATTCATCGATACGAAGATAATCAACGGAGCTGTGGGCGGAAGCCCGTATTTCCAGCGGATTTCCCGCCGGTCCGCATCCGGTCTCCTTGCATTGACGGCGGCGGGATCGATGCCGGGATAAATGAGAGGTGCCGATGTAGGGTCCACGGGGTATTCTTTCAGAAAAATATCCCTGGTCAGATGCGAGACGGCAAGGAAATAACGGCAGAAACCATCGTTAACCATTCGCTTCTCCACCCAGGCCGTTGACAGATCAAATAAGCTCAGGCGCCTCTTTTTTCGGATCTCTTTTGCCCAGACCCGATGGGGGAGCCCATGCATGGTATAAATATCGGGCCGGAAGATCCGATCATGTGAATGCACTACATCGAACCCGATTTTTGCGATGGCCCGCTCGGCAAAAAAGGCAAAACTGATCGTTTTGAGAAATCTGGGAAAACTTATGATCGGGACGTGATGGAAAAAAATACGTTCCGCCGTCTCCGTATCTTGCTGCCAGCGATTGGCGAAAACATGAATCTCAAAAGCAGGATTATCGAGAGAGAGACGCTCTGTCAGGGCAGCGGCGAAACCCTCGGCCCCGCCGACGAGGCCATATTTAGGAACGACGACGGCGATGCGGCAGGGGCGGTTCATTTTCCGATAAGTCCTTCCGATGGATCTTCTGTTTCCTCGCGGAGATTCCAGAGGATGGTCATCATGGCCAAAATGATAAAAAGGACCATGGCGGCCGGACCGCTGGCAGTGTTTTCGAACATGCCTTGAATGAGCCAGGCAGCAAATGCGGCCAGAAGCCCCACCGCCCAAACTCTGACAAAGCGGGTCCTGCCATTTTTGATGGTTACGCGAATCATCCATAAAAAACGATAAATAATAAAGATAAATAAAGCCAACCCTATGAATCCCGTCCTGACGGTAATATCGATGATGAGGTTATGGGGGGCTTTGTGCGGAACAGATTGACGATATGAAGAAGGAACAAGTTGATTGTATTTGTTCAATAATTTTTCGTCATCATATGTTTGCATGCCAAACCCCACCCCTGTCACAGGATGAGCTTTTATCATTTCCCAGAAAGTGTACCATATCTGCCCCCTGTCATCCTGTAATATTTTATTGTAAATAATCGCCGGTTTTAATCGATCTTTTACCGGCATGATGAATGAGAGGGCGATTAAAAATATTAAAAATATTAAAAATAAATGCTTCTTTGTATTGAAGCATACGGCAATGGAAACAAACATCGCAAGAATTGTCCCTCTTGTTTGGGTGGCCAACGTGGTAAAAGTCAGCACGATAAGTGCCAATCCTACCAGCAGTTTGTTAATCATTTCTTTTTGTAAATCAAGCATATATATGGCAAGTAATACTGGGTAAAGCGATAAAATACCTATGATATTGGTTGGTATTTCCCAGGGCATCGCGAAGCCTAAATTTACGCTGATAGGATTACCTAATATGGGATAAAAATATATGAGGAGGTATGAAGCAAAGATTGTGGTAGAAAGAACGATCAATCCTGCCAGGATTTCGAAGTGTCTGAAGGAATTAAAATAGTTGATGAGTAGAAAAAATACCATCAGATACTTCAAAAGGTGGGCATAAATGTCATGAATGGTATTCGGTTTATTAAGCGCAAAAAACAGGCCGAAGATGGCCCAGAGGACAAACAAGATGAAAGGTGTTGTCAGGGGGGTCTTAAGCGAAAAGGTTGTCTTTTTTAAAGAGAGAAGGACAACTAGGATCAAGACGGAACCATAGAAGCTGATCTCTTGAATTGCCGTAAGCTGGGGGAAGGGATTAAAGAAGATGTGGACGCCAATTAAAAAGATGAGAGATGTCTCAAGGATGCGGTATGTCTTTTCATTTTTATCCTTCATCGGCGATTCGAACTCTCCTTTACTTCTCTTGAATGTTGTGGTCATACGAAATGATATTATCGATACGGCTACGGCGCTTTTGACTAGTTTCGAAAGCTTACAAGTTCAAGGATTTTTCGCTTTATTGAGATTTGTATACGCCGATTTGACAGCGGCTACTTTGCACCATAATGATTCATTCCATTCCATGGGATTACCCTTGCTGTCCGTGCGACCAATGGCATGCTGGTCATATTCCCTAGGGTTTAAAAGCGAATAACTATCGGCAATATCGTATAGAAATAAATGATCTTCCTTCGGCATCATGTCAACTAGTTTGTTTCCCCATATGGCCTCTGTTGTGCAGTTGCCATCGAAGGTCTGTAGATCCTCGCCATCGTTGGGGGGATAGGTCTGGATCTGAACGGTGTCTTCTATTTCGTCCGTTCTGAGATGAAGTAATTTGCGAATTCGATATTTAAATCTTTTTGTCTGATCAATCCGATATGATGGGTCCAGATCCGAACCTTCAAAAGGGGGTGTGTTCCAACGCCTGACCCGGGCGGTTAAAGGCAAAATATCATGCATGTGAAAAATGGCGTCAATTCTTTCGGACCTCATTACGTGTTGTTCAATAAACCAGCGGGCAAATTCTTCGGTGTGGATACTGTCCAGAAAATATATCGAATAGTCGGAAGGGGAATTGATGGATGTCTTTCTTGCATCTCCGACCATCAGATTTATGTATTTTTTAAGCCCATGTACAGCAAACAAATTTTCTGCCGACTGCGCAGCTTTCGGGTTGATTTCATGCGTGTCAATCCGTCCCCAATTGTTTTGTTTAAGGGCCAGGGCCATAAACATGGTTGCATAACCAGAAGCGGTTGAGATTTCAATGATTCGGCGGGGCTGTAAATATCTGACCAGACAATACAAAACTTGTCCGGAGAACCAATCGTACTGGCCTGTTGTTTTAAAAATGTCCGTATTGTATCTGTTTTCCGGCAGAAATTTTAAGATTGCCGTTTCATGGCCATGCTTTATGATCGCCTTATCGATGATACTAAGAATATTCATGGTTGATGGCATCTTTTCATAATTTATTTATACCCGTGAGCTTTCCTGTCTGTCAAAAGTAGTCGATGTCCTGCACATAGGGCAAACCAATATTGTGTTTGAACTTTTCATTAAATTTTGGATAGTCCGCAATCGATTTGTTTTTTAGTGGTTTATAAATATTGATATATGAGTCCAGTTGCGGCCACTTGCGGTCCCAGATTTTTCTCGTTTCCTGCGGCCAGTTTTCCAGATACCCATCATGACTCCTGTCTTTTGATTGATTCTTCTCCGTCACCTTGTGATAATGCCACACAAAGGAGTCCATGCTGATACCAGTGCAACCGCCACTCAGAAAACATCTCAGGGAAAAGTCATTATTTTCATAGGATGCCTTCCATTGCTCGTCGAAATAGCCGATCTTTTCAAAAACAGATCTTCTCCAGAACATGACATTCAGTTCTACCCCGATGAAGCGCAGATAACTTTTCGATTTTCCGTTAAAAAGTGTTGTCAGTAAAGATTTTTTTTCTGCCGCGAGTTTGTCCAGATCGACATGATCAGATCCATAAGGTTCGGATGGAAGCCATGTCTGATAGTCAACATCACTTTTATCCGTAAAAGGTGTTGCCTGATAGATCTCCGGGATTTGCGCCTTTTCGTATAAATCCTCATCCATTCCGGTGGTAATAAGTACATCGGAGGTGATTAATCCGATGACAGGCGATTTGCAGGTTCTGACGAACATATTTATGGCGCGGCTGATACCGATGTTACGATTCAGCAGGATCGTGGAAAAACCGAACCGGTTCTGTTTTTCAATCAACCAACCCCGGTGACTTGGTGTTGAACCTTGGTCTAAAAGAAAAACATCACATTTCAAATGTTTGCTCTTCCGCTCGTAGAAAGTGTCTATGGTGTCATTCAAAACGTCCGTTGCCTTTTCTTCTCCGTCAGGGTTGTAGTTCAAAATAAGATAAGCGACATCGGGAATCATTTAACTCCGCCTTAATCAGGAAATTTATGCAGTGAAGCTTACAAACGCGGTTTGCATTGTTCACCCATAACACAGTTGTCTGATGATTAAAATGGTGAAATTAATAAAAAGTTGTGCTACTTGCGATGCCTATGAATAAGGACGAAATTATCGGACAAAGGCCTAAAATATCGGTCATCACGCCTTCCCTGAATCATGGCCGGTTTCTCAAAGACACGATAGAATCCATCACGATGCAAACCTTTGATGACTTCGAGCATATTGTCGTCGATGGCGGTTCCACGGACAACACTCTCGATATATTAAGGGAATATCCGCATATGCGATGGATATCCGAAAAAGAGACGGATAACAATAGGATACTGGAGGCTTACAGAAAAGCGATCGCTATGTCCCGGGGCGAGTATGTAATGCAGTGCTGTGTCTCGGATGGCTATCTAGACAAGAACTGGTTCCGCAAATGTGCTTCCGTATTGGACTCAGATAAAGATGTGTCTCTCGTTTGGGGCCTTGCGCAACACATGACAGAGGATGGCAGCTTGAGAAGTATCACAAACCCTGAATTTATGGATAAAAATCCTCCGGTAAAGAGGGATTTTCTCCCATTTTGGCTTGCCTTTGGTTTCGGTTTTCCTGAGAACAACTATTGTATACGTAGAGAGGTGCTCGATATCTGTTTTCCGCCGCGGAACAGTGAGGACCCGTTGAGCACCAATATTGCGAATGAATTTCTTTATAAGTTTAATACCTTTGGTTATCTGTCCTTCTTTATTCCCGCCGTGGCCAGTTTTGGAAGATGTCATGAAAACCAAAGGAGTACGCTACTTTATGAAATTGAGGATAACATTCAACATCTTTATATCAATCGGGTTAAACAATATAGAAGAAATTTGCTGAAGAGTAAGATTAAACACGAATTCAGGGATGGATCATCTGACGTAATAGGTCAAGTTACGGCCAAGGATCTGACAACCGTCCGAAAGCATATAATGATTCATTACGCAAAACACAAAATCCGCAAGAGGCTCAACGAACTGCTTGAAAAGCTATAGACGTACCTTTTCGGCATCTTATGTGATGTTTAATGTCAAGTTACCTGGAAAGAAATGATCTTCCTGAACCTATCTTTATTCTCCAGTAGTCAAGCAAATCTCCCATGGTTTTTTCGAAAGGAATGAGTGGCTCCCAACCGGTATGTTTTTTAAATTTAGATACATCCGGAACCTGGAGATCGGCATCCAGAGGACGAAATCTTTCCTCCTCCGATTCTACCTTGATGATCTCCTTCGCCGTTGAAATGGAGATGAGATAGTCGAGCATTGCCCCCACCGTGCATGAAAATGCTCCCCCTATATTATAGCACTCTCCAGGAACCGGATCTACGGTAACAAGCAGGTAGTAGGCTCTTGCCGCGTCTCGAACATCGGACCAGGTGCGAAGTGAATTCAAATTTCCCGTCTTTACGATGGGGGGAACGAGCCCCCGTTCAATCATCGCAATCTGTTTTGCAAAACTCGATTCAGCAAACACATCCCCCCGTCTCGGCCCCGTATGAGTGAACATCCTTGTAACCACGATCTTCTGGCCGTACGCTTCGGCATGGAATCTGCCGATCAGGTCCGCTCCCGTCTTGGAAATGGCGTAGGGAGAGGCGGGATGAAAAGAACACTCCTCATTGATGGGTAAAGATTCTGTCCGGACGCGTCCGAAAACTTCCGATGAAGAGCATACGTGAATAATCGGAGAAATGCCTTGGCATCGCCTGATGGCCTCGAGCAACCTTTCCGTTCCAAGGATGTTCGTATCATAGGTCTGTAGGGGCGATGTGAAGCTGACCAGGGGATAGCTCTGAGCGGCCAGATGAAACACATAATCCGGCCGGCTGGTTTCTACGACATTCTGCATGGAAATATAGTCACATAAATCTCCGTAAACAAAATTCAGCCTGTCTTTTCTGTTGGCCCTTTCCGTCAGGTGTTCAACATTATCCAGGGGGCTCCTCCAGCGGCACATTCCAAATATTTCCCAGTCTGTGTTCTCGATGAGATAATCTGTTAGATGGGAACCCACCATCCCGGTGATGCCGGTAATAAGTACTCTTGGCGGCATATTTTGGTCCTGTCCAATTTTCATGAAGTCGGTTTTGCTCTCCTTGACAAGAGGCATCTGCTTATATATAGACTACCACGATAAAAAATGTCTGTAAATAGATTTACTGGGCGATGGATGAAGATCTGAAGAATATCAAAGCAGCCATCTTGGCAGGAGGTCTGGGGAGCCGTTTGCGATCGGTTGTCAGTGATCGTCCCAAGGTCATGGCCGAAATCGGCGGTCGTCCCTTCCTCGAATATCTTTTGCATAAGCTTGAAAAGGCTGGCGTCAGCCAAGTCGTGCTGTGCACCGGGCATATGGGAGAGATAATACGAGATACATTTGGCGATGCACACGGACGAATGGACCTGTATTATTCCCGAGAGACGCTTCCTCTGGGTACGGGGGGGGCCTTAAGATACGCCCTGAACCTGCTCGACTCGGAATCGGTTCTGGTGATGAACGGCGATTCTTATTGCGATGCAGACCTGAATGCTCTTTGGGAGTTTCACCAATCCAAATGCGCCCAGACTACGTTGGTTTTGGTCAAGTCAGCTGATGGAAGACGGTATGGGCATGTCCGGATCAACTCAAAGGGTCAGGTTGTCAGCTTTGATGAGAAGTCAGAGCATGCCGCTGCCGGATGGATCAACGCCGGCATATATCTTCTGAAAAAGGAATTGATCCTGTCCATTCCGGAAGGGACAGGTATTTCCCTTGAAAAAGAAATGTTCCCGGAATGGATCGGTCGGGGACTATACGGTTTCCAGAGCGACGGACCTTTTATCGACATCGGGATACCGGAAGATTATGCGAGAGCTGAACAAATCATGTCTCCCTACCAAAGTGATAGCCGATGATGATTATTACCAGGACACCTTTCCGGATCTCCTTTTTTGGAGGGGGAACAGATTATCCTGCGTGGTTCTTGAATAATGGCGGAGAAGTACTCGCCACCACGATCGACAAATATTGTTACCTTACCTGCCGCTATCTGCCGCCGTTTTTTGAGCACCGTTTCCGGATTGTTTATTCGAAGATCGAAGATTGTCAAAATGTCGATGAGATTCGGCACCCTTCCGTGCGCGAAGTGTTGCGTTTCCTGGGAATTGATCGTGGCGTAGAGATTCATCATGACGGTGACCTTCCTGCCCGCAGCGGGATAGGATCAAGTTCCGCCTTCACCGTGGGTTTACTCCATGCCTTGTACGCCCTCCAGGGGCAGCTTGTTGATAAGGGCCGGTTGGTAAGGGAAGGCATTCATATCGAGCAGAACGTCTTGAAAGAGACGGTGGGATCTCAAGATCAAGTCCTTGCTGCTTACGGTGGTTTGAACCACATAGAATTTCAAACGAATGGAGAAATCTCCGTAAAACCACAGACACTACCCCAAAGCCGCATTCAGGAATTGAATCAGCACCTCATGCTTTTTTATTCAGGGATAAAGCGTACCGCTGCCCAGGTTGCCGGGAGCTATGTAAATGGGATGGAAAACAAGGCGAACCAGATGCTTCAAATCCGCCAGTTTGTTTCCGAGAGTATTTCCATATTGAACAGCAACACCGATATCACCGCTTTTGGTAAGTTGCTCCACCAGGCATGGAAGATCAAGCGGGGCCTGAGTCCAACGGTTTCCAATTCATATGTTGATGACATTTATGAGCAGGCGCTGAGGGAAGGGGCCTTGGGTGGTAAACTGTTGGGCGCCGGCGGCGGCGGATTCATCCTTCTTTTTGTGCCGCCGGCATTGCAGGTGCGATTGCGTGAAAGGATGGACCATCTCCTTTACGTACCTTTCAAATTTGAGTTCCACGGGAGTCAGGTCATTTTTTACGAACCCCGTGAGGACTACTCGGTTCTCGACAGGGATCGTGACCATAGAAATATAACCCCTTTCCGGGAGCTGACCGTTGATACGAACAGGAAAGGTGATTCATGAAAGATAGTGTATCGCCGGACAAACTCAGGCAACTTTACTATGAAATGCTCAGGATCAGAAGGGTTCAGTTGAAAATCGAGTCTCTGTATCACCTCGATGATATGAAGACGCCCATCCACATGTATATCGGGCAGGAAGCCATCGCCGCAGGGGTCTGCGCTCACCTGGGGAAAGAAGATTATATCTCCAGTAATCACCGCGGTCATGGTCATTACCTGGCCAAAGGGGGCAGCCTCAAGAGGTTGGTAGCCGAGCTTTACTGCCGGGAGACGGGCTGCTCAAAGGGACGCGGCGGATCGATGCACCTCGTTGATACATCTGTTGGTCACATGGGCAGTTCATCCATTGTCGGCGGCGGCATCCCGATTGGCACGGGTCTGTCCCTCTCCATTCAAATGAAGGGGCAGGGTAGGGTCAGTGTGGTTTTCTTCGGGGATGGCGCCGCTGAGGAGGGCGTCCTTTATGAAAGCGTCAATTTTGCCATTTTGAAACAGTTGCCCGTCATCTATATTTATGAAAATAACCAGTACGCTGTTTGTTCGCAAATCTCGGCTCGGCAGCGAGGAGAGATCATTTTTCACCAGACCAATCCAGCAGATATGTTCGTGAAAGTAGTTGACGGCAATTCGGTTCTCGATGTTTATCAGGCTGCGGGAATGGCGGTGGAAAGGGCAAGAGCGGGAGATGGACCTTCTTTCATCGAGTGTAAAACCTATCGCCTGCGCGGTCATGCAGGGGCCGGATCCGATGTTCATCTGGGGTACCGGCCATCCGAAGAGATCTCTTTGTGGGAGGCCAGATGTCCCGTTGCGGATTTCCGAAAAAGGCTTCTGCAAAACGGAGATATGACAGCGGGGGACGATGAATTCATGGAGAAAGAAATTGCGGATGAAATTGATGAAGCCTTTCTTTTCGCCCAGACGAGTCCCCTCCCCAAGGGAGAAGAGGTAGAAAAATACCTCTTCAGGGGGTGAAAAAATGCCTTGGTCAAAGATAAAACCGGAAATAGAGGAGCCTGACTTTCAAAGTGTACTGGGGAATACCTGCCGCAAGGTCGCCTACGCCGAAGCGATAAGAGAGGCCTTGGATCAGGCCCTGGAGTTGGACGAGCGCGTCTTTGTGATGGGTCAGGGTGTGGACGATCCGTCCGGCATGTTCGGCGCCACATTGAACCTTCACAAAAAACACGGGAGGACGCGTGTCTTTGACACCCCCTTAGCAGAAAATGGCCTGACAGGCATTGCCATTGGCGCTGCGATCGGTGGTATGCGTCCCGTGTATTTTCATAATCGTCCCGATTTTCTCCTCCTGACTATGGACCAATTGGTCAATCATGCATCGAAATGGCACTACATGTTCGGAGGCGCCGTCCATGTTCCTCTTGTCGTCTGGGCCTGTATTGGCAGGGGATGGGGATCAGCAGCTCAGCATTCACAGGCATTGCAGGGCTTGTTCATGCACATTCCGGGGCTGAAACTGATCATGCCGAGCACCTGCTATGATGCAAAGGGTCTCATGTTAGCCTCTATCGCTGATGAAAATCCCGTCATCATCCTTGAACACCGATATAATTTCAAACACACGGGATTGGTTCCTGAAGAACCGTACCGGGTACCGATAGGAAAGGGCGTGATCAGAAAAACGGGAACAGATATAACGATAATTGCTGTTTCGTATATGGTGACAGAAGCGTACCATGCCGCAGAAACTCTGAAAAGTGACGGTATTGATGCCGAGATCGTGGACCTGAGGACACTAAGACCTTTTGATGAAGAAATCATCCTTTCCTCTTTGGCCAAAACGGGCCGGGTGCTGATAGCCGATACGGGATGGAAAGCAGGTGGTGTGACGGCGGAAATAGCGGCGTTCCTGTGCGAAAACGGATTTTCCAGCCTTAAGGCGCCCATTTCCCGCGTTGCTTGTCCTGACATTCCGACTCCTTCAGGTTTCACGCTTGAGGAGGCGTTCTACCCGGGAGCAAAAGACATCGTTATTGCTTCCAGAAAACTAATGGGTTGGGGGAGGTAACGCTCTTGGAGAGAAATGCCCGGATATTTATCGCCGGCTCGACAAACATGGTTGGTTGCGCCCTGATACGGGAGCTGGCGCGCCAGGGATATTCGGATGTTATGGGAGAATCTCCGGAAATACCTGACTTTCTAAGCGCTAACCGGGTTGACGACTTTTTCGGCAGGGTTAAACCGGAGTACGTATTTTTTGTTGCCGGGCGCTCCGGTGGAATCAGTGCGAACCAGAGGTATCCGGCCGATCTGATCTTCGACAATCTGATGACGGAATGCCATGTCATACACAGCGCCTATCGGCACGGGGCCAAAAAGCTGCTCTATCTTGCCAGTTCCTGCAGTTACCCCAGGCTTTGTCCGCAGCCCATGAAAGAAGAGTATATCCTCACCGGGCCTCTTGAACCGACCAACGAAGCCTATGCCGTGGCAAAGATTGCGGGCATCAAATTATGCGAGTCTTACCGTCAGCAATACGGAGCAGATTTTATCTCCGGTATCCCTGCGAACATCTTTGGCTGTGGAGATGACTTCAGCATAGAAGATTCTCACGTCATCGCGGCGCTAATCCGGAAAATGCATGAAGCCGAAATTCACCAGAAGAGCTGCGTGGATATCTGGGGGACAGGAAAACCGGTAAGGGAGTTCATCTTTGCGGATGATTTGGCTAACGCGTGTATCTTCGTTATGAACGGATATAGCAGTCTTACTCCTGTAAATCTGGGAAGCGGCTGTGCGGTAAGCATGGAAGAACTGGCCCTTACTATCAAGGAAATCACTCAGTATCAGGGCGCCTTGAATTTTGACGCCACAAAGCCGGACGGTATGCCTGTTAAAATCCTTGATTCCGGCAAACTCAGGGACCTGGCCTGGCAGCCCCGTTTTCCTTTCCGTGAAGCATTAAGGATGACGTATCAATGGTATCTGGACGAAGTTGCTTGAAACGGAGAAAAATTTATATTCAGGGAATAAACATGACAAAACGAGAAATGAAGGTTCCATTCGGAACGGTTTCTATTACCGATTCTTCCAAGGAAATGGTAAAGGAGATACTGGAGACGAAAAGACTTTCAAGTGGAAAGTATGTCAACCTTTTTGAGGAGCGCTTTGCCCGGCTAATGGGTGTAAAGGAAGCTGTGGCCGTGAGCAGCGGCACCGATGCGGACATCCTGGCCCTCGCAGTTTTACACGATTACGGTGCAAAGAGGGATGACGAAATCATTGTTCCGGCCCTTTCCTTTGTATCCACGGGGCATGCCGTTATTCACGCGGGGTTCCGGCCTGTCTTTGTGGACGTTTGCCGCGACACTCTGAATATAGACCCCTCCCTTATCGAAGACGCCATCACCGACAAGACCAGGGCCATTATGCCGGTACATCTCATGGGGAAACCGGCCCCTATGGATGCTGTCAACAAAATAGCAAAGAAGCATGGCCTTTACGTCATCGAGGACGCGGCGGAGGCCCATGGCGGCGCGTATAAAGGCAAACCGCTCGGGACACTTTCGGATATGGGCGCATTCAGCCTCTATGTCGCCCATATCATCACCACCGCGGAGGGGGGAATCGTTGTCACCGACAATGAGGAGTTTGCAGAAATACTGAGGTCATTACGTTCCCATGGCCGGGCCTGCAAATGCAAAGAATGTACGATAAATACAAGTTCGGCGTACTGCAAGAAACGCTTCGGCGGCGGGATGGGAGATGATATCCGTTTTATCTTCGAGAGGATTGGCTACTCATCAAAAATGAATGAGATTGAGGCAGCCATAGGGTTGGGCAATATGGAGATCTATGACCAGATTGTCGCGAAACGAAGAAGCAATCTTGTTTATGCCCTTGATCACTTTACCCCTTTCAAACCTTTTCTCAAAACTATTACCGAAGAGGCGGGCGAAAAAATAGGCCCCCACGCCATCCCGATAATCATCCAGGAGGGGGCGTCATTCTCACGAAACGATCTCGCCGGCTATCTGGAAGAAAACGGTATAGAAACCCGCACCATCTTTTCCTCCATGCCTACCCAATGCGATGGCTTCTCTTATCTCGGGTACAAACCGGGGCAATTTCCCGTTGCCGAATACATAGGTAAAAACGGGTTACATGTCGGAGTCCATCAGGATCTGGGAATTGAGGAAATGGATTATGTGCTTGCGACTATTAAAGCTTTCCTGGAGGCCTGCCAGCGGTGACTCTTTTCTCAAGAAAACGGGATGTTGACCTGCTCATAGTGAATCCCGGAAGCAGACTTGAGGTCTTTCAATCACTCGGATCTTCCCTGACTGCTATTGAGCCTCCTGTGTGGGCGGCCTTGATGGCAACATTTGTCCGCACGAGGGGATTTTCGGTTGGTCTGCTCGATGCAAATGCAGAAGGATTGACCCCGCAGGAGGCGGCGGAACGTATCATTGAGGAGAATCCCCTCCTGGCGACGGTTGTCGTTTATGGGCACCAACCATCGGCTTCCACGCAAAACATGCCTTATGTAAGCATGATTTGCGGCGCCTTGAAAGAACTCAAACCGGACATGAAGATCCTTCTTGTCGGTGGGCACGTAGCGGCGTTGCCGGAACGTACCTTGCGGGAGATAGATGCCGCAGATTTTGTCTGTGATGGAGAGGGCCCTTATACAATCGCTGATTGTCTGAACCTTTTAAAAACAAGTGATACGGACTATTCAAAAGTGAGGGGATTATGGTACAGGGAAGGAGCCACAATAAAGGCGACGAAGCCAGCTCCGCTTATCGGCAATCTGGACCAGGAAATGCCATCTTCAGCATGGGATATCCTTCCCATGGACAAATATAGGGCTCATAATTGGCATTGTTTTGGCGATCTTGAACGTAAACCCTATGCAGCCATTTATACGAGCCTCGGTTGTCCCTATCACTGTAGCTTTTGTTGCATCCAGGCTCCCTTTAAAAGCGGGGAAAGGGCAATGGGCCTGAAGAGCAAGGTAAACAGCTACCGTCTCTGGAAGCCTGAATCCGTCATCAATCAGATTGACATGCTTGTTAATAATTTTGGAGTCCGCAATATCAAGATAGCGGATGAACTTTTTGTGCTCAATCCGCGCCATGTCGCCGAGATATGTAATTTAATCACGAAGAGGGGTTATGATCTGAATATTTGGTGCTATGCGCGGGTAGATACAATAAAAGAAGGCATGTTGGAAATGCTCAAAAATGCTGGCGTTAACTGGCTTGCCCTCGGAATTGAGTCTGCGAGTGAACGGGTCAGAGATGATGCGATGAAAGGGCTTACCCAGGAGCGCATTTATCATGTCGTTGAAAAGGTCAGGAGTTACGGCATTAATGTGATCGGCAATTACATTTTTGGCCTTCCGGAAGACGATCTTGATACGATGCAAAAAACACTGGAGATGGCAATCGATTTGAACTGTGAATTTGCAAACTTCTATTGCGCCATGGCTTATCCCGGCTCAGAATTGTATAGGCTTGCTCTTGAGAACCGATGGCCATTGCCGGAAGCATGGTCTGCCTACTCGCAACATTCGGTGGACACCATGCCGTTGCCGACCAGGTATCTGACCGCCGCAGAAGTTTTACGATTCCGTGATGAGGCGTTCCAGAAATATTTTCATCATCCCAATTATTTGTCTATGATTACTAAAAAATTTGGCGTTGATACGGCAAGGCATATTGACGAGATGGCGTCATTCAAATTAACGAGAAAATTGCTCGACTGAACAATCGCAGCGATCGTTCATTTCCGCATTTTTTATTGACGCGGCGCCCCATGACGGCTATGATCGCGCCGTTTTGTGATTCTTCATCAAAGGCTTGGGAGACGCCGCATGCATTTCAGTCTATCTGTCAAGGGGATGCCGTTTTTTGTCTTCTTGAAGAAGTTCCCCACCTTTCTGCGGGAATACGCGGAGATCAAGCGCCAGGCAGAAAAGGCGGGAGGCGACTTCCCCTTCGCGAGGCTTTATCCCTGTCTCGAGGAAAGGGATGAAGAAAGCGGTGTTGTCGCTGAGCATTACTTTCTCCAAGATCTCTTGGTTGCCCAGAAGATTTTCCAGATGAACCACCACTCGCTGAACCGCCCCTCAAGGCATGTGGACATCGGCTCGCGTATCGATGGATTCGTGGGCCATGTTGCATCATTTCGGGAGGTAGAGGTTTTTGATGTCCGCGACCAAAAGCTCGATATTGCCAACATCCGCTTTACCCGGGCAGACCTCACGGCTGAGGACTTCTCTTTCGTCGATTACTGCGACTCCCTTTCATGCCTGCACGCCATGGAGCACTTCGGCCTCGGACGCTACGGGGATCGTTTGAACTATCGAGGCCATCTCGTCGGCTGGGACAATATGTTCAGGATGTTGAAAGAGGGCGGTAAATTATATTTCTCGGTACCCATCGGCAAACAGCGGATCGAGTTCAATGCCCACCGGGTCTTTTCCGTCGCTTACTTACTGCGCCTCATGGAAGGGCGCTATGATATAGACTCTTTCTCTTATATCAACAATGAAAACAGGCTCATCACCAATGCGGTTCTTGACGAGAGATCCGTGGGAAACAACTTCGGCTGTCATTATGGTTGCGGTATCTTCGAACTGACGAAGCGCTGACCGGCCATTGGATGCATTACAACGCTATGATGATTATGGAATTGCTATGACCGATAAATCGCCCCTCTCTGTAGCCATCATAACAAAAGACGAGGAAACTAATCTTCCCGACTGTCTCAAGAGCGTCGCTTTTGCCGCCCAGATTGTCGTTGTCGATTCGGGAAGCACAGATGCGACATTACAGATTGCCCGGGACTTCGGTTGCGACGTCTTTGAGGAGCCGTGGCGGGGGGGATTCGGCGCTCAGAAGCAATTTGCCATCGATCAGTGCCGTCAGCCCTGGATTCTCGTTCTCGACGCCGATGAGCGGATACCGGTGGAGACAGCGGTGGTGATAAAGAGACTGACAAATATCGATCCTGACGACGTCCAAACGCAATGTTCTTCCCTTCCTGCCGATTCTTCCCGAGGCGGCTGTTCCAGGCACGACCGGATTGTTTCAGGAGCCACGGTAGGCTTCAGTTTCCCCCGCAAGAACTTCTTTCAAGGGCGGTGGATCCGCCATGCCGGCTGGTGGCCGGACCGCTTGAACCGCCTTTTCCGCCGTGGGCGGGGGTGGATGTCGCCGGCGGCGGTCCATGAAGGGATAGAGGTCAACGGGATCGTGGAAGACCTCGATGTGCCCATCGAGCACTTTACGGAAAGCGATTTGGGGAAGATCCTTCAGAAGATTGACCGCTATTCGACTCTCGGGGCAAAAGAGGCCCACGCCAAGGGTAAGAGGGCAACGTTAAGCGGGGCGATGTTCCGGGCGGGCTTGACCTTTTTCCAGGACTACATTCTCCGCCTGGGGATTCTCGATGGTCCCCAAGGTCTGACCCTCGCCGTAACCGACTCGGTAAACAAGTTCTTCAAATATGCCAAGCTCGCGGAAATGGCCAGAAAGAACAGACAATAGGCAAAAGGCAATGGTGAAGAGCTTAGAGAACTGTCAAAAGGCGCTTCCAGGGGGCAAACCAGTTTTACCCTTCACGACCGGGGAATGTTCAGGGTGGGGATTAATAATATAGACATGGTCGATCTCTCTATTGTCATCGTCAACTGGAATACCAGGGATCTTCTGAAGAATTGCCTGGAATCGGTGCTGAGGACGGTCCATGGCCTGACATATGAAGTCATTGTCGTGGATAACGCCTCCACCGACGGCAGTGTCGCCATGCTTCAAGATCTTTTCCCCCAAGTAAAGATCATCGCCAACGATGAGAACCGAGGCTTTGGGGCGGCCAACAATCAGGCCTTTAAGATCATGGAGGGAAGGTATGCTCTCCTCCTAAACACCGATGCGGTCCTTACGGAGAACGCTGTCCATGACCTTTTCTCTTTTATGGAAAATCATCCGGAAGCGGGGATAAGCTGCGGACAGCTCCTCAATCGGGACGGCAGCAAACAGAATTCCATTGCCAGTTTCCCGACGCTGCTTACCATGCTGACAAATATTTCCCTTCTGGAATATCTCTTCCCTGGAAAATATCCCAGCAAACGCTATGACCATCGCCAACCAGTTGCGGTGGACTCCGGTGTCGGCGCCTGTCTCATGGTGAGAAAGGACGCGATGGACAAAGTGGGTTGGTTCGATGAGCGCTACTTCTTCTTTTTTGAAGAGACGGATTGGGCCTACCGAATGCGTCTGGCCGACTGGAAGGTGTTTCATGTGCCGACGGCGCGAATCTATCACTTCCAGGGTCAGAGCATTGGCCCTGACATTCGGTCGCGAATCGAATTCTACCGTTCCCGGTATCAGTTCTTTAAAAAATGGCATAGCCTTCCCTATTATTCCCTTATCCGGCTGGTCATCTTTGGGCGCCTCCTCATAAATTGCTTCTTTACCGCACTGGCAGTCATTTTATCTTTGGGCGCCTCCCAGGGTATTCGCGACAAGCTTCGCGTCTATTCACGTCTGGTCTGTTGGCATGTCAACCCGGCCTCCTCAGAATAGTGATAATCTTTTGCTCCCCCGAAGATCCCTCTAACTCAACAATAAAAAAGTATAAGGTAAGAGTGGTAAATTTTTCTTGACTTTATGCCATCTCCGGTTTAGAAACCGCGCATGTTCAGGGATTGAACATGGAGGAGAATTCTATTTGTCAGCCACGGAATTATCACAACGGGACAATGAAGACGTCCTGAAAATCCTCAAGGCCATCAAAGATGACCCGGCCCTGACCCAGCGGGAGCTTTCCTCGCGTCTCGGCATGAGTCTGGGCAAGGTCAATTACCTGATCAAGTCTTTGATTCAGCGCGGCCTCGTCAAGGTGGACAACTTTAAAAGCTCCAGCAATAAGATTTCGTACCTTTATATGCTGACACCAAGCGGCATCGAAGAAAAGGCGCGGACGACGTTTTTCTTTCTGAAGCGAAAGCTGGAAGAATACGAGCGTTTGGAGATGGAAATAGGGGAACTGCGGCAGGAAGTCTCCATCATCGAGATTCAGAAAGAGAATCCCGAAAGTAAGGACATCAGACAATAATTATTATTTGTCTGTGCCCGTTTTACGTCCGGTATAGCTGCCGGGAATCAGTCCTTATGGGAATCCAGAGGGCGGAGCTGTATCATGAGTATTAAAGATTTGGGAAAATAGGTGAGACACATGAATTTTATTGATTTAGCTGCACAACAGCTACGAATAAAGGATATCATTGATAAGAACATTGCGAAGGTATTACGTAACGGCCAGTACATCATGGGGCCGGAGATTAGGGAGCTGGAAGAAAAATTGGCCGCTTATGTCGGCGTTAAACATGCCGTCGGCTGTGCCTCGGGGACGGACGCCCTGCTCATGGCCCTCATGGCCTATGGAGTCGGCCCCGGCGATGCGATCTTCACGACCCCTTTCACCTTTGTCGCTACGGCGGAGGTAATCAGCCTCCTGGGGGCGACACCGGTTTTTGTGGATATCAACCCCGTTACTTTCAACATCGATCCGGTGAATCTGGAACAGGCGATTTTGGCATTACAGATGCAGGACCCCTCATGCCACCCTCTGCCTGGGGCAATTATCCCTGCTGCCCCAGAAGGAGCCGGTATAGCCGTTGCGTCAAGCTCCAACTCTGAATCTTGCGCCCTTCGTCCCAAGGGAATAATTGCTGTGGATCTCTTCGGCTTGCCGGCGGATTACGATGTTATCAACGCCATCGCGCGGAAGCATGACCTCTTTGTTATCGAAGACGCCGCCCAATCCTTCGGGGCTGAATACCAGGGCCGGAAAGCCTGTTCCCTGGCCGATATCGCCTGCACCTCCTTCTTCCCCGCCAAGCCCCTCGGCGGCTATGGCGACGGCGGGATGTTATTCACTGACGACGACAAACTGGTAAATGTTCTACGTTCCATCCGCGTCCACGGACAGGGGAGCGACAAGTACGAAAACGTGCGAATCGGCATCAACGGTCGCCTCGACACCCTGCAGGCGGCAATCCTTCTGGCCAAGTTCACCATCTTCCCCGAAGAGGTGAAGATGCGCCAGGCCGTCGCCGAACGGTACAAGGCGATGTTAACGGCAGATGCTCCAGCCGGTTGCACAGGGAGCAGCGCTTCGGCAGTAATACCACCGACGGTGCCTTACGGATATAAAAGTGTATGGGCCCAGTACTCAATATTGGCAAAAGATGAGCGGGGCAGGGCAAGATTGCAAGAGGGCCTGAATAGCTCCGGAATTCCCACGGCCATTTATTACCCCCGGCCTCTCCACCTCCAGGGGGCCTTTGCAGTTCTGGGGTACAAACAGGGCGATTTTCCTGTCAGTGAGGAAATGGCCGGCCGCATCTTCAGTCTTCCCATGCATCCTTATTTGATCGCCGACGATCAGGAATTGATATGTCGGCATTTAAAGGGAGAGGTTTGAATATACAATTTAGATTCCAGCGGAGAGCATCCTGAAAAATGTCATTCTCCGATCATTTTTGACCGCAGTAAGTAATCTTAATAATTACAATTAAATAACAGGATTATAAGTTGAAAATATGTTATGTTGGCGATGCAGGGTCCATTCATACTCAAAAATGGGTTAATTATTTCGCCGGCAAAGGGCATAAAGTTTACCTAATCTCGCCTAGAACGTTTGGTGGCAGTGCTCTCCGGAACATTAACCTTCATTTGCTTAAAATGATAAATGGCGTCAGATTCATGAACGTGCCATTAGCCATGATTCAAATTGCTAGAATAATTAGCAGGGAAGCCCCGGATATTCTTCACGCACATCAGGTCACGCAGAGTGGATTCTGGTGTGCGCTGTGCGGGTTTCATCCATATGTTCTGACAGCTTGGGGGTCCGATATTGTGGTGCAGCCCAAAAAGTCCAAACTAATCAAGTGGAAAGCAACTTTCGCGTTAAAGAGAGCGGATATGATAACGTGCGATGCGCAGCATATGGTGGAAAGAATGGTAGAGATGGGTGTCGCCAGGGAGAAAATCAAACTCATTTATTTTGGAGTGGATACTGAAAAGTTCAACGCGAAAAAGAGAGATGCAAAAATCAAAGAGGAGTTGAATATTACATCTGATTCACCGATAGTGATTTCGCTTCGGGGCATGAGTCCAATCTATGATTTGGAATCATTAGTCAAGGCGGCGCCACTGGTTCTTGAAAAAGTACCAGAGGTGAAGTTCATTATTGTCGGAGATGGTGAACAAAGGAGTTATTTGGAGAACCTCGCAACATCATTGGCTGTTATTGATAGCATCAGATTCGTAGGCCCGGTTTCTAATAGTGATATTCCTCGCTATTTGGCGTCGTCTGATGTCTATGTTTCTACTTCGCTCTCTGATGCCGGCCTTGCCGCCAGCACGGCGGAAGCCATGGCATGCGAGTTGCCGACAGTGGTTACCGATTTTGGGGATAACAGTCATTGGGTGAAAGAGGGACAAGGAGGTTATGTTATTCCCGTAAAGAGTCCGTCTTTGCTGGCGGAAAGAATCGTTTACCTGCTGGAAAACGAAAATATCCGCAGGAAGTTTGGTAAATTCAATAGAGAAGTCATTGAAGAAAGAAACGACTATAATAAAGAGATGGGGAAAGTCGAACACCTCTATCTGACCTTGACAAAAGGAGCTTGATTCATGCGACCCATGGCATTGAGTGTGAAGAATTAATAACAGCTATAATCCAAAATCTTTCTGGAACGAAAGGTTCAGTAGGGCTGGGCATACCGGCGAGCTTAACCCCACACTTTACGCTTATGATCAACCTCAACGTCTAAGAGCAATTGGTCGGGCACTATCCCGTTCGAAGGTTCTGATAACCTCAGATACCAAGATCCTTGATATTGGCTGCGGGACAGGTGATGTGATTGAGTTGTTGGTGCAACACAGTGAACCTGAGATCACAGGGATTGATATTAGCGATAATACGATTGATTACGCAAAAAGAAGGTTCGCTGCTTACACAAAGGTAGAGCTATTAAATGCCAGGGTGGAAGAAATGAATTTTCCATCGGTTTCTTTTAATTTGGTCATTGGCATTAACATTCTGCAACACATAACTGATGAAGAGGAGTTTCTTGGAGCCATTGAAAATATCGTTCGAGTCACCAAAGGGGACGGTCATATACTCGTTATGGACTTTTCGCCTGTTAAGGTGGACAAAAGGCAGCCTTCTCCTTACGTAGTCTACAGGTCAAGACAAGAATATATTGACACTTTCGATAACGGAGGATGCAAGTTTATCTCCGAATTTGGCTTACCTCGGATAGGCGTTCGCCTATATCGTGGGGTAAGCAAGGTGGGTGGTTTTATTCGTTTGTTTGGTTTTCAATCAAAGCAGCATCGAGAAGTTTCGTTGACAAATGAGGCAAACTCACCCTGGAGTTCCCGTGTAGGTGATTTCGTGAGAAACTTGGTACTCAAATTTGCCAGGCCATTAGATTACTTTTTGGCACCATTCCCCTCGCGATATACGGATATGAGAATCTTGATCTTCCAAGTGTCTTCGAGATGACTTCAGATTTCCTGAAGAAATTCTTTACATATGGTCTTGGCAACGTTCTCCAAAGCGCACTCAGTCTTATTCTCCTGCCTCTTTATTTGCGCTTCCTGAGGCCTGACGAATATGGAGTTATTTCCGTACTCTCTGTGACTATGTCCCTGCTTGCCCTTTCAATCAGTGCAGGGATGATGAATGGGCTCATTCGACTTTATTATGAGACTGAGAGTTTACAGAAAAAAAAGCTTATTGGTACCACCTGGCTTTGGTATCTGGCGGTTGCCACTTTAGGAGGGGCAATTCTATTTACCCAAGCAAGACCTTTGTCTACGGTGTTATTTCGCGCTGAGGTCTATGAAAGCTCTATACGAATTGTCGGTGTTGCTTTCTTTTTCCTTATGGTGCAAATCGTCCCTTTTTACATCCTGAGACTGGAAAAGAAGGCTGGGCAGTATGTTGCCTTTTCCTTGTTCAATTTTCTTGTTGATTTCACCCTGAAATTGTTCTTCATCGTCTCGTTGGGAAAGGGAATCGAAGGATACTTTGCATCAAGTGCTATTGCCAACATGCTGACCGTGGGCCTTATGGTCCCCTTTGTCGCAAAATATGTAAAATTATCTCCAGATATTCCATCACTTAAGAAATTATTGAAGCTTGGATTTCCCTATGTGTTCAGCGGCATTGCGGTGTGGACTATCGATGTCTCGGATAGACTGCTGTTAAATCATTTCGCCGGAGAGGCAGTCGTTGGCGTCTATTCGGTGGCGTACAATTTTGCCAATATTTTCAGGGTTCTTTTGGCTACTCCGGCAGCCCTCCTGGTGGACCCCTTCTTTTTCGCCTTTGCTGCTGCGAGACCGGCGGCTGACACCAGGAATCTTCTCCAAAGGATGCTGATCTACTCCTTTCTGGCCGGTGGTGTTGTATACTTGGGCATTACTTTAAGCAGTGGAGGGGTGCTTCAGATATTAATCTCTCAATTTGGCGCCAAGAAAGAATATTTGCCAGCAGCAAACCTGGTGCCCATACTCACCCTGGCTCCCTTTATATATTTTTTGGTTATGCCATCCATATTGGGCGGACTCTGGGTAAAGAAACCAGAGATCTTTTCGATTGCGTGCTTATGTGCGGCAGGACTAAATGCGGGACTGAACTTTTTTGTAATCCCGAAGTTTGGCGCCGCGGGCGCTGCGGTGACTACAGTCATAGCCTACCTCCTGCTGCTTGGTCTCAGTTATGGACGGCTCGAACGATTCTTGTCTGGAGGCTACGACTGGAAGAAGGTTGCCAGAGTCATGTTGTACTTGGCACTTGCCTTTACGATTGGTTGGCAGATATTGATAGATCAACCGGTGGCATCTTTACTTGTAAGGGTAATGGTAGGGATATTGATATTTGCCTTTCTCACTCTTTTTACCGGTGACATCTTGACAAAGGTGGAACGGGACAAGGTGCTGGCTTATATTCGGCCATAATAAAGCCGATTACTAGTGGTAGATTAGTACAATGGATTACTTAGCAGCAGGCACGGTCACGCTCTTGTTATTGGTTGCCGTTCCCGTTATAGCCATTTTCCGGTGGGAGTATGGTTTGGCAATAACCTTGGCGAGTCTGAGCCTTATAAATCGTTTGAAAACAATCTACTTTGTAGATTTAGGATATGCAATTGTTACCGCTGAGACTGCTTTTGTGCTCTTACTCCTGATTGCTTGGCGCATCCGGGTTGGCAAACGACCCGAGAGATTCGATCCGTACTTGATGGGGCCGGTTTTCTGGCTCCTTGCTTCGGGTGTCGTGTCTCTTTTATGCTGCTCACTGGATGTACGTGTAAGTCTTAGATTGTTGATTTGTGGCGTCATTGAACCAATAGTATTATTTTATCTTATAATAAATAATCTTAAAGGCATTCGTCAAGTGAAGTTGGTTGTATATGCACTAATAGCTTCTGCGACGTTTGCGACTGGTTATGGCTTATGGCAGGTCTTCCTAACAATAAGTGCAACCGGTAATCCGTTCTCTTACCAAATTGTCTCGACCTACTACGCAGCGGCGATTTTCGGAGAGATACTACTTCTTTCATTCCCGCTTGTTGTAGTTACCAGAACATCATTGCAGAAACCAAAGTTTGCTGTGGCGTTATTATTGGATATCCTCTTGGGATGTATGATTGTAGCGTTGGTGATGACTCAAGCAAGATCAGCTTGGCTGGGTCTTATTGTCTCTCTGAGTGTTTTAATTTTCAATAGAGAGATTCGATCGTATTTATATCGAATGATACCAGTTGTGCTAATTGTCGCGATAATGCAGCACGAGGCGATATCAAAACTGCTTACATTACGACCTATTAGACTAAGTGATTTCGGAGATCTGAAAACTTCTCCTGGACTACACCTTCTTGCTTGGAAAACAGCATTTGTGATGATTATGGATAACCCCATCGGCATCGGCTTGGGTATGTTTAAACGTATCTGGCCAATATATCAACCCCTGAGCACGCCTTTAGATGCGGCCCATAATTTGCTCCTCGACATTGCAGTCGAGATGGGAGTTATAGGGTTATTATCCTTCGTTTGGATTGTAATCGCTTCAGTCAGAAATGGTATACGCCTGATAAGAACGTCAACGGACCCCTATGTTGCACGGTTGGGGTTAGGAATACTGTCATGTCTGGCAGGCTACTTTGCCCATGCTTTGGCTGGTGGCGCCGAGGTTGCGCACAACGTTCGTAATGTTATTGACCCTCTCGGGAGTCCAATCGCGACGGGAATGCTGGTATTATGGTCCCTGTTGGGATGTTTGTACATCCTGGGGAAGTCAGCGGAAACCGTTGCCCAACCGTGCTCTTAAAGGATAGACCGACCGGGGGGGACGTGAGCAATCGGAGTGTTTGTGGCTAAAGGAATTATGTTTCTATCGATTATGGATTTCACGGATAAAGGAATCCAGTCTGTTAAGCTCACACCCGAGTGTTTTGCGAAACATGGATGGAATGTGCATTATGTTGTCACCAGGGATAATTCGAAAAATGGAAGCTATCACTATCAGCCCGTGATTAGCCCTGAAGGCGTTTTCGTACATCGATCGGACATGCCGTCTTGTTGGGTTGGGGAGCTGCTTAAAAAACATCTACTGAGGGTCATCTATTCACAATTAAGAGACTATGCTGCAATTATTAAGTTGGTTTGGATCGGACAGAGGGTGCTTCAAAAAAACAAAATAGACGTTATTTACGGTGGCGGGCCTCATGGTGTGCTTGCATCCCAAATTGTGAAACTTCTTCAACCCCGTCGGAAAATGATAACAGTAGCTCGATTTTATGGCGTTTGGGATCTTTATACGGAGACGATATCGAGGGGAAAATGGTTCAGGTTGATATTCAACTTTGCTGTGTGTGCGGCCCTTTACGTTCGCTCAAGCCTGAAAATTATTACCAATGATGGTACACAAGGCGATAAAGCGTTGAATTTCATTCGTTCATCAAACAGGGAGTCGCTTCGTTTTTATGTGAACGGTACCGATGAATACCATATTGATCAATCTGATTTGGTGGGACTAAAAGACTCGTTGAAGATCGGCGATGTATTTTCTGCAGTGTGTATTACGAGATTAGTTAGCTCAAAAAGAGTTGATCTATGCATTAAAGTAGCCGCAGCGGTGGTTAACAAGTATGGCGTTTCGGACTTCAAATTAATTATTGTTGGTGATGGAAGCGAAAGGGACAGGTTTGAAAAATTGGCAGTGGACCTGTATGTTGCTGATCATATTGTTTTTGTGGGGGCTGTAGATAACCATTGCGTCAAGAACTATTTGGCGGTTTCCGACATTTTTTTATCTACTTATCGCATTTCGAATGTGGGGAATCCGCTGCTTGAAGCGATTAGAGCAAACAAGATTATTTTTACATTGAATAATGGCGATACATCCGCCTGGATCAGGCACCGTGAGAATGGCTTTATCTATGATGAAAATGATTCAATGGTGAATAGAATGGCTCATGATATAGTTGATCTGATCAGCAACCCCTCTTTGAGGGACAGAATCAAGGAAAATATCAGGATTACGGAAAAGGAGAAACTCTGGACGTGGAATGAACGCATGCAGGCCGAGTTTTCAGATATCGATAATCTCGTTAAGTGTTAAGCAAATCGGCATAAATGGTTTGAAAATATGCTACCTGGCAAATGCGCAAAGTATTCATACGCGGCGTTGGGCACGTCATTTCGCAGAGCAGGGCAATCAGGTCAGTGTTGTCTCTTTTGAACCAGGATCGATTGAAGGTGTGGAAGTCCTTGCCCTTTCCAAGAAGTTACCATTTCGCCGGTTAAATATCCTTTGGAATCTTGGAAAGCTGCGCAGTATGGTGTGGCAGATAAGGCCGGATGTCCTGCATGCCCATTACGTAACCAGCTATGGTTTTGCCGGCGCCTTGACGGGGAAGCACCCATATATTGTTACTGCTTGGGGTACGGACGTTTTGATTATGCCTGAAGTATCGAGGATGTACCGGCAAATGGTTCGTTTCGCGCTGCGCCGGGCCGATTTGGTGACTTCCATGGCGGACCATATGACGCAGCTCTTGCTGCACAGAAGATATGTAACCGCGGAGCAGGTTGTAACACTGCCGTTTGGGGTTGACACGAATCATTTTAATCTGAGCAGAAGAAACAAGCCACACGGAGAAGCACCGTTTAAGGTGGTAAGTACCCGCCGGTTGGACGTAGGGATGGACGTGGATACTCTGGTCAGGGCAATTCCCATGGTGATGGCGTCTATTATAGATAAACCCGCAAGATTCATTTTTGCCGGTGATGGTCCTCGCCGCCGGGAGATTGAGGACGTCGCCCGGAACCTCAAGGTAGCGGATGTTATTGAATTTCGTGGAGAAGTTTCGCATAAGGACATGCCTGTCCTTCTGGGGGAGGCTGATGTGTTTGTTTCGACCTCGCCTTCCGATGGAAACAATATTTCCCTCAACGAGGCTATGGCCTGCGGGGCTTTTCCTGTGGCAGCGGATATCCCGGCAAACCGTGCCTGGATTGATTCGGGCAAAAATGGTTTTCTCTATCCCAGTAGAGATGCCGAACAACTGGCCAAACGAATCATTGAAGCCCTCCGCAGTCCGGATTTGCGCCAGGCAGTAATGCCGAAAAACTGGGAAATTATAAGCACACGGGCTTCCTGGGCACACAGCATGGAAGAAATGGAGTCTCAATATAACCGCCTTCTAATGGGAAAATATTGTGGAAGGGATTTATCATGATTAAGGCAAAGCGTAAGAATGTTTCAGGCGTTGCAGTTATCGGGACTGGTTATTGGGGGCAGAATCTGGTCCGGAATTATGCCGAACTGGGGGTTCTGAAGTTAATATGTGATAAAAATGAATCCATCCTGAGATCATTAAAATCTCAGTATCCTGCCGTGGATACCTGTTTAGCCCTCAATGAAATTCTCCGCCGTAGTGATATAAATGGGGTTATCATCGCAACGCCGGCGGAGACGCATTTTGCTTTGGCCCGGGAGGTGCTCCTTGCGGGAAAGCATGTCTATGTGGAAAAGCCCCTGGTGCTGGAACCCGGGGAAGCCGCGGAACTCATTGAGTTGGCGGATAAGCAGCAGCGCTGCCTGATGGTCGGACACCTGCTGCAATATCATCCCGCCTTCCAGGCATTGAAGGAGATGGTTTCCTTGGGAGAACTGGGCAGAATCAATTATATTTACTCAAATCGTCTCAATCTGGGCAAGATCCGCCGGGAGGAGAATATCCTCTGGTCCTTTGCGCCTCATGATATTTCCATGATCCTTGCTTTGGCAGGTGAGGAACCGGAGGCGGTATTGGCTACAGGCGGAAATTACCTCCATCGCAGGATCGCGGACGTGACAACCATGCACCTGGAGTTTCCCTCAGGCCTCAAAGCCCATATTTTTGTCTCCTGGCTTCACCCTTTCAAGGAGCAGAAACTGGTCGTGGTTGGCGATCGGAAAATGGCTGTCTTTGATGATACAAAGCCATGGTCAGAAAAGCTGCTTTTATATCCCCATGAGATTAAGTGGGAGATGGGTATGCCCATACCTGAAAAAGGCGAGCCGGAACGTATTGCCCTGACTCAGGGAGAACCTCTGCGCGTCGAATGTGAGCAATTCCTCCATTGCCTTGCAACAGGTCGGACCCCCATCACCGACGGGCGGGAAGGATTGCGTGTACTGCGGGTGCTCAATGCCGGCCAGATTTCACTGAACGAAAATGGCAGGAGAATTATGATGCCGTCCCTGTCCGGTCAGGCTGTGGAGGCCGTTAATGTTTATGTCCATCATTCGGCACTGGTTGAGCAAGATGTCTCAATCGGCAAGGGGACGAAAATCTGGCATTTCTCACATATCTTGTCGGGTTCGCGGATCGGACAGGACTGCAATATTGGTCAGAATGTCGTCGTTGGACCGGATGTAATCATTGGCGACCGTTGCAAGATTCAAAATAATGTTTCCATCTATAAGGGCGTGACGCTGGAGGACGAGGTTTTTTGCGGGCCGAGTGCGGTCTTTACAAATGTTTTTAACCCGCGGGCCCATATCCGGCGCATGGATGAAATACGCCCAACGCTTTTGAAAAAAGGGGCGACCCTGGGTGCGAACTGTACCATTGTATGCGGTCATGTGATCGGGCGCTATGCTTTTGTCGGAGCCGGGGCGGTGATTACAACCCATGTCCGTGATCATGCTCTGATGATGGGGAATCCGGCCAGGCAGGCGGGATGGATCTGTGCGTGCGGGAATAAATTAGGGTCTGAGCTGTTGTGTCCCGAGTGCAGAAAACAGTATCTGGAAGAAGAACATGGTCTGATCGAAAAAGGGTAGTGAAATGATCTTTCCCATATTGCTCCCGGGATGTCATCGTACATGAAACTATGGTTTACCGAAATCGGCGAGCCACTGCCCAACGAGAAAGATGTCCGCTTGCATAGATACGGCATGTTAACGAAGGCATTGGCGGCACTCGGTCATGACGTGGTTTGGTGGACTTCCAGTTTTTCCCACGCCGTAAAAAAAAATGTGTACCATGAAAATGGAGACTTGGCCATAGACGGGGTTACCCTGAGAATTCTGAAGGGTCCCGGTTACAAAAAAAACATCTCTTATCGGAGAATCGTCCATCAAAAGCATTTCGCAAGGCAATTTTCTAAGAAAGCCGCAGATTATCCTTTGCCGGATATTATCATCAGCCCCGTTCCCACGCTGGAAACAGCGGAAGCTGCTGTTTCTTTCGGCCTGAAGCATGGAATTCCGGTGTTGGTTGATATCAGGGACGAATGGCCTGACGAATTTGTGAATTTGGCGCCCCCTTCGCTGAAGTGGCTGGCAAGATTGATGCTATATGGTTCATTTAAACAGATGTCCTACATTTGCAGAAATGCTACAGGGATCATCGCTATGTCACATCGTCAATTGAATTATGGGCTATCATTTGCGAACCGTGCTCAAGGTGAATTTGATGGCATCTTTCCTCATGGATATTCCGCTCAGAAAATAGAGGAGCGAAAACTGGTTCCTGCAAGGCAATGGTGGAAAGAACAGGGTGTTGATGAAAATGCTTTCGTCTGCTGTTTTTTCGGTACCATCGGCCGTTTTTTTAATCTGGAAACAATCATTGATGCGGCAAAATCTATAGCGAGTGAATTTAAAATGCAGTTTGTGCTGTGCGGCGATGGCAGCAGCCTGGAGAATTACAAGAAATTGGCATCCGGTGTGGGTTCCATCCTTTTTCCGGGATGGGTGGACGCTCCCAGAATCGCTGCCCTAATGGAAATCTCCGATGCCGGGCTTGCTCCTTATGCAGCCAATACCTGCATGTCCCTTCCCAATAAACCCTTTGAATACTTCGCCGGCGGTTTGCCTGTAATCTCAAGCATACAGGGAGAGCTAAAACAAATCCTTGCCGATAATAATTGTGGCAGGACTTATGATGCGGATTCCGTTGGTGAATTATGCAATGTCCTTCGCGAGTTCCATGCTTCGGAATCGCGGAGGAGGGAAATGGGAAGGCGGGCGAGGCAAGTGTTTGAGCGGGATTTCTCAGTGGAAAACATAGCGAAGAAGCTTGATGACCATCTTAAAAAGACATTCAGAAACAAATTGAAAGAATCAGAGAATCATTGAAATTTACCGCATCACTCGAAATGTGAGTGTAGAACGGCATGAATAAGCGATTCTTTGATATTGTGGCAGCGACACTCGGATTGGTATTGCTAAGTCCGTTTTTGTTGTGGATCGCATGGCTTGTCCGGCGTGAAGATGGAGGGCCGGTATTCTATAGAGGCGTGCGGGTTGGACTTCACGGGAATCCCTTTCGAATTTTCAAATTTCGCACCATGGTGGTAGATGCGGAAAAGACGGGGGTGTCATCCACGGCGGATGATGATACGCGTATTACCTGCGTTGGTAAATTTCTCCGCAGGTATAAACTGGATGAACTGCCCCAGTTGCTAAACGTCCTCAAAGGGGATATGAGTATCGTTGGGCAGCGTCCCGAAGTGAAGCGATACACGGATCTTTTCACGGAAGAAGAAAAGATCATTTTAAGCATACGGCCGGGGATTACAGACTGGGCTTCCATATGGAACGCCGACGAGGGAGCAATTCTGGCCGGGGCGGAAGATCCTGAACTGACTTACATGGAACTTATTCGACCAACGAAGTTGAAATTACAGATGAAGTATGTTAGGGAGCGGTCACTTTGGATGGACCTGAAAATTATCTTTCTTACCATTATGGCGATCATCCAGCCGGAAAGCCAGGCGGTGCGGAAAGTAAGGGGGGATCGTGAAAGGAGATCATAGCGGGAACTTGAATTATCCAAGAGATCTTTTGGTTGCTTTTCATCGACAGATGCTGCGCATTCGCCTCTGCGAAGAGGCCTTTGTTGAACCAATCCTCGCCGGTGAGGTTCGCTGCCCCTGTCATCTCTATAGCGGCGAGGAGGCGGTGGCCGTGGGAGTGTGCGCTGCCCTGACGGATCGGGATTATGTTTTTGGTAATCATCGTTCCCACGGGCATTATCTCGCCAAGGGAGGGTCGATGCAGGAGATGGTTGCGGAGATATTCTGCAGGGAGACGGGATGCTCACGAGGCCGGGGAGGTTCCATGCATCTCATCGCCCCGGAGGTGGGAATGTTGGGGGCGGCGCCGATTGTGGCGGGAACGATTTCGTTGGCATTGGGAGCGGCCCTGGCTTCTACCATAAGAAAGGACGGCAGGGTAGCCGTAACGTTTTTTGGCGATGGGGCGACGGGCGAGGGGGTCCTCTATGAATGTATGAACTTTGCCGCCTTGAAGAAGTTGCCCATCATTTTTGTCTGTGAAAACAACTATTATGCGACCCATATGCCCATCCGTGAGTGCCGGGTGGGCATGGAGATTCATGAAATTGCCCGACCTTTCGGCATCGAGAGCCGGCAGATTGATGGCAATGATGTCCTGGCAGTCTATGATGCGGGACTTCTTGCTGTCGAAAAATGCCGCGCTGGTAATGGACCAGTGTTTCTCGAATGTCTGACGTACCGTCATCGGGGGCATGTTGGTCCGGATGACAATGTCCAGGGGAGCCATACAGACATACGCCCCCGGGAAGAGATCGATCTCTGGTGGGAAAAGGATCCAATCAAGCGATTCGAGGGTTATCTGACTGACCAGAGGATCATGACGCAAGAAGAGTTGAACATGGCGAGGGAAGAGGTAAACCGAGAGGTCACGGATGCCCATGATTTTGCCCGGCGGAGCCCCCTGCCTAGGGCTGAGGAGTTGGAAAGATATGTCTTCGCATAGAAAACTGAGTTACAGCTTGGCCATCAATGAAGCTCTCCACCAGATGATGGATGAGGACCCCTCCGTATTTTTGATCGGTCAGGGGGTAAAGAGCCCATGGTATGTGGGGGATACGGCCCAGGGATTGCTGGAAAGGTTCGGTACGGACCGTGTTATTGATACCCCGGTCTCCGAAAACGCCATGACCGGCGCCGCAGTCGGGGCGGCCCTGGCGGGGATGAGACCTGTAGTCGTCCATCCCCGGGTGGATTTCATGTTTTACGCCTTCGATCCCATCATTAACGAGGCGGCCAACTGGTATTACATGAACGGCGGGAAGCTGCAGGCGCCCGTAGTCTTCTGGGGCATCATCAACCGGGGCGGCGAGCAGGCGGCCCAGCATTCCCAGTCGTTGCACGCCATGTTTGCCCAAGTTCCGGGTTTGAAGGTCGTCATGCCGGCGACGCCCTACGATGCCAAAGGGCTGATGATTGCCGCTATCCGTGAACCCAACCCCGTGGTATTCATCGATGACCGCTGGCTGTACAAACTGGAAGAACCAGTGCCGGAAGAAATATACGAAGTGGAGATCGGCAGGGGCAATGTTGTGAGAGCAGGAACCGATATCACGGTGGTAGCCTCATCGTTTATGGTTCAGGAATCCATCAAGGCTTCGGAAATGCTGGTGAAAGAAGGAATCAATATTGAAGTTGTCGACTTGAGAACAGTAAAGCCCCTGGATGAAAATCTGATTCTTGCCTCGGTCCAGAAAACGGGGCGACTGGTTGTCGTTGACGGGGGCTGGCGGACCTGTGGTCTGGCGGCGGAAGTGTCCGCCCTCGTATCAGAGAAGGCTTTTGGCGCCCTCAAAGCACCTGTGGTTCGGATTACCCTTCCCGACTGTCCAGCTCCGGCCAGTGCTACCTTGGAGAAGGCCTATTATCTGACCAGTGCGGATATTATTCGAGCGGTGAAGAGTCTCATATGATGCAAAATATCAAGAATATTCAATGACTAGAAAAGTAAAATTCGTAGAACCGGCAAAACTCTACCTGATGATTAAGGAAGAACTGGACGCTGCCTACTTTGAGGTCATGAGCAAGGGGGAGCTGATTGACCGCGGACAGTTGCGAGCCTTTGAAGAAAACCTGGCGGCCTTTGTGGGAACGAAGTACGCCGTCGGCCTCAACAGCGGCTACGATGCCTTGCACATGTCACTCCGGGCGGCGGGAATCGGCAATGGCGACGAGGTGATCGTGCCGGCTCATACCTTTGTGGCGACGGCTTCGGCGGTAGTCAATGTCGGCGCCAAGCCGGTGCTGGTTGATGTAGGTAAGGATTTTAATATTGATTGCGACAAGATAGAGAAAGTCATAACTTCCCGAACTAAAGCCATCATTCCTGTTCATTTGAGTGGCTACATGGCCGATATGGTCCGGGTCATGGAGATTGCTGAAAAGCATGGTCTCGTTGTAGTAGAGGATGCGTGCCAGAGTCTTGGGGCAAGTATGGATGATAATGATAGTGTTAAGTGTCAGGTGTTAGGTGTCAAGGAAGAAAAAACAGCACGAAGAATGGCGGGTTCATGGGGCCTTACGGGCTGTTGGAGTTTTTATCCCTTTAAAATTCTGGGAGGCTATGGCGACGGCGGCGCCATTACGACCAATGATCCGGATGTGGCTCTTTTCGCTACCAGAATGCGTTACAACGGCGAGGATCGCCATTCCGGGGAATACTACGGCCACGGTTTCACCTGTCTTCTCGACAACATGCAGGCGGCCTTTCTGGATATAAAGCTTCGCTATCTTCCCCAATGGATAGAAAGGCGCAAGGCCATCGCAGCAAAGTATCGAGTTGCCCTTGGTTATCTGCCTGATCTGCTATTGCCCCATTATGACGATTCCCGCCGGGATCACGTCTATCAGAACTATACGCTGCGGTCTAAACAGGGGAATGATTTTTCGGAATTCATGAAAGCCAGCGGTGTTGAGGTGCTGACCCAGTTCCGGAAACCATATTACCGTCACGAGGCCCTGAAATTAGAGGACAGAGGATTCCCGGAGACAGAGGCCCTAAGTCGTGAGGTCTGTTCTCTACCTATGAATGTTGAGATTGCCGATGAGGAAGTGGATTACGTGATTGATGTGGTCAGGTCGTTTTACGGTGAACGGTAAACAATTGGTGGGAGAAGAGAGGTTTAATGACTTTAAGTTTAAGTAAACGTCACGAATGGGTGCTCCAGTCGGAAATCCGGAACATGTCTATCGAATGTGACCGTGTGGGGGGAATAAATCTTTCCCAGGGCGTCTGCGATACTGAAGTCCCTCTCGTTGTCCGGCAGGGGGCGCAGGAGGCGATGGATCAGGGAGTAAACACCTACACACGCTTTGACGGACTGGAAGAACTGCGGAAAGCGATCGCGGATAAACAGAAAAGATTTACCGGCATGGAAGTGGATCCTGAAGGGGAGATCATCGTCAGTTCCGGTGCGACGGGAGCCCTTTATTGCACCTGCCTGGCCCTTTTGAATCCCGGTGATGAGGTTATCGTCTTTGAACCTTTTTACGGTTATCACATAAGCACCCTTGTTGCTACGGGGGCCGTGCCTGTTTATATGCCCCTGGAACTGCCGGAGTGGGCATTCACCAGGGTTTCCCTGGAAAAGGCTTTGACGCCGAGAACCCGGGCCATCATTGTCAACACGCCGGCCAATCCCTCAGGTAAGGTATTCAGCAAGGAAGAACTTCAGGTCATCGCCGATTTTGCCATCAGCCAGGATCTGTTTGTGTTTACCGATGAGATTTACGAGCATTTTCTATATGATGGGCGTCAGCATTTTCCTCCCGCCTTGCTGCCGGGAATGGGGGAGAGAACCATCACCATTTCGGGTCTTTCGAAAACATTCAGTATCACCGGCTGGCGGGTCGGTTATGTAATATGCGATGCCAGGTGGGCGCAAACCATCGGTCATTTCAATGACCTGGTCTATGTCTGCGCCCCGGCGCCGCTGCAGATGGGGGTAGCGAGGGGGCTCAGGGAGTTGGGTGAGGATTATTATGAAGGATTGGCCCGGCAATATCGGGTTAAACGGGACATGATCTGCGGCGCCCTTTCCGAAGCGGGCATGGCCCCCTTCATTCCCCAGGGCGCCTACTACGTGCTGGCCGACGTTTCCCGTCTTCCGGGAGAAAACAGCAAAGATAAGGCCATGTATTTGCTGCGTAATACTGGTGTTGCCTCCGTACCCGGCAGCGCTTTTTATCATGATGAGGCGGGAGAATCTCTCGTCCGTTTCTGTTTTGCCAAAGATGACCCTATTCTTGAGGATGCCTGTAAAAGGCTGAAAAAGCTGCGAATATGATCCTTCCATGAAGAAGCTTATCCGTAACATACATTTCTATTACATGCTCCTCATCGATGCCGGTTTGCTCTCTGCCGCTTACATCGGCGCGTATCTACTCCGTTATGAGATGCAATTGCCTGCCTTTGAATGGCAACGAATAATTCATATCTTGCCATATCTTCTGGTCTTGAAGCTCACATGTTTTCTTCTGTTTGGTCTCTACCGAGGCATGTGGCGATATACAAGTTTGGAAGATCTGAAAAGAGTTGTCAAGGCGACTGTTGTTTCGTCCCTGGCCCTGGTCCTTGCCGTCCTGTATATCTACCACTTTCAGGGATATTCCCGCCCCGCTTTCATCATTGACTGGTTATTAACCATTCTTTTTGTGGGCGGTGCCCGGATTGGCGTCCGCTTGTTTCTGACCAATAATATTGCCTCTTTCTGGATGTTGGCGAAGAAGGGGCCTATGGATAAGCGAATGCTGATCATTGGCGCCGGCGCCGCTGGGGAAAAGGCAATTCGGGAAATCATTGAAAATCCGGTGTTAAAATTGAAACCCGTTGGCTTTCTGGACGACGATCCCCAAAAACAGGGAAAGGCCATTCATGGGGTGCTGATTCTGGGAGCAGTCGATGAAATAGGACAGCTACGCGAGGAATTTGATGAGATTCTAATTGCGATCCCCACCGCCAAGGGCGAGCAAATGCGCCGGATCGTGAAATTATGTGAAGAAACAGGCAAACGTTTCCGGACGATGCCCAGCATCGGGGAGCTCATTGACGGTAAGGTATCAGTCAAGGCCCTGCGGGAAGTCCGCATCGAGGATATTCTGGGCCGGGAAGAGGTCCATTTGGAGAAGGAGTTACTCCGGAAATTATATAATAATAAACGTATTCTGATTACCGGGGCCGGCGGTTCAATTGGCAGCGAGCTGGTCCGGCAGGTCTGCCATTACCATCCGGGGGTATTGGGGTTGCTGGATTTCAGTGAATTCAATCTATTCCAGATTGATATGATGTGTCGTCAGCATTTCCCGAATCTTCAGATAAAAACTTACCTGACGGATATTCGTGACCTGCGGGCAGTCAAACAGACCATTGACGATTTCAAGCCCGAGGTGATTTTTCATGCCGCTGCTTATAAACATGTGCCCCTCCAGGAAATCCATCCCCGGGAAACGGTGTACAACAATGTCGTCGGAACCCGCAACTTAGCCCTGACGGCAACGGAATTCGGAGTAGAGCGTTTTGTGCTCGTATCGACAGACAAGGCGGTACGACCGACCAACGTCATGGGGGCGGCAAAAAGAGTTGCCGAATTGATCCTTGCCGCCTTGAATGACCAGGCAGCAACCCGTTTTGTTTCTGTGCGTTTCGGAAATGTCTTGGGGAGTTCCGGTTCCGTTATCCCGATTTTTCAGCAACAGATCAGCCAAGGTAAACCGGTAACGGTGACCCATCCAGAGGTGACCCGCTATTTCATGAGTATTCCCGAAGCGGCCCAGTTGATTTTGCAGGCCGGCGCCATGGGCCAGGGCGGCGAGGTCTTCATCCTGGATATGGGCAAACCCGTAAAAATTGTGGATATGGCCAGAGACGTGATTCGCCTCCTTGGCTTTGAGCCGGATCGGGACATCCCCATCGAATTCATTGGCTTGCGCCCCGGTGAGAAACTTTACGAAGAACTGATTACCGTCGGCGAGGGTATCATGCAGACCTCTCACCAGAAGATCAAGGTCATCCAGGGGAACCACGGCGACATCAAGATCCTTAACACCATGATCGATGAATTGATTGCTATAGCCGATACCTACGACGCAGAAGCCATTAAGCGAGAGCTTCAAAAGATCGTCCCTGAATTTACCCCTCAAATAAACAAAGGAGGCTAACATGACGGCACAAACGTATGAAAAAGGAAAGCTCTACGATCTCCCCATCATCGATCTGAAACCTGATCCAAACCAGCCGAGGAAATCCATGGATCTTAAGGCGCTGGAGGATCTGGCGGCATCGGTCAGGCTTAAGGGCATCATTCAGCCGATCCTGTTTCGGGTCGACGCCGAGAGTCCCTACCTGCTCATTGTTGCCGGTGAGCGCCGCTACAAGGCCGCCCAGATGGCCGATCTCTTGATCATTCCCGGCATGTATGTAGAGGGCAATGCGGCGGAAATCGCCCTCGTCGAAAACCTCCAACGTCAGGACATCACCTGTGTTGAAGAAGCGGAAGCCCTGAAAAGGCTGATGGACGAGGAAAAATATACCCAGGACCAGTTAGCGGTGGTCATCGGTAAGCCTCGGACCACCATTACCGAATCCCTTTCCCTGACGAATCTGCCCCAGGCGATTCGGGACGATTGTCGTGGTGACCGCATAGTCAGCAAAACCAGGCTTGTCGAGATTTCGCGGAAGAAACAGCAACGTTCCATGACCACGGCCTATGACAAATACAGAGAAGAACTGCAGAAGGCGCTGGAGGGCGGCACGAAAAAAAGAGAAAAACTATCCGCGGCCGCCATCTTTTGCCAGTCCCTCGACAAGTCCCGTGAGAGAGTAGAGAAGACCGACATCACTGACTGGTCCGACGATGACCTTCTGGCTGCCAACGCGTCCGTCACGGCCCTCCAGGAGGCTTTGGGCGTCTTCCTAAGCCACCCGCCCGGCGAGGGCGGCGAAGTGCCGCCGAGTAGGGAACTGGCGTGAAGCAAGTGCCAAGGACTAAGTGTTCGGCAATTACTTTTGTGACCGCCGGTCATAAATTGACTTTCCAAATTTTCGCACCCTGCCACTGTAATGCAATGATAACGAGCACTTGAGCAATGTCGATCCCCGACAATTTTTGAAAACAGCCCCCCATGATCGAGAACCAAAGAAGTATGATCATTTAAAACCCCCATGGATTTAGCAAAACAACAAATATTAGTCACCGGTGCCGATGGATTTATCGGCAGCCATCTGGTGGAAGGTTTACTGGACAAAGGGCTTCAGGTACGGGCCTTTGTGTTTTATAACTCTTTCAACAATTGGGGATGGCTGGATGCTTTTCCCAAAGAAAAATTGGATAAGATCGATGTCTTTGCCGGGGATATCCGTGATCCCAACGGGGTAAGAAAGGCCATGCAGGGGATGGACATAGTTTTTCATCTGGCCGCACTTATTGCCATCCCATTCAGTTATCACTCCCCGGACAGCTATGTAGATACCAATATTAAGGGCACCTTGAATGTCCTGCAGGCGGCGCGGGATACCGGTTGTAAGCGCGTGCTGATCACATCTACGTCGGAAGTATATGGAACGGCGCAATATGTTCCCATTGATGAGCGGCATCCCTTCCAGGGGCAGTCGCCCTATTCCGCCACCAAAATCGGGGCCGACCGGATAGCGGAAAGCTTCTATCGCAGTTTCAATACCCCGGTGACCATTGTCAGGCCATTTAATACGTATGGGCCGCGACAATCTGCCCGCGCGGTCATCCCCACCGTCATTACCCAATTGCTTGCCGGCGCGACAGAAATCAAGCTGGGCAGCATTTATCCTACCCGCGATTTTAATTATGTCAGGGATACCGTGGCCGGATTCATTGCGATTGCAGAGACACCAGCCACGATTGGAGAAGAAATAAACATTGCCTCGCAACAGGAGATTTCCGTCGGGCAGCTTGCCCGCGAGATCATCGATCAGATCAACCCGACGGTCAGGATCATTTCTGATGAAATCCGCATGCGACCTGAAAAAAGCGAAGTTGAGCGGCTGTTGGGCAGTAACGAAAAGATTCGCAGGCTAACGGGGTGGCAGCCAACATATACGCTGAAGCAAGGAATCAGTGAAACCATCGCCTGGTTCAGGGACGAGGAAAACCGGCGGCGTTATAAATGGAATGTCTATAATGTTTGAAGCAATTGTTGACTTCATTAAATCCCTTTATCCAACGGAGAATCCGGTGCCCCTACATGCACCGCGATTTTTGGGGAATGAAAAAAAATATCTCGTTAACTGTATTGATACAACGTATGTGTCCTATGTGGGCGAGTATGTCAGTCGTTTTGAAGATGAAATTCGGCAATACACCGGTGCAAAGCATGCAGTCGCTGTTTCCAGCGGCACCTCAGCGCTGCATGTCGCCCTTTTGCTTACCGAAGTAGCGCCCGGAGATGAGGTGATAACCCAGCCGCTGACCTTTGTCGCCACCGCGAATGCCATTTCCTACTGTAGCGCGCAGCCGGTATTTGTGGATGTGGAACGATCAACCATGGGACTTGATCCGGACAAACTGAATGATTTCCTAATGAACAACGGCATCCTGAAGTCGGATGGCAGGTGTTACAATAAAATAACCGGCAGAAAGATCGCCGCGTGCGTGCCCATGCATACCCTTGGTCATCCGGTGCGGATTGATCAGATTACGGAAATCTGTCAAAAATACCATATCCCAGTCGTTGAGGATGCCGCCGAGGCGCTGGGCAGTCTTTACAAGGGTCGACATGCCGGAACATTCGGGGATATCGGCATATTAAGCTTTAATGGCAACAAGCCGGTTACCACCGGTGGTGGAGGTATGATTATCACAAACGAGGAAGCCCTTGCGGCAAAGGCCAAGCATCTGACGACAACTGCCAAACAGCCCCATCCGTGGGAATTCGTTCATGATGATATCGGCTATAACTATCGCCTGCCGAACATTAATGCCGCCGTGGGCTGTGCTCAGATGGAATGCTTTGCCGATGTTTTAGAAAACAAGCGCGCCACAGCGCTGATGTATAAGCATTTTTTTCAGGATACCGAGATACCATTTATTACAGAACCTGCCCATGCACGCTCCAACTACTGGCTGAACGCCATTATTTTAAAGGATAGACAGGAACGGGAGCAGTTTCTTGCCTATTCCAGGGGAAAAGGCATTCAAACACGACCCGTTTGGACACTCATGCCCCACCTTCCCATGTATCGCCATTGTCAGTGCACACCCCTTGAAACCGCCCAATGGCTGGAAGATCGGCTGGTCAATATCCCCAGCAGTGTGCGGATATGAAAAACGGCATGGGCGAGATTGTAGGATTAATTTCAGCGAGAGGAGGATCTAAATCGATCCCGCGAAAAAATATAAAAACGCTTGCAGGCAAACCATTAATTGCTTGGACGATAGAGGTGGCTCGAAAATGCAAAGAGCTTAATCGGGTAATCGTTTCCACAGATGATGAAGAGATTGCCAATGTTGCCCGTCAATGGGGCGCCGAGGTTCCCTTCATCCGTCCGTCCGAACTTGCTCGCGATGATTCATCTTCCATATCGGCCGTATTGCATGCCATTCACTGGATGGAGGAAAATGAAGGATTTTGTCCCGGTTATGTTATGCTGCTTCAGCCTACGTCTCCGTTCAGAACGTCAGAGGACATACAACAATCAATTGATTTGGCAACAAAACACCGGGCCGTAGCTGTGGTCAGTGTATGTGAGGCGGAGCCTCATCCATATCTCTGCAAGCGGATCTTGGATAATGGAGCTTTAGCTGATTTTATGTCAATGAAGGTGGGATACTTGCGACGTCAAGATTTACCACCTGCGTATGCGGTGAATGGTGCAATATACTTAAATCAGTGTTCATCGCTTCTGCTTGATCAGACATTTATACCAACCGGAACAATCGCTTATGCCATGCCGCAAGAGCGATCACTGGATGTTGATACAGTATGGGATTGGCACATGGCAGAATTAATTATGAAGAATAGAGATGGCCATTATTGAGCATATGATACATTGCATTGGGAATCAAAATAAAAATAGCCGTATAGACGTTTCTGTATGATTACTAAAAAGCCGGAAAATAAAAATAATCATAAGATGCATTGTTGCTTTTTTGAATCGGCACGAAGAGCTTTTGCGCATGTTTTAAGGCAGTATCAGTCGCTTACCATATTAGTTCCCGCATACATAGGTTACAGTTCGCGAGAAGGTTCGGGGGTATTTGATCCGATTCGGGAAACTGGCATCAAATATTGTTTTTACAAAATGAATAAGGACCTTTACATTGAGCTGGCGGACCTGCAGAATCAGTTATTGGAAAACGAGAAGGGCATTCTTCTCCTCATACACTATTTTGGTTTCAAAGATCCTAATTATTCAAAGATTAAAGAGTTTGCTATAAAAATGGACTATGTCGTAGTTGAAGATTGTGCACATGCGCTTTATACCAATCTGTGTGGCGGTGACCGGGGTTTTGACTATGCTTTTTTTTCTTTGCATAAGATGCTTCCATATAGTAACGGAGGCATGCTTCTCTCTAAATACCCTCAAAAGTCAGAAATAATCGAATATTTCAATCTATATGAATACGATTGCTATCAAATCGCACAGCGCAGACGCGAAAACTATCAAAAACTTAAGGAGCTTATAGAACCTTTATGCACCCCTTTACATATCAATCTTCTTAGGAATACTATAGGGGATGCTGTACCCCAGAGCTTTCCCATACTGCTACCTGATACAAAATCAAGAGACAGGCTCTACTTCGGGCTTAATGAAGCAGGATATGGAGTCGTAAGCCTATATCACGAACTGATTCCGGAAATTGATGGATATTACAGGGAATCTCATTTTCTTTCGAGCAGGATTTTGAACTTGCCAATACACCAAGATGTGAGCATTGATGAGCTTGAACCAATGGTTCAAAACTTAAAGCAACTCTTATGACAAAGCACTTTAAATGATAGATAACGCGGTGGTGAAAAGATATGCGTATTAAAGAATGCACAATTTCAGATTCGCAATGGGGTGACGCTTTCAAATGCCTTCCCGCTAATCTTCAAGATATCTACTTTTCTCCTTCTTACTACAAGGTTTACGAACAAGTTTATGGATCGCAGGCCCAGTGTATTGTTTTTGAGAATGAGAATGATATTGCGTTATATCCCTTTCTAATTAGCCCTCTCCGCGGGCTTTCTTATATTGATATTGATCACGAGTATTTTGATATTCAAGGCGCCTATGGTTATAACGGGGTAGTCTCTACCTCCAATGATGCCGATTTCACATCTGGTATTAGCCGCGCAATAATTGAATATTGCCAGGAAAAAGGGATTATCGCGGAATTTACTAGATTTAACCCAGTATATGACAATCATAAATTAGCGCCGTACCTGGATGTGGTCAACGTAAATCATAATGTCCTGGTGGACTTGATAGAAAGAGATATTTGGCAGAATTCTTATGAACATTCGACACGTAAGAACATAAAAAAAGCAGAGCGTTTAGGATTGAGCACGACCGTTATTGCTGGTAGTGACGTTACTTCTGAACAATTGGATTCATTTATTGATATATATGAAAAAACAATGGCAAGGAATTCAGCGGATGATTTCTATAATTTTCCAAGGAACTATTTTGAGTCCATGCTTCGTTTTAATGGAGAAAACACGATCATAATTTTTACTATCAAAGATGAAATCCCCATCGCCTGTGAACTTGTGCTTTATGGGGGCTCCGTCGGGTATTCATTTTTAGGTGGCACTCTTGCCGAGTATTATGACTGTCGCCCCAACGATATTTTGAAACACGCAATTATTGAACACTTGAAGGCAGTAGGTTGCACTTTCTTTTGTTTGGGAGGCGGTACTACTGATGGTGATGGTATTTTTAGGTACAAGAGAAGTTTTTCAAAGAATGGTGTTGTTGATTTTTTTATTGGCAAGAAAATTCACAATGAATTGATTTACAATCAGATTGTGAATGCCTGGTCGGAAAGATTCCCGGAGAAATGCGAAAAATACGGCAGTCAATTATTAAGATACAGGTGTTAAAAGAATGAAAGTTTTCGGCGACCACAGATGGGAGAAGTTTTTTGCCGTCAGATCCTGGGGCAAGTATCCGCCGGAAGAAACTATTCGATTTTTCATGCGGGCCAAAAACAAAATCAACCGTACGCCCCTTCATGTGCTGGATATCGGGTGCGGCATGGGGGCAAGCTCATGGATGATGGCCAAAGAAGGCGGCAAGGTGACCGCTTTCGACGGCGCGCCGTCCGGCCTGGCCGGTGTAAACAAAAATGCCCGGGAATTCAGCGTAGCGGAGAAGATAGAAACCGTGCTGGGAGATATCACTAGGCCGGACGCTCATCTGAGCCAATCTTATGATATTATGGTGGACCAGTATTCCGTGTATGCTAATCCGGAGAACATGGTCATTGCCGCATATGGCGAATATTTCCATCTCCTGAAACCGGCCGGCCAGTTTCTGATTTGCGGGTTTGGTTACGGGACAACCGGTTGGGATGGCGGACGAAGGGTTTCGGAACACTCGGTAGCGGATATCAAGGAAGGCGTAATGCGGGATACCGGAACCGTGAGTTTGTTTTCTCTGGAGCAATTGAAATCTATTCTGAGCTCCATCGGATTCCAGATCGAATACTGGGAACAGATCGTCGAAAACAGGAATGGACTTTGTGTGGATAAGCACGTTATCGCAGTTTCAAAACCTCACAAATGAAAGGGAACAATAAAATGGCCACTGAGGAAATTAAAACGCATTGGAATGCCTCTAAGGATGAACAGACGTTACGGCAGAATTTTTTTGAATTATTTCAGAAGTGTCCCATACCTGGAAATGAGGTTTTAATGAATCTGCCGCTTTTCATCAAGCGGCAGGATCTTTCCTGCCTGCTGTTTATGAATGAGCTATACAAGAAAATTCTGGGCGTGCATGGAGTCATTATGGAATTCGGAGTCCGGTGGGGTAGGAACATGGCTTTGTTTGAAAATTTGCGCGGGCTTTATGAGCCTTTCAACCATAATCGCAAAATTATCGGTTTTGATACTTTTGACGGGTTTCCCGCGGTGAATCCTAAAGACGGGAAAGATGATATAATAAAGGCGGGTTCGTTCAATGTTACGGATAATTATGATGAATATCTCGATCAGGTGCTCGCCTACCACGAACAGGAAAGTCCCATAGCGCACATCAAAAAATATGAGATAGTCAAGGGAGACGCCTCTGAACAGATTCTCCAATATCTGGATCAGCATCCGGAAACGATTGTCTCCTTGGCCTATTTCGATTTTGACATCTATGAACCAACGCTTAACTGCCTTAAAGCGATCAGCAAGCGCCTAACACGGGGCAGCGTTATCGGCTTTGATGAGTTGAATGTCCAACGGTATCCCGGTGAGACTGTCGCCCTGACCGAGGTATTTGGCTTGGACCGCTACAAAATCCATCATAATATTTACAGCCCCACGCAATCATACATCGTAATTGAATAGAAGACATGAAATGATGACAGCGAATCTTCCCCGGGTAATGGTGATTGCTGAAGCAGGCGTGAACCACAATGGCAGCTTGGATCTGGCCTTTCGTCTTATCGATGAAGCCGCGGCGGCAGGGGCGGACATAGTGAAATTTCAAACATTTCGCGCCGACCGTGAAATAAGCCGCCATGCTTTAAAAGCGGAATATCAAAAAGCATCGTCCGCTGAGCAGGAAACTCAATTGGAAATGGCGCGTAAGCTGGAGTTCGACAGCCGGGCGCACCTAGCCTTGATCAGTTATTGTAAACAGAAGGGGATTAGTTTTTTATCAACGCCCGGCGATCTGGAGAGTGTCCAAATGCTGGCCGATTTAGGACTCGAGATCATTAAGATACCATCTGGCGAAATAACGGATTTGCCGTACTTACGAGCTTGCGGAAGCCTGGGAAAGCCGGTGATCATGTCCACGGGGATGGCCGATCTGGGCGAGATTGAAGATGCCCTCCGTGTTTTGGCCGAGGCGGGAACGCCGGAGAGGACGATAACCCTGCTCCATTGTAACACGGAGTACCCGACGCCTTATTCCGATGTAAATCTCCGGGCGATGGTGACGCTGCGGGATGCTTTTAAGCTGCCGGTTGGTTATTCTGATCATACATTGGGCATCGAAGTGCCGGTGGCCGCCGTGGCCCTCGGGGCAACGGTGATAGAAAAGCATCTTACCCTGGATAACAACCTGCCCGGCCCGGATCATCGGGCTTCCCTGGAACCTGCTGAATTCCAACGCATGGTACTGGCCATTCGCAATATTGAAACGGCGCTGGGTAGCGGCATTAAAAAAGCATCGGAATCGGAAAAGAAAAACAAGGACGTTGCGCGGAAGAGCATTGTGGCCGACCGGCCGATCAAGGCGGGAGAGGTGTTTACCGAGGCCAATCTGACCACGAAAAGGCCGGGGAATGGAATCAGCCCCATGTTGTGGGATTGGATAATCGGACGCACAGCGGACAAAGACTATGATGAGGATGATCTGTTAACATTTTAGCTAAAGCAAATCACCGGCCTTGTCCGAGGTCGGGCGCGGGTGTGAATGGACGGCCCCGTTAGCGGGTAATCATGATTCCAGCGGACAGAACGGGAATCATTTTGCTTCGGCTCAGAAATTATAGCTGGCCCTGTTTTCAGGCCGGAGATCCAGCCATGGGGCAGGGCAAATATAGGACAATGGGGGAATAAGTGTTTAAAATAGCTTTCTTGCAGAAAGACTTCCGCTTTAATCATGCTTTTTCAATCATGTCAGCGATTCTGAAAAATAATGGCTTTGAAACAAGTGCGTTCCTTTTAGATGGTAATAAAAATATTGTTTCGGAAATCCATGATTATCGCCCGGATATCGTGGCTGCAACAATCATGACACCCAGTCATATTAAAATGTTTGAAATTTTGCGGGAACTGAAAAAGCGCTTTGACAAGCCGGTGATAGTCGGGGGCGCCCATACCACGTTCTATCCGGATGCGGTCGATTGGAAGGTTGTGGATGCTATCTGTATTGGTGATGGCGAATACGCCATGCTCGATTATGCAAAAGCAGTGCGGGATGCGCAGCAGGTCACAGGGATTCAGAATCTATGGGTTAAGCAAGATGACCGGATTGTCCGTAATTCCCTGCGCCCCATTGTCCCGCTTGCGGATTTACCATTTCCGGATTTTTCCCTATATTATGATAAATACCCGCAGTTACGGAGCGATGGATTGAAAAGGTTTCTTGTGGCCAAAGGATGCCCGTTTAATTGCAGCTTTTGCTTTAATATGTTGTTAAAAGAAATGTATGCCCAAAAAGGAGAGTACGTTCGTTTTAAACATCCGGAGCAGATAATTAAAGAAGTCGAGTATGTAAGAGATAATTACGGTCTGAAATGGGCTCAATTTGAATGCGATACCATCAACCTCAACCGGAAATGGTTAAAGAGCTTTCTTGATCTATATACCGCGAAGATTCGAATCCCCTTTCTTTGCAACATCCGGATTGACTTGATGGATGATGAATTAGCGCAAGATATGAAAAAAGCCGGATGCGACAGAGTGGATTTTGGACTAGAACATGGCAATGAGAAATTAAGACGAGAAATTTTAAACCGCAATATGAATAATGAGCAAATATTGGCAGGCGCGAAGGCCTTGAGGACGAATAAATTGCGTTTCCATACCACTAATATTATTGGACTGTGCGGAGAAACAATCGAGAATGCCCTGGAGACAGTGGACCTCAACCGGAGAATAGGCGTAGAGCATGCCTCTTTTTCTGTCCTGCAGCTATTTCCGAATACCATGATTTATAAATATGCCAGACAGAATGGTTACCTAAGCAGGGATTATACTCCCCTGGAGGTAACCTATTGTATGAGCACCGTCTCTGATTTGCTGGCGAAGAACAAGTCGGACAGGAGTAATTTTGTCCGGAGACAGAGTATCCTGGAGCAGAACAATATCGATCAACTGGTTAATTTGAGTTTCTTTGCCGGACTCCTTGTTAAATGCAAGTTGCTGACTCCGGTCATAATGCGTCTTATCCAGGGGAGGCCGAATCGCATCTATCTTTTCGCCAATCTTTTGCCCACATGGATTATTTCGCTGAAATATGAGAATAGACTCTCGGAGAAAATGAAAATCATAAGATCCATGACGCGAGTGCTGTTTTTCCAGCCCGGGTTTTCTGAAAAAAAGGCTGCGGGAAAGCGCTGAAAATATACACGTCTGTTCTTTTGGTAAGACTGCCCTGAGGAGAAGTCGATTAGTTTCTTCTAACAAAGAATATGATGAGGATGATCTGCTGATCTTTAAATGAAAACTATCTGCATCTTTACAGGATCCCGGGCTGAGTATGGCTCGCTTAGGCCGGTGATAACGGCCCTGAGTAACAAGGAAGGAATCAAAGTCCAGCTGCTGGTGTCCGGCATGCATCTTTCGCCTGAGTTCGGCCTGACGTATCGGGAAATTGAGAAAGATGGTTTCGTTATCGACGAGAAGGTGGAAATGCTTTTGAGTTCCGATACGCCGGCGGCTATTTCCAAGTCAATCGGTATCGGGATTATCGGGTTTGCCGATGCTCTGGAAAGGATGCATCCCGATATAGTAATAATTCTCGGCGACCGTTTTGAAGCACTCGCCGTTGCCATAACGGCAATGGTGGCCCGCATACCGATAGCCCATCTCTGTGGAGGCGAAGTCACGGAAGGCGCCATTGATGAAGCGATGAGACATGCGATAACTAAAATGAGTCACCTCCATTTCACCGCCGCCGAGGAATACCGTAATCGCATTATTCAACTGGGAGAAGATCCCAACAGGGTTTACTGCGTCGGCGGGCCAGGTCTTGATAATTTGAAAACCATGACATTGCTTACTAAAAATGAAATTGAAAATTTTCTGGGCGCTCAATTGTTATCCCATAATTATCTGGTAACTTTTCATCCGGCAACTCTTGATAAAGAACCGGTTGAAGTTCAATTTGGCAATCTTCTTGATATCTTGGATGAACAAACAGATAGCTTGATCGTTTTTACAAAAGCAAACGCCGATGCCAACGGACGAATTATCAATCAAATGATAGATGCATATGTCGATAAGAATCGGGAACGGGCGAGAGCTTTTCACTCTCTGGGGCAGTTACGTTATTACTCGATCTTGCAATATGTTGATGCCGTTGTCGGCAATTCTTCAGGCGGGGTATGGGAGGCGCCCAGTTTCAAAATAGGAAGTATTAATATCGGAACGCGGCAATCGGGCAGGCTTAAAGCGGTCAGCGTGATTGACTGTGATACAACCAGGGATTCCATCAGGTCTGCTTTCCGCCGGCTGTATTCGCCGGAATTTAGCGATCTTCTTAAAAATGTTACCAATCCGTATGGAGATGGAAAGGCATCAGAGCGGATAGCGGAAATTGTTTGCAACATTAATCCCGACTCGCTGAAAAGCAAGAAATTTTATGATCTGTTGCCAGGCGTTAATCCGGTTATTTAAGAAATACTGTGGTGATAAATGTTTAATAAACAGCTTTTGATCAACAAAAATTTCAGTATCAAGGAAGCCCTCCGGCGGCTGGATGAAACTGCGGAAAAGGTTTTATTTGTGGTCGATGATGCCAATAAGTTATTGGGTTCTTTGAGTGACGGCGATGTCCGGCGTTATTTGCTGAGAGGGGAAAGCCTGCAGGGGGACATATCGAATATATTTAATAAATCTCCCAAATTTATTTATCAAAAGAATTTACTCACCAGGGATGTAAAGGAACTGTTTATTAAATATAAATTGCCGTTGTTACCAGTAATTGATGCCAATAATAAAATTTACCGGATCATTAAATGGGAAAGCCTGCTTTCCAAAGATGAACATATTAAAATTAAAAGGAAAAGGATAAACGCGCCGGTTGTGATCATGGCCGGCGGCAAAGGCACCCGCCTTGATCCCTTTACAAAAGTTCTTCCGAAGCCTCTGATCCCTGTAGGCGATAAACCGATCATTGAAGTGATTATGGATAAATTTTCCGAGTTTGGGATAAAAGACTTTTATATCACCATAAATCATAAGGGAAGGATGATAAAAGCTTATTTTGAAGATTTAACCCTCAGATACAAAATTACTTATATTGAAGAGGAAACACCTTTGGGGACAGCCGGCGGCTTAAAATACCTGCAGGGTAAGTTTGTTGATGATATTATCGTTACCAATTCGGACATTATCATCGAAGAAGACTATGCCGAGATATTAAAATTCCATAAGAAGATGAAAAATGACATTACGCTGGTTGCGTCCATCAAGCATTATAATATTCCCTATGGTATTTGTGATATTGAAAACGGCGGAAAGCTTTGCGCAATAAGGGAAAAACCTGATTTCAGCTATTTGGTGAATACAGGCCTGTATATATTAAATGCCGGGGTAATCGATATCATACCATCTGACAAATTCTATCATATGACGCAGTTGATCAATGATATTAAGAATAACGGCGGAACGGTCGGCGTATACCCGGTCAGCGAATCTTCCTGGATAGACATTGGTGAATTGGAAGGGTATAAGAAAATATTAGCCAAAATCGGCTATGATCAATAATTTATCAATCCTAACATTGTCTGATTTATCGCCGGATGCTTTAAATTCCCCAATTAATTGCCCACAATAAAGAGGAAAATTAAATGAAAATCCTTCTTATAGTATATGATAACGATTCCTATATCCACTGGTTTCCTCAAGGCTTGGCCTATATTGCCGCCGTTTTGTTGAAAGATGGATATGAGGTGGAAATATATAATCAGGATGTGCATCATTACCCGGAAAGCCATCTGCAAAGATATCTGGACCAAAATCATTTTGATGTTGTCGGTCTTAGCTTTATCGGCGGTTATTACCAGTATCGCAAGGCATTAAAGATATCCGCAGCGATCAACAGCTCGACAAAACGCCCTTTTTACGTAATCGGCGGCCATGGCCCAACCCCGGAACCGGAGTTCTTTCTGCGCAAAACAGGAGCCGATGCCATTGTCATGGGGGAAGGCGAAATTACAATTGTCGAGTTGCTGAAAACCCTGCAAAACAGGCAGGAGCTAGACCAGATTAAAGGCATTGCCTTCAGAAAAGGCGATGAATGCGTGGTGAATGAGCGACGCCCGCTGATCAAGAATATTGATGAAATCCCCTTTCCCGCCTATGAACTCTTCCCCGTCGATTATTACAGGTTATTAAGGGTTATTCGCGGCACGAATGCTGATTTTGCCATGCCCGTCCTTTCCGGAAGAGGTTGCCCGTTCAAATGTAATTTCTGCTACCGGATGGACAAGGGGTTCCGTCCGAGAAGCAATGACAGCATCATCGCCGAAATCGAAATGCTGAAGGCGGACTATGGGGTTACGCATATTTGCTTTGGTGACGATCTTTTGATGGCTTCCCGAGAGAGGACTTTAAGTTTATGCAATGATTTCATCAAGAAGAAGCTGAATATCAAATGGGATTGCAACGGGCGGCTGAACTTTGCCAAGCAGGATGTCTTAAGGCATATGAAGCAGGCCGGCTGCGTGTTTATCAATTACGGGATCGAATCATTTGATGATGGCATGTTGAAAGTGATGAACAAATCCTTAAACACCAAACAGATCATCCAGGGGATCGAAGCGACTCTGGAGGCGGGAATCAGCCCAGGATATAATATCATATTTGGCAATATCGGCGAGACGAAAGAAAGCCTGAAAAAAGGCGTCGATTTCCTGCTGAAATATGACGATGGCTCGCAGATGAGGACCATTCGCCCTGTTACGCCCTATCCGGGTTCGCCACTTTATTATTATGCGCTAGAAAAAGGCATGCTCAAGGACTGTGCGGACTTTTATGAGAATAAACATATCAATTCCGATTTATTGGCGGTTAATTTTACTCAAATGAGCGATGACGAGTTTTATCAGCGTTTATATGAGGCCAATTTAACATTAATAAGAGCTTACTTTAACAAGAAGATAACCTCTTTCGAACATCAATTGCAAGAACTGTATTTCACCAAGGATGCTAATTTCAGAGGGTTCAGACAGTCTTAGGCCCGACTGGCGCGGGATAAAGCCTGCGCTGATCATTCTTCACCAGGCAGTTTGTCGATTGGAATTTCTTTGCGTAAGGATGGAAATATTATGAACGCGCAATATTCGAAACAGCAGACGGAAACTCTGGACTATTTCCGGAAACATGCCCGGGGATGGGCAACCGCGGCGAAAGGTTCTTCCCGGGAAGAGGTAAACGTAATTCAGCAACGTAACGACTATGTCCTTAATGTCATCAGGCAAAGAAAAGAGACGCGGTTACTGTTGGATGTCGGGTGTGGCACAGGGGACCTGGTTTGTGCCGTAGCCCGGCAGGGAATTTCCGCCATCGGCGTCGATTTTGCCCAGGAAATGGTCCAAATCGCCCAGGACAACGCGAGTAATAATCGGCTTGAATTGGCCCAATTCGTGTGCGGTTCCATCTTTGATTATGACATTCAATCCGCCGGGTATGATATTATCTCCGCCAATGGCTTCATGGAATATATCTCGCTTGAACAATTGCGGGAGTTTCTCGATTTGGCCCTGCGCGGTTTAAAACAGGGTGGTTCTCTAGTGCTGGGATCACGGAACAAATTATTCAATCTTTTCTCCCTGAATGATTTTACTTCCACGGAAATTGCCGCAGGAACAGCCCAGGATCTACTGCGGGAGGCAATCGCGATAGTTAATTGCCGGGATTTGGCTGAACTTGACTTCCTGGAACCCGCCGCATTGCCCGGGCATATGGATTCGCAGACGCAGACCGGGATTGATGTTTCCGTCAGGTATCAATACACGCCGGGGCAATTGATCCATTTATTGCGGGAAAAAGGTTGGCGGACTGTACATCTGGCCCCTATTCACATTCACGTCGTTGTGCCGAAATTAAAAAAGAAATATCCGTCCCTCCACTATGATCTGTCCAATTTATTACAGTCATTTGCCATGGAGAACATGGAACTGATGCCATTTTCCTCTTCATTCATGCTGCACGCAGTTAAGGTCTGATCTTATGTCCGGGCAGGTAACCATTGTCATGTACCACTACATAAGGGAATTGACGCATTCCCGTTATCCGGAAATCAAGGGCCTCGAAATACATAAATTTAAAGAACAGCTCGCGTATATACTTAAATATTATCATATCATCACCGCCTCGGAATTACTGGCGGCGGTCGATTCGGCAGGCGACCTGCCCCGGAATGCGGCGTTGCTGACCTTTGACGACGGCTATGTTGATCATTATACTAATGTTTTCCCGATTATCGAAAAGCATAAGATACAGGGTTGTTTTTTTCCGCCGCCGGCGGCTATCATGAAGCACAAGGTGCTGGATGTGAACAAAATTCATTTCATTTTAGCCGCCATCAAGGATAAGTCTTCCATAATCAAGAAAATATTTTCCATGATGGATGAGTTGAGAGCCGGATATTCATTAAGGAGCAATGCTGACTATTATGCCGAATTTGCTGTGGCCAATCGCTTTGATCCGGCGCCGGTCGCTTTTATTAAACGGCTACTGCAAACCGAATTGCCGGAATGCGTCCGGAGCATGATAATAGATGATCTTTTTTCCAGCTTTGTAACCAGCGACGAGCAGGCTTTTTCCCAGGAATTGTATATGAGTGTAGATCAGCTCCAATGCCTGCAAAGACACGGCATGTATATCGGATCTCACGGCTATAATCATTATTGGCTCGACCATTTGGACGGGGAAAAGCAGGAAGAGGAAATCAATTCGTCTTTGGAATTCCTGAAGATATTGGGAGGCGATGTGAACAAGTGGATCATGTGCTATCCCTATGGGGTCTATAATGAATCTCTGCTTGATCTGCTGAAAAGGAAGGGATGCCAAGTCGGCCTGACCACCAGGGTTGACCTGGCCCGTCTCGATCTGGACAATCCTCTGACACTACCCAGGCTGGACACCAATGATTTGCCCAAGAAGGGAGACGCACGGCCTAATGATTGGACCTTGCAGGCTGCGGCTGCTTCCTGAAAAACGAGATGAAAAAGGCAACGGTCTGACCTTCGCTTGATGATTACCAGTTGGGGAAAAGTCCAAGGTGTTCCCCGCACGGGAATGAAGCGGCCTTTGCTTAAGGTTTTTATGATAAACAAAATTATTTTCTTCTTAGCCTCTCCCCTTGATAAGAGAGATACCGACAGATTCGGTCTGGAAATACTTAAACAGAACGGGTTTGATTTTGAAGTTTGGGATTTTACGGCAATTCTCAATCCGGAGAGATCAAAGTTCTATACACCTCCGGATCAGAGCAGTTTTAATGAATGCCGTTTTTTTTCCCAAAAAGAAGAAGCTCTGGCGGCAATAAAAAAGTTGCCGGCAGGTATTTTTGTTTCCTGTATGTTGGGACATGAATACAAAAGCTATGCTTTCTTCCGGGCTCTGTCCAAATATAGAATCCCCTATGGTCTTTACAGTTACAATTATCCGTCTTTCAATGTCCAGAAAAAGAGCACCATTAGGAGAATCCTGAATATAACACCGGTAAAACTTGCTTCCTATCTCTTCAATGCTGCCCCGGCAAAATATATCGGCATAGGGCCTGCCAGTATTGTGCTGGCAGTGGGGGGAGAATTTTTTGTGCCGAAATTCTCCGTTTGCGCCGAAACGAAAATTTTGTGGGCGCATATTTCCGATTACGAAATTTACCTCCGGGTAATGCAGCAATCAATTCCGCAAGACGATAAAATGGTTGTTTTTCTGGACCAGTGTTTCCCCTTTCACCCGGATGCCATTGGTAATCCTTTATTTGCGGCGGAAGAATATTATCCGCGCCTGTGCCGTTTCTTCGATCATCTGGAGGCGGCCTGCGGTGTCCATATTGTTGTGGCGGCCCATCCGCGCTCCCAATATGAGGGTAAAGAAAATTTATACGGGCATAGAACAATTGTCAGGGGACAAACGGCGGAATTGGTCAGAAAATCAAGATTCGTGATTATGCATGATAGCGCATCAATCAATTATGCCGTTTTATTCAAAAAACCGATTCTTTTCATAACGACGGATCTACTCCAGCAAGCCAGAATGGGTTTGACGGACTACATGGCCTCCTTGTTTGATAAAAAGGTCCTGAATATCGATCAATCTTATGAAATTGATTTTAATGACGGCCTTATCATGAATGAGAAATGCTACGAAGAATATTTCAACAAGTATATTAAAAAATCGGGCACGGATGATACTCCGGCGTGGCAGATTTTTGCCGACTACTTAAAAAAGCAGGATAAAATCGGCTGGAAGTAAAAATGTGGCTGAAGATTCCCTAAAAAAACGCTATTTATTCAAACTGCTCGCCAATTTTATCGGGTTCGTTTTCAACCTTTTCACCCAGGCGATAGTCCCGCGGGCGCTCGGTCCGAAGGCGTATGGAGATTTTGGCTTCCTGAGCAGTTTTTTCACCTCCTTTGTCGGCTTTCTGGACATGGGAACGTCCACTTGCTTTTATACGAAGCTCTCCGGGAAACAAAATGATCTTACGCTGGTCCGCTTCTACAATTTTTTTGTCATCATTGTCTCGGTCGTCACGCTTGCTCTTGTTTGTCTAACCCAGGCCTTCCACCTGCAGCGGTTCATCTGGCCCGACCAGAACATGGTTTATATTTACCTGGCCGCAATCTGGGGAATATTGACTTGGTTCGTCGGTTTACTCAGCATGATGGGCGATGCCTACGGCATAACCGTTTCCACTGAAAAAGCCCGGATCATTCAAAAAACAGCGGGCTTTGCACTGATCCTTTTGCTTTTTGCTTTGGGCCAAATTAATCTGGCGCAATTCTTCGTCTATCACTATGTCATTTTATTGCTTTTGGCCGGGTTGTTCATCTATGCCCTGGCGAGTCAGGGACATCCGCTGAATAAAGTGTGGATATGGCCCTCGCGGCCGCAAATGAAAAAGTATTTGCAGGAATTCTACATCTTCAGCCATCCTCTTTTTTTAGCTTCGGGATTTGCCCTGGTGGTGGGTATTTTTGACCGCTGGATTCTGCAAGTTGCCGCGGGAAGTCTGCAACAGGGGTTCTATACGCTTTCCTATCAGATTGGAGCAATGTGTTTTTTATTTACCAGCGCCATGATGCCGCTTATGCTGCGGGAATTTTCCATAGCTCAAGCCAGCCGGGACATAGGCCGGATGGCGGTTCTTTTCCGGAGGTATTGTCCCGCTTTATTTTCTCTTTCCGCTTATTATTCCTGTTTTATAGCTTGGCAGGCCGATAAGGTCATTTATATATTCGGAGGGGGTCAATACGGTGGAGCGCTGACCGCGGTGACGATCATGGCCTTTTATCCCATCCATCAAACATATGGACAATTAACCGCTTCTTTGTTTTTTGCCACGGGTCAAACCGCTTTATACCGCAATATCGGCGTCATCTTTGCGATATTAGGGTTGCCCTTAACCTATTTCCTGATTGCCCCGGCGGATATGCTGGGACTGAATGCCGGAGCCACAGGATTAGCTGTGAAGATGATTTTGCTCAATGTTCTTTGTGCTAATGTTCAGTTGTATTTTAATACCAAACACTTGGATCTCAGTTTCGGGCAATATCTCGGCTATCAATTTTCGAGCATCATCTGTTTGCTGCTTTTGGCCGGTCTAGCGGCAGCGGGGGCGGATTATTTCCTGGCGCTGCGCACAAACATTCTGATTAATTTTCTGGTTTCCGGCCTGGCATACAGCATTATGGTTGCCGGTCTTGCTTATTTTCTGCCGGCTGTTTTTGGCATCCGCCGTGGTGACATCAATCTGCTGGCGGATACGCTGAAGGCGCATTTTAAATACGCATAATGCTGTTGACTGCGGGAGTGTTATTGTGGGGAATTGTCAGGGCGGATTCCTAGAAAATCATTCAGTCAATAATCAATTGACAAATGATATCATTCCTCAAATAATGATGAACAAGCCGCCCGGGAGAGGACAGGAAATTGAAGATCATAAGATATCAGCGCAAAGAAACCGATGAACCAATCTTCGGGATTTTAGAGGAAGATAATATTTATCTGCTGCATGGGGATCCCCTGGGTGTTGCTAAGAGGGGTTCATTTGCCGGAAAACTGGGAGATGTGCGTTTGTTATCCCCTTGCCGGCCTTCGAAAATAGTGGCTGTCGCGATAAATTTCCCCGGTATCGGCGGATATTCCCCCCAGATGTCGGAACCCCTCGTCTTTATTAAACCGTCTTCGTGTGTGGCGAATCCGGATGATATAATTATAAATCCCTTTGCTGATCTTCCCTGGTGGGGGGAGGCGGAACTCGGTGTCGTCATCAAGAAAAAAATGAGCAATATTGCCTTAGAAAATGTTGTCTGTGGAATTCTGGGCTTCACGATTGGGAATGATGTCACCGTGGAAAACGTGGAGGGGCGGGATCATCATTTGGCCAGATCAAAATGTCCGGATCATTTTTGTCCGCTGGGGCCGTGGATTGATACGGAGTTCGATGCCGCGGACTGTCTGATTGAAGCCATCCAGAATGGAGAGGTGATCCGGCGCGGACAATCCAGCCAGCAGGTCTGGCAATGGCCCCGGATCGTTTCCTGGTTATCCACTTGGATCACTCTGGAGCCCTGGGACGTAGTGCTGACCGGAAATCCACCCGATACGGTGGGCATGCGTTTTCTCTCGAATGGAGATACCTATACTGCAAGAATCGCCGGTCTGGGGGCTCTTACAAATCGCTTTGCTGTTCAAGACGGAAATCAGTGCTGAGAGGTGAAATAATATTATGAATAGTAGTTTGTGCAGGTTATGTGATGCAAAATCACAACAAGTAATTTACGAAGGTCCCATCCGCAGCGGCGGTGTGGGATCGGGATTTGTCGATGGCTATAAAATCTGTAAGTGTCAGGATTGCGGTCTGGTTTCTCTGGCTCCACTGCCTGATAATCTTGCCGAATTTTATGAATCGGAACAGTATCGCCAGCAGTTTTTTGAAGAGATCGACGTTGCCAGTATGCAGCAAAAATATGACGTTGAACAGAATATCCGTGTCCGCAGAATAGGGATTCAGACGGTAAGAGGCAAGGTTATTGCCGATTATGGTGCCGGTGCCGGCCTTTTTCTGGATGCCATCCAGAGCGTTGCTAAAAAAACCATAGCCATTGAGCCATCCCGTCTTTACCAGAAATATTTTCAAGCCCGGGGGCATATTTTTTACAGCTATGCGCAGGAACTTCTCGATGCCGGGGAAAAACTGGATGTCGCGGTGTCTTTTGATACGATAGAACATGTGCTTGATCTGAAGGATTTTGTCCGGCAGATCTATGAGGCCTTGCAAGACGACGGCATCTTCTATCTTTCCATGCCTAATTATGATGATATCGTCAGAGCGCTCTATCTCCAGGCTTTTGAGCCTTTCTTTTTTCAGGTATCTCATCTGAATTATTTTACGGGAAAGGCCGCGGCCCTGCTTTTGGAAAAGGTTGGTTTCCGTTCCATATCCGTGGGGTACATTCACAAGTACAACCTCAACAATCTTCTGCAATGGATGAAAAATGGCAAGCCCGGCGCTTTCGATACAAGCGGGGTTCTGGATGACCATTTTCAAACAATCTATGTAGAAGAGATTGAGCGTCTTGGCATTGCGAGCCATATCTTTATAACGGCAAAAAAATAGATATAAGGAGTTTTCCATAATATGCGAGCAATTGTGACAGGCGGGGCCGGTTTCATAGGAAGTCATTTGACGGAAAGGTTGTTGCGGGAAGGATGGTCTGTCCTGGTCGTCGATAATCTCTCGTCCGGTTATTTTAATAATGTTCCGCCCGAGGCCGAGTTCTTGTGGCTGGATTTGACTAATGAAGATTCTCTGGACATGCTGCCGAAAGATGGCGTCGACGCCGTTTTTCATTTGGCTTCCCATGTCGGCCAGGAACTATCCTTTCAGCGGCCAATCTATGACTTTAAGGCCAATGCCCTTTCCACCCTGCTCCTGCTGAAGTGGTGCGTTAATTGCCGCGTTAAGCAATTTATCTTTGCCAGCTCCGTTAATGTATATGGTAACGCCCTGGAAATGCCGATCAAGGAAAGCGCGCTGATTGCACCCCCGTCGCCTTATGCCGTAGGCAAGATGGCCTCGGAATATCTGTGCCGGATATATCAGGACTTCGGCGTGAACGCCACGGTGCTGCGGCTTTTTAACGTGTATGGCCCGCGACAGGACATGCGCAATTTGTTGCAGGGTATGGCCAGTATCTACATGGCCTACGTGGCCCGCAAAGAACCGGTTTTTATCAGGGGGTCCAGGGACCGATTCCGCGATTTTTCCTATGTGGAAGATGTGGCGGATGCATTTTACCGGTGCTTAAACGAAAACGCTTACGGCAAGACCTTTAACATAGCGAGCGGACAGAAAACGTACGTCTGGCAGTTGATCGAGATGATCATCAAAGCCTTTGGCCAGGACCCCACCACCTACCCGATAAAATATGGCGAACCGACAACCAACGATCAGTTTGGTTTCTATGGAGACAGTTCCCTGATTCGGTCCCAATTGGGCTGGGCGCCCCGAGTCGGTCTGGAAGGAGGAATAACAAAAATGGCTCAGTGGGTGAAGGCATCGGGCTTATTCTCGGAATAATGGAGGGCGGAAGCTGCATATTAACAGTACTTTAATATTTGAAAAATATTGCAAAAAAATATTTACTCCCAATGACGTTGTCCTGGAAATCGGCCCCAATAAATGTCCGTCGACATATAATGAAATAGTGGGGCTGAGCAGCATTGATTGGCAGACTTTGGATATTGTTCCTCGCGATAATCTAACATATGTGGCGGCCAGCGAAAATAGTTTCCCCGTTCCCGATAATATCTTTGATGTCGTTCTGGCCGGGCAGGTAATTGAGCATGTCCGGAAGCCCTGGATTTGGATTAAAGAATTGGCCAGGGTGGCGAAAAAAGGCGGATATGTAATAATTATCAATCCTGTGAGCTGGCCTTATCATCGGGCGCCCATTGACTGTTGGAGAATCTATCCTGACGGGATGCGCGCCCTTTATGAGGAAGCCGGCCTTCAGGTCGAATTAAGTGAAATGGCAACATTAGAACTGGCGCGTTCCCGAAACATGCTTCCAGGTCATGGTGCGGTGAACAGGTCCATTACAAAACTGCAACCCGGAACCAAGAAGCGCTATTTTGAAGAAGAAGAAGTCATGAGCTTTAAATCGCTGATGATCAAAATTGTCGGCTGGCCGGTCACATGGTCCGTCGATGTAGCCACTATCGGGACGAAGATCTGATCCTTCCGGAAGTACAAAGGCAATCGGATCAGCTCCCGCATGGCGGGAAGTATCAGTAATATATACCTTTAATTTAATATTGTGTTTACAGGAGGATGATTATGAGAGTAATCGTAGGTATTCCCGCCCGGATGGGTTCTTCCCGGTTTCCCGGCAAACCCTTGGCCAAAATACTGGATATGCCCATGGTCGAACATGTCTATAAAAGGTGTCTGCTCGCCGATTCTATTGACGACCTTTTCGTTGCCACTTGCGATGAAGAAATCCGTGAGGCGGTCCTGGGTTTTGGCGGTAAGGTTTTCATGACGGATAAAAATATTCCTAGACCCGGCCTGCGGGTGGCGGAAGCATGCCGGCAACAGGATATTGCCGATGATGACATAGTGGTCGTTGTTCAGGGAGATGAACCGCTGCTTCATCCGGGGATGATCAATCTGGCGGTGGCGCCACTGCTCAAGGACCAGGCAATCCAGTTGCTGACCCTCGTAGCCGAGGCCAACGAGACGGAGTGGCTGGACCCCAATGAGGTAAAGGTGGTCACTGACCTGCAGGGTGACATCCTCTATATGACAAGGACTCCCGTCCCTTCCAATACCCGGGACAGAATCGGACCGAGGCTCAAGCAGGTGGCGATTATGCCTTTTAGAAAAAAGTTTCTCCTGGAATTTCAGGAGATGACGCCTGCGCCGCTGGAGATCGCCGAGTCTATTGAGCTTCTGCGGGCTGTGGAACACGGCGTCAAAGTCCGTACGGCGCTGTCGCGTTATACAAGCGTTTCCGTCGATACGGAGAAGGACCGGCAGGAGGCGGAAGCGATCATGGCGAAGGATGAATTCTATGTACGATATCGATCGCAGGCGTGAAAGAAAGGAATGTGCGGGCATGATCAATCATTTAAAAGCTAAATTAAAAGCGGGCGAAAGGGTATTCGGCACCTGGTCCATGCTTGGTTCACCATCGGTAATGAACACGATTGGTCATGCCGGGGTGGATTTTATTATCATCGACATGGAGCATGGGCCCATGTCCTTTGAAACGGTGGAAGCTCAGCTTTATGCTGCGGAATCTGCCGGTTGCAGCCCCATTGTTCGCCTTGGGGACGCCAATGAACAGGCCATCCTGCATGCCCTCGAAATCGGTGCGCAGTCATTGATGGTTTCCCATGTATCGACACCGGAAGAAGCCGCCCGGATCGTGAAGGCGACGCGTTATTATCCCGAAGGCGAGCGGGGTTTATCACCTTTCACCCGTAATCATGGGTACTCGGATGTAGGCATTGCCGAAAAGCTCCGTCATGCCAATGAACAGATGTTCATCGGCGTTCTTGTGGAAGGCGAAGAAGGCCTTAACCAGCTTGAGAAAATCTGCGAGGTGGGTAACCTGGATATGGTATATCTTGGCGTTTATGATATCTCCCAATCTGTTGGCGTCTCTGGCGATGTTAACCATCCGAAGGTGATCAGGATTGTGCGCGATTGTGTCAAGATGATTAATGACAAAGGTATCATTGCCGGCTCGGTCGCCCGTGATCGGGACTATATCCAGCTTCTCGTGGAAACCGGATTCCGTTTCATATCCTATCGCGTGGACGCCGCAGTGCTTCGTGAAGGTTTTGAATCGGCACAGGGATGGTTCCTGGAGTCCCTGCGCGGGCGGTGTAATGACGAAAAATAGTATTCTTAAAGTGGGCATTGCCGGGTACGGTACCGTCGGCAAGCGAAGACGTCAGTTCATTGATCTCAACCCCAATATGGACACGGTTGCCATAAGTGATATTAGCTTTGGCCAGCCTAGTACAGAGCCGGATGGAGTGAAGCTTTACCCGAACTACCAAGAGTTGTTCAACGAAAAACTTGATGTAATTTTCGTTAGTCTTCCGAATTATCTTGCAGCCGAGGCGACGATAGCAGGGCTTGGAAGAGGTCTTCACGTATTCTGCGAGAAACCGCCGGGAAGGACAATCCAAGATGTCCAGGATGTCATCACGGCTGAAAAAAAGCAACCCCACCTTAAACTTAAGTATGGCTTCAACCACCGCTACCATGAATCGGTGAAAGAGGCGAAACGGGTTATCGAGTCAGGACAATATGGCGAGATTATCAATCTGAGGGGAATTTACGGCAAGAGCAGCATTATCTCCTTTGACAAAGGTTGGCGTTCAGAGCGGCGATACGCAGGGGGAGGAATACTCCTTGACCAGGGAATCCATATCCTTGATATGATCCGCTATTTTGCGGGCGAGTTTGAAGAAATCAAGAGCTTTGTCTCGAATAGCTACTGGCGCCACGATGTCGAAGATAACGCCTACGCCCTCATGCGGAATCGGGAAGGTTGTGTCGCCATGTTGCATTCAACAGCAACACAGTGGCAGCACAAGTTCCGACTCGAGATAACCCTGAGAGAGGCGCTTCTGGAGTTGTCGGGTATCCTCTCAGGTACCAAGAGCTATGGGGACGAGCGGCTGAAAATTATACCCAAGAAGGACGGCTCATCGGTTGGTTCCTTTTTTGAGATAACCAATTCATATCTCGATGACAACTCTTGGCAATGTGAGGTTAATGATTTTGTTGATATAGTCATCAATGATAAAACAGTGTTAAATGGAAACAGCACTGAAGCCCTTCATGTAATGGAGTTGGTTTATAAAATATACTGTGCTGATGAACGATGGCAAAAAGAGTTCAATATTCAGAGTCCCTAAAAAGAGGTTTAGAAAAAGGCATGAACAATATTGACAGGTTGTGTAATAATTCGCAAAGTGCGGGTGCGTTTGCTCATGGGTACTTTAATTATTTGAAGCAGGTACTGGATTCCATCACACCAGAGTCAATTGACAAGCTTGTGGAAGAGTTTGAAAATGCTCGAGCGATCGGCAATACAATCTTTATTGTCGGGAATGGCGGTTCCGCCACCACGGCAACAAGCATGGGCAATGACATAGGTTTTGATATTATCAAAAAAAGCGGCACAGATAAACCATTCAGGGTATTAGCACTAACGGATAACACCTCTGTAATTACGGCAATTGCCAATGATGTGGGGTATGAAGAGGTCTTTCTGAATCAATTGAAGATTCACTATCGTCACGGCGACAAGTTATTGGCAATCTCAGCCAGCGGCAATTCGCCCAATGTGGTAGCCGCTGCCGAATGGGTTAAGGAACAAGGCGGGAGAGTCATAAGCTTTGTCGGATTCACGGGAGGTAAGTTGAAGGAAATGTCGAATTTGGTTGTTCATGTGAAATCAGAAGCTGGGGAATATGGCCCTGTAGAGGATGCTCATCTTGTACTTAACCACATTCTTGCACACTGGTTTCAGTTTAAACTTAAATAACATAAAACACCGAATATTTATGGCATCTAAGATTCTCATAGGACCATCATCGTTTGCCGAAGCCGACAAAACCCCCATGAACAGATTGATTGCGGCGGGTTATGCGGTGGTAGACAATCCCTACAAGCGGAAACTGACAAAGAAGGAATTGTTCGGTCTCTTGGATGGTAACGTCGTGGGTCTTATTGCGGGGCTGGAAACCATAGACCGGGAGATTCTGGAGAGATCCGGGATTCAGGTAGTCTCCCGTGTGGGTGCAGGACTTTCCAATGTAGATATTGACGCCGCCAGTGATTTGGGTATCCAGGTTTTCAACACCCCTGCTGCCCCGACCAACGCCGTGGCGGAACTTACCATCGGGGCCATTTTAAGTCTGCTACGGATGATACCCCAGATGGATCAGGCGCTCCACAGCGGTCAGTGGCAGAAGAAAGTAGGTGTCCAGTTACAGGGAAAGACTGTGGCCATCGTCGGTTTCGGAAGGATTGGACGTCGGGTCACGGAGTTGCTTTCCCCCTTCGGTGTAAAGATTTTGGTTGTCGATCCCTATGTTAATGAAAGCGCCTGTGCTGGCTATCGGAAGGTGACCCTCCTGGTGGCACTGCCAGAATCTGATATTGTCACTATCCACTGCAGCGGACATGATTGTATTATCGGTGAAAAGGAATTTGTTCTCCTGAAGAAAGGCTCTTTTCTGCTCAACGTTGCACGGGGCGGTGTCATTTCAGAAGAAGCACTAATTAAAGCTCTCGAAGGCGGAACGATAGCGGGTGCTTGGCTCGACACCTTCGAGGAGGAGCCCTACAAAGGGCCTCTGTGCGGTTACCGAAATGTCATTTTAACACCCCATGTGGGGTCATACACGGCCGAGTGCCGCTTGCAGATGGAAAACGAAGCTGTAGATAACCTGATAAATTATTTGAAGAAGATCAGAGATGGAAGATCATGAAGATTGATTTTCAAGAACAAACGGTTCTCGTGACAGGTGCGACCCGGGGAATGGGAAAGCAGTTTGCCGATGATTTTGCCAAACTCGGCGCCAATCTGATCCTGACCGGGACCGACAAGGATGAGATAGAAACGCTGAACCGAGAGGCAAAACATAAAAAGCACGTGACCAGGGAATACTACGCCGTAGATTTTGCCAATGCTGAAAGCACGAAAACTTTTATAGAGGCCATCGAGACTTATCAAAAGATCGACGTCTGCATCAACAATGCGGGGATTAACCGGATCAACTTAATCGACGAGACATTGCTTGAAGATTGGAAGGATATTCTAAAAGTGAACCTTGAAGCCCCTTTCATGATTACCCGGGCCGTAAGCCGACTCATGAAGAAAAACCGATATGGACGGATCATAAATGTTGCCTCGATATTTGGGGTCATCAGCAAGGCCAAACGTTCTATATACACAACGACGAAATTCGGTCTCCGCGGGCTCACAGTGTCCTCTGCCATAGAGCTTGCGCCTTATAATATTTTGGTCAATTCAGTCTCCCCCGGTTTTGTGCTAACCGAACTAACGAAAAGTATTCTGAGCGAGGAAGAGATGAAAGATCTTGCCTCGCAGGTTCCTATCAATCGATTTGCTGAACCTGCTGAGATTTCCCATGTGGTCCTTTTCTTGGCTAGTTCTCTGAATACTTACCTAACAGGACAGAACGTTATCGTCGATGGAGGATTCGTCGATGTCTGATTCTTTGCGAATCAGGTCTCTCTTCCGAAATTACGAAGTGAATTTTATCGGAGACTTCACACGACCGCTTAGAGGACTTGTTGATCAGCATGCGTTTTTTATCATTGATTCTATCATATGGGAAACATATATAGATAATCTAAAAGGTGTAATTTCTGAAGAACGTCTTTTTTTAGTCGAAGCCAATGAAAACAATAAATCACTCGACAAATGCCGGGAAATTATTGAGACACTTGTTGCCAGACAGGTGCGGCGTAACGAAAAGCTTGTAGCTATTGGTGGTGGTATCATTCAGGATTTGACCGCCTTTAGCGCCTCTATTATATACAGAGGTATCGAGTGGTCCTTTTTTCCGACAACGCTTCTTGGCCAGTCCGACAGTTGTATTGGTAGTAAGACCTCCATCAACCTCGGCGATAAAAAAAACCTTGTCGGCAATTTCTATCCACCCTCCGAAATCTATATAGACACGATGTTTCTCGATACACTTTCCGTCGATGACATCAAGTCCGGTATCGGCGAGATCATGCACTACTACCTTTACGCCGCAAGTCCTCTTTTCGATGAACTGATCCGCGATTACGCAATGATAATCCGAGACCGAAACCTTCTTATGAAATACATTCGGGCAAGCCTGAAGATTAAGACGTCTGTAATTGAAAATGACGAGTTTGATCGAGGTGAGCGGAATAAATTTAATTATGGTCACACCTTCGGTCATGCCATTGAATCCGTCACAGATTACGCAATCAAGCATGGACAGGCCGTAACAGTCGGTATGGACATGGCAAACTACGTGGCCATGAAAATGGGATATATGAGCCCAGGGATTTTCCATGATTTACATACAGATCTACGTATAAACTTTCCTGAGTTTGACTGGAACAGAATCAATCTTGACAATTATCTTGCTTTTCTCGCAAAAGACAAAAAAAACGTGGGGAACAACGTAGGCTGCATCCTATCAAAGGGGCCCGGCATCCTCGAAAAACAGCAGTTACCCCTGGATGATCACTTCAGGGGAATGATCCATGCGTATTTTTCAAGGCAAGTGCTGACCGGGAAACGAACTATGCGGTCTTTAAATGAATAATGACATCTACTTAGCGCATCGATGCAAGCGCGGTAAAGCAAAGCGCGGAATAAGTCTTGAGTCAACTGACTGAGGAACATCCGACCTTCCTAATTTGGGACAGTGATGGCGAGCCACCAAAAGGGAAATGGATACCAATCCTTTGGCGGAGTTATGCTGAGGGCGACAATCTGGTGCATTCCATCCCCAGGCTTCTCGAGGAGCAAGCCGATGCACTTCGGGCACGCTATCTTGCTTGGATTTATGGCGTGGGCGAGTCGCATATTGAAGGCAAACGCTTGGTCGATCATCTGGAGTTGCGCCCCGGGTTCAGTTATTGGTGGATGACCTTAGTTGCGAAGAAGAGCAACATATGGGAATCGCTTTATATAAGCGATGTTTTAAAACTGCTGGCACTTGAGGAACTAGCCGTCACCCATTCGGTTTCCGCTATTATTTTGGTTAGCGGTGATAGATCATTGGTCCAAGCCTTGCGACGGTGGTGTATTAATGCTGGCTTGGTATTCGAATGGCGGTCATTGTCAGAGCGGAAATCGCCGGACTCGTGGATCAAAAGGTTGTATCACTCACTGCCGCATCCAGTTCAGGCGATCATTTGGTTGACACACTACATTTGGCAGCGTTGGCCGCTGAAGCAAAAGAATGGGTATCAAAAAGCGGCTGACAGCAACGCAATGACTTTCGTCGATTACCTGATTCATCTGGATCAGAAAGCGTTGACCACTGGACGATTTGCTTCCAACTTCTGGACGGACTTGGTGGACGTTCTCGGCCGCTGCGGAGCGCAGATTAATTGGCTGCATCACTATATTCAACACGAGGCGGTAGCCTCTACCAGGCAGGCTCAGGATTTAATCGCCCGCTTCAACCAAAATGGGATGGTGCGGCAATTTCATGCCACGCTGGATGGCGCGCTTAGCATTTCGGCCGTGCTGGCAACACTGATCGATTATAGCCGCCTTGTCTGGATGAGTATGAGACTGAACAAGATAAGGCACCAGTTCTGCACCACCGAGTCGAGGCTCGATTTCTGGCCATTGTTCAAACAGGACTGGCGTAATTCAATGCGCGGTCCAATCGCAATCTGGAACTGCTTGTGTCTGAACCTGTTCGAGAGAACCCTTAGACGGTTGCCACACCAGGAATTGGGCGTTTATTTGCAAGAAAATCAGGAATGGGAGATGGCCTTCATCCATGCTTGGCGCACGGCTGGGCATGGCCGTCTGATCGGTGTCCCTCATGGGCCGGTTCGGTTTTGGGATCTCCGTTATTTTTACGACACAAAGAGTTATGTGCGAGCAGGGAAAAACGATTTGCCTCTTCCCGACAAGATGGCACTCAATGGCCCAGCAGCTCTGGCAGCATACCGCAAAGAGGGCTACCCAAAGGATCAAATAGTGGAGGTCGAAGCGCTTCGTTATCAATATCTTGCCGACCTGCCACCTATTAAGACCGGTGCCAATGAGCCGTTGATCGGTCCTCTTCGTATACTCGTACTGGGGGATTATCTGCCAGCTGTCACTCGTCAACAGATGCAATGGCTAGTTGATGCTGCACCTTTGTTGCCGTTGGATACAATCTATGTAGTTAAACCACATCCTAATTGTCCCATAAAAACGGGAGATTACTCCTCACTTCAACTCCTCATGACCAGTGCGCCCTTGAAAGAATTGCTGTCTGAATGTAACGTAGCCTACACGAGCAATATCACCACGGCAGCGGTGGATGCATATTATTCCGGCTTGCAGGTGGTTTCGGTGCTGGATAGCAACTCCTTTAATATGAGTCCCCTGCGTGGTATGGAGGGGGTGATGTATGCCACGAACCCTACAGAATTGGCGGAGGCACTACTTACCACCCGTGATTGTGCTCGTGTGGTAGCTGAACCCTATTTCTGCCTGGACAAAAGGCTGCCGCGTTGGCGGAGGTTGTTGGGTATACACCCAGATGATACTGAGGGACCTGCTGAAAATAGGCGATCCATCATTGCGAACTAGGCTTATGACGCTACCAATATTTCCTGAACCGGTCAGTCAGGTTCTATTTGGATGTAATGTTTAATCAGCTTATATGAATGAAAGAATTATAGCCTTTGGTGCGGTATTTTGTTTGCTAATTGTTGCCAGCTTTTTGGGTAGGCTGATTCTTATGCCAGCTAAAAGCTTAGTGAAGTCTAAAGCGACATATCATTTATCCGCTTTACTTATGGGTATAGGTGCGATCGGAATCATGACAGCCATCGCAGGCATATTATGGGGATTCTCGCCACTCATAATTAAGGTTGTTTATTTTGTTCTTGCCCCAGCTATTATCGTGTATTGGGCCTTCCACTTCAAAAAATTTTCCATGCCGCAGTTTTCCTGGAGCATAATAACGGCTCTATTACTACCAATAGTAATGTATCATTTTCTTGGCTATTTTTTTCTTGGATTTTCATACATCACAGGGTCAGATTCATTTTCGTATGTCTTTGTTGCACAGGAGTATCTTAAGCAGGGCAGATTTGCCCCCATAGTCTTAGAGCCGCTCAGGGAAACAATGCCAATTTTCAAGGCGCCATGCCTTTTTGAAATGGTATACGTCACGGTATTAGCTATGTCAAATTTAGTTGCAATATCCTTGATTGCCAAGCTCCAATTTATAACGGCTTTATTGGTAGCATTCTTTATATCAAGAGATATAGGGGGCAGGCATGCTGCTTGGGTTGTTATGGCAGTTATTCTAACAGAACCGATAATTGCGTATTTCGCTCAGGAATCTGCTGATAATTATTTTCTTGCAGCTTCTTTTGAGATGCTTTGCTTATATTATATTTGGCTATATCACAACTCGCGAAAATCAATATTGTTGGTATATGCAGGAATATTTGCAGGCATGATGGTTTCGACAAAGTTGACGACTATCTATTATTGGGTGGCTTTAGCGGGTGCAATCCCCTTTCTTATATCATTTCCCGTTGAATCTTCAAAAAAATGGTCATTAACAATGATGTGCCAGTTAAGAAGCTTAAAATACTTTAAAACAATCTCTGCGTTCATGATTCCTGCCGTGGTGGTCGGTGCAATATTTCCATTTCTGATATTTATCGAAACAAAAGAAGCAGTTATAGGTCTCGATTGGCTTATAAATGGATTCACTGGAAACAACATAAATTCTTGGATTGACCCTTTCTATCGGATTTTTTACAACCATTATACGAGAGATAGTGACCTATTCGTAAGCAATCCTGATTTGCCATATTTTTATTCCACTATTAAAAGGCTTTTGTCCTATTATCTGGTTAATCCATTCCAAACTCACTTTAGTTCAAGTCTGAGCATATTTTCCCACTCGCCAATTTCACTCATAATTAGCGTTATTTTTCCAATTTACGTTATTTTTTCCAAAAAAGCTGACCGCTTTTTAAGATTGTTAGCATTGATCCTTAGCATTGGATACGTTTTAAAACTCATCAATTACCCTCTATGTAATCCTCCAAAGAGTGAAGTATTTCAGCTGCTCGCCGCAACTATTCTTCTGTCTTGTTTCATACGCAGGTGGCAAGATACTGATATTGCGGAAAAAGAAATAACCTGTAATATCGAAACAGGAAAGCAATATGAATTGATTAATGGAAAAAACACTCTAATATTGACGGTCATCGTGATATTTTTGTTACCATTGGTATATGTGAACTCTTACCGCATGAAAGATGTGTATATTGAAATAAAATCAAATTCCTTTGCACCTGCTGAAACAATGGCAGTTAGATTCAACCAAAAATGGTATATAGACAATCTTAGTAAGGAAGACACTTTATTCGGAAGGCGTACAAATGAACTTTGCTATATTACTAGGCCAAAAGTCATTCCATTTTTTTGGGAAGCAATGTATTTTGTCCCATGGGATATTATCGAAAAAAGAATAAATGATCTCAACGTAACCTTCATATATGACCCGTCTTTACCACCAAATGTTGTCAGATCTCGCTACGATAAACTTATGCCGATAATCAAACAAAGAGATAAACATCTATTTGATGAATTAGGGAAAATATTTATTATATATGAGAATAATTATACTAAAAAAAATAGATTCCTCAGTACATATTACGGAAGAGTTGGTGCTGACGATGTAGGTCAAATTTACCAACGAAAAATATAATGAACGTGTGAAGGATATGTTACCTAAACTACTTGTCATCATTCCTACCTACAACGAAGTTTTAAATATCAGGCTAGTCGTGGAAGAACTTAGGACATGTCTAGGGCATGACGCGGATATTTTGATTGTTGATGATTGTTCTACCGACGGCACTCTGGAGGCATTAAAAAATCTCAATACACTTGTGGTTACACTACCGTTCAATTTGGGGTATTCTGGGGCCCTACAAACTGGCTATAAATATGCTGTAGCGAACAACTATGAGTATATTGTGCAGTTTGATGGAGACGGACAGCATATTGCCGGAGAAATAGGTAAGCTTGTTTCTGCATTTGAAAACAGTTCTGCCGATGTCATAATTGGGTCACGATTTGCGGAGCAAGGAGAGTATCGCCATCCGTTTCTGAAACGGGTTGCAACTATGATTTTTTGTTCTTTGATAAAAATAATCAGTGGTTCGACTATCCATGATCCAACTTCGGGATTTAAATTGCTCAATCGAAAGGTGTTTGAGCACTATTCAAAAATCCACAATTTCCCTTATTATCCCGATGCAAACATTATCATAGAAATGCTCTTGAATAGATATCGATTGAAAGAGGTTCACGTTGCCATGCGAGCACGAGTTTTGGGTGAAAGCATGCATACCGGCCTAGCTCGGCAGGCAAAATATATGATCAAAGTATTCTATAGTATTTTCATTGTTTTGCTGAAGTATCCCCCTTTAACCTTTAAAAAGAGATTACGAGGCTGACTATGTATTGGCATTTCTCTATATTTGGTCTACTTTTCATACTTTATGTATTAGCAAAGGTTAAGAACAACCAATTCTCTGAAGGAAAAAGCATTCTGTGGATAACCGGTGGGATACTGATATTGGCACTTTCATTTTTCCCAGAAATAGTTGTTCGACTTTCAGTGCTGCTTGGTGTCGACTACCCACCTTCTCTCCTCTTTTTGTTCAGTATATTATATCTTGTTTTCATGACTTTCCTACAGGATCATGAAATTTCATTACTTACACGGAATGTGAAAGGACTTGCTCAGAGTATTGCGTTGCTTGAAGAAGCACTGGCATCATTTCGGCATGATGCCACTAACGACTGTCGAGATCAACGACGTGGTGTTGATTAAGCCGCTATGAGCTTACGGAAAAAGATACTCCTCCTCACGCCGCCTTACCCCGTCAAAGAGCGATTGGGAAAGCTGGGTATCTTGGGCGGTCACCTCCCGTCGATCGGTCTGCTGTATCTGGCAACAGCACTGCGGTCAGTGTGCGAGGTTGAGATAATCGATGCCGCCTGTAGTGGCTCATCAAAGGAGCACATCCTCCGCCATATCCTGCAGCACTCCCCGGATATTGTCGGCATCTCGGCCGTTACACCCGCCATAACCCGTGCCCAGGAACTGGCGGCATCAATCAAGCAGGCATTTCCACATGTTCTTGTTGTACTGGGGGGGCCGCATATCACAACGGTCCCGAAAGAAACCATGGAACGTACGCCGGCTGTCGATGTCGGTGTCATTGGCGAAGGGGAGCGTACGCTTCAGGAGATCGTTCGTGTTTTTGACGGGACGATGGAAAGCTTGCAAGGCCTTCCGGGCACTATTGTGCGATTCCCATCAGATCAGCCACTTGTTATCAATCCCCCGCGGGAACTGATCGGGGATATCGATGAACTGGGCTTGCCGGCCTACGATCTAGTTGCCGCGCAAGATGCAATCATGCCGGCACTTTTCAAAACGAGGCGCCTGCCTGCGATACACGCCATTACCTCCCGAGGATGTACCCATACATGCACGTTTTGTAACACAAACATTTTCAATAAGCGCGTGCGGTTTCATTCGCCGGAATATGTCATCAGCCTCATTGAGCTTTTGATCAGTCTCGGCTATCGTGAAATAGCCTTCGAAGATGATAATTTCACTGCCCACAAATCAAGGCTGGCAAAAGTATGCAACTATATCATGGATAACAGGATTGATATTTCATGGTCAGTAAACGCCCGTATCGACACCGTCGATGAAGCAATGCTCGCCTTGATGAAAAAAGCGGGGTGCTGGTACATTTCATATGGTATCGAAAGCGGTAGCCAGGACACACTGGATCGTATAAACAAAAAGATCACCCTTGACGAAATCCGCCGCAAGATTGCGATGACACGCCGGGTGGGTATCGAGGCCAAGGGCTTCTTTATCATCGGCTTTCCGTGGGAGAAAGAGCAGACCATTCAAGAAACCGTCGACTTTGCACTCTCGCTGAATCTTTCCGACTTGAACATCTTTCCCCTCACCCCCTTTCCCGGCACCGCAGTCTACGAACAGGCAAAATTGCAGGGAACCTTTGACGATGACTGGAGCAAGATGGATCTGCATCAGATTGTTTACGTTCCCCCGGGGCTCTCCGATCAGATTCTGCTCGTCCAAATCAGAAAACTGCTGTTGCATTTTTATCTGCGGCCGGGGACAATCGCAAACTACATCCGGCGAGCCATCAGCGCACGGGATGTTTTCCTGAAGGTCGCCAAAGGATTTCTGAGCCAGGGACATCGCCGGAACTCATCAATTACCACCAAACGGGATATACGAGATGCAACCTAAGGACCTGTATTGTCCCGAATGCCATAGCCCCCTTGCCAGAAGTGCAGGCGAACTTTCCTGTGGGACGTGTGCCTGTTCCTATCCCATTGTTGGCGGCATTCCCCGCTTTTTCTCCGGCCCGCTGAAGGAAACAGAGGACATGACCTTCCAGGCGGACCAGATGTTCAACGCAACACTGACGGCAAAGATATATAACCTGGGCAAAAAGATCGTCAGCAGCGATTACCAGCCCAAGAACCATCTTGATGAATTCATTTTTGCCATTAAGACTGGAGCTGTAGTCGCCGAGTTGGGATCAGGTAACCGAAGACTTACCCCCCACATCATTAATATCGACCTTTTCCCTTTTCCAAACGTTGACATCATTGCGGATATCACCAAGACCCCGCTGGGGAGCGAAACTGTGGATTACGTAGTTATCGATGCGGTATTGGAGCATGTGCCTGAGCCCCATAAGGTTGTCGAAGAGATATTCAGGATCGTCAGGCCTGGGGGAGCGGTCTATTGCCTCGCGCCCTTCGTGTATCCCTATCACGGCTATCCCCACAATTATTTCAACTTCTCGAAGGATGCCTTGGAGTTCCTCTTCCGCAGCTTTTCCCATTGTTCGGTCGAGATTGCCCGCGGCCCGACCAGCGCCCTGACCAACCTGCTTTCCGAATATGTTGCCGTTGCCCTGTCAGGAAAGAGCGCCATGCGGTACACCTTCTGGAAGGGCATTGCTCTTGCGCCGATATTTCTTCTAAAATACCTCGATACGTTCTGGGACAGCAAGGGGCCCGGTGTGCGGATTGCCAACGCTTTGTGTGCTAAAGTGATTAAGTAGACGATACCGGACTCTTGCATGAAAGCTTCCATCATCATTGTCAACTGGAACGGCAAGGCGTATCTTCCCGATTGTCTGGAGAGCCTCAAGGCCCAGACCTTCAAGGACTTTGAGACCATCCTTGTGGATAATGGCTCTTCAGACGGTTCCCTGGAATTCGTCGTTGGCCATTATCCTTGGGTCAAGACCGTAGCCCTGCCCGTTAATCAGGGATTTGCCGGAGGAAACAACGCGGGGCTCCAGCGCGCCTTCGGTGAGTATATCATCACACTGAACAACGACACAGAAGCCGAGCCGACCTGGCTCGAGGAGCTGGTCAGGGTCGCCGACGAAAATCCGGTAGTTGGAATGGTTGCCAGCAGGATCTGCTCCTATGATGACCATGACATGGTTGATTCGCTGGGGGTCAAGGTCTGTAGTGACGGTATGTCGAGGGGGGCGTTTCGCCTGCTTCGGTTTTCGGAGCTGACTCCGGGGAAGATCGAGGCGATCCTCATACCGAGCGCATGCGCTGCCCTTTACCGACGCCGGATGATCGAAACCGTGGGGTTCTTCGATGAGGACTTTTTTGCCTACTGCGAGGATACCGACCTGGGTCTGAGGGGACGGCTGGCTGGCTGGACGGCACTGTTGGCCCGGGATGCGGTGATATATCACAAATACTCCCAAACCGGCGGAGCGTTTTCTCCGCTCAAGCTCTATCTGGTTGAGCGGAACCATTACTGGGTTGCATTCAAAACCTATCCTCTCACTTGGATCTTGGCCCTCCCTGTCAGTACGATCTTGCGATATCTCGAACAGGCACGTGTGGTGCTTGCGTCACGAGGAACGGGGCAGCAATTTGCGGTGAGTAGTTCAAAGACTGCCCACATAATGGCGCTTGTCAGAGGAGTTGCTGATGCCATGAAGATGCTCCCGAAGATGCAGGCAAAGCGGAGTAGGTTTGCTGCAATAAGAAGGCTTGGTGATCAGGAAATGGGGCAACTATTGCGCACGTACAGATTATCATTCAGGGGACTCTTCGATGCCCGTTGATACTAATCTTGAGAAAGAAGGGATGATCTACCAGAGAGAGCAGTATGCCAAGGGAGGTCTTGGTGTAAGGTATTGGGACTATCGCGACAAAGTGGCATTGGGCCATGTTGCTGGAAACCGGATTGTAGATATTGGATGTGGTGAGGGTATAACTCTTGAAAAGCTGGTTACGCTTAACCCTGACTGGCAGATCGTCGGGATCGATTCTGAGCAGGAGAATATTGAAATTTGTCAGAAACATGGTTTGCCTATTCAATACGGCACTGTGTTTGACCTTCCCTTTAAAGACAACACCATCGATTGCGTCCTTTTTTTTGAAGTCATCGAACACCTGGATGAGCCGGGAAAGGCTTTGGCAGAAATTCGCCGGGTTTTGAAGCCATCAGGCAGGCTGGTTCTCATATTCCCGAACGACCGGATGTTCATGATTTCACGCCTGCTGACCGGCATGTTCAGGGAGGCCTTTTACGACGCCGGGCACGTCATGCAATGGACTCCCTCAAAAATCAGAAAGGCCTTGAAGGCAGCAGGCTTTTCGCCGGTGGCGCAACGCAACCTTCCGTTCCTGTTCTGGCCGATCAGCCTTCACCACCTGTCCGTAGCGGAGAAGCGGCCAGATAATCGCTAAAGCCTTGTAGAAAGAGAGATCATGAAAACCATATTCCTCATCTTTATCGTCGCGGCGAGTACAGTTGCCAGCCAATTGCTCCTGAAAAGGGGGGTCATGGGACATGACCTGAGCCGCTTCAGCATCGATCTGGTACAGCGAGTTGCATGCTCTCCATTCATCATCACCAGTATCATACTGCAGTTGAGCTGTTTCGTGATCTGGCTCGTGGTCATCAGCAAGACGAACCTGGGCTATGCCTTCGGTTTCGCAGGGGCTTTTCTTTACCTGCTCATTCCTCTCCTGAGCTGGCTTATCTACGGTGAAAGGATGACGACACTGCAATGGATTGGGCTCTTTTTTATATCCGCAGGCATCTTCTGCATGACCAAAGGAGATTTTGTCGGATAACTGGTATCCGGCAACAGACAGTATGATCAAATTTCTCTGGATAAACGCCATCAATAACTTTTCCGAAGTTGAAACCCGCTATCCCAACCTGGGGATCGACCACCTTATCGCGTCACTCAAGACCACCTTTGGTGACACCTGTTTTCATTTCAAGATTGTCAATTCAGATATCGATGAAACGCTTGACGGTTTCAAGCCGCAGGTTGTTGGCATCTCGTGTGTCAGTCAGAACTATGGATTGGCGCTGAACTATGCCCAAAAGGCCCATGAACGTGGCATACCGGTTATGATCGGTGGCGTTCATATCTCCTTTTTGCCACAGACCTTATCAAAAACTATGCATGTCGGCTGTATCGGAGAGGGTGAGGACACGATCGTCGATCTGATGCAAGTCTTTCTCAAACACGAGGAGTTTCCAGCGTCGGCGTTGGAGGGTATTCCCGGCATCGCCTACTGGGGGGAAGGTGGTTTGTTACACCAGACAGTCAGCAGGGCAGGTCGCAGCGATCTCGACTCCCTTCCGCCTCCTGATCGGAGCCTAAACCCCATCTCGTCCCATACGTACATGTTCACGTCGCGCGGGTGTCCTTATCGTTGCAAGTTTTGTGCGTCGTCACGATTCTGGAATAATGTACGGTTTTTCTCGGCTGAACGTGTTGTCAATGAAATCGAGTTACTGGTGAATCAATATGGTGTGCGCTTTATTAGTTTCTTTGATGATCTTTTCGTTGCCGATAAAAAACGTTTTTTTGAAATTGTTGACCTCGTTGAAAAGCGGGGTATACAGGGGAAAGTCAAGTTTTCGTGCTCTTTACGGGCAAATACGGTGCGGGAAGATATTGTTGCCGCGCTGAAAAGAATGGGAGTGGCTTCTGTTGGAATGGGACTGGAGTCTGGTAATCAGAGGGTGCTGACATGGTTGAAAGGTGGAAGCCTCACTGTGGAGCAGAACGCAAATGCAGTGGCGCTGCTCAAGAAGCATGGCATAATGCCAAATGCCTCTTTTGTCATTGGTTCACCTGACGAAACAGCAGAAGAAATTCTCGATACGCTCCGCTTTATCAAGAAGGTCGATCTCGCTCTTTTTGATGTCTATGTTATAACCCCTTTTCCGGGTACCCCTGTTTGGGAAATCGCCAAAGAGAAAAAACTCGTTACTGAAGATGAAAGCATGGATTGGAGCCGGCTCAATGTGAATTTTGAAATGAATCACAGTAAGGCAATCATTTTGTCGGAAACGCTTTCGCCGAGTGAACTACTTAAATTATATGGCAAATTTAGAAGATATAGATTTTTGCACAATGCCATTAAGATATGGAAACATCCGATGATATCTGATTTGCCGAAGTATATATTCAAGTATCTCCGCGAGCGTATAAGAGAAATTTAAAGTGATCATATGGCAACCTAAGTCAATATGTTCGATTTAAACAACCACATTTTTCAACGGAAGGCCATGTCATCTAAAACAAAAAACATTGTTCGGATGTGCAAAGGTCTTAAAGCTTTTGTAAGAGGCACGCCCTAATAATTATGTGTGGGATATTCGGCTATATAGGAAAAGAAGAAATATCCGGCCTCCTCGATCAGATGGGGGAATGTTTATTTCACAGAGGGCCAGATGATGCAGGCTACTATGTGAATAATGCCGACAAGATCAACTTCGGAATGCGACGTCTCAGCATAATAGATCTTTCCGGAGGACATCAACCCATATCGAATGAGAATGAGACAATTTGGATTGTCTGTAATGGAGAAATATATAATTATGTAGAGTTGCGAGATGAGCTGATTAAAAAAGGCCATTACTTCCGCACACACAGCGATGTAGAGGTTTTGATTCATTTGTATGAGGACGCCGGTCTGGACTTTCTTAAAGATGTCAACGGAATGTTCGGTTTCGCTCTCTATGATTCCTCCTCAAATCGACTTGTTCTGGCCCGTGATCGTGTGGGAATAAAACCAGTTTATTACGCCTGGAATGGCAAACAGTTGGCGTTTGCGTCGGAAATCAAACCGATATTGCTGTGTCCGTGGGTGGCGCGTGATCCCGATTGGCAGGCCATCAGTACCTATCTTCATATGCTTTATATCCCTGCTCCGAGAACAGCCTTCGAACAGATCAAGAAGCTTGAAGCAGGTACTCTTGCAATTATCGAAAATGGCTCCATGACGTTCCGGAGTTATTGGGATGTAATGCCGTTTTTGAGTAATCCTATACATGAATCGATGTCCTTTGAAGATGCCTCTGATCATCTCCATTTCCTTCTTAGAGATGCCTGTCGTCTGCAGCTTAGAAGTGACGTCCCTGTGGGTGCTTTCCTCAGTGGGGGTGTTGATTCGAGCGCTGTTGTGGCTTTAACCAATTCTAATGCTTCCCTGAACATGGATACCTTTACAATATATTGGGAAAATGCAGCGGAAAAAATGGATGAGAGAAAATTTGCCACTGATGTAGCAACAATGTATGGTTGTAATCATCATGAGGTGAAGATATCTTTTGATGATTTCGATCGTTTGCTTCCGCTGCTTGCATGGCATATCGAGGAACCAAACGCAGATGGTGCTTACGTGCCAACTTATGTCATTTCCAAGTTTGCAAGTGAGAAGTGTAAAGTCATTCTGACGGGTGCTGGTGGTGATGAATTATTTGCCGGCTATGAATGGTATTCCTCCCCGTTCTCTATAAAGCAACTTATGATCTCTGTTTTATGTAGGCAACAATCGAGGGCCTATTATAAAAGGGCATTCAATTTCCCCTGGCGTTTAGTGTTTCCAATGTATGAATCCAATGCCGTAAGCAATTTTGTTGACAGCTATTCCAATATGTTTGTTACTCCGGATAAGCTCAATGCTGAGATGGCTTTTGACTTGAAGGTGTGGTTGCAGGACGACATTCTTTTACTCACAGATAAAATGAGTATGGCCACTTCATTAGAAGCAAGGGTTCCTTTACTGGATCATCGAATTGTGGAATTTATTGCAGGTCTCCCGTCCGCTTATAAAATGAATTCTTATGATAAAAAAGTAATTTTTAAGCATGCAATTTCTGAATATTTGCCTGAGAGTATTTTGCAGCGCCCAAAAGATGGGTTTGGCGCCCCCATCAATTCATGGATGCAGAGAGGCCGCTTCAAAGAAATTAGCCTTGAATTGCTTGAACATGGCGAATTGATGAAGGCAGGAATAATTCATAAGCGAACGATAAACAGGTTATGTAAATTGATGTATATGCGGAAAAACTGGGTATGGGCGCTATGGATATTACTTAACCTAGAGCTTTGGTTTCGTTTAGTTTACAATGAAACGCCTAGGCCAGATGGTATTTGCCTGAGTGACCTTAGATAGAATATTGGAATCAAGAGAAATAAAATATTATGTCAATTTTTGTTTAAAACATCCTTGTCAATGGTCTGAGCTCTTTCATTATTACTTCAGGCGTGTTGTTATAAGAATCAGAGATAAGGCTTATTTCCTATTAGGTGTGAAATACCGTCTCCACCATTATCCTGGTGTCATTCGTGAACACGTTCAAAGTATTTCAGTCCCAACTCAAGCCCCCAAGGCCTGGTTTCTCAATCTTCCGAGTACGGGCTGGTCACCAGAAAATGGTCCGGCCATCACATCCTGGGCGATACCACTGGCAACATATTCCTGCGACATTAACGATATTAACTGGTTTAGAGAAGAGAAAGACAAGGAAGACACTTTCGCATTGCATCGTTTCGGTTGGCTCTTGCGCTGGTTATCCCTGCACCCGGCTCAGGAAGACCTGAAGGTTGCTAATTCAGTAATACTTGATTGGATCCGCCGGGTCAGTCCGAACAAACATCATGCAGCCTGGGAAACTTATTCTGCGTCGGAGCGGGTTGTAAATTGGTTATTATATCTGTGTGCAACGAGAGATTATCAAAATCTTGATGAAGAAACTGTAAATACTTTTGAAACGGCCTTGCTGGAGCATCTGGATTGCATCTCTCACCACTTGGAATATTATGATAAAACATGTAACAACCACATTCTTAATAATGCACGGGCTTTATATATCGGCGGTCGTATTTTTGGATTGCCAGAAATATCTTCTTTGGCAAAGACGCTCTTTCAAAAACACCTTCAAAAATTGATAAATCCAGGAGGCGTCCTTCAGGAGGCGTCTTCTCACTATCAGTTGTTATTAACACGAACAATGGTCGAGGTATGGTGGGCTGCCCGCGCAACTGAAGATCCAGAATGTATTGCTTATCTTTCTCCCATTGTTTTGTCCATGATGTCGTCAAGTTTCTATATGAGTAATTTTTCTGCGGGAGATTTTTCTAATGATTTTCCACGTGTTGGCGATGTTTCCCCAGATTATCCTGTTGCATGGTTTGACCCTCATCCGGAGTTCAATCATGGTAGAGAGTCTTGGTGGGGGCTATGGAACAGCGAACAATGGGCTTCATTTATTGGAGTGAAAGGACTACCGCAATGCATTGCAGATGGTTTAATGGAATGGAAATGGCTTGATACTCGACAGTGTCCATTTCGTCTTTTTGTCTATCTACCAAATGATTCTGCAGGTGTCTATCCTGTAGGACATGGGCATATGGATTTTGGCAGCTTTTTGCTTTACGTTGCGGAAGGACCCATATTCGTAGACAGGGGAAGAGGTTCATATAACTCAGATAAAGATGGGACGTATGGGTTTTCCGCAAGATCACATAATACGACCTTGATAAATGGATTGCCACTTGTTCCAGATTGTCGAGGTGGTCTTTTGGCTTACAAAAAAAGTTTGAATACCGATCAAAAAGTGTATTCGAATGAGAAAGGTGATGAACGTCGAATTACATGGAAGACCCGTTCTGTTGGCAGGTTGGGTAAATCCTTAAAATGGAGTCGGGAAATAACACTTCGACAGGATCACTTTGAAATTATAGAAACATTATTGAACCCAATGCATATTGATCTGAACATTGAAACCTACTTTCACCTTGCACCAGGTTGGGGGCTTGATTTAAATAAACGCAATCATGATGAAGGCAATGTATTGTTCCTGCATAAAGCGGGTCGAACTTATCGCCTCATGGTTGAGCGATCCAACGGTCATTTTATAATAGATTGGTTTCGAGGTAGCACTGAAGAGAACAATGGATGGCATTACCCTGATTACGGCGTTAAGGTTTCAGCAATCACCTTACGTTTATCCTTTCAAATAGCTGAATCTAATACATCAAGGTATGTTCTATGTCCGATTTGAAAAAGGTCCTCTGGATTACGTCGTATTTCCCCCCTAGGGTAAATGTTGCTACAAATCGTAATGTTAAGTTTCTTAAATATTTGCCTGATTTTGGTTGGGAAGCACTGGTTGTTTCTCCAAGCGAGACCGGTAGTCACACAAAAGCAAGTCAGCGACTGATGAATCAGTTAAACCCATCTGTAACGGCACTTTCCATGCCCCCAGATCCTTTACACTTTCTGCATGATCGTGCGGATGCGAGTAGGACTGCACGATATTTGGGTTACCTTATGAACAATATAATTCCCCCTGATGGTCATCTATTTTGGAGCGTATCCGTTCTTTATTGCATAGGTAAGGAAATCAGGAAATATAAACCGGATTTAGTTTATACAACGTGTACTCCCTTCAGCCTCAATCTGATAGGCACCTGGATTAAATTTAAATATAATGTTCCGTGGGTGACCGATTTTCGAGATCTATGGTCCCTTAATCCAGTGCGCAGGAGATTCTTAAGCTCATACCATCATATTGTCTCGAATATTCTTGAAAAATTATATCTTGAATATTGCGATGCTCTAATCGTTACTACGAAAACCAGTAAATCCAGGATGAAAGAAAAGTACCATTTCTTAAAAAATAAAACATGGGTGATCCCTAATGGTTTTGATCCTGATGATATCCACATAAGGAATCATAATATAATTCAAAACTCTTTTTTCTATGGTGGCTTAATCGACCAGAAAAGTAATTATACGCCATTACCAATATTAAGATTACTATCCAAGTTGGAGGACGAAGGCCTTTTAAATGTGCCTTGGGAATTGAATTATGCCGGCAATGAGGGGAAGGGATTTATAGATCTTTGTAATCAGGCAGAAATTAATGGTAGCGTTAAAATACATGGCTATCTTGACCATGAAAGCTTCTATGATCTCATTCAGTCGATGGATCATGTCATTATGTGTATGCCTCATTATGTGGACACTACATCATGGATTCCAGCGAGGTTTTATGATTACATGGGTAACAATAGTCGAATCATATGCTTAGCGTCCCGTGAGAGCGAAATCGCTAGAATAATGAAAGAATATGGAAATGGGATCACCATTTTCTATGATGAGCCTGAGGATATTCAGCTACAAAAACTTCAGACATTTCTGTTAACCCATAAAAACAATAATTTGATATCTCATGAGTTCACAGAGCAATTCAGCCGGAAAAATCTCACGATACAGCTATCAAAAGTATTTCAACATGTTATCGATGTCTGATAGTAAATGTAACGCTTTTTCGAGATTTCGTTGGGATGCATAAATTACCCCTACATCATATTTTTTTAAATATTAAGAGTTTAATCAATAAATTGCCTCAATGGGTGCCGATTCTCCTTATTATTATAAACTGCATTCTTTATGAGTGGGTGGGTGTTTTTGAGTTAGAAGCACTGCAACCGGTTGCAGTGTTATGTAAAGTATTAATTCCCTTATATTTACTATTGAATGTTTTCCCTGGGAATTTCTATTTTCCACCGCTTAAGAGGTTTATTTATTGCTTTGCAATCTTCATGGCCTGGGGGGCATTTTCAACAAGTACATCAAACTTTTTTATAGAAGGAGTTATTCAGTGGATTAAAATATTTTTCAGGTTCCTTTTTTGTATTTCTGTATGTTTGTATTTTATTAAGCGTCCAATATCTTACCAAACAATCATAATGAAAGTTTTAGTGATGATAGGAGTTGCTACCGTTGTGCAATATTTTGTTTTAGAATTATTTAGCTGCATGGGATGGTTGGCAAACCCTATAGAAATCACGATTCCTCAGGGGGGGCGTTTTTATGGACCTTATGGTATCTTGGGCAATGGAACTGCCCAATTTTCTTCTTTCTATGTTGTTCCAAAGTTTCAATTGACTGGTTTCTGGTTGGAGCCATCGAATGCTGCAGCCTTTTTATTTATGTCTTCTTTCATCGCGGAGGCGCTCTACATTTCTACGGAAAAGAAAATGTGGATTATTGCAAGCGGTGTATGTTGTATTGGCGGAATATTTACTTTTGCCAACGGCGGATATTTTGCTTTAGGCTTTTCACTATTAGTGGGTCAAATTTTTTACTTTATTCGCGGTAACAAAAATAGGACTATTCATGTTGTTCTTTCGAGGGGCACTTTCTATCACCTTCTCATGGCGACATCTATATTCCTGATATTATTTTCACTTTTGGGTCGGTATGTCGTTATTAAAAATATGCCGGACAACAGTATGCTGAAGGCAATCACGGGTGTTCGCGGCGCATTGCTTACTTTTGCCCCAGGCCGATACCAATCTCAACCTTCAAAGTCCGTAAGTTTAGATGATACGATGATGCAGCGCGCTGCGCTTGTAAAGAGTTGTTTCGATATATCTTCTTTTAAAGAAAGTATAATAGGGCATGGGTTTAGAATCCCAGGGGTGGTCAGCAAAGGATGGGGTGTTGTAGTTTCTGCTTCTGCGCCTGTCATGTGGTTATATTTCACTGGGATTGTTGGATTGATCATTCTCTTATTGAGGGAATCGCAAGTAATTTGGTTCTTTGTCAGTGCTTTTCCACCATCTGCATATCAGTTGAGGATATTTCAAGCATGGATAGTGCTTCTTTTCCAAAATATGGTTTATGGAACGTGGATGACGCCTTTGTATTTTCTCTTAATCGCGCTCATATTTTCTTCCTTAAATGAGGACAAACATGTCGACCTGTAGGAAGACCGTTAAATTTTACCTTGGGGACAAATAGTTAAACAATGAATCCCTCGTCGATTACATCGAAAACTGAAAATGCATAACAGCAAGACAATTGCCTGTGTAACTGGCGCTTCCGGGCTGGTTGGAAGTAGAATTGTCCAGCGATTAACATTGCAGGGGTATGAGGTTAGAGCATTAAGCCGGAAGGAGCAATTTGACTATACAGATGTTGAATTATTTCGCGGGGGACTTGAGGATGAAGAAGTTTTAGAATCCTTTTTGTCTAATGCCGATCTTCTTTTTCATTGCGCTGCTGAATTATATGATGAGTCTAAGATGTGGGACATTAATGTTATCAGAACAGAGCGACTTTTACGTATAGCTGAGGAATCAAATATTCGGTACATTTGCTATTTGAGCAGTGCCGGAGTAATAGGATTAACGGATGACCACTTTGTTGACGAAAGAAGTAAGTGCGACCCCCAAAATACTTACGAAAAATCGAAGAGAGCTGCGGAGAAATTGGTGGCTAAGGGAAGCGGCGATTGCAGTATAGTGATACTTAGACCAACTGATGTCGTTGATGAGCAGCGGCCAGGTGCTTTGGCGCTACCGATCAGGAGTAATTGGCGCGACAGGTTTATCGTTTTTTTGAAGGGGAATGAATGTGCGAACATTGTTCACGCTGAAGACGTTGCTGATGCAGCAATCTATTTTATAAATAGCAGTTTTGAAAAACCGGAACACTTTTTTGTTTCTTGTGATCATGAACGATTCAACACATTCGGAGGCTTATGGTCTCTCTATAAGGCAATTCAACAAGATCGATCTGTTGAAGGAATTAAACTGAAAATTTGTTTGCCAATTATCATACCATATATCTTACGAAGATTGTGGAGAGGCTCTATTAATTTCGGTAAAGTCCGCTATTCTTCAGAAAAATTGTTATCAACGGGCTTTCGTTACCGTCTCGGCGTAGAAGGTGCTGTTCGCAGCATAGCTGCGGCGCAGCAATAATGAGATAGAACATACTGTGAGCGATTACCAACAATCTGATAGTTTGACGAACTTTCCTCGCAAACCCGTTATTCTTGTCTTTGTCGGTCATTATCTTCCCGGTGATAAATCAGGCGGTATTTTGCGGATAACCATAAATACTGTCGATCACTTGTGCGACGAATTTGAGTTTAAAATAATAACCAGGGATCGTGATTTGGGAGATGAGAAGCCTTATCCCAATATAAAGACTAATCAATGGCAACAGGTTGGCAATGTACAAGTTTATTATTTATCGCCTGAGTCGACCACAATAAAAGAGATATTCTATTTAATAGTAGGTACGTCCCATCATATTTTGTATTTAAACAGCTTTTTCGATCCTTTGACGATCAAAGCTTTATGGAACAGAAAGCTGCATAGCGCAGCCTTTAATCCTGCGATTGTCGTGCCGTGGGGTGAGTTCGGATGGGCTTCCTTAAAGCAGAAGTATCCCAAGAAATTTATTTTCATGCAATTGGCCAGACTTATCGGACTTTATGATAATGTCGTCTGGCGCGCCGCCAGCAAGTATGAAAAGGCGGATATCATTAAAGTCATGAAAATAAAACCGGCGGCGATTAAAATAATAGGAGACTTGCCGATTAAAAATATTCCGGAAATTACTCCTGATTCTACTTTCCAACCATTAGCGGGCCACCGGGATTTAAGAATCATTTTTTTATCCCGAATCTCCCGCGAGAAGAATTTGGATTTTGCCCTGAATGTTTTGCGGCTGGTTAAGGACAGAATAGTATTTGATATTTACGGCCCGATAGAAAACAAGAGTTATTGGAAAGAATGTCAGCCCTTGCTGGATCAGCTGCCGTATAATGTGACGGTGAATTATCGGGGCAGTGTGGAAGCAAGTCAGGTGGTAAATGTCTTCAGCCGTTATGATTTGTTCTTTTTTCCGACAGGCGGCGAAGCCTATGGCCATGTAATCGCCGAATGCCTGATCGCAGGAACTCCCGTGCTGCTCAGTACGGAAACACCTTGGCGCAATTTGCCGGAGGACGGGTTGGGTTGGGATATTGATTTGAAGGAAATAGATTCTTTCGTGGAAATAATTGAGAGACAAGCCGAATTAGACGATGATGAGCGCAACCAGGTGCGGACTATGATCAAGGCCAAGATTATGGGGCGTCTTCTGGACCCGGTCGTACTTGCGGCCAACCGTCAACTGTTTCGGGCATTGTTGCCCTGAAGCTAATTTATTAAGAGTATTGGTTAAGTCTACTTTTGGAGATTCAAAGATGAGTGAACGCAAATATCAAATATGTTCTAATTGCATCATGGATACCTCCGACCCCGGCATCGTTTTCGATGAGCGCGGCTGGTGCGATTATTGCTGCAATTACTATAATGATATTCTGCCCAATTGGCATCCCGACGAGCAGGGGGAGAAGATGCTTGCCCCGGTAATCGAAAAGATCAAACAAGACGGCCAAGGCCGTGACCATGATTGTTTAATTGGTATAAGCGGCGGTGTTGACAGCTCATACATAACCTATCTTGCCAAAGAAAAATTTGGTCTAAAACCCTTGATATTTCATATCGATACCGGATGGAACTCGGATCTAAGTGTAAGTAACGTTAACAAGATGATAGATGGACTCCATCTTGATTTGCACACGGAAGTTGTTGACTGGCTTGAGATGAAAGATTTGCAAGTTGCATTTCTTAAATCTCAGGTTCCGTATCAGGATTTGCCGCAGGACCTCGCTATTTTTTCAGCTCTTTATAACTTTGCGGCAAAAAATAATTTTAAGTACATTATAACAGGAGCAAACTATTCAACTGAATGTGTACGTGGCCCATTAGAATGGACATACTATTTGACGGATATGCGTCATGTTAGAGATATTCATCAACGCTTTGGGCAACGGCCTTTAAAAACATTTCCGACTGCAGATATTTTTAAGTATAAACTATACTACAGATTTGTTAAGGGTGTAAGAGTAATTAAACCATTAGATTATATGCCCTATATAAAAGAGAATGCCATCCAAGAATTAGTTGCCCGCTTTGGCTGGCAGCGATATGAACATAAACACCATGAATCCCGTTTTACAAGATTCTATGAGGGTTATTGGCTTCCTAAGAAGTTTGGTTATGATAAGCGAAGGACTTACTTTTCAAGTTTGATTTTGACTAAACAGATGACTCGGGAAGAGGCCATAGAACGCATAGCCAAATTGGATCTAGACGAACAAACCATTTCTCAGGAATTTGAATATGTTGCGAAAAAGCTGGATTTAACGGTTGCCGAACTCTGGGAACTGTTCCATGGCGAAAAAAAAACTTACCGGGATTACAAAAACAATCTGGCACTGATAAATTTAGGAACGCGGGTGCTGCAAATGCTCGGTGTGGAAAAAAGAGTTATGCGATGATTGGTATAATTGATTACGGGCTGGGGAATATTAAAGCCTTTGCTAATATATACAGCAGAGAAGGTATTCCCTTCCTGATTGTTTCCCGGTCTGATGATTTAAAAAATGTTACTAAAATCATTCTGCCCGGTGTCGGAGCTTTTGATCACGCGATACGATTGCTGGAACAATCAGGTATGCGGCAGTCTCTTGATGAAATTGCGCTTACGCGGCGGTTGCCTGTGTTGGGCATTTGCGTTGGAATGCAGATTATGGCGCACACAAGCGAAGAGGGGAAATTACCCGGGTTGGGGTGGATTGTGGGCGAGGTGAAAAAGTTTGACTCTTCCCGATTAACTTCCGCCACGCACCTTCCTCATATGGGTTGGAATAATGTTGGGCCGGTTAAAAAAAACGGGTTATTAAAAGATATTGACGCAGTCAGCCGCTTTTATTTTTTGCATTCCTATTATTTTAATTGTCAGAGAAGCGAGGATGTCCTTGCTGTTACTGATTATGGCGGGCCGTTTGCCTCGGCTGTTCATTCCGACAATATTTTCGGCGTTCAATTTCACCCGGAAAAGAGCCATCAATGGGGCATTCAGCTTTTAATAAACTTTGCGGAATTATAATATGCTGCGATCAAGAATTATCCCCTGCCTGCTTGTCAGAAATAAAGGACTTGTAAAAACCGTCAATTTCAAAGACGGTAAGTATCTGGGCGATCCCATTAACGCGGTGCGGATTTTCAATGAGAAGGAAGTTGACGAACTGATGGTTCTGGACATTGATGCTTCTTCCCACAATCTGGAACCAGACTTCAAAATGATTGAAAATCTTGCGGCCGAATGCCGCATGCCCCTGTGTTATGGTGGCGGGGTTAAGACGGTTGAGCAGGCCCAAAGAATTATTAGTCTGGGCGTGGAGAAGGTGGCGTTAAGTTCCGCCGCCGTGGATACCCCGGCGCTAGTTTCCCAAATAGCCGTTAAACTCGGCAGCCAAAGCGTGGTTGCGGTTATTGACGTCAAGAAAAAAATGATCGGCGGAAATTATGAAGTTCGGATTCACAACGGGAAAAGGAGCACCGGTAATTGTCCGGTAGATTTTTCTCAGCAGCTGGCAAATCTCGGAGTTGGCGAAATAGTGGTTAATTCTATTGACAATGACGGAACTATGAAAGGTTATGACTTTAAGTTAATTGATAAAATTCGGCAATCAGTAACTGTGCCGATAACTGTGCTGGGGGGGGCAGGATCGCTGGATGATCTCGGCCAGTTAATAAAGAAATACGGCATAATTGGTGCCGCCGCCGGCAGTTTATTTGTTTTTAAAGGTATTTACAGGGCCGTACTCATAAATTATCCGGACAGGGCGGAAAAAGATGCGCTCATCGGAGAACATTACAATGTATTATAGATTGGGAAATTTAAATTGAAAGTCCTTTTGATCAGCAATCCACCGTCACGTTTACAAAAGCCTGATTTCCCTCCAGTGGGCATTGCGTCTCTGGGGGCAATATCTCATTATGCCGGGTATGATACTCTCCTTATCGATAGCGGGTTTTCTACAATTTCCGACGTTGTCCGCCAGGCTTATTATTATAGTCCCGATATAATCGGGATTACCTGCTGGACTATAGATCGGGGTAGAGTTTGGGAGCTTTGCCATGAGCTTAAAAAAAAGCTTCCATCTGTTTTTCTTGTTCTGGGCGGTCCTCATGCCAGTCTTTATCCGGTGCATGTTTTCCTGAAAACTTACGCCGAAGCAGTAGTGGTCGGGGAGGGCGAGCAAACATTTCAGGAACTGTTGACGGCTTGGAAAGAAAATCGGGATCTCAAAGGAATTCCGGGGCTTGCCCTGCGTGGTCCCGAAAATGCGGTTTTAGACTTTACGGCGAGAGAGCTTATCTCAAATCTTGATGATCTGCCTTTTCCGTTTTATCAAGGTTTCCCCCACTTCAGTTTCTCGCGCTATGCGGGGTTTCCAACCCTGCCCTGCCCTACCGCCGCTATTATTTCCTCCCGTGGTTGTGTTTTTGATTGTACCTATTGCGGATCAACACAATTCTGGGGGCAAAAATGGCGATATCGTTCAGCAAACAATATTATAAAGGAAATGAAGTGGTTAAGTGAAGCCCATCAAGTAAGATCAATTTATTTTTTTGATGATAATTTCCTCGTTAACCATCAGCGAGTATCAACCATTTGCGAAGAAATTATCCGCCAAAGATGGAATGTATCATGGTCTTGTTGCAGCCATGTAAAAATGGTGAATCGGGAATTACTGGAACTCATGCACCGCAGTGGCTGCGTAAGCATAGACTTTGGTGTAGAAAGCGGCAGCGATATCATCCTTAAAAATATCAACAAGAAACAAACCCGCACGGATATAGAACGGGCTTTTGAACTGGTACACAAGGCCGGTATAAAACCACGGGCATATCTGATGGTTGGAAATAAAGGCGAAACGATAGCTACCATTGATGAAACGATTGATATGACTGGAACCATTAAGCCTCATTCATCTATTGGAGCATCCCTTCTCTGGCTTTTGCCGGGTACCCGGGTGTTCAGCGAGGCTTGTGCTAATGGGTTTATAGGCCATGATTATTGGCTTCGCTCCGATGATGTACCGTATAACCTGCAGGAATATTCATATAAGGAAATGTGTGCTCTTCGTCAGAGGTTGATGCGCGGGATTGCCAGACAAAAGGGTGGCCTTGTTCCGCTTTTGAACTTTCATCTCAAGGAAATTTATTACCGGTACCCGTTTCTTTCCTACATGCGTTCATTGGTGCCGGGTTGGTTGAAATGATTAAATTAAGCGGCTCGAAGTATAGTTATAATCATTCAAAATCAGCCAGCATTCGGCGTGTTTGTTCAGGCCTAAGTTGGAAGGAGAAAAATAATTGAAAAAATCAATCAGTATGTTTTCCGGTAAAACAATTATGATCACAGGCGGTACAGGCACTTTCGGGAATGCCGTCTTAAGAAGGTTTCTTCAAACCGAAGTCGGGGAAATTCGCATATTCAGCCGTGACGAAAAAAAACATGATGAAATGCGCAATACTTTGAAGAATCCGCAAGTAAAATTCTATATAGGAGACGTCAGAGATTATGACAGTATCCATTCCGCGATGGAAAATGTTGACCTGGTTTTTCATGCGGCAGCTCTTAAGCAGGTGCCCTCCTGTGAATTTTTTCCGATGGAAGCAATCCGGACAAATGCGCTTGGCGCGGACAATGTAATGAAGGCTGCTTTGGCTTGTAATGTTAAAAATGTAATTGTTCTGAGTACCGACAAAGCTGTTTATCCGATAAACGCAATGGGCATGTCCAAGGCCCTGATGGAAAAGCTGATGATTGCCCAAGTGCGTTCTAATGGGACCGCGGAAACGATATTTTGCGGTACCCGCTACGGCAACGTCATGGGGTCACGCGGTTCCGTTATTCCTCTTTTTATCGGCCAGATTCTGGCCGGTGAACCATTGACCATAACTGATCCGAATATGACCCGTTTTATGATGTCCATTGATAATGCAGTGGATCTGGTGATCTATGCTTTTGAAAATGGCAATCCTGGTGATATTTTTGTCCAAAAGGCGCCGGCAGCGTCAATTGAAACATTGGCCAAAGCACTAAAAAAGCTGTTCAAAGGAAGAAATGAAATCCGCATCATCGGTACAAGGCATGGAGAAAAGCTTTATGAGACGTTACTGACACGCGAAGAGATGGCACGTGCTGAAGATATGGGCAGTTATTACCGGATTTCTCCAGATATCCGTGACTTGAACTATGCTTGCTATTTCACTGAAGGCGTAACGGAGATTTCCGGTCATGAGGATTATCATTCACACAATACGCAACAGTTGGATGAGGATGGAATGATTGAATTGCTGCTTAAACTGGATTTTGTAAGGTCGTCCCTGGAAACGGGGAAGATCGCATTGTAGTGGATGCGATAAAGGAAGTGCAATGAAGTCTGTTTTGGTAACCGGTGCGAAGGGGTTTATTGGAAAAAACTTGATTGTCGCGCTAAAGCGAAGGGTAGACGTTGACGTCATCGAGCACGATCTGGATTCCTTGTCAGGTCTCTTGGAGGAAGGGCTGGGCAAGGCGGATGTGATTTATCACTTGGCCGGGGTGAATCGGCCAGCGCGGGTTGAGGAGTTCAGCTCAGGAAATTTTGATTTGACGCGGCAGGTTTGCGATGGCTTACGGCAGTTGGGACGCTTACCTTTGATTGTGCTTTCCTCATCCACACAGGCTGCTCTGGATAACCCTTATGGGGTTTCAAAGCAACAGGCGGAAGAGACCGTGTTCGACTTTGGTAAGGAAACGGGTGCCTCGGTCTTTGTCTTTCGCCTGTCTGGCGTCTTCGGCAAATGGTGCCTGCCCAATTACAATTCCGTGGTAGCTACTTTCTCTCACAACATCGCGCGCAATCTGCCCATTTCCATCTCTGACTCGGCAAGAGAAATTGAACTGATCTATGTTGATGATGTGATCCGCGCCTTTATCGGTGTCATGGATGGCCTCTTGCCTGTTTCAGATGGTAAGTATTGCCTGGTGAAACCGACGTATCGAATATCCCTAGGTGCCCTTGCCGAAAAGATCAAGGGCTTTAGGGACGGCCGGGTCAGCCTTGTCCTGCCGGACATTAGCGATCCTTTTGTACGCGCCCTCTATGCGACCTATGTTTCGTATCTTCCCGCGGATTCCTTCGCCTATGCATTAACCCAGCGCATCGATCCCCGGGGGGAGCTGACTGAGCTGATTAAATCGCCCCACATCGGCCAGATTTTCGTATCGCGTACCCGACCGGGGATCATGAGGGGCAACCATTATCATGATACAAAGGTGGAAAAGTTTGTCGTCCTGGAAGGGAATGCGGTGATCCGCTTTCGCCATATACTTGGTGGAGATGCCATCGAATACCCCGTTTCCGGCCGTGAGTTCCGCGTGGTCGATATCCCGCCAGGATACACCCATGCTATCGAGAACGTGGGTCAAATCGATCTGATCGTGCTTTTCTGGGCGGATGAAATTTTTGATCCGGATATACCTGATGCCTTTGGGATGGTGGTGTGAATAATTTGGAAGGAGTCTCTATGAAAGTCATGACAATTGTTGGCACCCGGCCTGAAATCATTCGCCTGAGCCGGGTGATCGCCGCACTGGAACGTTATACACACCATATCATCGTCCATACGGGCCAGAATTATGATTATGAATTGAACCAGATTTTTTTTGATGATCTGGAGATCCGTGTGCCGGACCACTTTCTGGCGGCGGCTGGGAAAACCCCGGCGGAAACCGTCGGCCTTGTCATCGCGAAGGTCGATGATGTTATGGCGGCTGAGAAACCGGATGCGGTATTGATTCTCGGGGACACGAACAGTTGCCTGGCGGCCTATCCGGCGAAACGGCGCAAGATACCTGTCTTTCATATGGAAGCGGGGAATCGCTGCTTTGATCAACGCGTCCCGGAGGAGATCAACCGTAAGATCGTGGACCACATCAGCGACATCAACATGCCTTACAGTACCATCGGCCGCGAGTATCTTCTGCGCGAGGGTTTGCCACCTGACCGCGTGATCAAGACGGGCAGTCCCATGTTCGAAGTTCTTCATTATTACATGCCGAAGATTGAACGATCGGGCGTGCTTGAAGCGTTAAGCTTGAGGCCTCTGGATTATTTCGTTCTAAGCTGTCACCGGGAAGAGAATATCGATAATGAAGGTAACTTCCAGGGGCTCATCGAGATTTTGCAAGGCTTGGTTACCGCATACGGCAGGCGCATCATCATGACCACCCATCCCCGCACGCGAAAACGGATAGAGCAGGAAGGAATCGAACTGCCAAAGCTGGTGGAACTGCAAAAACCCTTCGGGCTGATCGATTATGTGAAACTCCAGATGAATTCCCGTGCCGTCTTGTCGGACAGCGGGACGATTACGGAAGAATCGTCTATTCTGAATTTTCCCGCCTTTAATATTCGCCAGGCCCATGAGCGACCGGAGGGAATGGAAGAAGGGGCCGTGATGATGGTCGGTTTGAACTGGGCGAGGGTGCAGGAGTGCCTCGCCATGCTAGAAAGCCAACCCAGGGGCGTGGATCGTGCCCTTCGGCTGGTCCGGGATTATGATGTCCCCAACGTCTCGGAAAAAGTTGTCCGGATCATCTTGAGCTATACGGATTATGTCAACAGGGTGGTCTGGCAGAAGTATTAATGGTTTGAAGTCTTGGCTACCATCTCGTTGCACTTAATGAATTGAAATTTTATGGCTGACGTCTTGTTGCTATCTCTTGTTTTTCCGCCGGATAGTGTATCGACAGCACAGATTATGGGCGAGCTTGCCGTTGATCTGGGCAAGCATGGCCATCGGGTGACTGTGATCACAACGATACCTCATTACAACCGGAATTTGGAAAGTGAGCGATATCAGCCCCTACTACCAAAATGGGGGGAAATACTGTACCAGAGTGAATACCACGGCATGACCGTTTATCACACCTTCATGCCCCCCAAGGGACAAAATATATTGTGGCGACTTCTGGCATGGGCATTTTTCCATATTATTAGTGTCATAGCTGGATTGACGATCGTGCCTCGCCCGTCCGTTATTATTACACCGTCTCCGCCTTTGACAATTGGACTATGTGCTTGGTTGCTCGGCAGGATGCGCCGAGCGCCATATATTTATAATGTTCAGGAAATCTATCCGGATATCGCCATTCGACTGGGCGCGGTTCGAAATCGTTCGATCATTGATATTCTGTATCGCTTAGAAAAATTTGTGTATTCTAAATCGTCGGCAGTGACGGTGATTGCATCGCGAATGCGCGAGCAACTCTTGGAGAAGGGCATAACGAACGATAAAGTTCATGTCATACCAAATTTTGTTGATGTAAGTGATTTGGCACCTTTGCCAAAAGACAATGATTTCAGCCGGAAACACAATCTATATACCAAATTTGTTGTTAGTTATGCAGGTAACATGGGGCCAGCTCAGGGGCTGGAGCATTTCATTGATGCCGCCAAAATCTTAAAAGAGGAGGCAGACATTTGTTTTTTGATGATGGGTGATGGTATCCTCCGTGAGTTCCTCCGACAGAAAATCGATCGCTATAATCTTGAAAAATTTGTCTTCTTACCTTATCAGCCATATTTGCTGATGGGGCAGGCTTATGCTGCATCTGATCTATGCTTGGTGCCGCAGGCAATTGAGACGGGCTTTGAAGCTGTACCTTCGAAAGTGTATCGCATTATGGCGTGTGCTCGTCCTGTGTTGGCTGTCACAGACCAGAATTCTGATCTGGCACGCTTGGTAAGAGAGGCTTCGTGTGGGGCTTTTGTATTACCTGGCTCGGCTGAAGTTTTGGCCGAAATGATCATGCGAGCATACCAGAACCGGCAAGAATGGCAGAAAATGGGCATATCCGGGCGCGAACATGTTGTTCGTCATTACGCTCGCGTGGCTGTGACCAATCAGTATCATGAGTTAATAGAAACTCTTGTTTCCAAATCAGGAAGATCGAGGAACTTTGTCAGAAAAGAATAAACTTGTTCTCGCTACTGGTGCCACAGGTGCCATCGGGCCACGTGTCGTCCATGCGCTGTGTCAGGCCGGATATCGGATTTGTACCTTTTCTGTCGACGCCCCTGAATCAGGCATGTACCCTCCGAACGTAGAGGTTGTAATTGGTGATGTAACGGACAAGGCGGCCGTTGAATCTGCGATGCAAGGCGTGGATGCAGTCGTTCATATGGCAGCGCTTCTGCATATTGTCAATCCGCCGCCAGAAAGTCGAGAAAAATACGAACGCATCAATGTTGGTGGTACAGCAGTGGTAGTAGATGCCGCCATTCATGCAGGCGTCAAGCGTGTTGTTCTGTTCAGTACGATTGCAGTATATGGGCAGGCAAATAGGCAAGTACTCAATGAGATGTCGCCAACTCATCCTGACACTTTTTATGCCCAGGCAAAACTCGCGGCCGAAAAGATTGTCTTGAATGCGAAGGGTGCCGACGGTCAACCATTGGGAACCGTGTTGCGTTTGGGTGCGGTTTATGGTTCTCGCATCAAGGGAAACTACGAACGGCTGATACATGCCTTAGCAGGTAATTTGGGGACACGATCCCAATTTCTGAGGAAATTGGGTCATGCCTCCAAATTACCCTTTATTCCTATCGGCAATGGTCTCAATCGGCGGACGCTGATTTATGACAAGGATGTCGCTACAGCAGCAGTCCTCGCAGCAGGTCATTCAAAAGCTGCCGGCCGTATTTATAATGTCTCAGATGGTCATTACCATACCATGAATGATATCATAAAAGTAATATGCAAAGCCTTAGATCGCGATCCGCCTGTTTTTAAACTTCCTGTTTGTCCCGCTTACGTCGTTACTGGCATTGTTGAGGACCTTATGAAGATGTTGGGAAGAGCATCTCCTATTGGCAGGAAAACTATTGAAAAATTCACTGAAGATATTGCCGTAGATAGTAGCCGGATAAGAAATGAATTAGGATTTCTTCCACAATATGATCTCGTTTCCGGGTGGCTTGAAACGGTTGAAAAGATGAGAGATAGGGGAGAAATTTGACTATGCTGATTATAGGGCACAATTTGAACAAATGGATATTCAATTATTAATTAGTCTTGTTAACCAATATAAGGATTTTCTGCTTTATTTTCTCAGTTTTTCCTTAGGATTGGCTGGAGCATGGCTTATAAGTTCCACACCGCACAGAATAATGCTCCTACTTATGGATCACCCGACCGAGAGAAGCTCCCACGATATTCCGACCCCTCGCGGTGGTGGTGTTGGAATCCTTTTAGCCTTCATTCTATGCTCACTCGTTTTAAAATTGCCTACTACTTTTTTGTTTCCAGGTATTATGCTATCTATTATTAGTTTTTATGGAGATAATTTTCAGTTATCCGTCCGTTTTAGGTTAGTTATCCAGTCCGTTGCTGCTGTATTTTTATCTGTTCCTTTCTTGGGTTCTACAGGTTTTCCAATAATTTTATTATTACCTGTTTTCATTTTCGTTGTTGGTACTACGAATTTATACAATTTTATGGATGGTATCGATGGCATTGCAGGTGTCACCAGTGTAGTGGGTTTTGGGCTTCTTGCATGCCATAATTGTCCAATATTTTCATTTCCAGTTTCATCATATGCATCATTGGCAATTTGTATGGCTCTTGCGTCACTCGGTTTTCTTTTCCTTAATCTACCAAGGGCAAGGGTCTTTTTGGGGGACGTTGGAAGCATATTGTTGGGCTTCGTTTTCTCCGGGATAGTATTGATGCTGTCGGAAAACATTTTTGATTTTATCTGTCTTGCTTCGTTCATTTTTCCTTTTTATGCAGATGAAATAACAACGATGTATGTTCGATTGAGACAGGGAGACAACCTTATCATTCCCCACCGAAAGCATCTATACCAGTTGCTTGCCAATGAGATGGGATTCTCTCACTGGATAGTTTCATGTTCGTATGGATTAATACAACTGGCCATTGGTTTGGGTGTAATATTTTTAAAGCCCCATGGTATACAAAAAGTCGCCATTTTTCTCATGACTTGTTTTATAATATTCAGCTTCGTTAGCTATCTAGTTCGTAACTCAAGCAAAATATCCCGTATGGATATTAGCAATAGGAAATAGCAATTGTGTGAAAATTTGCCAAATAAAATTATTCATATATATGATCAGTGATGATCAAAGCCGAACATTTCACCCTGCCAGTGTCGTTTCAGAATATTCTCATCATTCAGTTGGGCGATATTGGTGACGTTGTCTGGTCGATTCCTACGTTTTGGGCGGTTAAGAATGCCTATCCGGATGCAAACTTGTCCCTGCTCCTGCGGGAAGGGATCGGCAACCTGTTCGAGGCTGATCCCGCCGTTAAACGGGTATTCGAAGTAAAGAGATATCAGGGGGCACTTGGGGGCAGATTGCTCTCGCAGTTGGCTTTCCTGAAAGAAGTCCGGAAGGCCAAATTTGATCTTGTCTTTGATTTGCGCTCTGACGAGCGGGGCGCTTTTATGGCAAGGCTGACGGGGGCGCCTTTTCGTGCCTCGCTGGTATATCGAGACGTTCCTATTTATAGGAATCTACTATTTACCCACCTTGTTTATCCAGCCAATGAAAATGTCCGCATTAGTCTGGGAGCGGCCGAACAATCCCTGAGGATTGTCAGGGGATTTGGGATACCCTCGGAAGATACGGTTCCGAAGTTATTTGTCGAACCGGAAACCTTGGTAAGGATGAAAAACCTTTTAGGCAATCATGGGGTTTATTCAAAGGCGCAGGAAGACGCACCAAACGACGTCTCGACCGGCTTTGTTACCTTAAACCCTTTTTCGCGTTGGTCCTACAAGGAATGGCCGCTGGACAACTGGATTGCCATCGTTGCGTGGTTATGGACAGAATATCGTACACCCGCTGTAATTGTCGGGTCGGTGATGGAGAGAGAACGGGCGGAAGCGCTGGTGCAGAGCGGGAGTGAGGTTGTAAAAATATACAATATGGCGGGTGAAACAAACCTGACGGAGTTAGCTGCCCTATTGAGCATCAGTCGTCTGCATGTGGGGGTGGACAGTGCGGCCCCACATATTGCTGCCGCCGTGGGAACGCCCACCACCACCCTTTATGGACCGTCCGACTGGAGGGACTGGGCGCCGGTGGGTGAACAGCACCAAGTGGTAACCTTGGCTATGGATTGCTCACCCTGCCATCAAAAAGGGTGCGATGGTAAGGGACGCAGCCGGTGTCTGGAAAACATGAGCATCGACAGCGTGAAGGAGGCGATTATGCGAGAGTTTTTGCCTCGTCAATGAGCATAATCGGGATACCTTCTCTTATTTCATAGAGCAGCTTGCAGGAATGGCAGATCAAGCCATCCTGTCCTTCGTTGAGAACAATCCCTCCCTTACATTTGGGACAGGCCAGAATTTCAAGCAGTTCTTTACTTATGGTCATAGTTTTTCCTCTTCTCTTCCCACCTGATCAGTTTCAGTTTTCTTTCCCAGTTGTTCCTTAACCCCTTCCAAAACTTCTTCCACGGTAATTCCCTCCATGCACCCCTTAGTCCGGCACTGTTTTAGTAAGCAGGGGCTGCACGGCAGCGCCTTGCTGATCACGGTGTGACCAGGCCCATAAGGTCCCGTGCGCCGGGGATCTGTGGGCCCAAAAAGGGCTACAACGGGTGTTCCGACGGCGGCGGCAATATGCATCGGCCCGGAGTCAGTGGTCACGACCACGGCGGCTTGCCGGTAAAGACATGCCAGATCCTTTAAGGTCGTCTGTCCTGTCAGGTTAAGGATTTTTGCTGTTTTAACTTTAGCTTCCTTGAGAATCGATTCGACATAGGGTTTTTCCTGGTTGCTGCCCGTTATGACGACGGGAATATTCAGTTCTCCGGCAATCCTGTCTGCCAGCATGGCGAATCTGTCCTGCCGCCAGAGCTTGGTATCCCATAAGGCCACTGGATTCATGGCCACAAAGGGCTCATCGATGTCAAGATGACTTTTACTAAGCAGTGTCGATACTTTTTGAAGGTTTCGATCATCGGAGGGAATGAGAAATACCGGAGCGTTCTCTCCATCTCCCTTTCCGCTTTGGGCCCCCAGGTAGGCTAGAAAATCTAGATATCGATCCACGGCATGTTTGCCCATATCTTCCGGGATCTTTTCGGTGTAAAATAGCCCGCTTCCTTCCTGCATACTATCGAAACCCAGTTTTCTGGCGCCGCCGCTCAGCCACACAAGAATGGCGCTTTTGAAAAGCCCGTGAAAGTCGATGACCAGATCATAGGGACGATCTCTCAGGGCATTTACAAAAAGCCTGATTTCCCTGATGTTTGTGCTGAAAATTCCCATTTTAAAATCCTGTTGCCAGCGCTTTCTTCGGGAGACCAGGGCGCGATCCAGATAGGGATGACCTTCGATAAGATCGGCGGCCGCCTCTTCGACAACCCATGTGATGTGGGCTTGCGGGTAGAGACGTCGCAGGGCTGCAAGAGAGGGCAGAGTGTGAACCACGTCCCCGATGGCGCTGAGTTTGACAATCAGAATATTCACTAATGACACCTGAATTTCTGGACATCGGTTCCTGCCGGTGTTGCGTCATGGATGATTTTTTGCCGAGCAATCATTCTCAGGTTTTTCCCCTGTCTTGCATGATCCACTTAACAGCCTCAAGGATATCCTGAGCAATATGATCCGGGTGGGTTGATCCCGTATCGGCGACCTTTCCATAACCCGTCTGGACGAGGATTCCTTTTGCCCCCGCCTTTTGTCCCGCCTCCACGTCCTTGGGCGTATCTCCGATCATGTACGACTTGCCAAGATCTATAACCAAATCTTCCGCCGCCTTCAAAAGGAGCCCCGGTTCCGGCTTCCGGCAGGGGCAGACTTGACGGTATTGTCCCATACCTTCCGTAGGGTGGTGGGGGCAGTAATAAAAGCCGTCAAGAAATGCGCCTTTGTTAAGGAAAAGACGGCGCATTTCTTCATGAACTCTGCCGACGAAAGCATCGTCAAAAAATCCCCGCCCAATGCCGGACTGGTTAGTTATTACCACAGTTTTCATCCCGGATTGATTAATCAGTCGCACGGCCTCAAAGGCCTCGGGAAACACACGAAGTTTCTCGAGGCTGTCCAAGTACCCCACCTCTTCATTAATCGTTCCATCCCTGTCAAGAAAAACCGCCGCGAACTTTGTCATTATTCCTTCATCGCTTGTCTTTATTTTGTCGTACTTGGCGCATTGATGAGCTTCTGGGCGATGGCGCAAGCTTTCGTAAGTAGTTCATGATCCACCATGCCGATCTTCCTGATCAATCTCCGTTTATCAACACTGCGCATTTGATCAAGCATGATCTTGGAATCATTATCGAGGCCACCTGTTGCGCCTTGCCCGCCGGCAAGCAATATCTCGAAAGGGTAGATCTTTCCCACCGAGGACGTGATCGGGGTAATGATCAGCCTGGGCGAATGGAGGTTCATGGCGTTGATGGAGAGAATCATTCCCGGTCTGGTTTTACCGATTTCGGAGTGGATGGCCGGGTCCAGGTTAATCAGATAGATATCGCCCTGCCTCATGATTTTGCGCCCCAATCTTCCAGGTCGAGAGATTCCCATTCCTGAATTGCGGACTGACGCTCCAGGTCTTCCGAGGCCTCACGAAAGGCGGCGCCTAAGGCCTGTTCTTCTTGCCGGCGCCTGATTTTTTCGACCTCTTCTTTCAATAAGTCATTGATAATCATGCTCTTTTTCCGTTTGGGAACCAATTGGGCAAAGGTTTCCCATACGGCTTCGTCAAGCGTCAAATTCACCCTAACTTGATCCATCACGATCCCCCCTTTGCGTCATTATTCGACACGTAGTAATACAGACAATAAGAGATGTCAAGTGGTTTAATTGGCACTTTTTGTGAAGCCGTCAAGTTTTTATTGCTTGACGAACGGCGGCGACGACCTCATCGATGCCGATGAGATTCATACACCGGAAATCCGTTGGACAGACTGTCTTCAAACAGGGACTGCAATCCACGGGTTTACGGATGATAATATTCTTCTCGCCGGGGGGAGACGTGGTGACAGGATTCGTGGAGCCAAAAATCGCCACGTTTGGTACATTCAGAGCGCCGGCAACGTGCATCAGCCCCGAATCATTAGTAATGAAGGCGTGACAGCGGGCGATGAGGGCCATGACTTCCCGGACCGATGTTTTTCCCGCAAGATTCAGGCAGTGGCCTTGGATGGTTGTTGCGATTGCGTCTGTGACATCCTGATCCTGCTTGCTGCCGAAGAGGATTATAGTTGCCGGATATTCCCTGATGATTTCTGCTGCAACGGCGGCGAAGCGCTCTAGTGGCCATCTTTTGGCGGGACCATAGGTGGCGCCTGGCGCCATGCCGATGATTATTTGATGCTGGCTCTCCCGTAATTTTAACCATTCATCTGCCAGTGAACGGGTGTCCGACCGCAGATCCAAGAGGAGATTTCGTCCAGCGGAATCGCACCCGAGGGCCTTGACCATCTCCAGGTAATAATCAATCTGATGGATCTTTCGGATAGCCGATGTGCGACGAACAGAATGGGTCAGAAGCCATCCCCGGGCATCAGAGTTGTAGCCCGTTCGAATAGGAATTCCTGCCAACCGGGCAATGATGGCGGCTTCAATGGCGTTCTGGAGGAGGATTGCCATGTCGAAACGGTATTGCCGAAGTTCGCCTGCGAGGCGGATTTTACCTAAAGTTCCTTGATGGCGGCCCTGGTCTTCGAAGTTCAGAATCCGGTCAACATCGTTTGATTCTCTATATATATCAGCCACCCATGGTTTGGCAAGAACAGAGATTTGCGCCTTTGGCCAGGTTTTGCGGATAGCGGCGACAGCAGGCAGGGTCATGACGGCGTCGCCGATCCAGTTTGTCCCCCGAACAAGGATCTCCTTAATACCTTCCCGTGGAAGGCGTTTGTTGCCCCGGACAATCAGTGGTTCAGGTAAATATGAATTTTGCATGGGGAAAATATCCAGAACTTATATGAAACATTCGTGGTGGGTTTCCATAACCCCATTACCACCCTGCCCCTTCCTGGAAGGGGCGGGAGCTACAGGACACATTTAATATCTTTACTCTTTCTGGCACAGTTTCGTCTTCCAGCGCTGGTGGAGCCAGAACCACTGGTCGGGATAGCGCCGCACCATGGCTTCGACGATTTTTGTGAAGCGCTGGGTATTGGTAAAGAGGTCTTTTTCATAATCGCCTGTATCGTCGATCTGGACCGCCTCTTGGATGATGAAACGGTATCTCCCGTCGGGCATCCGGGGCATGAAGGCCGGTATCACCGGCGCGCCGGTGCGCATGGCCAGGACGGCCAGACCCACGGCGGTGCAGGCCGGTCTCCCGAAAAAATCCACAAAGACACCTTCCCGTGCCGAAACATTTTGATCGCTTAGAATACCGAGGGCCGAGTTCTCTCCCAAAAGACGGGTTATTGTCTTTCCGGAGCCGCCCTTGGGAATGACCGTATTGCCGTTAAGTGTCCGCACCCAGGCGGTAAGGTTTTCGAGCATCGGGCTATCAAGGGGACGATAAACGATATTCATGGGTTTTCTGACCATCGGGAAGGCCACCGTCATCATCTCCCAGTTGCCGAAATGGGCGACAATCGAAAGTAACCCCTTGCCCTTTGCAAAGGTCCGGTCAATATGTTCCAGACCTTCGAATTCCACCCACTCATGAACATTATCCCTGGTAATATATGGGATCTCGAAAAAATCTGCCGCCACAAGGCCCAAATGGCGATAAACCCCTTTGGCAATGCGGACGATTTCCCCAACGTCTTTTTCCGGATAAGCCTGTCGAAGGTTGTTGATGGTAATCAGGCGCTGCTTTGATGAGAGATGGTAAAAAAGCCGAAGCAAGCCCCGGAAGAAAAGCCTTCGCCAGGTTAAAGGGACGCATTTGAAAAGAAATATAATAATGCTTGTGGATTTCTCTTTTTTCATCTTTTCAATAGGTTTATCAGGGTATCAAGAAAAGTTCTTTCATCAGGATCCATCCTGAGTGCAACTCTCATGATTACGATGGTCTCATAAAAATCTTGAAATTTCAGAAGTTTCACCCCGTCTTTTTCTGTGGTTATAACCATTTCTGCATTCAGGGCTTTTGCCTCCCCGGTAATCGCCTGCACGTCTGCTTGCTTGTAGAAATAATGATCGGGAAAGGCAAGGAATTTTATGATCTTTGCCCCCAGTTCCTCCAGGGTGGCGCGAAATTTGTCGGGTGTGGCGATACCGGTGAAGCCATAGATTATCTTGCCCTGAAGCGCGCTGGGAGGAAGAATCTGATTAAAGCTTCCCTTAATGATTTCAAGTGGTTGATATTGTGCTCGAAAAACAGGTACGCTATCATGCACGGCTGGTTGCTTTCGCCTGTTTTCTTCCTTTGAAATTCCCGTTTTTACAAGAACATTAGCCCGGCTGAGGGAGGATGGCGGTTCACGTAGAGGTCCCGCAGGCAATAGGCGCCCGTTGCCGAAAGGCCTATCCTCGTCCAGCAATACAATGTTGACGTCCCGAAAGAGCCGCCGGTGCTGGAAGGCGTCATCGAGCACAAGAACATCAGCGCCGAATTTATCGATGGCCAATTTACCAGAAACGCAGCGATCAGGACCGGTAAGCACAGGAATGCCGGGGGTTGCCGCGGCGATCAAAACCGGTTCATCCCCTGCTTCTTCGGGACTCAGAAGGCTGCTTGTTCCATCGGAGACGACATTGCCGCTGGTTGTCAGGCGGCCTCCATAGCCCCTGCTCAGGACAGCGGGATGGAAACCGCATGCTTTCAAGCCGTTGGCGGTGAGGACCGTCATGGGCGTCTTGCCAGTGCCTCCGGCGGTAATGTTACCGATACTGATCACCGGACATGGAAGTTTAACCTGTCTGAGAATACCCCGATCATACAATTGATTTCTTAATGCCATGATTGCCCCATAGGTAAAGGAAAAGGGCATCATAGTGATCAGGAAAGGATGGGTGGGTGTGAGCGGTCCTTCCGGATACCAGTATGATTCAAGTTTAGTATGTAGGCTTTTCATTGCTGATCAGACAAGGGCCGGGAGTTTTGCGTAACAGCGAAAGATGGTTCGCATGCGGCGAATCAAATGTTTTTCGCCGTTCCGAGATTGATCTTAACATCACGTTATTAATCATAATTACGTGTAAATTTAACAGAAGCGAAAAAGATTTTTGAGCCGCAGCGAAGCCATCTTTCAAAGGTCCCAATTCAACGATGATTAGTTGATTGGTCGTCTTCCTCGCTGAATTGCATCTGGTAGAGCTTGAAATATTCGCCCTTTCTGTCAAGAAGGGATTCGTGGGTTCCCTCCTCGACGATCTTGCCGTTAACCAGGACAATGATCCGGTCGGCGTTTCTGATCGTCGAGAGACGATGGGCGATCATCAGGGTGGTCCGGCCGGCCATGAGGTTATCCAGTGCCCTTTGCACTTCGATTTCCGCCTCCGTGTCGAGGGAGGAGGTGGCCTCATCGAGAATGAGAATAGGGGCGTCCTTGAGGATGGCCCGGGCGATGGAAATCCGCTGCCTCTCGCCGCCGGAAAGTTTCGTTCCCTGTTCCCCGATGATGGTATCATACCCCAGGGGAAGCTGCATGATGAAGTCGTGGGCGTACGCGGCCTGGGCGGCCTGGATGATTTCTTCCTCGCTTCTCTGAATATCACCGTAGGCAATGTTATTTTTCACCGTGTCGTTAAAGAGGATGGTCTGTTGCGTAACCATTGCGATCTGTTCGCGGAGGGATTCGACAGTGACATCCCGGACATCGTGCCCGTCGATCAGTAACCGTCCTGCCGAGACATCGTAGAAACGGGGTATGAGGTTGACCAGGGTGGTTTTCCCGCCGCCGCTCATGCCGACAAAGGCCACAACTTCGCCGGACTTGATGGAAAGGTTGATATTCTTCAGAACAGCGGTTTCCTCGTAGCGGAAGGTGACATTCTCGATGTCGATTCCCCGGGAGATTCTGGGAAGTGGTACCGCCTGCTCGCTGTTACTGATTTCCGGTTCCATATCAATGATACTGAATACCCGCTCGGCCCCGGCAATACCCTGCTGAATCGTATTATTCACGTTTGTCAGGCGTTTGACGGGTTCGTAAAGCAGGATCAGCGCCGCCAGAAAGGAAAAGAAGGTGCCCGGGGTGGCGCCGCCCTTGATAACCTGGAGGCCGCCATAAAAAACAATTACAGCAATCCCGATCCCACCCAGGAACTCCATGAAGGGACTTGAGGCGGCATTGATGGATACGGCCTTGATATTCAATCTGAAAAAACGTTCATTCTCTTCTGAAAAACGTTTATTCTCATAGTCTTCCATCCCAAATGCCTTGACGATCCTCGTGCCGGAGATCGTCTCGTGGAGAAGAGTGGTCAGGGTGCCCATGGTAATCTGGGAGCGGGTGGCCAGAGAGCGCATCTTTTTGCCGAACTTGGCGATGGGATAGATGATCAGGGGGAAAATAACCATAGCGATGGCGGCCAGTTTCCAGTCCCGGTAAAAAATGACAAAAACAAGGCCAACCAATGAAAACGTATCCTTGAACATACTGGTGACGGCATCGGAGACCGCACCCTGAAGGGCGCCGACATCGTTTGTGATCCGGGACATCAACACCCCGGTGGGATGTTTTGTGAAAAAGGACAGGGACTGCTTCTGGATCTGCTGGTAAAGCTTGTTGCGCAGATCAGCTACCACCCGCAGACCGATCTGGTTCATCAAAACAGTCTGCCCGTAACTGCACAGGCCCTTGGCCGCATAAATAAATACGACTGCAATGGGAACCCAGATGAGGGTCTGGATGTCTTTCCTGAGGAAGATATCATCTAGGGCGGGTTGTACGAGAAAGGCGAGACCCGAAGTGGATGCCCCCACGACGAGCATGCAGCCAAGGGCCATCATGAATCGTCCCGCATGCGGCTTTGCCAAGCCCAAGAGGCGCTTAAAAATATCCATTTTTACATTATCTCCAGTGCTGATTGGGCCGTTCGCTCAGCCGCTCCCGGAGTTCCCAGTTTCTTTCTGATCTCGGACAGGTCCTTCCGGATCTGCGTTTTTCTTCTTTCGTCGATCAATATTGCCAGCAGCTCTTTAGCCATCCGCTCCGGGTTGGCATCGCTCTGGATCAACTCCGGGACGATAGTTCTCCCGGCAATGATATTTGCCAGGCCGATGTGGCTTACACTCACGAACAGTCTTCCCATCAGAAAGGAGAAAGGTGACATCTTATAGACAATGATCATGGGTGTCCCGATCAGCGCGGTTTCCAGTGTGGCCGTACCCGAGGCGACCATGGCGGCGTCGCAGACGGCCAGGACATCGTAGATCTCATCGTGAATGATCCTTATGTCCAACTCCTCCTGGTAAGGCTGGAGCACTTCCGCGATATAGTCTCGATCCAGGGTATCGGCCAAGGGGAGAACAAACTGCACCGCCGGAAGTTTTTCCTTTAAAATCAAAGCGGTTTTGAGCATTTCCGGGAGCAGTTTTGTGACCTCGCTTAACCTGCTCCCCGGCAGGATACCTACGGTGTTCTTTCCTTCTTCAAGATGGAATTTCTTCAATGCTTCCGGTCTCGTATAGTCTGTTTTTACAACATCGAGGAGCGGATGTCCCACGAAGACGGCATCCACCCCGGACTGATGATACATATCGGCTTCAAAGGGCAGGATGACGGCCATCTTTGTGACGTATTTCTTGATTTGCCCGATTCTCCCCCGGCGCCATGCCCATACCTGGGGACTTATGTAGTAAAATACCTTGAAGCCTTTCTTTGTTGCCGCCTTTGCCAGGGGCATGTTGAAGTCGGGATAATCGATCAGGATAACCAGGGCCGGACGCTCTTCAAGGAGGGATTTCTTCAGGCGCCTCATCACCCGGAGGATCATGCCCAATTTGGAGAACACCTCGGTCAGACCGACGACGGCCATGTCTGCGGCATCGGCGATCTGCCGGACTCCCGCCGCTTTCATCTTCGGACCCCCGACGCCATAGAATTCCAGAGAAGAATCGAGACGGTGCATGGCACAGACGAGATTGGCCCCATGAAGATCCCCCGAGGCCTCCCCGGCAACAATCATGACCTTCCTTTTCAGATGGTCAGTCATGAAGGATCGAAAGCAGCATTTTATCCTTTGCCCTCTGCATTTCTCCGGAAATATTCAGCGCCAGTTCCAGAGCGTCCCGACCATCCTTGCCGGTGACTAAAGGCGTCGAGTTGTTACGGATGGAATCGACAAACGAGCGTATTTCTTCTTCCAGGGGGTCATGCTGGATAACTTCTACGTCATTGCTGATGATATCCAGCTTACCGTTTTCACCGATCTTCTTGCTGAGGGAAACAAGCTCCCGCTTACTGTAGTCGACGGCATGATAACCTTCGATGCCGAAAAAGCGGATCTTCTGCATGGTTTTTCCCGTGACGCGACTCGCTGTGATATTTGCGACACAACCGGTCTTGAATCTCAGGCGCACATTGGCAATATCCGCTTGTTCGGAGAGAACGGAAACACCCACGGCGTCGATCGCCTCGATGGGTGACTTGACAAAATGAAGAATAATATCGAGGTCGTGAATCATGAGATCGAGAATGACGTCCACATCTGTTCCTCTTTCGAAAAAGGGATGGAGGCGATGGGCTTCGATGAAGAGGGGTTTGTCTATTACCTTGGCTAAAGCGATTACCGCCGGATTGAATCTCTCGACGAACCCGACCTGGAGGAGAGCCCGTTTTTTTTTGGCGACGGCGATCAGTTCATCGGCCTCATGAAGGGCAACGGTGATAGGTTTTTCCAGCAGGACATGAACGCCGGCGTCGAGAAAGGTCTTGGCCGTTTCATAATGAAAAGGCGTCGGGACGGCTATACTCACGGCATCTACAGCACCGAGTAATTCACGATGATCGATAAATGGACGACAACTATATTGTTTGGCGGCCTGGCATGCCCTGTCTTCAATAACATCTGCGACGGCCGTAATTACGCAGCCCTCCAGATTATGGTATTTTTGCAGGTGGTAACTGCCAAGGTGGCCGATGCCAATGACGCCGATACGGAGGTCTTTCATTACCGGCAGATGCCTCGCTTTGAATTCTGAATAAAATCAATAAACTGACGAATTTCCGGAATATCGGCAACTTCTGTTTTCACCTTCGCGATTGCTGTTTTCAGTAACAGCGATGATCTGAAAACAAGGCGGTAAGCCTGCTTCAATGACTGGATTGTCTCTGGGGAGAAGTTTCTACGTTTGAGGCCGATCATATTGAGACCGTATAGCTTGGCCATATTTCCTGAGGCCATGGTAAAGGGAGGGACGTCTTTGGCTACGGCAGAACAGCCCCCGATGATGCAATGGGCGCCGATGCGGACGAACTGGTGGATACCCGTCAGCCCCCCGATGATGGCGTTATCCTCGACATGGATGTGGCCGGCCAAGTTGGCCGCATTGGCCATGACAATACGATTGCCAAGTTTGCAATTGTGGGCAACATGACAATAGGCCATAAGCAGGTTGTGATCTCCCATAATGGTTACCCCGATGTCTGCCGAGGTTGCCCGGTGAATCGTCACATACTCCCGGATCGTGTTGTGATTCCCGATGATTGTCCGGGTTGCCTCTCCTTTGAATTTTAGGTCCTGAGGGGCGGCGCCGATGGAGGCGAACTGAAAAATACGGCAGCCCTCACCGATATCCGTCTGGGTATCAATGACAACATGAGGGCCGATAATCGTATTTTTACCAATATTTACATCAGACCCAATGATAGAGTAAGGGCCAATCTCGACGCCTTCCTCCAGGTGGGCTTCCGATGAGATGATGGCAGTGGGATGGATCTTCATGGGTTTGCTTTTCCCCCTTCTTTTTCCTTGATAATATTTTCAAGAACTTCTACGCGCCGTTTGAGGGCGGTGATATTATTTCTCATCTCCGGGAGCCGGGGAAGCGATGCAACCACCCGTCGCCATTCGCGGTAAGGCTGCTGGGGCGAACCGGCGCAAATCTGCCCGGGGGGGATATCCTTATGGATGCCCGCTCCTGCGGCAATCATGGCATGGTCTCCGATATTGAGGTGACCAACCACCCCGGCCTGACCGCCGATCATGACGCTTTCCCCGATTTTTGTGCTCCCCGAAATGCCGACTTGGGCGACAATGATCGAGTTTGCCCCGATCACGACGTTGTGAGCGATTTGGACCAGATTATCGATTTTGACGCCCTTTTGTATCCATGTTCTGCCGAGGGTCGCCCGATCAATAGTTGTATTGGCACCGATCTCAACATCATCATCGATCTGTACTACCCCTACCTGGGGGATCTTCCGGTTTTCCTGCCCCGGCATGGCGAAACCAAAACCATCGCTGCCAATAACAACTCCCCCATGGAGTATGACCCGTTTACCGATAATAGATCCCCGGTATACCGTGACATTTGGATACACGACAGATCCCTCGCCAATAGTAACATCGCAGTCGATAACTACGCCGGGATAGAGGGTGACATCTTTTGCGATTCGGGCCCGGGCGCCCACATAAACATGGGGGTAGATCGAGGCTTCAGCGGAGACGATGGCGTTTTCTCCTATGAACGCCAGGGGGTGGATGCCTGCCTTTGGACGTGGTCGTCCATGAAAATATTCAAGCAGTTTGCCGAAGGCAACATAGGGATCAGGAACAATGAGCAGGTTTTTACCGGTGCTTTCGGTCCCCGGTTTTACCAAGATTGCGGAAGCCTTTGTAGTTACAAGTTGCTCCCTGTATTTGGGGTTGGCCAAAAACGAAATTTCCCCGTTTATTGCCTCATCGAGACTATTAATCCCGGTGATTATGGTGTTGGCGTCGCCAATGATTTTACCATCCAGAAGGACGGCCAGTTCACTTAAAGTCTTTTCCAAGAATATGTTACCTTGATTTCTTGATCTTGTTGAATTCTTGAGTGACCCTTTGTGTCAGGTTATTGTCCTTGGCATGGTAGGCAATGGTAGGGTTGCTCAGGTCCATGATGAGGGTGTAGCCTTCCTTATCGCCGATATTGCTGACGATCTTCATGATTTCCGGGACGTTCTTGGACAGGAATTCCTGGCGGCGGGCTTGAATGTCTTCGTTGGCGTCTTTAACTAGGTCCTGATAGTCCCGGAACTTTTTCTGGTATGCCTGCTCCTTGTCTTTCATGGCTTTTTCGGTCAGGACGGGCCGCTGCTTTTCCAGCTCATCCTTCAGCCGCTGCAGCTCCTTCTCATTATCCTGAATGGTCTTTTTGGTTTTTTCATAGCTCTTTTTGAGATCTTCACCAGTTACCTTTCCGACGTCAGAGTTCATCAAGACTTCTTCCACATTAACAAAACCGATTTTTTCGGCGCTTGATGATTGAGGATTTCCCAGGGACAGGGAAAAAACAATACCAACCACAATTGAAAAAAATAGATATTTTCTCATAATCACCCTCCTTATTTATCAATCATTACATATTCATACCCATGGTGAATTCCCATCTGCTCGGATCTTCACCAGGCTTCCTGTCCAATACATAGCCCCATTCAAGGCGCAGCGGTCCCGCGGGAGAATACCAGCGGATACCGGCCCCGGCGGTTTGCCGCATATCACCGAGATGATACCCTCCCGATGACTGTCCTTCACCCCAGGCGTTGCCCGTATCATAGAACACGACGCCCTTCATGCCCGCATTTTTGATGAGTGGAAAAACGAAATCGGTGTTGAAACACAGCATGGTGGTGCCGCCGATCAGGTCGCCCGTTACCGGGTCTCTCGGCCCTATATCTCTTAATCCCCTCAGGGTGCCCATTCCGCCAAGGTAATATCTTTCATAAACGGGAAGTGGTTTATCATCGTTGCCTTGGAGATAACCGATTCGTGCCCGAATATCAAAGACGGTTGTTAACGGTAAAGGAAAGAACCAGGCCGTAGTGCCTGTATACTTGGTGAAACTTGTAGATCCCCCCAGCACAGGCCCGCCGGCCTGGAGAAGTGTGGCTGCGTTTTTTGAACCGGTGGTGGGGAAAAAATTGTCGTCTGTGGTGTCGCGGGAGAGGGTGAACCCCATACTACTGGTCACGGCGGTCCCTGCCTGCTGCTGGATATAACTGGATGCGGTGGGTAAAACATCCCTCACATCCGTATTTGCCAGGGTATAAGATACGTATCCCATGATTCTCTCCCAGAGGGGATATCCGAAAACGGCGCCAAAGCCCTGCGTACCGAGGTTGTAGGTATCGTAGGCGCGGGTGGAATTCCAGAGATCGAACTTACTCCACAGGGGAATGTCAAAAAGCCAAGGCTCGGTAAAGGATAGATCATACATGCTAGACACCGAGCCGAGATTGGCCTTAAGGCTCAGGGATTGCCCCCGGCCGAAGAGATTCTCCTGGGATACCTGGGCCATTACCATCGCCCGGTCCAAGGCGCTATATCCTGCACCCATACTTATCATGCCCGTCGGTTTTTCCTTGACGCGGATAATGACATCGGCGAGGGTGTCGTCCGGGCCCTTTTCGGATTGGAAGTCCACTTCCTCAAAATATCTCATCCGCATCAGATTCGTGTAGCTTTCTTTCAGGTTCGTACTATTGTAAAGATCTCCTTCCGTGATCAAGATATTTCTCCTGATGATCTTGTCCCGTGTCTTCGTGTTTCCAGATAAAGATATCCGGTTGAAATAAACGGTATTACCTTTCTTGACCTGGTAGGTGACATCTACGGTAAGGTCCTTCTCGTTCACTTTTGTCATGGGAGATACATCAGCGTAAGCATAGCCTTCATTATTACAGGCTTGTGTCAGCAGTTCCATATCTTTAATGATGGCCCCGCGATCAAAATTGTCCTGTTTCCTGATATTTAACTTACCCATGAGTTCCGAACGGCTTGTCTTCAAAGAGTCGCCCGCAATGTCTACCCTGCCAATTTTGAACCTCCGGCCTTCGGTGATGGGAATTTTGATGTAGATACCTTTTTTATCGAAGCTGATATTCGGGTCCCCCACGTGGGCGTTGATAAATCCGTTATTCAGATAAAAGGCATTGATCTTGCTGACGTCCTGCTTGAGATCGTCTTTTTTGAGGAGGCCGGAATCGGTAAAATAATGAAAAAAGCCCTGTTCTTCAGTCTTCATTAACCCCTTGAGTTCTTTTTCCCGGTAAGACTGGTTTCCCTCGAAAGAGATCTTTTTAATGTAGGTCCTGTCATTTTCCTTAATGCTGAAGATGACACGAATGTCTTTTTCCTTTTCCTTCTCGACGGTATAGGTGATTTCGGCGTTATAATAGCCTTTATTATCATAAAGGACTTTTATCTTCTCGATAGAGGAGGTAATCTTTTCCCGAGAGAGGGCCTGGCGGGTCTTGAAAGTCAGGGCGGTTTCAATATCTTTGGAGTCAAGCTTCTTGTTTCCCTTGATTTGAATATCAGTGATGAGACCCTTTTCTTTTACGATAAATGTTATGACCCTGCCGTCTGCTGTTTCCGTGACGTCGGCGACCACGTCGTCAAAATATCCAAGCTTGTAGATTGCCTTGATGTCATCGGCAAGACTGCTTTCGGAGTAAATACTTCCCTGGGTGCTCTTGAGTGCCTGGTTGATAGCGCTGCTTTCAATCTTCTTGTTTCCTTGAAAACTGATGCGGGCGATTCGTTGGGTCGCTGATAACTTGATCAGAATGTCCCCGCGCAATTGGGCGGCTATAGAAGAGATGCTTTCCGGACCTTTCCCCTGCGCAGAATATGGCGGCAGAAATTTGCCAGCAGTTATGTCATAGATCTTGACATCTACATTCAGTCTTTCCCCTAATTCAGTCAGAGTTCCGGAGACGACGTATGCCGCCCCCGTGAGTTTGCCCATGGTGACGATGGTTGCGTCATCAGCCTTTCGATCCGCCATGAGCTGCATGATCTTTTCCTTTGGGGTTAATTGAACATTTTTTTCCTTATTCAACTCTCGGGCAATGCTGTCATAAAGCGCTCCCTGCAGAAAGGCCGCCGGACTTTTACTGTATATGGTGAAAGGAAGCATGGTTACCCTAATGGGTTCGGCCGCCGGGACAGCTGCCGGGTGAAGAAAGATCATCCCGAGGATAAGGATGATACAGCCTATGGATGTTGCCGCCATTTTATGTCGATGAGATGTCATATGTCCTTCCATCGCGGAGACCGACCTTTTTGTGCATACGGTCCGCCAGACTTTTGTTATGGGTGACCACCACCAACGTAATTTTTTTTGAGATATTGAGTCCTAACAGGATGTCTTCTATCTTTTTTCCTGTTTCCGTGTCAAGGTTTCCCGTAGGTTCATCGGCAAGAAGAATGTCGGGTTCCATGATCAGTGCTCTGGCTACGGCTACCCGCTGTTGCTCCCCTCCGGAAAGCTCACCGGATTTATGTGTAAAACGGTGACCGAGACCGACGCTCTGGAGCAGAGATTCTGCCCTTTGTTTCGCCTCTCTGCGGGAAAGACCGTGAATCAGGATCGGCATCATGGTGTTTTCCAGAGCGCTGAATTCGGGTAGCAGATTGTGAAGCTGAAAGACAAAGCCGATCTTTCTGTTCCTGAACTCGGCAATTTTATTATCATTCCAGGAGAAGATGTCGATATCATCAAAGAGAACTTTTCCGGAAGTGGGATGATCCAGTGCTCCCAAGATATGGATCAAGGTGCTTTTCCCGGCCCCGCTAACTCCCAGCATGGCCAGGGACTCCCCCCTCCTGATATCGAGGTTCAGGCCCTTTAAAACCTCGATATGGTTGCCGTCTTTGATAAATGTTTTTTTCAGATCATTAACCCGAATCACTAGTCATACCTCAAAGCTTCGGCCGGATCCAGTCTCGATGCGCGCAGTGAGGGATAGATTGTCGAGAGGAAGCAGATCGTCATGGCCCCGATGATGATCATGACAACGTCTCCATAATTGACTTTCGAAGGCAGCTCCGTTAGATAGTAAACGTCTCCCGGGAGGATTTTTATCCCCAAGAGACGCTCCACATGCAGCGATATACTTGCCAGATTCAAGGCAACCAGTAATCCGAAAAGGGTCCCGAAAAAGGTTCCGATAGCGCCGATGATGATTCCCTGAAAAACGAAAATCTTCATGATCTGATGAGACGTCGCCCCCATAGATTTGAGAATGGCAATATCCTTTGACTTCTCCATAACGACCATGATCAGGGTTGTGATGATATTAAACGCCGCCACGAGGACAATGAGACTCAGAATTATGAACATGACACGCTTTTCCAGCCTCAGGGCCGAGAAAAGATTCTTGTTCATTTCCATCCAGTTTCTTGCCCAGTAAGGATAACCCAGCTTTTTTTCCATCTCCCGGGCAATAACATCAGCCTGATAAATATCATTAACCTTAATTTCCAGACCGGTGGCCACCCCTTTCATATTAAGAAATTCCTGGGCGTCGGACAGGGAAATGTATGCCAACGTAGAATCATATTCGTAAAAACCCGAATCAAAGACGCCGGCAACCAAAAAGCGCTTCATTTTCGGGATTATCCCCATTGGCGTTGAGATGCCCATGGGCGATACGACCGTAACGGTTTCAAAAAGATAAACGCCCAAATGTTTAGCTAATTCCTTGCCGATAAGGATGCCGGGAAGCTCGGCAATATCTTTGGAAAGATTTAAATGGGCCCGTTCGGTCACCTTGAGATAGGTTATTTTGCCGTCTCTGATTTTTCCCAGGCTGATGACGCGAAATGCACTCTCCGGTTCCAGACCTCTTAAAACAACGCCCGTAACACCCTGATTACTTTTCAACATCGCCTGGCTGTATATGAAGGGCGTCGAGGCAACAACGCCGCTTAATCCTTCTACATTTTTTGCCAGCTTGTCATAATCCTTCATTGGCCCCGTATACTCCATCAGCAGTACATGGGAGTTCATCCCGAGAATCTTGTTGCGGAGGTCCGTTTCAAAGCCGTTCATCACAGCCAGGACAATGATCAAAGCGGCAACGCCCAAGGCGATACCGCCAATCGACAAGAACGTGATAATGGAGACAAATACCTGTTTCCGCTTGGCCTTGAGATACCTGAGGCTTATGAAAAATTCAAAGGACATGGATGTCTATTCGTCCCTGTTTCTCAGTTGGGGAAAGAGGATCACATCCCGGATGGAGGCCGAGTCAGTAAAGAGCATCACCAGGCGATCGATCCCGATGCCTTCCCCTGCCGTCGGCGGCATGGCGTATTCAAGGGTCCTGATATAGTCCTCATCCATCTGGTGGGCTTCTTCATCTCCCGCCTCCCGATCATGAAGTTGCATCAGGAAACGACCCCGCTGATCATCCGGGTCATTGAGTTCCGAAAAGGCGTTGGCGATTTCTTTGCCGCAGATGTAAAGCTCAAATCGGTCGGTAAAATTTGGATTCGAGGCATTACGCCGGGAAAGGGGAGAAACCTCCACTGGATACTGGGTGACAAAGGTGGGCTGAATAAGGTTTTTTTCCACCTTTTCCTCAAAGATGATCATGAGTATTTTACCCAGGGACTCATTTTCATCTATTTCCAGCCCCAACTGCCTGGAAAATGCGACCGCCTGCGACTGATCATCCAAAACGCCCGGGGCGACGTCCATGTATTGAATAAGGGCGTCTTTAACCGTGATCCGCCGCCATGGGGATGTTAAATCGATCGTTGTTCCCTGGTAGGTGAACTGGAGGATGCCAAAGAGATTGCGGGCGATGAAAATGAAGAGCTCCTCGGTGAGATCCATCAGGTCCTCGTAGGTCGCATAGGCCATGTAGAATTCCATCATGGTGAATTCGGGATTATGGAAGGTGGAAATCCCCTCATTCCGAAAATTTCTGTTAATCTCGTAAACCCTTTCCAGTCCCCCGGTGACAAGTCTCTTCAGATACAGTTCCGGGGCGATACGCATATACAGTTCCATGCCAAGGGCGTTATGATATGTCTTGAAGGGTTTGGCATTTGCCCCGCCGGCCTGCGCCTGCATCATGGGAGTTTCTACCTCCAGAAAATCCCTTTCCTCCATGAAATCCCTCATCAATTTGATAATCCGGCTCCGCCTGTAGAAAACCTCCTTGACGTCAGGATTCATGATCAAGTCGAGGTGACGCTGGCGATATCTCGTTTCGACGTCCGTCAACCCGTGCCACTTCTCGGGAAGGGGGTAAACGGATTTGGCAAGCAGACGTACCTCCTGGGCTTCAATCGTCAATTCCCCTGTTTTGGTTTTAAAGATTCTGCCGCTCACATAAACGATATCTCCGACATCGAGGCGTTTAAAGAGGGCGTAATCCTGCTCAGCGATAAGGCCCTTATGGATGAAGGCCTGTAGTCTTCCTTTGCGGTCCTGAATACTTACAAAGGAGGCTTTCCCAAAATTTCTGACCGCCATCAAGCGCCCTGCGAGAGAAAATGTTTCCTCGATCTGGGTCAGGGATTCCTGCTCCATGTCTCCGAAGCGGGTCTTAAGTTCTGTCGAGGTATTTTTAACCCTGGCATCGTTGGGATAGAGGTCAATTCCCGCAGCTCTGATACCGGCGATTTTCTCTTTGCGTTTTCTTATCAGTTCGCTTTCTTCCATCTGACAAATGCCCCACACTTAATTAAAGTGCATTCTGCTATATTTTTTTCTCCCAATAGTCAAGGAGGATTTCTGGAACAGAGTTCACAAATCATATTGCCATAAAGGATGAACTTATGTATGCTCAAAGGAAATTGCGCTTCTATGAAAAGGGGGACTTATGGTCAACAAGGTCATGCTGATAGGCAGGTTAGGCGGCGATCCGGAGGTGAAGTACACGCCGGATGGTCTCATGATCACCAATTTCACGCTCGCAACAGATGAGCAACGGAAGGACAAGAATGGTGAGCGAATACAGAAGACTGAATGGCACCGGATCGTAACCTTTGGAAAGCTGGCGGAAATATGCGGTAATTATCTGTCAAAAGGAAGGCTGGTTTTCATCGAGGGGAGGATTCAAACCAGGGCCTGGGAAGACAAGGAAGGGATAAAACGATACACCACCGAGATCATTGCCGCTAATATGCAGATGTTGGAAGCCAAGGGCCAGCAAAAGGCCCAGGGTCCGGCAACGAATGAGGGTTCAGGTTCAACCCCTCCTTACTTCAGCGCGGAATCCCTTCCCGATGATGATGTCCCCTTTTGAGAAACGAATAATGATTACTTAGGGTCGATCTTCTTGTTTTCCGGAGTGACATCAATATCCTCCGGTTCCCTGGTCGCTTTTTTGAAATTCTTTATCCCCTTCCCGATTGCGCCGCCGATTTCGGGAAGCTTCCCGGCGCCAAAGATTATCAATATGATTACGAGGATAACAAGAAGTTCCGGCATGCCAATACCAAACATGGATATTCTCCTTTCTGGAGCTTGCTCGATTTGTTACGGACGTCCTTTAAAGCATTGTTGCACGGTTGTCAATATTTCAAGTAAGACAATCAGGGGAGTTTGAGGTGTGTAACCTCTCCCCTCTTTCCCAGGGAAGAAAGGGTTTTATCTTGGAATGAGACCAGAACGCCTCCGGCATTGCCAATGTCAATGATAAAAGATTCCCGGGCCTTACGTTCTATCCGGTTTCCCGGTTCCATCATCATTTGTTCAGGTTGCTTCTGGTCGGTGGAGATCCTGATCCATGTCTTTTCCACCGCTTCAATCTTCAGATCAAAGGTCTGGTCTTGCTTCTGGCTGCCGACGTTCTGGTTAGCAGTACTTTGCCCGGGCTGGGTAACGATAGGAGGCGGTGATACGGCGGGTGCAGTTACTGGAACGTTTGGTGGGGATGTTGGGGCAGGTGTCGTCGCAGGCACCGTTATAGGAATTGGTGGAGAAGCAATTTTCTGTGAACTTATTTGACGGGCTGAAAAGAGATCCATAACATCGTTGACATCAATAATTATTATTAAAACGATTAAAACGGAGAGCACGATCGCAGCGATGATCCAAGAAATAAAATGGGCATTATTGGTCTTTTTTTCTTTTCGAAGTAGCTTTTTTTGGTCTTCCTCAGAGACTCCATGGATTTTATCTTGTGATTTCAGGTGGATCTCATACTGTTGAAGAATGGGCCTGCTGTCGGTTTCCAGTATCCCGGCATAAGTCTTAATAAAGGTTCTCGCGTAAACCGGTGCGGGGAGAAGGTGGTAATGTCCTGCTTCGATGGCTTCAAGATTGGTTACGGTGATTCTCGTTACCGAGAAAACATCCTTCAGGGTGAGTCCCCTGGCTTCTCGGAGACGCTTGAGATCGATAAATTCCGGCTCTTTGTTCACAGCAATTTCTGTTGATAAGCGTTCAGGGGCTTTCATGGTCGTTTCCTTGTTGTATTTTCGCTTAACATCAATTACGAAGCCATGCAAATAAAATGATTGAAGGAATTATTAATCATGATCAATGTGGAAAAAACGAGGGAGATTGCATCTGCCAGTTCCGATTATAAAAGACTGGCCGTATCGGCGGCGCGGGAGGCCGGGGGGTACTTGAAAGATCATCTTCATGGCCGCCATCTTGTCCGGTTCAAGGGGGAGATCGATATCGTTACCGAGGCGGACCAGCAGGCCGAGAGTATGATTATCGCTGCCATTCATAAACAATACCCGGATCACGATATTTTGGCAGAAGAATCGCCGGCCACGCATACCGGTTCCCCTTACCGCTGGATCATTGATCCCCTGGACGGGACAACTAACTACGCCCATGGCTATCCCGTCTTCTGTGTTTCCATTGCCCTGGAATGGGAAGGGATCTGCATCCTGGGGGTGGTATTCAATCCCATGCTGGAGGAGATGTTTGTGGCGGAAAAAGGGCAGGGCGCTTTCCTCAATGACAACCTTATCGCCGTCTCGCAGACGACGGAACTTTCCCGAAGTCTGCTTGCGACCGGATTCCCCTACGACATCCGTTTGACTAAAGATAACAACATGGATAATTTTGAATCTATGGCCCTAAAGGCCCAGGCCATACGCCGTGCAGGTTCGGCAGCCCTGGATCTCGCCTACGTGGCGGCAGGCCGCTTTGATGGTTTCTGGGAATTGAAACTTAGTCCCTGGGACACTGCGGCTGGATGTCTGCTGGTGCAGGAGGCGGGAGGAGCCATTACGGACCTATATGGTGAAGGGTTCACACTGACAGCCCCTCACATCGTCGCATCAAACGGCAAGATACACGATCAGATCCTGTCCGTATTATGCGAGGCAACCTCCTGATTTCAGAAGCTATACTCGAACTCCAGGATGAGCCGGTCGTTTTTTTGCCAGCGGCCGTAGGTGCTGTCGTTTTGCCCCCCGAAGAACTCACCCGCGAGTTTTGAAATCAGACCATCCCGTAATTTGTATTTTGCCTCCAGTCTCTGAAACCGTCCATAATCAATCTGGTCGACCTGAAAATTACAGACGAACTGAAAAGACAACTTGTTGTTGTACTCAAAATTGATGCGGCTCAGGATGTCATTACGGCCCAGGCGCGATTTCTTGGAGCTGGAGACAAAGTTTGCCGCGTTCTGAACTCTGGTGATGATCTCATTGGCGTATTCGGCGGTAAATTCGATCTTCTCCAGCCAGAGCTTTTTGGCAAAGTCATCAAAAGTGTAAGTAAATCCGCCTACGTAATTGAAATAGTCGTCATCCTTCCGATCGTAGCTGAAGTTATATACAACCTCTCCATGAAATTCCCAGCTTTCATAGGTCGTGGAGAAACCGGCGGCGTAGTCATCCACCGTCACAACTTCCTTGATGCGCTGGGGTTGGGTGCTTCCTGGAGTTGGTCCCGGCACTTGTTCTTCCCGAATGACATAGAAGGGATTGGGACCGTGATAAAAGGAGGCAAAGAGATCCCAGCCGTGAAACCCCTTCTTCTTGAATCGGGCAAAATAGCCAAAGTTGGCATCGCCCTGGGGATAATCTTCCCTCATATTGGCATTTCCCGCGTCGTAGAGGTCGAATTCCGTGGAGTCTCCCTGCTTCTTTTCTCCCATCCAGCGTGAAGTCTCGCTGGGTGTCTTCTGGGGCTGATAAATGGGGAGAAAGGCGGCCGTTAGCGTCGTCGCTTCCGCTATGTCGAAATCCATTCGCGCCTGCCAGATGTTGAGATCCTTGACGTCCATGGGATCATTGAGGTCCTGTGGTCGCATCCGGTCGGAGGGCAGGTACAGAGTGGACATACCATTGGTAAGGGTCTTTTTCCCGATAAGAAAGTTGAATGTGTCGCGGCTGTAGTTGAGGTAAAGATCGCTTACATCCACGATACGCCGGCGCCGGTCCATGTCCTGCCAGAACTCACTGAAAGAGGTTCCGGAATAGGTGTTTTCCTGGTTGCCGTACTCGACCCAGCCGCCGACATTAAGGGCGAAGTTCTTGTAACTGATCTTGTCGGAAAACTTGAAAAGGGTCTCGCCGAAAGTATTTCTTGTATCCGCCCCTTCCCTTTCCGGCGGATTCTGCCAGTATTGCACCCCGCGGAGACGGAGGCTGCCGTGGAAATCATCCACCAGCTTTGAGAGAGCGGTTGGCTGCTTTGCCGGCGCCTGGGGAACCTTCTCCTGACCTTTTTGCTCCGGTGGGGCAGGCGCCGCCTTATCCATTTCCTTGAGCAGATCGTCTTCCTGGAAACGGTAATCCGTCTGCCCCCAAATGAAGGGGGGGGAGAGGAGACACACGACCAGCAGGAGGGCTAAACTTTTGAGAAACGGGCTTATTCTCATCGGTAACGGACTCCTTTACTCGAGATGTTTGCCTGATAGAATAAACGCATCAGTGAAGGTGGAATCTGCCATAGTGACATTTATCTTTCGGGATGTGGTCGACGTCACCGTTTTGTGGCTCTTTTCCATGTTATTCATAATGGTTTGCTTGGGGCGCATGACGTCTCCGCCCACATTCTCATACTTGTAATTAATTTGGGTTTTCTGATGTTTTTCACGCTTGTCGTAGAAATCCGTCTTCAAGGTGGTCAGGTTGACCTTTTCGATCCACATGATTCGCTTGGCATAGCCGGTTTCCTGCTTTTTCTTGTCATTGGCGGGAAGGGCATCGATCACATAACAGTCATAAGCTTTTCCCTCATGGCTGAACTGCTCCGAGCGGAGGATATTGTAATTGAAATTGTCCAGATCTTCCGGCTCCATGTCTTCATAGGTAAAATCGGTGCCCATGAAGTAATTTTTCTTCCCCGCCTTGGCAATGCGCTGCTCCGTTTTCTTTGCCGGCAGGTAGAGCCACTGATCGTTGTCTCCGCCTTTTTTCTCCCAAGTCCGCAGAGCCGTCCCGCGGATGTCGCCGGGGCTCAGAAACACCACGAGATAGCGGTGCACGTCCTTACCGACTTCCTTTGCATAGCGCACGACCTGGCGATTTTCCTTGGACCCGCTCTTGTCGACGAGCATCATGTCCTCATTGCCGACTTCAGTCTTGACCTTATGGCGTTCCTTCTGTTTTTCCATGACCTGTCTTCCCGTCATCTGCGCCGAGACAACGGAAGCGGTGAAAAGAAATAAAACGCCGATAACCCATATAATAACAGTCCTTTTTGTCATATCTGCCTCCTTTTGATAAACTGAATATTGATTAATTTTTATTATCCCGGGTTGCTTCCTTCTCCAGCCCTTCAATCCTGGCCTTGATGTCCTCCAACTCCCGCCGTTCCGGAATGTGGAGTTTCCTCAAGAGGAGGGTTACGACTTTCTCCACCTGATCCTCCATTTCATCCGTCCAGTTGGCATAGAACCAGAAGGCGGTAAAGTCAGTCATAACCTTTTCCGTCTCGCTTTCGATGGCATGGCGAGTTTTTTGTGTTTTTTCCACGAGACCTTCGACGGCTTCCCGGGCTTCCTTGCGCCCGATTTCTCCTTTTTCTCCCAGATTGTCAACGACGCCTTGAATTTTGTCCGTCGCCGCAAGGGCCAGCCCTGCGCCGATCAGGGCTGCTTTTTTTGCCAGATCCAGCATCGCTTTCTCCCTTCTGATCCGTTATCGGAATCCCCCATCGTGGAGCTTTCATATACTATGAAATGCCGTTGTGTCAATGGCCATTTCGGAGGGATTTCCCATTGACAGGGCAGGGTGATTCCAATATGATGCCCCTAGGTTAACCTTTTAACCTTCCTTACTGGAGGTGTTCCGAGCAGATTATGAAAACTGAGAAAACGAAAGAAGGAAGTCCGTCCGGCCCTTCCGCATCTTCATCTCCCCCCTTTGCCAGCCGCTTTGAGAGCATCGGCGTCAAGGTTCCTGAACAACGCCTATCCACGAAGGATTTAATGAAGGGGGTAAAAATGTGGGGAAAGCTCGATCTCGAACGTCTGACCGGCATCAAGGAACGCCGGGTGTGCTCGGAGACAGAAGATTCCTATGATCTTTCCCTCAATGCCGCCCTGGACTGTCTCAAGCATTCGACGCACAAGGCCGAAGACCTGGAGATGATCATATGTTGCTCCATTACCAAGTATAAGGATGGCACGACTTACGTTTGGGAGCCACCTTTTTCCCTGTATGTCAAGGAGGCCATCGGGGCGCCCCGGGCCTTGAATTTCGACATCGCCAATGCCTGCGCCGGGATGCTTACGGGTGTATTTATTATGGATGATTTTATCCGCCGTGGGGTCATCAAGTGCGGTATGGTCATCTCCGGTGAGAACCTCACATCAGCGAGCCGTAACGCCGTTCCCCGCGTTAAAACCATTCTCAGCGGACAATTGGCATCGTTAACCGTCGGCGACTGTGGCGCCGCGGTGATTCTAGAAAGATCCGGGGAAGGTAAAGCAAGATTGGAGGTATCGAATTTTGTCACCCTGTCCAAGTACAGCGATCTCTGTATCGGCGGGCCTTGTCGCGATGCGCCAGGGGCGCAAATGACCACTCAGGCCAGGAAGATTCATAAGGTGGCAATCGCTGATACGCCGCCTATTATGGGAAGGGCATTGCAAGAATTCGGAATAGAATGCGGGGATATCGATCACCTCGTTCCTCACCAGACCTCCATGCGGGCCGTCTATTCGGGAGGCAAGAGACTGGGCCATTATTTTGGTAAGCGGGTGAAGAACATGGTCGTGATCCTGCAGGAATATGGAAATACCGCGTCAACATCCCACTTCCTGGCCCTGTACAGTTATCTTAATGAAAAGCGTTTCAAGCCCGGAGAGAAGATGATGCTTATGGCCTTGGCTTCGGGTTTGACTGTTGGCTTCGTAATTTTTACTATGGATGATTTGGTGGATCGTTATGGGATCGAAAATTGATGCGGTTGGTTTAAGCACTCCGGGATTTTTCCGACGTGGTTCCATTGAGATGGAAATAAAGGCGGCAAAAGACTGCTTGAAAAACGCTGAATTGGACCCGAATATGCTGGGTATCCTCGTCAATACAGGTATTTACCGTGATCATCATATCGGGGAGCCCGCCATTGCTACTTTCATTCAACGGGCTATCGGCGCCAATGAGCTCTTTACCGGGGATCGCACCACCTTTGCCTTTGACTTGACCAACGGGGGCTGCGGGATGCTTACCGGTGTGATGGTCGTGGACGGCTTTCTCCAGTCAGGTACGATTGATTACGGTATGGTCGTTACTGCCGATACCGACCCGGTTCCCGGTGAAAGCCAGGGTTACAACTATACCCCTGCCGCCGCCGCCATGCTCCTGTCCCGCAGCGCGGAAGGGGGAGGATTCATCCATTTCAAGGCAGCTACGGAGGCTCGTTTTATTGATGATCTGCGTGGCAGAATCGAATGGAAGCAGCATAAGCGGAAGATGAAAAATATCCTGGTGATGAGCCAGGCAGAAGGATTTGCCAGAGCATGCGCCCAGTTTACCATGGAAAACCTGGATGCTTTTTTAAAGGAGACTTCTCTCAAAATGAAGGACATAGATCTTATCATTCCATCCCAGAGTCCGACCGGCTTTCTTGGTGAGCTCAAAAAGAAGAAGGGTATGGAAGAGAAGCTCGTTGACGTGACCGACAAACTGGAGAATGTGCACACGGCGGGCATCGGTTTTGCCCTGGAACGGGCCATGAGTTCGGGACGCTTCTCCGCAGCGAAAAATTGTTTGTTCCTGACCGTCGGAGCAGGGATAACAGTCTCTCTCGCCCTCTACCGAAATCTGTGACGGCTTCGTAAAAAGATCCGGATGCTGCGTTGCGCGGCATCCTTCGTCACTGCGGCGTACGACAAGTACGCCTCATTCCTCAGGACTTGCGCGCCTTGCCTGCGGATCTTTTTACGAAGCCGTCGATTGTGACTGTTTTTTAACTTTTTACGAGTTCATCAAATGTTATTCATATCGGGATCATGAAATTAGAACCAGCTGATGCTGTTGCGGACAAAATCACCCCCCCCTTTGATATCACCCCGCACCGTCGTTTATATCCTTTCGCGAGCCATTGGCTGAAGGCTGCCTGTGGTTATTTCTATCACTACCTGGATGAAGGGCAGGGGGCATCCGTGGTGGCCGTCCACGGCAATCCCACCTGGTCATTTTATTACCGCGAGATCGTGAAGGCGCTGAGTCCATCTTGTCGTGTGATTGTTCCGGACCATGTGGGTTGCGGACTTTCCTCGCGACCGACGGACGAGATTTTTGATTACACCGTAGAGAGCCATGTCGATAATCTCGAAGCCCTCCTGGATCATTTAGGGCTGACGAGCAACGTCACCCTGATCGTTCACGACTGGGGAGGGATGATCGGGATGGCCTGCGCCGCCCGGAGGCCGGAACGGATCGCCCGGATCGTCATTCTCAATACGGGAGCCTTTCTCATCCCCGCAGGGAAGGAGTTGCCCTGGCAATTATCGTTCATCCGCCATTTTCCGGCCATTCCGGCACTGCTGGTGCGCGGTTTTAACGCCTTTTCCTATGGCGCCACTTTTCTAGGCGTTGCCAAGACGATGTCCGGGGAGGTGAGGGAGGCCCTGACGGCCCCTTACGACTCCTGGGAAAACCGGATTGCTACCTTGCGCTTTGTCCAGGATATCCCCGTTTATCCAAAAGACAAGAGTTACGCCCTCGTGAAGTGGACAGATGAGCACCTCCACCTCCTGAGTCATATCCCTATGATGATTTGCTGGGGGATGAGGGATTTTGTCTTTGACGAGATTATCCTGGCCGAATGGTGCAGACGATTTCCAGAAGCGGAGGTACACACATTTTCCAAGGGAGGGCATTATATTCTCGAAGACGAAGGGGAAGCAATTATTCAACTGATCCAGGTATTCCTGAAAAAACATCCCCTTTCCGGATAAGAAAAAACATGGAAGATCCAGCCAGCACCCCAAATATCAACAGCACCTCGAACCTCAGTGAGCATCTCTCCCGCGTCGCCCGCCTCCTTCCGGACAAGAAGGCCGTTATCTGTCCATCTGCTCCCAACTCCGGAACCTTTGTCCACTGGACCTTCCGGGAACTGGAGGAGGAAACGGACCGCCTGGCCCACGGTTTCCAGAAGGTAGGGATTACCAAGGGGGTCAAGACGATCCTCATGGTCCGGCCGTCCCTGGAGTTGTTTGCCGTCACCTTTGCCCTCTTCCGGGTGGGGGCTATCCCGGTGATGATCGATCCGGGCATGGGTCGGCAGAAGTTGGTGGATAATCTTTCCTCCATTGGCGCCGAGGCCTTCATCGGCATCCCCCTGGCCCATATCCTGAGGGTCCTCTCACCGGGTAAATTCTCGACCGTGAAGGTAAAGATTACTGTCGGCAGGCGCTTTTTCTGGGGTGGATATACCCTTAATGATTTTCGCAAGGCCCCCTGGCAGCCTTTTACCCCCGTTCCCGCCCGCCCCGATGAGCGGGCCGCTATCTTCTTTACCACCGGCAGCACCGGGCCTCCCAAGGGCGTCGTCTATGAACACGGGATGTTTGACGCCCAGGTCCGTTACCTGAGCACCCACTTCGGCTATGGTCAGGATGAGGTAGATCTGGCGACCTTCCCCCTCTTCTCCCTTTTTGACGCCGTCCTGGGGATGACCTCGGTCATTCCCGACATGGATCCCACCCGTCCCGGTGCTGCGGACCCAAAGAAAATCATTCAGGCCCTCGAGATGCACAACTGTAAAAGCATGTACGGATCGCCCGCATTGTTGGAAAATCTGGCCCGTTACGGGCTGGAGACAGGGAAGAAGCTTCCTGCCGTCAAGCGGATAATCACCGCCGGAGCCCCGGTGCGGCCGGATCTCATGGAGGCCATGCACCGCATGTTGCCAGACGACGCCCGGATCCATACCCCATATGGGGCGACGGAGGTCCTCCCCGTCAGCGATATCGATAGTAAAGAGATCCTTTCCGAGACCAGAAGAATTTCCGAAACGGGCGGTGGGACCTGTGTCGGCAGGCCCCTGGCAGGGATGGAGGTCCGGATTGTCGAGATTACGGAAAAACCGCTGGCAAGGATCGATGACGCGACTATCCTGCCCCAAGGACAGATCGGAGAGATTGTCGTCAGGGGACCGGTGACGACGAAGGAATATTACCAGAATCCCGGGGCGACCCGGGTGGCTAAAATGAAGGACGCCGACGGTGGCATCTGGCACCGCATGGGGGACCTTGGCTACCTGGATGATACGGGACGGTTGTGGTTCTGCGGCCGGAAGACTCACCGGGTGGAAACGGCCGGGGGAATCCTTTTCACCATCCCCTGCGAGGCCCTCTTCAACGGACATCCCCGGGTAAGGCGCTCGGCCCTTGTAGGCGTCGGGGTGACGGGAAAGAAGCGGCCGGTAATCATCATTGAACTCAAACAGGGAGACGCGGGGCAGGATAAAGAGAAGCTGACGGCGGAAATCCTGGCGATTGCCCGGACCAGCGAAATAACCCGGGAGATAAGGACGGTTCTCTATCATTCCGGTTTCCCCGTTGACATCCGCCACAATGCCAAGATATTCCGGGAGAAGCTTACTGTCTGGGCGGCGGAAAAGCTTAATGAGCACTGAAAAAAAAGAATTCAGTTCCGAATCGCTCCGACCGGCAGTGAAGCAAGTCCTGGTCACCGGCGGCGGTGGATTTTTGGGCCGGGCCGTTGTCGAGCACCTCTTGGCTGCCGGATATGAGGTGCGGAGTTTCGCCCGGGGAGACTATCCGGAGTTGCGGCAGCGGGGCGTGACAGTGATCAGGGGGAATCTGACGGACCCTGATGCGGTGAGGCGGGCCTGCGAAGGCTGCGCCATTGTCTTCCATAATGCAGCCAAGGCCGGTGTATGGGGCGATTTCGATTCCTTTTATCGGCCGAACGTTGTGGGCACGAAGAATATCCTGGCTGCCTGCGGTCGCGTCGGCGTCGGCAGGCTGGTCTTTACGAGTTCCGCAAGCGTTGTTTTCGGCGATGCCGACATGGAAGGAGCCGATGAATCCGTTCCATATCCGGCCCATCCACGTTCTCCCTACACAGCCACAAAGGCGGAAGGGGAGCGCCTGGTCCTCGCCGCCGACTCCCCGTCCATGCGGACCATTTCCCTGCGCCCCCACCTCATCTGGGGACCGGGGGACACCCAGATCATTCCCCGCATCCTCGCCCAGGCCAGGGCGGGAAAGATCATCCGCGTGGGTGCAGGGAAAAACATCATCGATACGACCTACATAGACAACGTTGCCGCCGCCCATCTCCTGGCAGCAACTGCCCTGATGGACAACCCGCAAGCCTCGGGCCGGGCCTATTTTATCTCCAATGGCGAGCCGGTAAATCTCTGGGATTTTGTCAACCGTATCCTGGCGATGGCGGGTATTACGCCGATTCGCCGGGGCATCCCGAAATCCGTCGCCGTCATCCTGGGAGCCATGGCCGAAAGCATCCATCTGGCCCTGAAGTTGCCGGGAGAGCCACGGATGACGAGGTTTCTCGCTGAGGAACTCTCGACGTCCCACTGGTTCGACATCTCCGCCGCCCGGCGGGAGCTGAAATACGAACCCCGAGTTTCCATGGAAGAAGGGCTGCTTCGATTGCAGACCTGGTTGAAGGGTTCAAATTAACAATCGATTGTTCGGAAGAAAGTATCATGCGGCTTGAACACTTCAATATTGCTGATGAACAGTTAACTGTTGCTCCTTCACGGCAGCTTGTATAGAGGATAATCCTTCCCGAAATTGATAATCAATGGCGTCTGACTGTGGCCGATTTCTTTCGAGATGGCAGCGGTTGTCTTTTTAGAGTAGCCGCCAAGACCAACGACGCTGACCAGCCCGTCTTTGTACTTGTCGGCCTCTCGGTTGTTTGCCAGACCGTCCAGCAGGGTATAAGTGAACAGCCCGTTCCCCTTATATCCATCCATAGCCGCTTGTTTGTCGCTTGCCGAGGCATAGATGTGCAATCCCATCTTCTTGGCCAGTACGGAGATGCGGGCGTCATATAGACCGCTGACAATGTAATCGACGCCGCCGGCATGACAGGTATCGAAGATTAACAACTGATGGAGCGATTTAATTTTCTTGGACATATCCACGATTTCATTGGAACTGATCAGGCTTTGGTCACTGACCTGGCCGTTGTAGTCATGGGTGAGCATATAGTATTGATTCTGGAGGAGCACACCGTGGCCGGCGACAAAAAGAATAAAGCCGTCGTCAGGCTTGACCAAGCGCGAAAGCTCAGCGATTCGGGCGGTGATGTTTTCCTTGGTCGCTTTATCATCGGTCAACAGTTCATGGTGAATATTTCCCAGTTTATATATAGTAGCAGACTGCCGGAGGAGCTTATCCTCTATGTCTCGGGCATCCTTCACGGCATATTTCAGATTGACGCCCGGATCTTTATACCGATCAATACCGACGGATAATACATATAGGTGAGGCTCCCGGGGTTGAAGCCGGGAATGGAAACTGATCGTTTTCATCTGACCCTGAACGGTGTTGTTGCTGTTGAATGCCATGACGCTCACTTCGTTTTCACCGGGAACGGCCTCGACCTCCCGGCAATCCTCGTAGATCTCTCCCTTGGCGCGGCTCAGGAGCGCACCGGATTCGGCTTTGCCCTTTATGGTGATGCTCCGCATTTCCTCGTAGATGGCCTTGCTGTTCACTGCCGCCAGTTGAACCTTTCCTGCGGTGTTGAGAGTGCCTCGATAAAAGCCGTCGGACTGGATAAGCTTTCCGTTATGAAACAACCGGATCTCTCCGATGCCGCCGCCGGTGCTTTCCGCCCGATAGCAGACCTTAACCAGCGGTTGCATGGCGGCGTCAGATGGCGCCGAGGTAAATTGAGCGACAGGTGGTGGATTCTTGATCGCCTCATTGATGGTCAGGGTAACCAGTCCGCTGATGTCTTCGCCTTTCAATCTGGTGGCGACGATGTCGGGGCGATAGAAGACGTCATAGAACTGATCAATGCCGTAAATACTGTTCCCCATGCGGATGCTCAGATGCTTGTGGCCGTTGGGGGAGGAATTGTAGTAGCCTTCCGGGGTGATGACGATCCATTCGCCATCGTTGAAGCCGATGAATCGGGCCATTTCCTTGCCGGTAGCGCGATCCCAGAGTCTCGTGGTGCCGTCGAAACTGCTGGATAACAGATATTTATCATCCGGTGAAAAGGACACTGAATTGACCCAGGTGCTATGGCCGGTGAAGGTCGAGATTTCCCTGCCCGTTGCAGTTTCTATGCATCTCACTGAATTATCACCGCTTCCCGACGAGATAAACCTGCCATCATGGGAAAAGGCGACACTGGTGACGCTTCCCCCATGAACGGAAAAAGTTTTTATCTCCTGACCTGTGGCAATGTTCCAGAGCTTTATTGTCTTATCCACGCTTCCGGAGACGGCATATTTACCATCCGGAGAAAAGGCAGCCGAGAAAATCTTTCCCCTGTGTCCCGAAAAGGTTCTTATCTCCCGTCCGGTGGAGAGTTCCCATAATCGTAAGACACTGTTGTCTGCCGACAGAACAAATTTTGCGTCGGGAGAGAAGGATAGGGAGTTCACTTCGCTGGTATGACCGTGGAAGGTTTTCAGCTCCAAGCCGGAAGAAAGATCCCAAAGTTTCAAGAGCTTATCCTGGCCGCCGGAGATGGCATACTTCCCGTGCGGCGAAATAGCGGCGGCATTGACAAAGCTCGCGTGTCCTGTCAGTGTTAATTCAACTTTCCCGGTCGTGGTGTCCCAGAGCCGGAAGTTGTCCCTCATGCCGGCGGAGATGGATAGGACGCGCCGTCCATCAGGTAAAAAATCGGCCCATCTAACCCTGCTTTTGTGGATGGGAAAGGCCGCAATCTCTCTGCCCGCAGCCATATCCCATTGTTTGACCGTTATATCTCCGCTGGCGGAGACGGCCTGCCGGCCATCGGGGGAAAATTTGGTCGAGTAGATCCAGGAGGCGTTACCGGAAAACGTTCTTATCTCTCTGCCCGTGGCGGTATCCCAGAGCTTGATGGTTTTGTCCTCGCTGCCGGAGGCGATATATCTACTGTCGCTGGAGAAGGCGGTGTCATAAATCAGGATGGAATGTCCCGAAAAGGTCCTGATTTCCTTTCCAAACCGGAGATCCCATAATCTGAAGACCCGGTCCGTGCCGACGGAAAGGACGTATTTGCCGTCCGGAGAAAAGGATACACCGGAGACGTCGTCGTCCGTCTCCATGGAAAAAGACCGCGTTTCCCGCCCGCTGGCAATCTCCCATGTCTTGATGAGGGTTTTGCCGGTTCCGGAGGAGACATGCCTGCCGTCGGGAGAAAAAGCAACAGCCCGGACCGACCCCGGCCGACCATGGAAGGACTTGATCTCATGGCCGGAGGCAATGTCCCAAAGCCGCAGAATGCCGTCTTTGCCGACTGACAGGGCATGTTTTGTATCCGGAGATAAGGCGACGGCCATCGCGGCCTCCGCGCCGTCTCTAAGCGTGAAGGTCTTGATTTCCTTCCCGCTTGTGGCGTCACGGAGCCTCATCGTATTATCAGCGTTTCCCGACAGGACGTATCTGCCGTCTTGAGAAAAAGTCATGCAGGCGATCCCCATGTTGGCGTGTCCCTTGACGGACCAGATGCCCTTGCCGGTGATAAAGTCCCATACTTTCAGGCTCATGCCTCCGTAACCGCCCGCCAGGACAAATCGTCCGTCCGGTGAAAAGGCTACCTTAGTGATATAGCCATCAAAGTCTTTATACGATCTTATTTCCTTGCCCGTTGATGTATCCCAGAGCATGGCCGAGGGGCCGGAATCGCCGCCAAGAATAAACTGCCCATCGTGGGAAAAGGCAACAGAAACAACGCGGGAGGTATGCCCCATCTGAACAAAAATTTCCGTATCGTCGGAAATGCTCGTCTTCGGAACCCTTGACGTGGTTGGTGAAGGCGGCTGCGGCGCCGCCATCAATCTTCCGAAGAAAGTGTATTGTTGTCCGGCCCGGAGCACCGAGAAATCTATCTCTTCTCCGGGTTGCAGGGTGGCGACGACATTATTAAGATCAACAGGACTGGCGAGCTTGCGCATATTTGCCGTGAGAATCACATCTCCCTTTCTCAATCCCATCAATTGGGCAGGGCTTCCCTGATCCACACCTGTCACCATGAGACCCGACTCTCCTCCCGGTCTCGACCGTCTTGCGTTGTCTATGGAGGCCGACGGCGTCAAACTCTGCACCTGGGCTCCCAGCCAGGCCTTTTCCTGGGCCGTTGTGGCGGCGGGAAGGCCAAGGAGCAACAGGATGATCCATACAATAATTGTTTTTCCCGTGACTGTTTTTCTCATTATTTACTCCCGGAAGGTCATCTTCAGTTCCCAGAGACCGGCGACTTTCTTTTTTTCCAGGTCGAAGCCGCCCTTTTCAAAGGTGTGCATCATCGGCTGATTATCCGAGAGGACCTCTGCCGTAAAGCCGAGAAGACCCTGTCTTTTAGCCAGATACGTCAGATAGGCGAGAAGTTCCGTTCCGATCCCCAGTTGTTGATGTGTATCCTTTACGGCAAAGGCAACTTCTGCCGCATGCGTCGCTTCATCGGTATAGTATCTGCCAACACCGACGATCTCTTCATTTTCGCCCTGGGGCAGGATGGCGAGAATGGCCATTTCGACGGTGTAATCAATAACGACAAGCTTTTGCAGCACCTCATGGGGGACATCCTTTCGGACCGACATGAACCGGCGGTAAAGACTCTGATCCGAAAGGGAGTAGATGAAGTCCTTCAACAGCGGTTCATCGCTGATTTTGATGGGCCTAAAGAGGATATTGTAACCTTTTCTGGTTGTCCGGTAACTCTCAAGGTGTTCAGGATACTCACCACGGACGCCGGGGATAAATGCCTGATCCTTGTAGATCAGCCCTAACTTTTTGGCCTCGTCAATGAGCCAGGGCCGGAATTTGGGATGGGCGATGCCGATGAGTTCCATTGCCCGTTCCCGGATGCTCTTTCCGTGGAGGTAAGCGATGCCGAATTCCGTAACCACATAGTGAAGATCCCCCCGGGTCAGGGTAACGCCGGAACCTTCCCTGAGCATGGGGACGATCCGGGAGACGACGTCGCAGGCCGCCGTGGATTGAATGGTGAGAATGGACTTGCCACCCTTGGCGAAGACGGCCCCGCGCATGAAATCCGCCTGTCCCCCGACGCCGCTGTGAAAGATTCGGCCTATGGACTCCGCCGTTGCCTGGCCCGTAAGGTCGATCTCCAGGGCGCTGTTGATTGCCGTCATGTGATCATGCTGGGCGATGACCAGGGGATTGTTGGTATAGTCGATAGTCCGGAATTCGATGGCCGGGTTGTCATGGAGATAATCATAGGTAGCCTTGTTCCCCATGCAGAAAGTCGTCACCGTTTTCCCCGGATTGACAGTCTTTTTTGTATTATCAATGACCCCTGACTTCATCAGTTCGATAATCCCGTCGCTGATCAGTTCCGTGTGGACGCCCAGATGTTTTCTTTCCTTCAGGTTTGCCAGGACAGCGTTCGGGATGCGCCCGTAGCCGACCTGGATCGTGTCGCCGTCTTCAATGAGACGGGCGACGTATTTGCCGATGTTGAGCGCTATTTCCGAATCCGCATCATTGCTGTATTCCAGGAGGTGTTCGTCATTGTGGACAAGAAAATCAATGTCCCGCATGTGGATAAAGGCGTCGCCGTGGACCCTGGGCATAAATTTGTTCATCTGGGCTACGACGATTGAGGCCTTTTGGACCGCAGCCTTGACGATATCGACGCTGATCCCGAGGCTCAGGTACCCGTGATCGTCAGGGAGGGAAGTCTGGATGAGGGCGATGTCCACCCTTGCTAGGCCGCTGCGGAATAGTTCCGGCGTCTCGGAGAGAAAGACGGGTGTGTAATCGGCCACGCCTTTATTGACGGCTTCCCGGGTGCTATCGCCGATGAAGAAGGAATTGTGCCGGAAGTTGTGTTTGAACTTTTCTGTGGCGTAGGGGGCGACGCCAAGGGAGCGGATATGGAGTACCTCGGCGTCGAAAAAGGCCTTGGGATGGGATTTGACATAACGGATCAGGCCCTGCACCAGATGCTGCGGTTCGGCGCAGGCCGAACCGATAAAGATCGTATCGCCTCGATGGATATGGCTGAAAATTTCCCCTTCGGAGGCGAATTTTTCCGGGTATTGCTCTTTCCATTTTTCCAGGGGCATTGCTTTTCTCCTTCTCCCTTTATTCCGGGTTTGAACAGGAAATCGAAGATTAATGTTCATAATCCGATTTGCCATTCATGGTCCCATATAGCGACAGGTTAATTCTACAGGTAATCATAATGATGTCAAGGTGAAAGGAGGGAAGAGAGAAAGGAGAGATTGACAGGGAGGGGCGATTTATTTATAGGAAGTCCGGACTGATCATTATGCATGATAATTTAAGATATATGGTGGTATAAGGATGAAAACATTTTTTTTCCCGAAAAGCATGGTTGTGGTCGGGGCCTCGGCCACGAAGATGAACCTCGGACAGATCATTCTCCTCAACAACAAACAGTGCGGTTACCAAGGGAGTCTCTACGGCGTTGGTTCCCAGGCAGGGGAGGTGGCAGGGATCCCCATTTACACGGATATTGCGAGCCTTCCCGAAGTCCCGGAGGTGGCGATTTTCCTGACGCCCGCCAAAACCATTCCCGCCCTGATGGACGCCTGCGGCCGGAAAGGGATACGCCGTGTCGTTATCGAATCCAGTGGCTTCAGCGAATATTCCCACGGCGATCATTCCCTGGAAGAGGAAGTCCTCGACGTTGCCGCTAAATACGGGATCAAGTTTGTCGGTCCCAACTGCGTGGGGACGGTCAATTTTGACATCAAGATGATGATGCCCTTCGCCTTTTTCAAGAATCCCCCTTCCGGAGGCCGGGTAGCCATGATTGCTCAGAGCGGCGGGGTCGGGGGCACCTATCTCCACGCCCTTCCCGAGAACGCCATCATTCCGGGCAAATTTGTAAGTATCGGCAACAAACTCCAGCTCGATGAGGTCGATTTTCTCGATTATTTCCTCAAGGATGATGAAACAGACGTCGTGACCATGTATCTTGAAGGCTTCAAGCGGGGCCGGGCGTTCTATGATCTCGCCGTCCAGGCGGACAAACCTGTCATTGTCCAGAAATCAAACCGAAGCGAGGCAAGCGCGAAGATCGCCCAATCCCATACCACTGCCCTCTCCACGGGCGATGATGTCGTGGACGGCCTCTTCCGTCAGGCCGCCGTCATTCGCGCCGAGGAGGAGCGGGAGTTCCTAAACGCGGTCAAGATCATCCGCCTGCCCCTCATGAAGGGGCGACGCGTCGCCGTCCTTTCCCGGTCCGGAGGCCACGCCGTCCTTTCCGCCGACGCCTGCGATAAATTCGGCTTCGATATGGTCCCTTTCCCGCCCGCCTTTCTTGAAAAGCTCAAGACCCTCTATCTGACCCGTGTTATCGCCCATCAGAACCCTCTGGATTTAGGAGAGATTTTTGATTACACGATCTTTATTCGCATTCTTGAGGAAACTCTGAAGCTCGACAATATCGACGGCGTTTTGTTCAACCATTTATACGCCTCCACCTACGAGGCGGAAATGTCCCGGACCTTCCTGGCCGGGGTGGAGAAACTGGTCAAGGAGTACGGGAAACCTGTTGCCGTGGCCATGCTCTCCGATCCCGCGGAACTCCTCGATGTCGCCAGGAGCCAGCCTTATCCTATCTTTACATCGCCGATGGAGGCAGCAGCGGCCCTGGACATTTCCGCGATGTATTACGAAAGGAAGACACGGCGGGACAAGCGGGGATTATTGCCGGCGGCGCTGCCGGATAAGCGGCTAATTGATTCCCTCAAGCAGCTCTGCCGTCAGGAGCAACGGATTCCCCTTACAGACGAGGCCCTTGACATTTGCCGGAGCGCCAGTCTGACAACCGTAAAAGGATGGACGGTCCGAAACCCTGAGGAGGCGGATGCCATCTTCCCTCGTTTTCCTGTAGCGGTGAAGCTGATATCCCGCCAGGCCTCCCACAAGACCGATGTGGGCGGGGTGCGCCTGAATATTAAAACCCGGCTCTCCCTCCGGAAAGTACTGGCGGAGATGCAACAAACCTTTGGCAATATTGCCGACGCCTTTCTCATCCAGGAAATGGCTGCCCCCGGAGTGGAGTGTTTTGTCGGAGGTCGACAGGATCCCGTATTCGGTCCTGTCGTTATGGTCGGCCTGGGAGGGATTTTCATTGAAGTATTCAAGGATACGGCCATCCGCCTGGCCCCGGTAACAAAGGCAGAAGCCTGGGACATGGTCGGGGAGCTGAAGGCCTATCCGCTCCTCCAAGGCGTCCGGGGTAGGCAGGCCGCAGACGTTGAGACCCTGGTGGAGGTGATCGGCAAGGTATCCGCCCTGTTGGCAGCGGCCCCGGAAATCGCCGAGCTGGATTTGAATCCGGTTATTGTCCATCCGTCCGGGAAGGGCGTCTCCCTGGTGGATGCAAGAATTTTCTTCGATCAATAGTCCACAGGCAAAGGTCCATAGGGCAGGGAGAAGGCAAGAGGAAGCAGTTTGGGGTAATGTTCATGGGTTTGGCCAGTCAATGAAGGTGCTTCTAATCCATCCACCCGTTTCCAAGCCCTGTGAGCCGCCGGCGGGAATTGCCCGCCTGGCAGGGGCCTTGCGGGAACACGGCATTCCCTGCACTGTGATTGATGCCAATGTCGAGGGGCTGCACTTTCTTCTCAATTCTCCGCGTGTCAGGGCAGGGGCTGAAATCCGGGGACATAACCCAATTGCCTCAGAAAACGGGATCGTCTCACCAGATTTCAGCATTTCGTCGGAAATTAGGGCCATCTCCCCGGATTTAACGGAGGCGCTCAAGGTCGGAGGCAGGGACAGGGCCGGGAGTACATGGACGAAAAGGGCCATCCGTAGTCTGCCGCGGCATCTCCAATCCCTTCGCTCCTGGCCTCTATACGGTCATGCTGATCGTTACCGGCGGGCCGTTGCCGATATCAACCGTGTTCTGGCCGGGGGCTCGTCTCAGTTAACCGTTGCCAAGGGTGAAAATCAAGTCTTCAACCCCATCCCCACACCACCCATTCCCTTGAAAGGGAGGAAGTCATCCCTGCGCCGGCGGGATAATTCACAGCAGGTTACGGTGAGTCTGGCCGATTACGAGGATGCGGCATTATCGCCCCTCCAATCCGCCGATCTCCTCCAGTCCGCCGCCCAGCCGGAGAAAAATCCCTTTTATCCCTATTTCCGCATGCACCTCATGTCTCTGCTGAAGGAGCAAAATCCGGAAATAATCGGCATATCCGTAAATTATCTCAGCCAGGCCCTTTGCGCCTTTGCCATGATCGGTGTCGTCCGTTCTACGCTCCCCCACGGTAGGATCATTTTAGGTGGAGGTCTGATCACCTCTTGGTTGCGACAACCACAATGGCAGAGCACCTGCAGGGGTAATATGGCCGTAGGGGTGACTGATTTCGGAGTTGATGTATTGTCGCATCGGTCCGGAGGGAATGATCTCTTCACCGGTCTTGTCGATGATCTTGTCGCCGGTCCGGGAGAAGAATATCTCATCTCCCTCGTATCAAAAGATAGTCGGGAGACCACTTCCCGCGACGATTACAAGGACTTGTCTGATTTTGATTCGGGGTTTTCACGAAAGGCCCTTTGCCCCCCCTTATTAGCACTCCCCTTCCACTCAATTTCCGCCCGCCGTGGTCAGGGAAGCGAATCGACGCTTCAGGAGAGCTCTCAAGGCCCCTCCGCCGACCGCCAGGGGGCAGGAATTGCGATTTTTAAGGGGACCTCAGATTTGCCACCCCCCTCCGGTCATCCAACGTTTACCGTTCCCTGTCCCGATTACCGGTCTTTTCCATGGGATCTGTACCTCTCCCCCGGGGCGATCATTCCCTATAGCGCCTCGACAGGCTGCTACTGGCGGCGTTGCCGATTCTGTCCGGAGACGGAGGAAAAGAATCCCTATCGACCTCTGCCGGTGAAAAAAGTCCTTGCCGATCTGGAGCGTCTCAAGAATGAATCGAAACCCGTCCTGATCCATTTCCTCGATAACGCTATCAGTCCCGTTTTACTGCCTGCCCTTGCCGAACAGCGGATAGGCGTGCCCTGGTATGGGTTTGTCCGTATTACGGAAGATATGGCAGACCCGGCATTTTGTCGCCGCTTGCATGCCGCCGGGTGTGTGATGTTGAAATTGGGCCTTGAATCGGGAGATCAGGGAGTTCTTGATATTCTGGAGAAAGGAATATCCCTGCAGACGGCCTCCTTAGTACTCAGGAATCTGAAGGAGGCAGGTATCGGTACTTACGTGTACCTTCTATTTGGGACTCCCCCCGAGGATCAGTCTGCCGCTAGTCGGACCAGGGAATATGTCGTGGAGAACAGTCGCTGGATAGATTTCCTTAATGTGGCAATTTTTAACATGCCCGTTTTTGGTGCTGCCGATCTTGTGACCCGTCCCTTCTCCGCTGGAGATCTTTCTCTCTATACGGATTTTGAACATCCCCGGGGGTGGAACCGGCGGGAGGTACGGCGTTTTATCGCCGAGGAGTTCAGGAAGCATCCAGCGATTGCTGCAATCCTTAATCGGGTCCCTCGAATCTTCACATCCAACCATGCCCCCTTGCAGTTGCTTACGGGGTCTGACCCCGTTATTTTTTGAAAATGATCTGCCAAGCCTTTTCTTTGTCGAAACCGGTAATTCGGCCCTCCTTATATTGCAGTACATCTGACCGATTGAGTTCATTGAGAATATCTACAATCTCGCTATCGTCTTTTCCGGTGAGGGACGTCAATTCGGCCACGGGATCCCACTTTTGGGGAAATGGATCGTTTTTCAGGAAATACACAATCAGGACCAGGCGGAGCCAGGTATGGGTCGTATCTTCGAGGACTTCATCGCTTTTTTTGATCCGGCGGGAAAATTCCTTGAGCATGAGGAGAGAAGCGTCGTCGCTTTCTCTCAGCAGGTTTCGGAAAGTGTCCCCGTCAATTACCGCCAGCTCTGTGTCCTCGCTTGCCTTTGCTGATGCAGTTCTCCTGGCGTCGATAAGCGCTGCTATTTCACCAAAATAATTGCCCGGCCTCATATCGGTCAAAATTTTTCTTGTCGTCCCCAATGTCTTTTCCAGTTGTATCCTTCCGGACAGGATATAGTACATCTCATCACTTGCATCACCTTCTTGAAAGACGTAGGTATTCTTGGGATACATGCGGCCGAACTTATGGAAGAGCCTCTCATCCCTGGCTAACCATTTTTTGCCAGGCTTGAAGAAGGCCTTTTTCAGGAGGATTAAATCCCTTCTCATGAAGGAGGCCATCAACTCGGCGCAAAAAAGCAGGATCAGGGCGATGTAGAATACCCAGATCACAAGGATGACAACAGTTTCCAGAGAACCGAAGATCACATTATAGCGAGTATAGTTGGCGACATACCATGCAAAGAAATGCTTGGCAATTTCCATGAGGGCGGAAAAGATCGCCCCACCGGTGATGGCTATCCCCAAGGGGATTTTTCCCGTGGGAATAACTTTATACAGGATCGTGAAGAATAGTACCGTGACCAGGAACGGGAGGGCATGCTGAAAGAAGACGCCATTTATCATGGGGAAGTTCTGGAAAACAGTCTCTGCCAGCAATGGTTGTTTGGCGAGGAGTGCGACTACATAGGTAACGATTATACTGGCCAGCGCCACCGCCCAGCCGGCGGGAATCATAGCAATAGCCAGAAGTTTCGATGTAAGATAATTTCGGGGGCTGTGGGAATGGAAGATCATGTTCATGGCTGTTTCAATAGCCCCGAAAATCATGGAGGAAAACCAGATCAGGGAGATGATTCCGATCCAACCCAGGACATGCTTCTTTTCCTCGACGCCGCCAAGCTGATCAAGAAGAGGGCCGGAGAAATAGGGGGTCAATTTTTTTACGCCTTCCACCATTTCGTGTTGAACATGAGGAAAGGCGCCAAGAATCTGATTCACCATGATGATGGTTAAAATGAACATGGGTATGAAAGAAAGAATGGAGTAAAGGGCAATGGCTGCTGCCTGGTTTGCATTCCCGTTCTTATCGAAGTTTATGACTGCGTCCACGAAGACATCCCATCCACCCATCAGGCGGATCCTGACTCGGGAGATCCACGCCTGGGGAACGAGCATTTCGTAGAATCTCCCATAAAAACTTCTATCGGTCATTTTCGCAAGGATTCCTTCCTCGGCTTCTAACTGCTCTTCTCCCACCCAAGTCCTGGCGATAACGTTCCTCAGATCCAGGTCGATTATGGCTTCGCGAAAAGCCGTCACTTCCAACTTTCCGGCTTGTGGATCAGCTCCGAATGGGTCCGTACCGAATAGCCGTTCATTCCTGGCCCTGTTTATTGCCGTTTACTATCGTAAACGTCAAGCGAAAGTTAAGAGCTTGTCCTTAATCCCCATCCCTTTGCATCACCACTTTATTTTTAGCCATAAATCGGTTATAGGGCGAGCGTTCAGGTTATTGAAGATTGCCAGTAACGAATAGATAAGTAGTTAAGGATGGTCGTGATGAGATTCAAGCAAAGTGCCGTAATTATTTTATCGTTGATATTGTTCTTGATTGGTGCTGTGGATGCGGTTGCTGCGGAGGTAACACCGGTGGAAGGGACGACAAAGGTAGAGCAAAAAGCTGAGGAAGCAAAACCAACAACCGATTTGACGATCAGCGTTCTGAGTGCCTATATTTCCAAGGGCGATGAACAGTCCCGCAACAGTATTGTAATTCAGCCCCAGATTGTGCTTGGTTACAAGGGTTTTTCTCTTAATATGTGGGGAAATCTGGATACGCGGCCCTATCAGGCCGAAACGTCAACCTACAAGGGAGACAAAAGGCACAACTGGACGGAGACGGATTTGACCCTTGGTTACAACCGGGACTTCGGGATCGTGAATGCGGGGATTGCCTATACCTATTTCGGAAACGCCGCTTATTGGAACTCGGACACCACCGGCGCCGGACCGGACCAAAAGGATGACCAGGAGGTCTCCCTGTCGCTGGGCTTGAATACGATCCTTTCGCCTAACCTCAAAGTGGCGCGGTCCTTTGACAGCAGCCAGGTCTGGTACTTGCTGCTGGGTCTGTCCCATACCTTTGAGTTCAACAAAGTCGTCGGGATGACGTTTGCCGCCTCGGGAAGTTATCTGATCAGCCAGGATGACAACCGCTTGAAAATCAATAGTGACGGAACGGACAGAAAGGCGGATGGATCGAAAAACGATCGTTATAATAATTTCCATGACGCCGTGATTTCGTTGAACCTTCCCATCAAGCCGACTTCGTATCTGACGATTACCCCCCAGATTTCTTACATCTTCCCCATGTGCGATGATGCGAGATATGATATGAAGGGCAGGAGCATGCAGGTGGATACGACATTTGTCGACCGTCAGAGCGCCTATCTGGTGGGCGGGGCGTCCGTGCAACTGAGTTTCTAATTCCGTTTCTAAATCAAAGCGCTATCTTCGTTGGCATCGGCAATCGGCTCCTCGACGTATGAAAAATACGCCTCAGTCGCCTCTGCCTTGCCGCCTTGATTTCATCTTTGATTTAGAAACGGAACAAGATAGGGACAGCGGAGGCCTTTGAAGGGGAGGGAAAAGGTTCGCGAAGATGGTAATATTGACTTCTCTTGAAGGGGAAATGAAACACCCGGCCTACCCTTCGATAGGGGAGGCCGGGTGCATGGGTCTCGGTGGGGCATAATTATTTTGTCAGTGTAAACTTTACGCCTTCCAGTGCGAGCTTGAAATTGATCCCCTGCGTTGTGGAAACGAGTTTGATTAGAACCCCGTTCTGATTCTTCATCGTAGTGCCGCCGGCGCCTCCCGCAACCGTGGCCTCTGCCGAGACGGTCGTATAGGTTCCGTTAAAGTCTTTGAGTTTTTTCAGGCCAAAGACATTGCCGTTTGCATCCGCACTGCTGATACCCACATCAACGACAGACAGCCCTTTAATCTTGAAGGGATAGTCTTTTCCCTGAAAAGTTAAAACGCCCTTTCCCCAGCTATAGCCGATGCCAACAGCAACCTGCCCCTGTGAGAGCTTGAGAGTGGCGTCCGGCTTATCCTGGCTGAATGCCGGTCCGGAGATCAAAAAACACATTACCATAACCAGAACAGCCAACTTTAGTGCACGCTTCATAAACAATACCTCCTTTTTTTGTTTTGGGATTGTCTCCCGTTCGCTCCATCGTTTGTCCAATATTGTCTCCTCTAACCGCAGTGCAGTATAAGGAAAGATTAATTTTAAGTCAATAGATATGTATTTCCCAAGCTGATGAATATAACCGTCCCCATCGTTTACTCTACGAGTTTGTTCTGGACGGCGTAGAGGGTGATTTCAGCATTGTTCTTCAGCCTCATTTTGTCGATTATGTGGCTTCGGTACGTGCTGATTGTCTTGACGCTCAGACAAAGCTGGTCAGCGATGTCGGTGACGGTCTTTCCGGAAGCGATGAGGAGCATAACCTGGTATTCCCGGTCCGAGAGTTTTTCGTGAAGAGGCTTGGAAGCGTCCTCACCCAGGTAATCCGTAAGCTTTTCCGCAAGGGACGAACTGATATATTTCCCTCCCTGGGAAATCTTGCGAATGGCGGCGATGAGTTCATTAGGGGCGCTGGCCTTGGTCATGTATCCCGAGGCCCCCGCCCGGAGCGCACGGATGGCGTATTGCTCTTCGGGGTAAATGCTCAGGATCATCACCGGCAGCTTTGGTTTTTCAACCTTCAAGTCTTTGAGGACTTCCAGCCCGTTCCTTCCCGGCATGGAGATGTCGAGGAGGACGATATCGTAATCCTTTTTCCTGATCAGGTTTAGGACCTCCTGGCCGTTCTCTGCTTCATCGGCGATTGTCATATCCTGGGTATCGGAGATGACGAGTTTGAATCCAGCCCGGACAATGGGATGGTCATCGGCAATTAGAATCCTGATCTTCTTCATGATGTGTTTCCTTTCTTGATCAGAGGAATGGCGACGCTGACCGTCGTTCCCTCCCCGGGTTTCCCTTTTATGGTCACTTCTCCTCCCCAGTATTCCGCTCGTTCCCGAATACCCAATAAACCGAAAGAGTTGGGTTTGGTCATCTGTTCCCGGGTGATGCCCTTGCCGTTGTCTTTGACCGTGAGTTGGATCTTCCTGTCGTTGGCTTTCAGGGATGCGACGATCCGGGAGGCCTCGGCGTGGCGGGAGATATTGGTCAGGGTTTCCTGAAAGATCCGGAACAGGGAAGTCGTCAGATCGGGATCGAGGACGATGTCTTCCGGAGCGAAACTGACCTGGCAGCGGATGCCCGTGCGTTTTTCAAAATCCTCCGCCTGCCAGCCGATGGCGGCCGTCAAGCCCAGATGGTCCAGCATTCCCGGCCTCAAGGCCATGTAGATCCGCTTGAGGGTCTCCATGGTCATGTCGATAAGGCTGGAGAGAGACTGGGTCCGTTCAACAAGGGATGTCAACTCCGGAGGGATCTTTTTCCCCAGGAGGATGATCTCTGTGTTGAGGGCAGTGAGGAGTTGGCCGAGCTCATCGTGGAGTTCCCGGGCGATACGGGTTCGCTCCTTTTCCCGGACGGACTGGAGATGGGCCGTGAGGCTCCGTAATTGTTTCCGGGAGTTTTCCAGCTCTGTGGCGGCAAACTTGCGGTCCGTTATGTCTTCGTAAGTGATGACGATATTTTTTTCCCGCAAGCTGTCCCCGATTCGTGCGGCGGTAACCATACAGTCAATGCTGCTGCTGTCCTTGCGGCGGCAGGGGAATTCGAGAGTGACGGTCCTTTTTTTTTCCAGGGCGCTGTAAAGGGCCTTGGCCATCTCTTCATAGTCCCTGTCTGTCCTGTAGAGGACCCGGGTGCTCATACCGATAAGATCTCGGGCCTTCCAGCCGAAGACGGTCTGGACGCCGTCGTTGGCAAAGATGATCCGCCGGTCCTGCAGGCCGATAACGGCATGGGGGATGGCCTCCAGAATCGAGGCCTCCAGCGCTTCCAGCTCTTCAAGTTTTTCCCGGGAGCTTATCTGTTCAGTGATGTCCATGGAATTACCGAGGACGGCCATTTCCCCCCGGAAAGGGATCATCGTGACCGTTTCCATGATCCAGCGGGTATCGCCGTTTTTGGTGATGATCCGGAATTCGTGGGGGGCCTTACGTTTCCCTGAGAGCATGTTCTTGGCGTTTTTGCGGACCGTCGCCCGGTCTTCGGTATGAACGAGGCTCATGGAGTCCATCCCAACCAGTTCTTCTTCGCCGTAGCCGGCGTAAGCGGCGGCGTGATGGTTGACAAACTGGAATGCCCCGCTTTGGACGACATAGACCCCCGCCTGGGAGCTGTTGGCCAGGGTCTTGTAAACTTCTTCGGCCTGCTTGCGGTCCGTGATGTCCTCGTAGGTGATGACGATCTGTTTCTCCGTCAGGGTCTCGCCGATACGGGAGGCGTTTATCATGCAGACGATGTCTTTGCCGTCCTTGTGTCGGCAGGGGAATTCGAGAGAGACGGTCCGCTCCTTCTCAAGGGTGGTGTAGAGCTTTCCGGCGATCTCCTCGAAGTCTCGCTCGGAGCGGTAGAGGCGGCGCGTCCGCTGTCCGATCAGTTCCTCTGCCTTCCAGCCGAAAACTGAGATGACCCCCTCATTGGCGAAGATGATCCGCCGGTTCTTCAGGCCAATAACGGCATGGGGGATGGCTTCGAGGATGGACGCCTCAAGGGCTTCGAGTTCGGCAAGCTTGTTCCGGGCGTTGATCTGTTCGGTGATGTCCATGGAATTGCCGAGAACGGCACGCTTGCCCTGGTAATGGATGGTGGTTACCGTTTCAGTTATCCAGCGTATACTTCCGTTTTTGGCGATGGTCCGGAAGACGTAAGGCGAGAAGCGGGTTCCCTTGAGCATGTCGATGGCGCAGGTTATAACGATGTGCCGGTCTTCAGGATGGACGATGGACATGGAGGCCATCCCTAGAAGCTCTTCCCGGGCGTATCCCCAATAATTGGAGGTGTGCTGATTAACGAACTTGAAGATGCCGTCCTGGACCACATAGATGCCCATGAGGGAACTATTCTCAAGGGTTCGGAAGAGGCCTTCTTCAAAGAGACGGTCCGTTTCAAGTTTCTTGATCTCTTCAACGGTCCGTCGTATCTCCTGAACCTCCTTCAAAACTGGGGTCAGGTCTTGCAATTTATCGTATTTCATTCTCTCTCATTCCATCTCCATTATTCCGGGTTTGATCCGGAAGCCACGATATGGTCATTTTGTGTTGATTATGGCATCCACTTTGTCCTTGCCCAATGACTGGATAAATTCGCCCATTGCCCCTTCCATGACCTTATACCACGCTCCCTTGTTGATGTCCCTAGTCACGTCCATGCCCTTGGCGGCCAGATCGGCAATTTGTTTCTCTTCGCTGTCCCGCCCGAGTTTGCGCTGGTACTGGGCTACTTCCGCCGCTGTCTTCAAAATCATGTCCTGATCTTCCTTGGCGAGGGTCTGCCAGGTCTTGGGGCTGACGATAATCAGAGCCGGGGAATAGACATGCTGGGTCAGGGAGAGGTATTTTTGTACCTCGTTGAATTTGGAGGAATAAATGACAGCCACGGGATTTTCCTGTCCGTCGAGGGACTTCTTCTGCAAATCGCCGTACAACTCCCCAAAGGGAAGAGCAACGGGATTAACCCCCACGGCCTTCCAGGCGGCCAGGTGGATCTTGTTTTCCATCGTCCGGATCTTCAGGCCTTTGGCATCGGCGGGGACTTTCACGGCCTTTTTCGAGTTGGTCAGGTTCCGGAAACCGTTCTCCCAGAAGGCCAATCCCTTGAGGTTGCCCTTCCCCAGGTCTTCGAGAAGCCGGCGGCCGACAGGTCCGTCGAGAACTTTGTCGGCATGGGCGTAATCGCGAAACAGGAAGGGAAGATCGAGGATGCCCATGGAGGGACTGAAACCGCCGACGGGTCCGGTAGAGCCGACATAGAAGTCGATCGTTCCCTGCTGGATAGCTTCCAGAAGCTCCTTTTCCCCCTTGCCAAGCTTTCCATCGGGGAATATGGTAACCTCTATCCGGCCCTTGCTCCTCTCCCTGACCAGTTCGGCAAATTTGGATGCCCCCTGGTTATAGGTGTGATCCATCGCCGTCATCGACGCCAGTTTAAAGGTGATTTTGCCTTCCCCTTTGGGGTGCGCCTTCTCCTGTCCCCCGCCGCAACCGATGATTATCAGTGACCAAATTAAAACAGGCAGCATAAATATTATTTTTTTCAGCATGATCTCCTACCTCAGTTTTTTCAGTAGAACCATTAATATCGGGAAGAACCTTAACAGAACCTCCGGCTGTTTTCAACATGAACATCGAAGTCGGGTGTTCGGCAAATTCATGAGCAGACATTTTTCAAAGGGGCACTCGAAAGAGATGCGGTATTAAGTCAAATACATTGTGCCTGATAGCGCCGGGCACCCTTCATCCGCATTTTCATATCAATCCCTCTGTGCCAATGTGAATGAGACACTTCCCGCCTTGTAATTTAGACTCATCTTTAACACTTGATGTGTAAGTCGCCAAAATATTTTTTGTAACCCATTGTAAATATTGGGTGTGCTCTTTGATAATTTAAAAAGCGTAGTGCCACTGGATATTCATTTAATGCTTGACATATCTCATTATTGT